>JBHHTQ010000004.1:0-123810 GCA_046753445.1 Anaerolineae bacterium | reverse complement strand
TGCTCAGGTCCATCTCATGGTAGGAGTTCTCGCTGTTGGCGAAGTGGCAGCCGGTACACGCCTGGGAGCCGTCGAACCACATATTGCTTTCCGTGAATAGGGGCAGAATATCGGCGTCGAAGGTGCCGGAACAGGCTTCATCATCTACCGCCAGATAATCAAAAGCGGCCGTTTCTGGCGCACCGGCATCTACCCAGGCGCCAATGAGGTCTACGGCGTGGATGGCGCAGGACGGCCCGGCGGCTGCCCCGCCCCGTTCCCCGAATGTGATAATCGTGGTCACGGAAGTCACGGTGGTCGTACCATCCGGCTCAATCACCGTGGTGGTCGTCACCGTGGTCTTTGCCGTCGGTGTTCCTAGCTCAGCCGGCACGGCCGCTACCGTTGGGGCTTCTACTTCCACCGGTTCGCCATGCAGCACCCAGGGACCGTCCCGGTTCCCCTCAGTGATGTCGAACTCCCAGCCGGGGGGCATACGGTTGTTGCGCAGCCGCGCCCGCAGCTTGGAGTGGGCCCAATCATAGTCCGTGGCCCCGATTTCGCTCTGACCCAGGATGGGAACGCCGGGGGGTTCGGAGAGGACATCGCCGCCGGACATGATGCCGGCGTAAGTGCTCAGGTCCATCTCATGGTAGGAGTTCTCGCTGTTGGCGAAGTGACAGCCCGCGCAAGCCTGCGAGCCTTCAAACCACATGCCGTCTTCGTTGAAGAAGGGGGCCACATCGCGCTCATAATTTAACTGCGCGCCGCCATATTCAAATGCATCCGTCTCCGGCGCTCCGGCGCCTACCCAGGCCCCGATGAGGCCCACAGCATTCAACTCGCAGCCATACTCGCCAAACTGGACATCCACGCCGGCGTCGGACACAGCCACGCAAAGGCCATCCCGGTTGCCCTCGGTGATGTCGAACTCCCAGCCGGGGGGCATGCGGTTGTTGCGCAGACGGCCGCGCAGCTTGGAGTGGCTCCAGTCATAATCCGTGGCTCCGAATTCGCTCTGGCCCAGGATGGGGACGCCGGGGGGTTCGGAGAGAACATCGCCGCCGGACATGATGCCGGCGTAGGTGCTCAGATCCATTTCGTGGGCCGAGGCTTCGCTGTTGGCAAAATGGCAACTGTCGCACGCCCGCGAGCCGTCAAACCAGACCCCTTTGCTGGTAAATAAGGGTTGGATGTCGGTGGCAAAGGTACCCTGGTAGGTGTTGCCGTCAAATCCCACGTAGTCGAACGGATCGTTTTCCGGCGCGCCACCGTCCACCCAGGCCCCGATTAAGTCTACCGCTCTGGACGCAGCCCCAATGTCCATGGAAATGGTCACCGGTTCGGCTTCGGGTTCGGCTGCTTTGTCCGGCTCGGCCGTTTCCGGGGCGGGCGCTTCGATAGTCTCTGCCGGCGTTGCGTCCGTCTCTGCTTCGGCCTGTGTTGCTTCTGCCTCCTGTGCCGCAGGCACTGCCTCTTCTTCAGCGACGTGCGTTCTTGTTGGCGGCAGTTCCGGGAGCGTGCCGCATGCGGCTGTGACCAGCGCCAGCGCTAAAAGCGCCGCAAGCAGCAATCCGACTTTCTTCATAATCGCCTCCTTACTGTTCTTCCCTGGTTTGTCAGGCAGGCTTGCCGATCAGGTACAGGGCCGGGTAGAAGAACACCCAAACCAGGTCAACATAATGCCACCAGATAGCACAAGCCTGTACGCCCCAGTGGCGTTCGGCTGTGTACACACCCTTGCGGCCGTTGTTCCATACGATCAGAATAAAGATCACGCCGCTGACGACGTGCAGGGCGTGCATGCCGGTCATGCCGTACAAGACAGCGCCGAATGCGCCGTCCGTTGGCCGGATGTGGCCCTGCCACTCAAACCCGATCACGCCGGCGAGGAATAACACCCCCAGCGCGGCCGTGACCAGCAAGCTGTTCAAGAATCCCTTTTGGTCGCCGTGGGCCATCAATGTTTCGGCCCGGTTCATGAAGTAGCTGCTGACCAGCAGCATGGTGGTGACGATGACGCCCAAAACCTGGTCGAGATCGGGGCGTACATCACCCCAGAGGTAAAAGCGGCTGGTCAACAGACCGACGAACATGAACGTTTCTGAGACGAAGAACAGCCACAGGCCCAGGCGGTTGTTGCTGAGTTGTTGGCGGTATTCTTCGTGTGATGTGGTGACAGCACTCATTCGTGTTCCTCCTCAGACCAGAGCAAGGCGACGTGCATGAAGTACTGTAAGATCAAGCCCGCCTTGAACAGGGCGATAATGAACAGGGCAATGGTGGAAAACTCCAAGAAACTGATGCCGAATTCGACGGCCGTCAGCACTGCCAGACCGATCAGGACCAGGAGGCCCTGTCGCAGTGCGGCCGATTTCTTCTCATTCATGGAAAGTTGCCTCCTTGTTAGTGTGTCACGGTTTATAAGTTAGGAAAACCGTGAAAACGCGAGGTTTGGCGGTTTATTTCGCTGATTTAATTAGTGAGAGTAATCGCCAAACACTTAATCGGCCGCAGCAGGTGCACCGGCCGGATTCATATTGACATAAGTTGAGCCAGGAAGCCCATAATCATACGGGTCGCCAGTCACCTCAAAGGGATGGGCATAACTGTGTTCCGGGATGGGGGAGGGGATCTGGAACTCCGGCGAGCGCGATCCCCACGGATTGGCAGCCGCGACCTCCCCCTGCCGGGCGCTTCTGACCAGGTTAAAGACAGCGATGAGCACCGACAGGCCAATGACAAACCCGGCGATGGTGACCAGCACATGCCCGTTTCGGATGTTGAGAGCTGGATCATAGTCGGCGATACGCCGCCGCATGCCATGCAAACCAATCCACATCTGGGCAAAGCTTTGCAGCCAGAATCCCGGCGTCATTAACCAGAAATGAATCTTGCCCAACCTTTCGTTGTACATCCGCCCGGTCACTTTTGGATACCAGTAATAAACGGCGGCGAAGAAGGGGAAGACAAATCCGCCGAACATGGTGGCGTGAAAGTGACCGACGATCCAGTACGTGTCGTGCAGGAACAGGTCCGTGGTGACCGTGCCGTTTGGCGGGCCGGTGAGGCCGCCGATAAGGAAGACGGAGATGGCCCCCAACGTGAACAACATGGGGGTGGGGAACTCCAGCTTACCCCGCCACATGGTTCCTACCCAACTGAAAAACTTGACGCCTGTGGGCACAGCCACCAGCAAAGTGGCGAAGGAGAATGGGACGCGCAGGAACGGCTCCATCCCGGCCGTGAACATGTGATGCGCCCACACCAGGAAGCCTACCAGGGCAATGGCCATGCTCGACAGCGCAATCCATTTATAGCCAAACAGCGGCTTGCGCGAGAAGACCGGCAGCAATTCGCTGATTATGCCCAGGCCAGGCAAGATGAAGACGTAGACGGCCGGATGTGAGTAGAACCAGAACAGATGTTGGAACAGGATCACATTGCCGGGAGGCGCGCCCACCTGGAGAGCATGATCCGTCAGATTGGGATTAAAGAAGCCCAGACCCAGCACCCGTTGCATGGACGCCATCAGGAACGAGAGGCCGATGAGCTGTGTGGCGGTCAGGCCGATGATGCTGGTCGCCAGCATCGCCCACACGAAAATAGGCATGCGGAACAGGGTCATACCCGGCGCCCGCATGCGGAATGTGGTCACGATCAGATTCAGCGACCCCAGAATGGACGAAAGGCCCACAAAGTATACGCCCAGGTAGAAGAGCTGCATTCCCAACGGGGCCAGCGTGCTCAAAGGCGGGTATCCCGTCCACCCGGTGTCCCAGCCGCCCACGAACATACTGGCTACCACCAGCAGCGCACCCGGCACGTTGATCCAGTAGGCAAAGGCGTTGAGGCGGGGAAAAGCCATGTCTGAAGCCCCGATCATCAACGGCACCAGGTAGTTGGCCATACCGCCTACGCCTAACAAAATGGCGGCGATCATGACGATGCCGTGCATGCCCACAAACGTGTTAAACGTATTTGTGGTCAAGAACTGCAATTCCTCTTCCATCAACTCTGTGCGGAAGATAAGGGCCAGCGTCCCGGCAACGAGCATCAGGGCGATGCCGGTCACTGTATATTGCACGCCAATCACTTTGTGGTTGAAGTCCACGCCGAAGTAGCGTGTCCAGGCGGGTTTGTCTGTCGGCGGCCCGTGGTGGATGGGGGCGTCTTTCCCCTGAATCCACTTAATCCAATCATTAAGGGCGCCCACTGCTAACATGAAGCCGACGGCGCTGGTGAGCGCCCCGGTCACAACGGCCGGTTCTGCCTTCCAGGGAGGCAGGCCCACTGCCATGCGGATGACAGTCACGAGGGCCATGCCGACGACGGCGCCGATGATCTGGCCGATGATCCCACGGATAAGCCCGAGTGATAGTATTGTCATGGGTATCCTCCTTGTCTACTCGTTGCCCAGGCTCTCGATGTAGTGAACGATGGCGTCAATGTCATCATCAGAAAGCACTGCAGCGAAATTCACCGGCATGTCCACGTCGGTGAAACCAGCCACAATTTGATCGGGCGGATTGAGGATCGAATTGCGGATATACGCTTCGTCTACCACAACGGTCGAGCCGTCTTCAAGCTGTTCTTCTTTGCCATAGATGCCAAACCAGGACGGGCCGTCGCCCGGGCTTCCGTCTGTTGTGTGGCACTTGAAGCAGCCATTGATCTCAGCGATCTGACGGCCGCGATCGGCCGCAGCCAATTCTTCTTCCGAGGGGCCAGTCAGTTCAGCCACCCACGCCTCAAAGTCGGCAGGATCTAGTACATTCACCGTGGCCAGCATGTAGGCGTGATCCTTCCCGCAAATTTCAGCACATCGGAGGGTATATGTCCCGCTCTCCGTGGGGGTGATTCGCAGCGGGTTCACCATGCCAGGTACAGCATCCTGCTTGATGCGAAATTCCGGCACCCAAAAAGAGTGAATCACATCAATAGAGGTCAGTTGGAGCTTTGTTTGCCGGTCCCGCGGCAGAATCAATTCGGCCGAAGAGATGTCGTAGTCCGGGTAATCAAAGCGCCAGTTCCATTGTGATCCTGTGACATTGACCACCAATTCGTTTGGTTCCGGCGCTGTGATTTCACGCAGGTAACCTGCCCCCAGCGTGGAGAAGTAGAGCACGGTCCCCAACGGGATGATCGTCCATACGATTTCCAGCACCGTGTTCCCGTGGAAATAATCCCCATCCCCGGTTTCCCCGGGCCTGCGCCTGAACGCGATGATGCTGTAGAACATAAACCCCATGATGAGCGCGAACAGAAAAGCGATCACGTACAGGTGCATCCCAAACAGCCGGTCAACATATAAGCTTTCTTCGCTGGCGCGGAAAGGGAGCAACTGGTCAAAGCCCGCCCCCAGTAAGGCCCAGGCGACCAGGGTGATGACGGCGATCAGAATGATCACGTTGATGATATGCTTCATATTCGGTTCGCCTCCTCCACGCCCGGTGTTGCGCCTACGACGGCCGGGCCAGGCACAGCAAGCAGCGCCTCATCTCCCAGGGGGATGAAGCGCTGCGCAAGACAGCCCTTGATCCTTGACATGCTTCTGCCTCCTTATTCTTTTCCATCTACCGATTGCATAGAATCTTTGAGAGGGTATCTCCATAATTGCTTCCCGGTTTTCATTCAGGTTACCCTGTTTCTTGGGTGGAGTTGCGTAAAATGTCGGCCAGATCAGAAAAGCGAGTCAGAGAATGTTCCAGCCGCCGGAAAATTTGCAGCTGGTCATTTTCAAGACTGATTTTCACTACGGTGACGCCATCCAGTTGCAGGAGTTCTTCGAGAAAACCTCCCCCGCATTGGAAACCGGCCTCGACAAGAATGTGAGAGGGGCTGTGGCTCCGGATTTGGTCTATTGAGACCTGGGAGTGAAAGTCGCCAATAAGTTTGAGCGATGTTTGCTCCAGCAAGGCGGCTACGACGTCGCGCAGCATCTCGCTTTCCCAGAGCAGTATAATCCTAGACGCAGACACAATTTCCCTCCGCTTAACAGGTTAACGAATGGGTATGATGTTTGTCTATCGTGCAAAGAATGATTTTGATCGCAATTTGACCGATCAAATAATGATTTGAATCTGGCGGTTAGGGTGTGAAGGGGGGTTACGGTTTGATCAGCTTGTGGCTGATGGCGTAGCGGACTAACTCAGCGCGGTTGTTGAGATTGAGCTTTTCCATGATGTGCGTACGGTGAGTCTGGACGGTGCTGGGGCTGATGACGAAATGCGCGGCGATTTCTCGATTGGTCAACCCGTTCGCCAACAATTGCAGAATCTCCATTTCGCGTGGGGTAATGCCATTCAGTCTGGTTGTTTCTTGCCTGGTTGCCGGCGAGAGGAGGGCGTTGACGAGTTTTCGCGTCATGGGCGGGGAAAAGTACATGTTTCCGTCCATCACTGTTTTGACGGCTTCGATGAGTTCGGCCGAGCTTGATCCTTTGAGGACATATCCGGCCGCGCCTGCACGCAAGGCGTTGAAGAAGATTTCATCATTGTCGTGCATGGTCAGGATAAGCGTCTTGACGTCGGGGCAGGATTCGTGAATTTCTTTGGCTGCGGTGACGCCGTCCATCTCCGGCATGTTCACATCAAGCAGGGCGATGTCCGGTTGCAGTTCTAAGGTCATGGCGACTGCTTCACGGCCGTTCGCTGCCTGACCAATCACTTCGAGGTCGGGCACTTTGTTCAAGATGAGGGTGACCCCCTCACGCATGATAATATGGTCGTCGGCGATCAAAAGACGTAAAGAAGTCATCAGCAAGGCATCCAGTCAGATACAGCCGATTGTAATGATTGAATGAAAACGTGTCCAGTCTAGGATGGACAATAATAACCTCGGCTGTGAAAAACTCACGGCCGAGGTTGTGTTACAGGTGTGATGATGTCGATTGGGGTTGTTTGCAGTGAATGCGAGCGGTTTAGGAGACGGCCGGGTTAGCCGGCGTAGCTCCAGCCGAGATGGGGGAGGGTCAGCGTATCGTTGACATCACCCTCCTTGAGGATGGCCCCATTCACGACTTCACCGACGAGGATATCATGATCCCCACCTACGTCGACAAGCTGCACCACTTTACATTCCAGGTAAGCGGCCGCGCCTTCCAGAATAGGGCATCCCGTCTTTGGCCCTGGTGTGTATTGCGCGCTTTCCATTTTATCCGGCCGCTTGGCGCGCCCCTTGGTGAAGGGCAACAGCGCATCCTTATCGGCCGCAAGGAAGGTATTGATGGCGAAAACCTGACCTTCTTGAATGACGCCGTACGAATACGCTTTCTTCGCCAGGCCTATCGCAATGAGCCTGGGTGAAAATGAGGTTTGCATCACCCAGTTCACCACCATTGCGTTCACATCCTCGCCGTTGCGGGAAGTAATGCTGTAGAATCCATAGGGCATCCGGTTTAGTGCGTCCTTAATTGGGTCGTCAGACATTGGTAACTCTCCTGATAAGGTGTTTAATTGACAGCAACCCTAAAATTGGCTGTAGGGCGCTTGGCTTGCATTGTTTTACGAAAAGGGACCGGTTACTTTGAACAGAGATGGTATCCTTGTTTTGAGAAGGCGTTCATACCCTGGTCAAAATAAGGATTAATTTCAATCCTTAACGAGTATAACACAAAAACGAGGGCGGAAAGTGAGGCTCATTACGACACGGCCGCAATGGTTCAGGAGCGCATAATTCAATGGTGAAGATTCCAAGGCAGTTCCCCGGATTGAAGGCGATGACCATTCTTCTGGGCATATATGGGGCGGTGTGGATCAGCCTGGAAGGGGTGTTGTGGCGGGCAGCGCTGCTGGCGGTGTGGACATCGTTCGTCATGGCCGGGCGTATGCTTCAACATCGTGTCGGCGGTGCATCGCTCTCGTTCAGAAAGTGGCTGGCAGTCACGGCCATTGCCGGATTATTTGTGGGAGTAAGCAGCAGCCTGCTGACGCTGGTCTTCATGGCCGTGAAAACAGGACTGCACGCGCATGGGCCTGAGTTCCCTGCTTCGCAGATTGAGTGGGTTTTGCGGCAGGTTCCTGTGTGGGCATTGGCCGGCCTGCTGGCTGGGCTGGGGGTGGGTCTATTGCACGCCGGGGGGACAGCAGCGACTCACCCTGTTCAAGAATGAGGGCGCACCCATTATTGGTCTTAACCCTTCCCCAGCTTCTTCTCCAGCGCTTCCAAGGCCCTCTGTAACTGAGTCTGGCGCAGGCTGGTCGTAACATCTCCCCGCGTCCGCTCAAGGACGGCGCGCACAGTGTCCGTTCGCCGGCGCAGCCCGCCTGTGACCCCGTCGCTGAAATCAAATGTCACCAATACGCTGTAAATTTCGTCCATGGCGTCCAACAGGCGTTCAACCTCATTGTTATGGCCATGGCGGATGATATCGAGAATACAACGGCGTAATTCGGTAGCCGCCTCAGCAAGGCCGTTCAACCAGGTATTAGACTCAGCCCCTAGTTCTTCCGGTGTGGGCAGCGGCCGATTCCGGATCAGGGCATAGGTTAAATTCGCTTCCACAAACTCTTTGATCGCGTCCTGAGTGTAACCGGCGAAGTAGAGCGGCGGGTATTCGCGTACATCCGCCACTAACGCGTCCGCAGCCTGCCTGGCTTTAGCCAACAGGGCCTCGGCCGCTTCCCACTCTTCCCTGTGCATGGCGCGGATTGAGCGGGCGCACAGGCTGACAAGCTGGCGTGACCGTTGGTAGGCGAGGTCGCGGGCAGCGTTGGTTTGTTCCATCTGACGCCGGATGGCGTCGGCCGTTTCGATTAAATGTTTCATGGGCGGTTCCTGAGCCTGGCTTGCCGGATCTGAGGCCGGTTATTCATCATCATTTTGCTCTTGCTGGGGAAAGCTGAAAAAGCGGTCTGCCAGCGAGGTTTGTTTGGGCAGCCGTATTTCGCCAAACTGCTGCTCATATTTGGCGATGTTTTGCGACAATGCTTGTTGCAGCAGCTTGGCATGCATCGGCGACATGATCACCCGAGACAACACAACCCCTCTGGGCATGCGGGGTAGAAGCTGGGCGAAGTCCAGCACGATTTCAGCCGGCGTGTGACTGATGAATGCGAGGTTGGCATAGACAGCCTTCAAGCTGGTGGGGATTTGGATGGAGATGCGCTGTGGCTGGTTGGGCGGCTTTGCCGAACCGGAAGTCTCACTCATGGATTTGCTCCTGATGGGTTTGCGGCATTTTAACCGGCATTTCCTAGATCTGCCCCTCAGGGGGCGGGAAACGCTGCGGTCGATCTCTTCATATTTGCATTTAAGATACCTTAGTTCGAGTCAACTGCAAAATGCGGCCGCCGGGGGCGGGGAAGATTGAGAGGGGGCGAGGGCCGTGTTACAATGCGAATAGAAACAACAGGAGAGCGCCGGCAGAGGGTAGATGACGACAAGCGGGTTTGAGGTGGTTGACCACACGGCCGATTGGGCTTTGCGCATTTACGGCCGTGACTTGCCCGACCTCCTGATCCAGGCGGCGCTGGGGATGGGCAGCCTGCTCGTTGCTGACCTGGACTCGGTACCGCTCACTGTCCGGCGCACCGTCTCGTTGCAGGCCATGGACAGAGAAAGTTTGCTGGTCGGGTGGCTCTCGGAGCTTGCTTATTGGGCCGAGGAAGAGCGGCTCATCTTTCGCCAATTTGAGCTATGCGACGTGTCTGAGACCCGTCTTCAAGGGACAGCATACGGCGGCCAGGCGGCCGAATTGCAGAAGCACATCAAGGCTGTCACCTACCACAACCTGGACATCCAACAGACAGAAACCGGTTTGGTGACCACGATTGTTTTTGACGTGTGATCCACATGCCCGCAGTTGGCGGCGACGCGCCGCCGGCTCCGGCACGGGGAGAAAGCAACATGCGACGTCAAGATTTCAAGCGAATCACTCCTTTTATTCATGAGATACCAAAATCGTTCCGGCCTGACATGCGCGTTCCGGCCCGTTTTTATGCTGATGGGGCGCTGCTGGAAGCAGCGTTAGGCGATAAAAGCCTGGAGCAGTTGGTGAACACTGCCACGCTGCCCGGCGTGATCGGTTATGCCCTGGCCATGCCCGACATTCACCAGGGGTATGGCTTTCCCATTGGCGGCGTCATTGCCACTAAACTTCCTGATGGGGTCATTTCCCCCGGCGGCGTCGGCTATGACATTAACTGCGGCGTCCGCCTGCTGGGGACGCATTTGCACCGGGAAGAGGCGGTTCCGTATCTGGGGGATCTGGCTTCAGCTTTGCAGGTGAATTGCCCCAGCGGAGTGGGGCGGGGGGGTACCGTTCACCTGAAGCAGCATGAGCTGGCGCGCCTGGTGGAGGAAGGGGGAGGATGGGCGCTGAGGAACGGTTACGCCACCCCAATGGATCTGGAACGCACTGAGGAGCACGGCCGTCTGGAAGGGGCTGATGCGGGCAAAGTGAGCGAGCGAGCCATGAAGCGCGGCCGGGGCCAGATCGGCACGCTGGGCGCAGGCAATCATTTCATTGAGGTGGATGTGGTGGATGAGCTGTTCGATGAAACGGCCGCCCAACGCATGGGGTTGTTTCCGGGCCAGATCGTTGTCCAGATTCACTGCGGCTCGCGCGGATTCGGCCACCAAATCTGCACCGACTACATCAGGCAGTTCCAGCACGCTGTGCAGCGGTATGGCATCCGGCTTCCCGACCGCCAACTGGTGTGCGCGCCGTTGAGCAGCCCGGAAGGGCAATCGTATCTGGCAGCGATGAAGGCGGCGGCCAACTACGCTTTTGTCAATCGGCAGGTGCTGGCTCACCACATCCGGCGCAGCTTTGAGCAAGTGTTGGCAGGAAAAGTGAGCAATTTCAACGTTTACCAGATTTATGACATTGCCCACAATATGGCCAAGATTGAAACGCATGAGGTAGATGGCCGTCGGGTGGACCTGTGCGTGCACCGGAAAGGGGCCACGCGCGCTTTTGGGCCGGGATCGGCCGTATTGCCCGATGCCTATCGCGATATTGGCCAGCCGGTGCTCGTGCCCGGCTCGATGGGAACGGCCAGTTGGGTTCTCGTTGGAACGGAAGGCTCTATGGCCCAAAGCTTCGGCTCCACCTGTCACGGCGCGGGCCGCACTATGAGCCGTCGTCAGGCAAAGCGGACGGTGCGCGGCAGCGAGCTGCGCCAGGAATTGGAGGAAAGCGGCATTCATGTGCGGGCAGGCAGCATGGCCGGATTGGCCGAGGAAGCGCCAGTGGCCTACAAGGACGTGGATCGCGTCATCGAGGTGGTGCATGGCGCCGGCATTGCCCGCAAAGTGGCCCGCATCGTGCCTGTCGCAGTGGTGAAAGGCTGATCAAACAAGGGAGAAGATTCAGGAGGCGGGTGTAATGCGTGTGGACAGGCAGATGCTTGTGGCCCTGGTGGTCGGATTTTGTCTGGGGGTGATCGCAGGCGTGGCGGCAATGGTGCTGGGCAAGCAGTCGAAGCCGACGCCGATTGTGATTGTGCCCCCGGAGCCGACACAGACGCCGGAGCCGACGGTCACGCCCGGCCCCATCCATGTTTATGTTAATGGACAGGTGACCCATCCGGCGGTCTATGAACTGCCGCCGGGCAGCGATGTGGAACGGGCGATTGCAGCGGCAGGCGGCTTCCTGGCTGATGCCAATACGGCCGTGGTTAATCTGGCTTTGCCCCTGAAGAATGGTGCTCAGGTGTATGTTCCCGCGCTGGCCGAGGATGCGGCCACCCCGGAGACGGTGGTCACTCTGCCTGACCAAACTGTTTCGACTGGCGAGCGTGCAACCCACAGCAATTCTGAAGACATGATCAATATCAACACCGCCACTGCTGAGGAGTTGGATACACTGCCCGGCATCGGTCCCAGCACAGCCCAGAAAATCCTGGATTATCGGGATGAGAACGGCCCGTTTGCCGCCATCGAAGATATTATGAAGGTCTCCGGCATCGGCGAAGCGAAGTTCAACAAAATCAAGGACCTGATTACAATAGGAGAAAACTGATGGCGTAGGATGCCGTTGTGTCTTACGCTTGCCCCCCATGCCCCGTGAAACCGCTGTTCTCGCTGTGCTGGCCCGCCTGGCGCGTATTCCAATTGCCCTGCGTCCGGCTGCCCCGTTTGTCCGCCCGCGCAAGGTGTTGATTTTGAAGCCGGATTCCCTCAGCCAGGTGATGTTGACCACCCCGTTGTTGGCTGCATTAAGCAATGCATTTCCTGACGCCCGTTTTGACTGGGCCATTAGCGATTGGGCGCGTCCGGCTATCGCCACCAACCCGCGCGTGACAGAGCTTATCCGCACGGGGCCTGGCGGATTGGATGGGCTGACCTGGTCTGAGGTTCGGGCGCTGGCGGCCCGGCTGCGGCGGAAATCGTATGATACCTGCTTCATCCCCAGTCGTTCGGCCGTTCTGGCGTATGTCGCCTGGCGGGCGGATATTCCCCAACGAGTGGGACTGAATGTGAGCGGCCGCGGCTTTGCCCATACCACGGCCGTTACTCCGCCGGCAACGGTCCGGCATGCGTCGGCCGTGTACCTGTCATTGGCCGGCGCAGTTGGCATTGACCGGCAGGAAAGCGGCCGGTGCGGTATGGAATTCTACCCGCCGGACGCAGACCGAACCCGTATCACGCGGAGGTTGATTGATGAGTTGGGATGGCTGGGTGATGTACCTTTGGTTGTTGTGCACCCTGGCGGCGGCGTGAATCCGGTTTACACTGTGCCAGAGAAGCGGTGGCCGGCGGAACGGTTTTCGCTCTTGTGCAATGATCTGGTGCGCCGGTTCCGAGCCCGCATTTTGCTGATTGGTGATGACCGGGATCGGCCGTTGGCGGAAGCCATTGCCGGGATGGTGCATGTGCCGGTTACAAACTGGGCGGGCCAGGTTAGTCTGGGCGAAGTGGGCGCGGTGAGTGAGATGGCCTCGCTATACATCGGCAATGACGCTGGCCCGACGCATGTCGCCGCGGCCGTGGGCTGCCCGACGCTGGTCTTATTTGGGCCAAGTGACCCCCCCATCTCTGCGCCTTGTGTGGCAGGAGGTCGGGTGAAGGTGCTATGGCATGAGCTGGGGGGACGGCCGTTCTCCTGGAGGAATGGAGTGACGGTGGAGGAGGCCGTTGAAGCTGCGGCCAGCTTGCTTTCTGGGGAAGCGTAACAGAGCTGTGCCTGAGAAAACGGGTTTGACACAACTGTTGACATCTGCTACGATCCTGGCCGCATTAGGGGGCGTGGTGTAGTGGTTAACACGCCGGCCTGTCAAGCCGGAGATCGCGGGTTCGATCCCCGTCGCTCCCGCACGTGGCAACTAATGGGTCAACCGAAAATTCGGTTGGCTCATTTGTTTTATGGTTGAGTACCAGGTGATAGTTTGACCGTAACGTCATAGCCACAACTCGCTCATCCTGAACATACACCCGTTCCACTATTAACTTGATTAGCTCGTGACGCGCTTCTTCATCCCCTTCTAAACGATTCCAATGGGATTCAAAATTGTTCAGGAAATCAACCGCCTGTTCCAGATCATTATTTGTTACCGGCATCAACTGTTCTAATTCCATTTGGAGTTTTACACGTTGTTGGATGTAATCTTCTTCATTGGCCACAAACCCGTGATCCCATCGCTTATCCATGCGCTCAATGATGCTCCTTTTATTCCTGGTAATTCTCTTTCTAAATGAAGACCCTGTCCATTTTCATCTGAACTTTAACACAGGCTGAACTACCGGCAAACCCGTGCCGTTCATCGGCTTGCAGTTCTGAGTATCAAATTGCTGTGACCTTTTTTGCCGTACAAGTCGCAGTCCAGGTTAACACATGCTAAACTTTCCAAAGGGGGTCTGGTTGTATTTTTTCTTTCATGCGGTAATTTTACCGCTTACTCCAGACCTCCGTCTTGTGGGTCGGTGATAATCTCACTGACCACCTAATTCCACACCATCCGTAAAGGGGTAAAAAATGAACCGTCAGAATATTTATCGTTTGGGTTTCGGTTTAATTTTAGCCGTCGCCATGTCTGGCCTGGCTCTGAAAGCCTACCAGGCAAAGGCACAAGATGGCGCGCTGCCACTCCTCTCCGAGTCAGCGGCAGCCCTTGGGAGCATTTTTACATACCAGGGGAAATTGGCAGATAACAACAGCCCGGTTAACGACACCTGCGACCTCAGGTTTACGTTATACGATGCCGCTTCAGGGGGGAATATTGTCGGCAGCACGGTAACCAAATCAGGCGTCGTGGTGACCGACGGGCTGTTTACCGTATCCCTGGACTTTGGCGCCAGCCCCTTTGCCGGAGAGGCCCGCTGGCTGCGGGTGCAGGTGCGCTGCCCGGCCGGCAGTGGCAGCTACACCACGCTCACCCCCCGGCAGGCATTGACGGCGGCCCCGTATGCCCTCAGCCTCCAGCCGGGGGCGATGATACAAGGGGATGTGAGCGGCAGCGCCCTCCTGGTAAAAAACATGGCTTCCAGCGGCACGGTTTATGGCGTCTTTGGCCGGAGTGAAAGTCCCGCAGGCATGGGTGTCTTTGGCTATAACCGGTCAACAATTGGAAATGCTTATGGCGTTTGGGGGGAGAGCGACAGCACTAATGGGACTGGCGTATTTGGCTACACCGGTGCTGCCAGTGGGAGTACCACTGGTGTTTTTGGCGAATCGGCCAGCATCATTGGGGTCGGGGTCCGCGGCAATGTCAGCGCCAACACTGGTCCAACTATTGGGGTGTATGGAACGAGTGTATCAAGTACCGGCACGGGCGTGTTCGGATATGCTAGTTCTCCCACCGGTCAAAACTACGGAATTTGGGGGGAAAATCTCAGCACCAGTGGAACCGGGGTATACGGCAGTGCCAACGCTTCCAGCGGCTTTGCCAATGGCGTGTATGGAAGTAGTCTTAGCCCAATGGGCTATGGAGGCTACTTCATAAACTTCAGTACAGATGGTTCTGCGCTTTACGCCTCGGGCGACGGTGGCGGCCGCAACAAAGCTACCCTGAGGGTGCAAAACACGGAAGCCAGCGGGGGGATGGCTGCCTACATGTCTAACTCTAGCAACTTCCACACCGCCCATTTTCAAAATGGCAGCACCGGCGGGGTGCTCTACCTGCAAAACGGCGGGACGAATGCCTCCGGCTCGAACGGCGGCGACTTCATCACTGCTGTCAACAGTCTCGAAAACGACACCCAGTTCCGGGTGTCGACTTCCGGCGATGTGTCCTCGGATGGCAGCTTCACTTCTCCCGCCGCCGACTTTGCGGAAATGTTTCCCGCCGTTCCCGGTTTGGCGCCTGGAGATGTGCTGGTGATCGGGATTGATGGACAGCTTGCCCGCAGTACGGAGCCATACCAATCCAGCGTTGTTGGTGTGTATTCCACCCAACCCGGCTTTGTCGGCGGCCATCCGGTGGACGGCCCAACCGAAGGAAGCGTCCCCTTGGCTGTAGTCGGCATTGTCCCCGTAAAGGCCAGCGCCGAGAACGGCCCCATCCAGCCCGGCGACTTGTTGACTACTGCCAGCACGCCGGGATATGCCATGCGCGCCGGAGAAAACCCGCCGGTGGGTACAGTCATTGGCAAAGCGCTGGCAGGGCTGGAAACCGGCGACGGCCTCATCCTGATGCTGGTCATGTTGCAATGAGAAAGGAGCTAGAAATGTCTCGAATACGACGTGGGCTATTTGCCCTCCTTTTGGCATGTTTGCTCCTCAGCGCCACCCTGGCGCTGGCCCGGATGGATGCGTTCACCCTCTCCTGGTGGACGGTGGATGGCGGCGGCGGAAATTCCAGCGGCGGCAGCTACACCTTGAATGGAACCATCGGCCAGCCCGACGCCGGCGGTATGTCTGGGGGGACTTTTGACCTTGCAGGCGGTTTCTGGGGCGGGGTTTCGGCCCCTGCCAGCGGCAGCCAACAGGTGTTTTTACCGGTTATTCTCAATTCGGGTTAGGTAATCAGTAAAAAGTTCTCTTGCAGATGCATGTGCGTTATTTTGCCGATTACTCGAGCAAACTGCAGAATCGCTGGCCATTTTTAACCCGAAAACTTTCCGCTTTGTGGGTGCTGCCGGTTCCTACCGAATTTTGGCATTATCTGCGTGGTTAATTGTTGAGGCGTGTACTCATTCAAGTCATTCAAAAAGAGGGTGCAAATGAAGCTCAAATCAGTCATTTTATTTTTATTCATGGCGCTGGCGCTGCCAGCATTGACCTGCCAGTTGGTCGAAGATGGGGGTGAAGAGGGCGCGGCCAGCGTAGATACTGAGCCGCCAGGCAGCACTGTCCCGGCAGCTTCGCCCACCGCCGTTCCCTTGGGAGATGAGCCGGACGGGGAAACGGCCGTTCCCCTCCCCCCAGAAAAAGCCGGCGACCCCCTGGCGCGCGATTTCGCCTTCCAACTGCCCCTGTTCGCCCCCAATTCCGCCTGGAACCAGTGGGCGACGGATGCGGCCGTCCTGCCCGAAAGCGACCAGCAAATCCTGGTCACCTTCCGCGTCCTGCTGGGCGACATCAGCACATTGGAAGGGTACGACGAAGCGGCCACCAACTGGCCGTACATTGATGTGAACAGCAACGATTTTGCCGTTCCCATCTACCGCGCCGGAGCGGGGACGCAGGACGTGGTTATCTGCGAGGATGAAGGCGTGTTGGGCTGGCCGCTGCCCCAATTCGGCATTGAGCGCGAAGGCGGGCCGGTGACCGTGCCCGCGCCTGCCGGGCAGGTGCGCCCCGCCGGGCCGGAAGACAGCGACGCCGACGGCCACCTGGTTTTGTACGACGCGGCCAACCATGTCGAGTATGATTATTTTGCGGCCGTCGTGGAAGGATTGGGCGACTGCACCCAATTTGAAGGGGGGATGGTGGGAGAGCAGATCACCGAAGCGGGCGTGGTTGCCTTTTTCGACGCCGGCGGCGCCGGAGCCAGCGCCGACGGCTGGTTCAGCGCCCGCGCCCACGGTACGCCGCTGCTGGCCGGTCTGATTTTGCCCGAAGACATCGAAAGCGGCCAGATCGCCCACGCCCTGGCCTTTGCCATCCCCGGCCCGCGCAACCTCAGCCGCGACCCGTATGAGCCGCTGCCGTCCGATTACTTTTACCCGGCCTCGACGACGGAGACGGATTTTTACAACACCAATCCGATGGCCCTGGCGGCTGGGCAGCGCATACGGCTCAAGCAATCGCTGGTGGATGAGGATGGGCAGCCGATTGACGAGTCTGAATTTGCGCCCATCACCCGGATGTTCCTGGCGGCGCTGCGCGATTACGGCGCGTACCTGGTGGATAACGCCGGCGGCTTTTCCTTTTATGCGGAGGATATGCACACGGCCGTTCTCCACCTCAGCGACGACGAAATCAACGCCCTCACCGGCCAGCCGCCCGGCGCTCCCCTGCCGGATGACATGACGAAATGGGAGATTGTACTGGAAGCGTTGGGCAATGATCTCGAACGTATCCCCTTCGCCATCAGCCCCGGCGATGAGGAGCCGGACCCGGAAACGGCGCAGGTGGAAGCGGCCAATTTTGAGGTGGTGGAACCCGCCGTTGTCCCATGAACCAAAAGGCGCAGTCCATGAAACAGTTCATCTACATTTTTTTGATTGCCCTGCTCGCTGCTTGCAGTGGGATTGAAGACGGCGAGAACGACGCGACGGCCGTACCGCCCTCTCCCGCCAATTCCCAGACGTTGACTGGGACGGCCGTTCCCCAACCCGAATCCGACTGGTGGCAGCCAGCTCCCGGCCTCGCCTGGCAGTGGCAGCTCGACCAGCCGGTGGATACCAGCTACGACGCGGCCGTGTATGACGTGGATTTGTTTGAGACGGAAACGGCCGTCATCGCCAACCTGCACGCCAGCGGGCGAAAAGTCATCTGCTACCTCAGCGCCGGCAGTTGGGAGGAGTGGCGTCCCGATGCTGCCCAGTTCCCCGACGCCGTTATCGGCAAAAGCTACGACGGCTGGCCCGGCGAAAAGTGGTTGGACATCCGCCAGATTGACCTGCTGGCTCCCATCATGCGCGCCCGGCTCGACCTCTGCCGCGACAAAGGGTTCGACGCCGTAGAGCCGGACAACATTGACGGCTATACCAACGACACCGGCTTCCCCCTCACCTACGACGACCAACTGGCCTACAACATCTGGCTGGCTGAAGAAGCGCATGCCCGCGGCCTCGCCATCGGCTTAAAAAATGATGGCGAACAGGTGAACGATTTGCTGCCTTATTTTGACTGGGCTTTGACGGAGGATTGCTTTGACCAGGGCTGGTGCGAGGAGATGGCCCCCTTCATCGCCGCCGGAAAGCCGGTTTTTGCCGCCGAGTACACCGACACCGGCATCACAACGGCCGATTTTTGCCCGCAGGCGGCGGCGATGGGGTTCAGCGCCATCCTCAAAAACCGCGACCTGGACGCCTGGGTGGAAGCGTGCCCGACGGCCGCACCACCTCTTTCTGTCGCGGAGACACGCGCCGATGGAGCTATACGCCTCATCAGCCCGCCACCGGGGGGCAGCGACCAGAACGCCGCCTTTTCGCCGGACGGGACGCAGATCGTCTTCACCCGCTTTGAGAACGGCTACAACATCGGCCCGGCCGGCCTCTTCCGGCTGGATTTGGCGGCCGGCGACATCACCCGCCTGACGCCGCCGGAAGATCAGGACAACGTCAACCTGCCCGGTTCCGCCTGGAACGCCGCCGCCAACCGCATCGTCTTCGCCTCCGACCGGCTGGAGGCGGACGACCTGTGGCAGATCGCCCCAGATGGCAGCGATTTCCGCCGCATCACGGCGCACGAGGGCGCGCCCTGGTACATCGAGCCGTCCTGGTCGCCGGATGGGGCATGGATCGTCTTTGAGGCGGACGCCGACCGGCCCGACGACCGGCAGCAGGGGAGCATCTGGAAGGTGCGGGCGGACGGCACGGAGCTAACCATCCTCACCGACGGCCCGGCGGAAGGGGTGGATGATCGCCAGCCGAACTGGTCGCCCGCCGGGGATCGCATCCTGTTCCAGCGGCGCGATCCGGGCAGCGATGATTGGGACATTTACACGATGGCCCCCGATGGCTCTGACATCCGCCTGGTGACGGATCAGGCCTCCAGCGATACGGACGCCAGTTGGTCGCCGGACGGCCGTTTCATCGTCTACTCCTCCGATTACGGCGACCTGCCCACGCCCAACATCTCCGTCATTTCGGCTGACGGCGGCGAGCCAGCCCGCGTCACCTTCAGCGACACCCATGAAGACGGCGCGCCCTCCTGGTCGCCGGACGGCCGTTTTATTGCCTTCGAGTCCCATCCCGGTGAAGAGGAGGAGACGCCGTCCAGTTTGTGGCTGATTGCAGCGCCAGCGTTGGGGGAGGAAACGGCCGTCGCCCCCCTCCCCGCGCTGGAAGACGTGCGCCACTGGCTCTACCTGATTGACGTCAACCTGGAACCGGAAACCGTTGACCAGATCGCCGCCTCCGCGCATGACATGGTCGTCCTCGACTTCATCCCCTCCGAAGCCAACAACACCGATTACCCCATGGCCGAGGTCGTCGCCCAACTACACCATGCGCCCCATCCCAAACTGGTCATCGCCTACATTGACATCGGCGAAGCGGAAAGTTATCGAACTTACTGGCAGCCCGGCTGGGGCATCGGCAGCCCGGAATGGATCATCACCGGCGACCCCGACGGCTGGGAAGGTAACTACCCCGTCGCCTACTGGTACGACGAATGGCGGGACATCTGGCTGGATGAGGAAACCGGCCTGATGCGGGCGATCCTGGACGCCGGATTTGACGGCGTCTACCTGGATTGGGTGGAGGCGTACTCCGATGAAGATGTCGCCGCCTTTGCCGCCGAAGATGGGGTGGATCCACGTCAGGAGATGATTTGGTTTGTGGGCGATCTGGCCGAATTTGGCCGGGCGCGACATGAGAACTTCATCGTCATCGGCCAGAACGCGGCCGAGCTGGCCCAATGGGATGAATACGTGGAGATTGTGGACGCCATCGCCCAGGAGCAGGTCTGGTTTGACGGAGGGGCCGACAATGAGCCGCCGGGCGACTGTCCCCTGCCGCGCACAGAGGCGGACGTGGACACCGAGGCGTACTACGAATCACTTTCACCCGTTTGCCAGGCGCAGTACGATGAATTCCCGGAAAGCACGCTCCACGTCAGCAGTGAGGAATATCTGCGAGACCTGAAACTGGCGCAGAGCAAGGGGTTGGTAATTTTCACGGTGGATTATGCGCTGGAGCCGGAGAATGTGGCCTGGGTGGTTGAGACGTCGCGCGGGCTGGGGTTTGTGCCTTTTGTCGGCAACCGGGCGTTGGATCAGTTTGTAGCTCCTGAACCGTGAGTTGCCCATTTGTCATTTCGACCAGCGGGAGAAATCTTTTGCGCTTCGCCGCGCTATGATCCGGCAGCGGTCGCCTTTGCCCCGATTGTGGCCGCCTGGCAGGAAGTCGCCGGTCTGATCCAGGCTGGCCCCTTTGTCATTGACCAGCAGCGGCACCAGGTATGGGCCAATGGCGAACCGATGCCGCTGACCACCTCCCAATTCAGCATTTTGGTCAGTTTGTGCCAGAATGCGGGCAACGTGGTGCATGGTGATGAATTGGAAACGGCCGTGTGGGGGGATGTGCTGCTCAACGACCCCGACCGGCTCAAAACCCTCATCAAACGGCTGCGCCGCGCCATCGCCCCTTTCGACAACTGGATCGTCAGCGAACGCGGCGTGGGCTATGCCCTGCGCCCGCCAGCAGAGGATTGATGTTTTGGATTGCGGATTTTGGATTGAAATTATTCAGGTCACAGAGCAATGCAGAGGGAAGACACAGAAAACGCAGAAAACGCAAAGGTTTTTCTCCGTTTTCTCTCCGGGTTCTCTGTGCCTTCTTTGTGTACTCTGCGTCCTACCTGAGATTTTGGATTGACACGCCTCTTCTCACAAATCACGATTAACGTTTTTCGTTTTTCGCTTTTCATTTTCGCCCTCCTCCTTGCCGCCACCCCCGTCTTCGCCCAGGCCCCAGACCCCAACGAGAGCTACTGGTCTTTTCCCGCCGACAGCCGCCTCAGCCATATCCTGCCGGCAGACCTCAACGCCGACGGCCTGGCAGCACTCAAACTGGCCATTGTTGACGGCGCTTTGGGTGCCCTGCGCCAGGTCTGCCCCCAAACAGAGGAGCAGCGCTGCTGGGTTCACAAAATCGCCAATATCCTCAACAAACTGCCCAAACGGCTGCAGCCCCGGGCTAAATCCCATCTGCACGAAATCATGCGGGCGCCTGACAAAACAGCGGCCCTGGAGGAAGTGATACGCTTTCAGGCGGAATACCAGGATATGTGTCCCACGTTTACTCTGCCTTGGGGATGACGCCTTCGTCCACGCCGAGGACGCGGGCGACGTGCTGCGCATCTTTGCGGGCCATATATTCCGGGGTAAAAAAGCCTGCCTTGCGTTTGTTGTAAAACTGGATTACGAATTCCTGGTAAATCTTCATCTGTATTTCGCCCTCAACCTGCCTCCACACCTCTGCCCCATGTTGCTTAAGCTGGGCACGCAGGGCGCCGCGCAGTTCGGCATCGGTGAAATTCCACGGCGCGAATACCGGGTGCTGTTGAATCTCGGTGATCATCTGCTGGAGCTTGCCGCTGCCGGCCGTTTTGCCTTCGTTATACCATTGTTCCGAGCCAGTGAATCCGAAGTCGGTGATACCCCAGGAAACGCAGTACCCCCGGCAATAACTGTCAACCGCTTTTTGGGCTGCCTGGATGATCTCTCTGATCTCGCGCGCCCGGGCCAGATCGGCCGCGGTGGCAGCCACGGTGATGACCCCGCCGACGATGAGGCCGCCGGCCCCCAACCAGAAACTGACCATCCCCCGCAGGGCAGATCGGGCGAATTCTCTGGCCACCTGGCGTCCCCCTTTCTTGGCCAGTTCAATCATAATATCAGTCCAGTCAGGGGAGACTTCCAGATTCACCTTAAAATCGCCGCCCACGACCAATTCGGCGTCCTTGTTTTCCCACAATTTTGCGCTGGCCAGCTTGACGGTATGCTCCATCGAGAACTTCGGCCCCTTCATGCCCACGCCGGCCACTTTCTCAAACGCAGAAACACTGACCACACTCTCCTGCCCATTCTTAAAAGTGAATTTCACGCCGGTCGCTACGGAGGCTTTGTCCCCGCCTGTTTCTTCATCCTGGCCCATGCCTAATGAGGTTTCCCACTCGACCTTGTCAATCTCCCAACCGTTGTCCTTGATGTCATTGGCAGCTAGTTCAGCCAGCTTGCTCGGCGCGGCTTTTTTGGCCTCATTCTTATAAATCTCGACCGAAGCTTTCAGCGCCTGGTCACCACTGGCTGATTTTTCGCCGCCGATGTTGTAAGGGCGTTCCTGTTTCGACTTCAGTTCAACGGCTACACCAACCGGGAACGACAGTTCGATGTCCACGAACTTAGGAGAGGGCAGGTCCGTCTTGGCTGTGACATTGAGGGCGAACTTGATGCTCTGGGCCGTCATCTCCACCCCGGCCCCCGCTTTTACTTCGCGCTGGACCTCGGGCAGGGAGGGCACAGCGTCCACAGGCGCGAAGTCATTGACATTCCTGCTGTCGGCCAGGTAGCGCTGGACGAACTGATTCCCTTGACGGCGTTGCATTTGCAGCGCGGCCGCCTGACGGTGGCGTCGGGCAGTTGCATGATCAGGTAATTCATCCAGCGAATCAGCCGAAACGGCCGGCCCTAAACCCAGGGCCCATTCCGCCTGGCCTTGCTCCCGCTCACGCTCGCTAGATTTCTTTTCTTCTTGCTGACTTTGTTGAGGTTGTTTTTTCTGGCTCATCGTACACTACGCTGGGAAACCGGGATTGTGTCATCTCGGCAGCATAAAGCGGAGCAATCCTGTTGAGGCTGCTGTGAAGGATTTGCGGGGAACTCACAAGCATCATTGAACAGTATATGCGACTGGTGGAGCCAACGTCAAGGCTGTTTTCACGGGTCGAGCCGAAAATTACCATAGCCGTCTTTCCTCGCTCCCAACTCGCGTTATAATCAGGGCATGCCCATCCTCATGCACGCAAGACGAATGCCCTGGCCCACGGAGTGGCAGGCGCTGTTCGGCCGTTCCGCCCCCCTGCTGCTGGAAATCGGTTTCGGCGGTGGCCACTTCCTGGTGCACCTGGCCCAATCGCGGCCAGAGGCCAACGTCGTGGGCGTGGAAATCTCGCTTCCCTCACTGCGGCGCGGGGAAAGGAAACTAAGTCGGGCCGGCATGACCAATGCCCTCCTGGTGCAGGGCGGGGCGACGTTTGTGTTATGGGCGCTTTGCTCACCGGCGGCCGTACGTGAACTGTACATCAATTTCCCCGATCCCTGGCCCAAAGAGCGCCATCACACCCGCCGCCTCATCAACGACACATTTCTGCAACTGGCCGCAACCCGCCTGGCCCCCGGCGCCCGCCTCGACATCGCCACCGACCATGATGGTTACGCCGAGGTCATCGCCGACTGTTTGGAGCGCTCCCCTTTCTTTTGCAGCCGCCTCGACGTTCCCTTTGTCACCCGGGATGGCGAGCGGCGGCCGACCAAATATGAACTGAAAGCATTGGCGGAGGGGCGCACCTGCCGCTACTTCAAATGGCAGCGCAATGAAACTGCTGCCCCGGATGCCTTTCCTGTGCCCAAGGAGTTGCCTATGCCCCATGTCGTTTTACGGACGCCTCTGACGCTGGAGGAAATCGGCCGTCGCTTCACCCCACACCATCTCGAAGACGGCCGCGCTCACATCCAATATCTAGAATTGTTCCAAACCATGCACGACCGAAAGCTGTTGGTTGAAGCGTACGTGAAAGAAGAGCCGCTGACGCAGCACGTGGGGTTGGTCATTCGCCCGCGCCAAAGCGGGGATCTGGTCGTTGGGTTGCACGAGATTGGCTTTCCCCGGCCTACAACCGGCATCCAGCGCGCCATTGCCGGATTGGCTCGCTGGCTCTTGAGCCTGCATTCGGATTCAACGGTGGCGGACAATAACCTGCCTGCCGGATTCCTGACCTAAGTGGTCATCCGTAGATAAGTTAGCAGAATTGGCGGATGACCTTTTGAGTAAGCGGCCGCTTTTGTGAGAAGGTGATGGTTGGCCGCTGACTAAACAGAAGGTGACGTTTTGCAATTGGACCTGGAATTATACCGAGAATCAATCGTCGTCGAATCGGGCAAGAAACCGGTGCGCATCAGTTTCATTGACGTGGCTCCGGAACGGCCGTTGCAGACGCTGGTGCTCATCCACGGATTCGGCGGCCGGGCGCGGCAGTGGCGGCATCAGATCGAGGCATTTGCCCGGGAAAACCGGGTCATCGCCATAGACCTGCGCGGGCACGGCCGCTCCTCCCGCCCTCCCTCCGGCTACGACATGGACACGCTCCTTGCCGACATAATGGCCGTGCTCGACCATCTGCAAGTGCATCGTTTCGTCCTGGCCGGCCATTCCTTCGGCGTAGCCCTCGCCACCGACTTCGCCTTCCGTTCGCCGGAGCGCGTCAGCCATCTCATCCTTATTGCCGGTGCGGGTGAATACAACATCGCCCGCTACTACCGCCTGCTCTTCCGCCTGCCGGAATCGCTGGTACGTTTCCTCCAGCCGGTTGCCGACCGCGTTGTGGATGCTTCGCTGACTTCGCTCAGGCAGATGTACCTGCACAGCCTGTGCCGCTGGCGGGGCTGGGACAAATTCCCGGGCCTGAAACCACCCACCCTCGTCATCCTGGGTAATCGGGATCGGGTACTGCCGCAAGAAGCGTTTGAGCGCGTAGCTGAACTGGTCCCGGCTGATTCTGAAGTCGTCAACGTTGGCGTATCCGCCCACATGGTGATGTTGGAACGACGGGATCGCGTCAACCGGGCCATCGAGCGCTTCATCGAGCCGGATGCGGCCGTCAGCCACCATTCGCGCTGGCGCAGCCGGGAGACGGGCGAAGGGCGAGGCACGCTGCTGGCCGAGCGCCCCTGGCTGGCTCACTACGAGTCCGAGGTGCCGCCCACCATTCATGTGCCCCGTCTTCCACTGACCCGCCTGCTGGATCGCGCCTGGCGTCGTTTCCCCAACTGTTCCGCGCTCATTTTCCAGGGACGCAAGCTAAGCTACCGCAAACTCAGCGGGCAGGCGGGCCGCTTTGCCAATGCACTGCAGGCGCTCGGCGTGACGAAGGGAACGCGGGTGATGCTGTTATTGCCCAATTTACCCCAGCTGGTCATCGCTTACTACGGGACCCTGCGCCTGGGTGGAATCGTGGTGATGGGCAATCCGCTGGCCCCGGCCGCGGAGGTCGTCCGCCAGGCGCAGCGCACCAGGGCCGAGGTGCTGGTCACGTTGACCCGCTTTGAAGAAACGGCCGTGTCCGTGAAAGCCCAGAGCGAGGTGCGCCACGTCATTTTCACCAGCGTGAAAGATTATTTGCCCTGGAGCAAGAAACTGCTGTTTTCACTGCGGCAAGAGAAGCGGGGCGGGCATCGCTTGCAACGGCCGTTGGCGGACAGCGACCTCTGTTGGGCGCCTCTGTTGCGCCGCCATCCGCCCGCGCCGCCGGAGGCAGAAATATCAGCCGACGACACGGCCGTCATCCAGTTCTCCAGCGGCACGACGGCCGAGCCGAAAGGGATCATGCTCAGCCATTACAACCTGGTGGCCAACACAATGCAAACGCGAAGCTGGCTGCCCCATGTCCGCGATGGGGAAGAGGTGCTGCTGTGCGTGGCCCCCTTCAGCCACGTGTATGGTATGACGGTGGCCATGAATGTGGCTATCAGTCTGGGCGGCAGCATGATCTTGCTGCCCACATTTGATACAGAAGAAGTGCTGCAACACATCAAGCGGTATAAGCCGACGCTGTTCCCCGGCGTGCCTTCCATGTACCTGGCCATCAACGATTTCCCCGGCGTGCGCAAA
This sequence comes from Anaerolineae bacterium, assembly GCA_046753445.1. Taxonomy (GTDB): domain Bacteria; phylum Chloroflexota; class Anaerolineae; order Promineifilales; family Promineifilaceae; genus JAHEEY01. The sequence goes on along the minus strand of JBHHTQ010000004.1, from coordinate 97,944 downwards.
TACGATGTTCAATCCATCCGCGCCTGCATCAGCGGGGCTGCCCCGCTCCCCATTGAGGTGAAAGAGGCGTTTGAGAAACTGACCAAAGGGAAGCTGGTCGAAGGGTATGGCCTTAGTGAAGCCAGCCCGGTGACGCACGCTAACCCCATTTACGGCCGCAACAAGGTTGGCTCCATCGGGTTGCCGCTGCCCAGCACCGAAGCGCGCATTGTAGATTTGCAGACGGGTAAGCCGCTGCCGCCGGGCCAGATTGGCGAGTTGGTCGTCCGCGGCCCCCAGGTGATGCAGGGGTATTGGGAGGATGAAGCAGCCACCGCGGCCGTTATCGATCAGGACGGCTGGCTGCATACCAACGACGTGGCCCGCATGGACGAAGACGGCTATTTCCAAATCATCAGCCGCCGCCAGGACATGTGGCAAGATGATGAGGCCACGCCCGCTTTTCCCCGCGACGTAGAGGAAGTCATTTACGAGCTGCCGGAAGTGCGGGAAGTGGTTGTGGTGGCTCTGGCCAACCAGCCCATCGCCTTCGTTTGCCTCAAGGAAAAAGTGCGCATCCCTGCCAAGACAGTCATTGCTTACTGCCGCCGCCGCCTGCCGCCCAGCCAGGTGCCCCGCTTGGTTGTCTTCGTCAAAGATTTTCCGCGCTCGTTCATCGGCAAAGTGCTGCGCCGGGAACTGATTAGCCGGTACGCGCAGGAGATTAAGGCGGAGGCGGGCAGCGTAGGCGAACACGTAGCCGGGCTGGGCAATCCGGCTGCCGGGGAGAATTGAACGAATGGACGGGGTGAAGCGCCTGGCGAACAAAGGGAAGCAGGGTGATCTGGCAGTGCTGGTCGGCATGGACCTGCCGGAATCGGTCACCGGCGTTCCCCCCCGAACTGCGTTGGCCCGCGGGCTGGCCGCCCGGTTCAGCAAGCCTGCTTCTGATTCGCTGGTCTCGATAGCAACGAGCCTCAATCCGTGGCAGTATGCCGGCTACCTGGCCCAGGCGCTGGCGGTGGATGGGGGGGCTGGGCCGCTCCATCGAGCCGTAGCGTCGCTGCCGGTCCCGTTTCTGATGACTTCCGCCTATGACGGCCGTCTGGCTCAGGCGCTATCTGCGGCCGGCAAACCGTTTAACCTGCTGCTGGATGACACGGATGTGACCAACCGCCAGCCTGACCGCGCCGACCTGATCAAGTTGTGCGGGGATGTGGGCCCCAATAAACAGCAGTTGTTGGTTGTGTCGGAAGCCCAATACACGGCCGCGTTACAACAGCCGAACCGCGCGGAGCTTTACGGCCGTGTGGCTCAATGGCTGGCGCAAAAAACAGTGCTCATCCTCGGCTGCGACCCGTCTCCGGGGAGCGACTTTGACCGCTGGCTTTACCGCGAAATCCTCCAGTACCGGAACGCCTTTCAGGGCGGGGCCGTTCTGGTCTGGCCTCATCCTACACCCCAGGACAAAGCGCACTGGCTCGGCCGGAATGTGGCCCTCGTTGAGGGGGAACCGAGTGCATTTGTGGCATTACTCGGCCGGCGGCTGTCCGGGGTGAGCGTCGCAGTCACCGATCAGGAGCAGCTCGCCCTGGAGCGGATGGCGCGGACCTTGTTTGGAAGCGCGACTCGCCACGCCGTTGACGATGCAAAAGCAGCGCTGCCCCATCGTTTGCGGCCGCAATCTGCCCGCATGACCTTCCGCCTCTGGCTGGATGAGGAGGACGCCGTGGAGTCCATGCTCGACATTGATTATGACCCCGACATTGCCCACTACCATCGGCCGCCGCGGAAGAGCACCATCACCCTGGATGTGCTGCGTCAATGGGCTGAGGAAGCGCATGAGGAGTTGGAGGCATGGGAACGGCCGGATGACGGCCCGGTGCAAGACACCGGCATGATGCTGTACGATCACCTGATGCCCACGCACTCGGAGCGGCGGAAGCAGTACGAATTCACCTTGCAGTATTGCCAGATGTTGGGTTTACCGCTGGACATCGTGTTTGAACTGCTGGATGTGCACGGCCGTCTGTCGCCTGTGCCCTGGGAACTGCTCTACGACAAACACGTGACTCATGGGCGCGGCTTTCTCGGCCTGGAATATCCTGTTTACCGCCTGCCGGATGCGGTTAGCAGCGTGAGCCAGGTGGCCGGCGATATAAAAAAGGCGTTGATTGCCGGCGTAGACCCGACGGCCCAATTGGATGCCCTGAATGCCGAGGTGACTGCCTTGCGCCAACTGCTGGAAGCGGGCGGGGTGGCCGTAGATGTGCGCACCGGGACGGATCCGGCTTTGCAGGATCGGGATGCTTTCACAGCGCTGCTGCGCGGAGGCGGGTACCAGCTGCTCCATTTCACGGGACACGGCCAGTTTAATCGGCGACTCCCGGAGCAGAGTTTCCTCTTATTGGGGCAATCGGGCGCTGAAGCAGAACGAATCACCGCGGCCGAATTGGGCCGGGTGGCGCGTGACACCCAACTCATCCTGGTATTTCTCAGCGCCTGTGAGGTAGGTAGGACGGCCGCGGATGACGAGGAACGGCCGTGGCTGGAAGCCGGTATGGTGGATGCCCTGACGCGCAACGGTGTGCCGGCGGCAGTGGGCATGCGCTGGGAAGTGGGGGATCAGAACGGGATGGCCGTGGCCGAGCGATTTTACGAGGAGTTGCTGAACGGCGCATCGCCGCAGAAAGCGCTCATGCTCGCCCGCCAGGCGATCAACGACCAGCCCGACTGGGTGAATCCCATCCTGACCAAACTGCATGGCGTGTTGTGATAGACTTTTTCTCCCAAAGATTCCGGCATCTCCCCTCCCATTTGGTAGAGCAACCGTAGGGAAATCGGAAAGTTTCCGCCCCGCGAATCTGAGAAGCTAGGAAGGTGGCGATGAGCGAACAACCATCAGCAGAACCCGGCCGTGTCATGGCTCTGGACCTGGGCGAGAAGCGCATCGGCGTGGCGCTCAGCGATGAAATGCGCATAGCCGTCAAGCCGCTGCTCGTGCTGAAGCGCAAGTCGAGGAAGGAAGATTTCGAACGCATCGGCCGTCTCCTCACCGAGCATCAGGTCACGCTGTTGGTCATGGGCCTGCCGGTGACGCTCAGCGGCAGGGAAGGGACGAAAGCCGCCTGGGTGCGCGACTACACGGCCGCCTTAGGCGAGCATGTGTCCGTCCCCATCGAGTTTTGGGATGAAAGCTTCTCCACCATCCGGGCCGAAGCGGGCCTGCGGGCGCGCGGCGTGGGAACCCGGAGGCGACGCCAACAGATTGACGCCGCGGCCGCGGCCGTGATCCTTCAGGAGTACCTGGACGCACAACGATGAGCCGTCGCGACAAAAAAGGGGGCAGGCGCTCACCCGTGGGCTGCCTGACAACCCTGCTGCTGGGGATGTTCTTTTTGACCGCCGCTATTGCGGCCGTCGTGATCCTGTCCGGGAGTTCGGGTCTGATTGGCCGAGGCATCGCGCTCATTGCTCGCAGCGATGTGCCCGTTCTCGACAGGGTGGAGCGCACCTTTCTGGACTCTTACCTGGCGCAGCGCGCGGAGCAGTTGCAGGGGCCGGCGGGAACGGGCAGCATGCCCGTCGTGTTCGTCGTCACTCCCGGAGAAACGGCCGATACCATCGCCGCCAATCTGGCCGCCGCCGGGCTTCTGCTGGACCCGGAACTCTTTCTCAACTACGTCCGCTTCTATGGGTTGGACTCCGGGCTAGAAGCGGGCGAATTCGTCCTCTCGCCTCAGATGAGCATCCCCGAAATGGCCGCCGCGTTGACCCAGTCTGTGGCCCAGGAAGTAGAACTGCGGTTCCTCGAAGGGTGGCGTATGGAGGAAATGGCTCAATATCTGGAGACGACTGCGCCGGCCAATATCCACGCGGCCGAATTCCTGGCCATCGCCCGGCGCGAGGCCGCTTTTGATCTATCCGAATTTGATTTTTTGATGTCGCTTCCGGCTGACGCCACCTTGGAGGGGTTTCTGTTTCCTGATACGTATCGCGTGGCCTTAGACGCCACCGCGGCTGATCTGGTGACCTTCATGCTCCAGAACTTCGGCCGCCGTTTCACCCCAGCTATGCGCCAGTCAGCCGGCGCGCACGGCCTTTCCCTGCGGGAGGCGGTGACGCTGGCTTCCATCGTGGAACGGGAGGCGGTCTTGCCGGAGGAACGGCCGCTCATCGCCGGCGTGTTCTACAATCGGCTGGCGCAGGGGATGAAGCTGGAAGCGGACCCGACCGTCCAGTATGCGCTGGGCTACCAGGCAGCGAGCGAGACGTGGTGGAAGTCGCCGCTCGATCTGGCCGATCTCTCCCTGGAGTCGCCATACAACACCTATGTGGCTACCGGCCTGCCGCCGGGGCCAATTGCCAACCCCGGACTGTCTGCGCTGGAGGCGGTGGCCGCCCCGGCTGAGTCTGACTTCCTTTTCTTCGTGGCGGATTGCACCGCGGCCGTCCCCGGCGCACACGCCTTCAGCCGCACCTATGAGGAGCATCTGGTTTATGTGCAGCAGTGCCGCTAAACTGGTGAGAGCCGTGCCCCGGCGTCTGAAGTGGGTGTGGTGCCTCCTGCCTTTGATCGTATTGTTCACCGGCTGCAGCCGTGTGGCTCCGGTGGTGAAGGTGGGCCTGGTCGGTCCTTTCGAGGGGCGGTACCGGGCGCGGGGTTATGACGTCATTTACAGTGCGCGGCTGGCAGTGCGCGAGATCAATGCGGCTGGCGGCGTCGAAGGTACGCGCATCGCCCTGGTGGCTTTGGATGACAGCGGCGATCCGGGGCTGGCGCGGCAAACGGCCGCTTCCCTGGTGGTGGATGCCAATGTAGTCGCTGTCATCGGCCACTGGCTGCCGGAAACGACGGCCGCGGCCGAACCGGTTTACCGCGAAGCCGGCCTGCCTTTTATTAACCCGGCTGAAGCGCCATTTCGCACCACCGACCCGGCCACCTTGCCCTCTGATTTTCTCGATGCGTACGCGGCCGTGACGCCCTTCGACGAAGTGGCCGGCGCTTATGCCGGCGCGGCGTATGATGCGTTTCAATTGCTCTGGCTGGCATTGGAAGAGGCTGCATCCGGCGGCGACATCTCCCGAGCCGCTGTGAGCCGGGCGCTGGTTGGCCTGCAACTGGAAGGGATGAGTGGCCTGGTTTATATTGAGAATGGGGATTAGGAACCGGAAACTGGACTACTCCCCAGTCTCTAATCTCTAATCTCCAGTTTCTAGTCTCGTGCAAGATATTGATTCCTTGATCCCAAAATCAATGACCAGAGTATGCATGTATCACAAATCATCTTTACTTTTGCTCGTTGCTTTCTGGCTGCTGGCGGGCTGCAATAGCGGGGAAGCCCCGCCGTCGGCGCTGGAACCGACGCCGACCCTGCGGCCGACGCCGACGCTGCATCCCGCGCTGCCGACCAGCACCCCGCCCGCACCGGCATCGGATGGCGTGGCCCAGGCAACACCCGCGCCTACTGTGACCAGCACACCCACTCCTACCCCGGAACCATCCCAGCGCATTGCTTTGGCCCAGACCCGCTGGTTTGAAGGAGATTATGCGGCGGCCGCCGGGCAGTTTGAGGCCGGCCTGGGCCAGCGGGATGAACTGTCGCCGGCAGATCAGGCGCAGGCGCTGCTTGCTTTGGGAGAGGCGTACCTGTTAGACGGCCGTGACGAAGCGGCGGCCAATACGCTCCGGGAGCTGCTGGCGATGACAGCGGCCGAAGCCCCATCCGAGGCGTATTTCTTCCTGGGCCAGGCGAGCGAGCGGTTGGGTGACGTGCCTGGCGCGTTGGCCGCTTACCACGCTTACCTGGAAGCCAACCCGGAGATGGGCGCTTATGTCAATTCGATGATCGCCGCCCTGCATCAGGCACAAGGGGACAGTGAAGGGGCGGTGACGGCTCTAGAAGCGGCCCTGTCCGGCCCGGCGCACCGGCTGAAACAGATTAAAATCCGGCAGCAGTTGGCGCAGTTGTATCTGGCGGCCGAGAAGTACGAAGCGGCCGTGGCCCAGTTCGATGCCATTCAGGCGCTGGCTGTGACGGAGAACACCAGAGGGCAGGTGAATTACCAGGCGGGCACGGCCGAGATTCTGGCCGGTAATGAAGACGCGGGCTACGCGCGGTATCAGGCGGGCGTCGTTCAATATCCGCGCGCCTATGAGAGCTATCTCGGCCTGGTGGCGCTGGTTGAAGCCGGCTACGGTGTGGACGCAGCTCAGCGGGGCCTGGTGGATTTCTATGCCCACGCTTACGAGCCGGCCGTGGCTGCCTTTGAGCGGGTCATAGCCGAGAATCCGGCCACGTATCCCGGCGAGATGCACCTTTATCTGGCCTGGTCGTACGAGGGGTTGGGAAATCTGGGGGCGGCGCTGGCTCAGTTGGATAAATACGCGAACGTGGACCCGGCCGGGGCGGCTATTGAGCGGGCCAAGATGCTGGCGCGGAATGGGGACGGCCAGGGGGCGATTGACGCCTACCTCGGTTATGTGGAAGCGTTCCCGGAGGGGGAACAGGCGCCATTTGCCGCCTGGTGGGCGGCCGTGCTCACGGAGCAGTTGGGGGATGTAGAGACGGCCGTTGCCCGCTACCTGTTCCTGGCTGACCATTACGACCGGCATGAGGATGCGCCGGAGGCTCTCTTCCGCGCCGGGTGGCTGAAGAATCAGGCCGGGGACCGGGACGCGGCTGCCACACTATGGACACGGGCCGTGATCGCTTACCCCGGCAGCGAGTATGGGGCAGCCTCCCTGGTGTGGCTGTTCAAGACGCGGCCGTTGCCGGCTGGCGAGGATTTGGGGACGGGCGATCAGGCCGGGCCGGCGGCCGCTTATCCGGGGCCGGGCGACGCATCGGAGGGGGAATCTGGAGGGCAGGAGGTAGATCAGACGGCCGCGTTGGAAGCAGCCATCCAGACCATAGCGAGAAGACAGAGTGCAAGCTACTATGTGCTGCGGGCCAGGGATGTGCTCAGCGACGTGCGGCCGTTCGCGCCCCCGCTGGCAATAGATATCCCCCCGGCCGATGAAACGGCGGCGCAGTCCGAGGTAGAATCCTGGCTGCGACAGCGGCTTGAGTTAGAACCGGATGCCGACATCTCCTCGCTGTCCCCCTCTCTGGCAGCAGACCCCCGCCTGATTGTGGGCGAAAAACTGTGGCGACTGGGCCTATGGCTAGAAGCGCGGGATGAATTGGAAGCGCTGCGCCGGGATGTGTCGGGCGATGCGCTTCAAAGTTACCAACTGGCGTTGTTTTTCCGTGATTTGGGCCTGTATCGCTCTTCGATCCTGGCGGCCGAACGTGTCCTTGTACTGACGGGAGAGACTGTTTTCACCGCCCCCCGGTTCTTGGGCCGATTAGCCTATCCTGTCTATTACGCCGACTTGATCCTGCCGCTGGCCGAACAGTATACGTATGACCCACTGCTGCAATTCTCGCTGGTGAGACAAGAAAGCTTGTTTGAGAGTTTTGCTCGCTCCGGCGCGGCCGCACAGGGATTGAGCCAGGTCATCCCTGATACAGGCGCCTTTATCGCTCAGCGCCTGTCCTGGCCGGAGTACGACAATGAGGACCTGTACAAGCCGTACGTGGGGCTGGCCTTCGGCGCGTATTACCTGAGCCAGCAACTTCGCGCTTTTGACGGTGATGTGCATGCGGCTTTGGCAGCGTACAACGCAGGGCCGGGCAATGCCGCCCGCTGGGTGGAACAGGCCGGCCGGGATTACGATCTCTTTGTAGAGACGGTGGATTTTGCCGAGACACGCCTCTATGTCGAGCGTATTTATGTCGGCTATGTGATCTATCGTGCGCTATATGGCCGGTAACGACACCCACATCGCCGGGCAGGCCATTTCTCCTACAATAGGGTTGTGCCAGCTGCATAGTGTGTAAATTGAATTGGTAATGGGTGCGGTTCAAATGAGTTGGATTGGTAGGGGAGGGACAGGCAGGAGATCATCATTGCCATGCAGACCGGCATCCGCACCCGCCCGTCTCGCCCATTTCCTGGCGCATCAGCATCAGGCGAGACGGCGCGGAGAGAAGGCCATATGTTATTCCCCTGAAAATAGCGGAATTTTCATGCCTTTTGGTGTGCGGAACGCTCATGGAAACTCCTATGGCAACACCGCGCCGTCCCGCCCCTACAGGGATTTAAACTGAAATGAAACGCACCCTTTTCCAAATCGCGCTACGGGTTTCGTTATTGGTGGTGCATCGCGGTAGGTGTTGTCTGCTTAGAAGTAAGATACCACGATGATCACTGTTCTTTGTGCTTAAACTGTGCCTTACTTTGCCTGCCGCTCTGCATTCAAAAGTGGAAATGGATAGAAGACATCCGCACAAGCCTTTTCGATCCGAATATGTGCAGCCATTTCTTGACGGCCGTGCGCTTGTCTCGGTTCATCTCCTTGCCGAAGGGAAAAGCAACACGAACTACAAGATTGAGTTGAATGATGGCAACGCATACGTCTTGCGCCTTTACGGTCGCGCCCAGCCAGATTGGGAATGCGCCGTCATGAGATTGGTTGCGGGCGTGGTCCCCGTCCCGTCAGTGCTGTATCGTAGCGATCGATGGGCCATCTTCTCATTCTTGCCGGGAAAGCCGCTTCGGGAAGTTCCCCAATTTGCTGGAGAAGCGGCAAAAGCGCTGGCGCGGATTGCAGCCGTGCCGTTTGACCGTCCTGGCCAGTTGAATACTGATGGGAGTGTCACTCCCTGGCCTTTCGGGGGATTGAGAGGATTCATGGATCAAATGCTCGGTGACGAGAGGGTAGTTCGCTGGATTGGGTGGAAAAGAATCGGCCGTATTGCGGCGGTGTTAGAGCGGGAGACCGACCGAATTGCTGAACTGGATGCTGAGTCAAGGCTGGTCCACGGCGATTTCAATCCAGGCAACATCTTGATCCATAACGGCGAAGTCAGCGGCGTGCTGGATTGGGAGTTTGCGTTTGCCGGCACGCCGTTTGTGGACATCGGCAACCTGCTCCGGAACCTGGATGAACAGCACCATGACGCGCTGTTGACCGGATTGCAGTTGGGAGGAATCGATCTGCCGCCGGACTGGAAAGAACGAGCCGCGTTGGTTGACCTTTCCAGCCATCTGGAGTTCCTCATATCAAATCGCGCAGATGGTTTTAAGGAGTTATGCGTTTTGAGGATTGAACGCTTTCTCTCTCAATTCGGGTGAAAGCGGGAAAATAATCAAAAATCCGACAAGGAGACTCTCTCGCTTTCACTGAGTAGACCACATCGAAATGGCACAGTTTTTGTCCTAAAATTTCCTGCGGTTTACCCGAGCGAGGCTGAAGAAGCATATGGCGGGCAAGTTCGACTGGCAAACGGAAGATGAGGAAGCGTGGGCGGATCCCCCACCACAAACGGCCGCAACAAACAGAGCAAGCGGGCGCTGGGGAGGATGGTTACTGCTCCTGGTGCTGCTGGCAGCGGCCGTGGGCGCGGCCGTCATCCAGTTGAATCAACGTGTCCAGGCAGAGGTATCCTCGGCTACCGCCGATGTGCTTGCCAGCTTCCGCCTACACCAACGGGCGGTAGAACAGAGAGACGACAACCTGTTCCGCTCCATCATTTCCGGCCGGGACGGGGGCTGGGCCAATGCCCAGCTCACCCTATTCGCGCAGGACCTGCAATTAGATCGACGGCCGTTGGGTCTGGCGTGGCTAGCAGAAGCTCCCGCAAATCTTGAGGTCACCGTTTCCCCCGACCTGTTGCAAGCCGAAGTCGCTGCTGACCGGCGATATGTTTTGACGGATGGTATGGGTGGGGAGCAGGTAGTCGTCTTGCGGCATACGGCCGTTTACCGTCGCGGCCGTATCCGGTGGCTGGCGGCTGCTCCGACGGCCGAGTTTTGGGGGGAATGGATGAATGGGACGGGGCAAAATATTGATCTGGTGTACCCGGAACGAGATCAGGGCCTGGCCCTGCGCCTGTTACCCGATCTGGACGCCCAGGTCGAGCGAATGTGCCGCCAGTTGACCGATATTGAGTGCCCCTCCGATTTGCGCCTTGCTGTTCGCCTCAGCGACGATCCCGGCAGCCTCTTGCATCCAGCTGATCCCTCGGCCATTCTCAGTGAACGCCCCCAACTGGCCTTGCCCGCTCCCAGTCTGGTGGGGGTTCCCCAGGACGAGACAGGCTACCAGGCGATGCTGCGCGGTTATACCATACCGGTTGTGGCCCGCGCCATCACCCGCGCCGCCGGATGGCAATGCTGCGAACAGGGACTCTTCTTCCAGGCGCTGCTCGATGTCCAGCTAGACGAACTCGCCCTGCGGCCGTGGCCGTTGACCCCCCAGGAGTATGGCGCGCTCTTCAACCATCCGGTGCTTAATTTGACCGACCTGCGCCGTTATTGGGATGAGCCGCCGTTGAAGGAGCTGTCAGAGGACGTGTGGCGGCAGGTTTACGCCCTGGTTGAGTACCAGTTGAGCAGAGAGCCTACATCCTCCGCGGCCGCATTGCAGCGGCGGCTGACACAGGCTGAAGATTATGACGCGTGGCTGGGCATGCCGGCTGCGCGGGGCTTCGGAGTTAATAACGTGCGGCAGCGGGCCTGGCTCCAATTTATCCAGTCACGAATCGAATCAGCTTCCTTACCGGCGCCCCTGCCGGCACAGGAGATTCAGGCGTTATGCGATACCGGAGTGAGCCGCAGCGCAGTTCTGCTCCGTTACGATCTACTCTTGGAAGAGTGGATGACGGAATTAAGCGGCCGCGCCTTCATGTTCATGGGGGCGTTCCCGGAAGATGACGGCATCCTGATTCAGGAGCGGCAGGTTCGCCTGAATCGTCTCGATGGGATTTTGTGGCGGGGCGGGCAGGAGATGAACGCGTTCCATGAGCCGCTAAACGGTAACCTGTTTCGCGTAGACCAGGCCGGCTCCGGCTTGCTTTTGCACGCCTATGACTTCGGCGAACGTTCAACGGCATATACTTTCCTCGATTTACAGGCGTGTGACCCGACCGGCTGCCAGGCACACGCGCTGTCCGGCTTGCCGGTCTGGTCGCCGGATGGGGCGCATACGCTCATCGCCGGGGAGGAAGGAGAACTGTGGCTGGGGGATGATAAAGGGCAAACCCTAATGGCCGTCGGCCGTGGGGCCGTTCCCTTCTGGCTGGATGCTGCCACTTTTGGCTACGTCCAGCCGGCTGCCGGATCATTCCAGATTATGCTGGCGAAGATTGAGGGCGCCCCGCCCCGCGCCTGGCTGAGCGCGGCCGATCTGGCAGCGGCCGTTACCGATAGGTCAAATGCTCAACCGGTGCAGATTCATGCCATCGTTGCCAATCCGCAGCGGACCGGCCCGGTATTTATCGCGGCCACAGCGCAAGAGGGGGAGGGGGAAGAGGGTGGTCTCTGGCTCTTCTCGGTCGGTCCCGCCGGGGGCGAGGTGCGGCTGCGCTGGCAAAGTGACAATCGTCTCGGTCCCCAGGACGCGTTAACCTTTTCCCCTGACGGCCGCTGGCTTACCGTCAAGAGCTTTGCCCCGACGGGCACAACCTGGCAGTTAACCCTGCTCGATACACTCACGGATGAACAGCGGCTGTTGACCACGGATTACCCGTTCGCATTTCCCGGCTTTGATTGGTCGGCAGACGGCCGCTGGCTGCTCCTGGTGGGTGATGGCTACCTGCACCTGTATGCACCGGCGCAGGAGGCGCACCGGTTGATCGTGCATGAGTATGACCGCTGTAATTTCGCCGCGTGGATAGAGAGCCGTTGAGGAAATGACGTATGTCGGGCAAGTTTGAGTGGCGTAGTGAAGAAGACGCTCCCTGGGAGGATGTCGATTTCCAGGAAGAAACCGGCCCGGCCGCGCAGGCACGTTCGTGGCTCATGCCGCTCCTCATCCTGCTGGGGCTGGCGGCCGCGGCCGTGATCCTCTACGTGCAAGTGGAGCGGCGGGTGGCGGAGAGCGCAAGCAATGTTGAAGCGGATGTGTTGTCCGCGCATAAGCTGTTGCTGCAGGCTGATGCACAGGGAGATGCGGAATTGCTCGCCACGCTGCTGTCCGGCCGGGATCCGAACTGGGTGGCCGCATACACCGATTTAGCGCAGCAGGAATCTTTGTACGGCCGCGCAGCTTTGGGTTTGCATCTCCTGCCTGTTCCTGATCCGGCCAATCTCGCGGAAATCACGCTCAATCCAGGGTTGACCTCGGCCGAGGTGCAGCTGGAGCAGGCGTACGCCATCCAGGTGGGCAACGGGGTGACGGAAACGGTGACGCTGATACACACGGCCGTTTACCGGCGGGGCAGCGAGCGCTGGCTGTTGTCGCCAACGCTGCCCGAATTCTGGGGGGAACGGGCCAGCGCGTCAGGCACGATCCTGACCGTGGATTACCCTCTCCGTGACGAAGCCGTTGTTCAAAGATTAGCCCTGGACCTGGACGCTAAACTGGGGGAGGCGTGCCGCACCTTGCGCGACCTCCACTGCCCTGCCGACCTGCGCGTGCATCTACGGCTGGCCACGGCCGCAGACAGCCTGGTGGAAATGGCTGACCCTATGACAGCGTTGCGCGGGGGCCTCTCCCTGGAACTGCCTACGCCTACGCTGGTGGGCGTGCCGGTGGATGATGCGGCTTATCAGGCATTGTTTCGAGGGTACGCGGCGCGCCTGGTGACGGCCGTGATCTCCGAGCTGGTTGATTGGACCTGCTGCGCCCACGCCCTCTTTTACCAGGCGTTGCTGGATGCCCAGATGAGTCAGCTCGGCTTACGGCCGTGGCCTGTGGGCAAGGCAGAATACGTCCGCGCCCTCAATGAGGGCATCGATTTGGAAGATACGGTCTCCGCCTGGTCTGCCAACGCCATTGCCGGGGCGGACGACCCGGAGCTGGTCCGGGCGCAGTTGGTGGTTGATTTCCTGCTGCAACGTTTCCCTGAAAACAGCGCGGCATCCTTGCAGCGCCAGCTCTCATCCCTTCAACGTTACCTGGGTTGGCTGCATCAGTTTGCTGGTGAAGTTACCTCCGGCCAGGAGTTGTCGTTTGCTGTACTGGAACGGGAGTGGCGACTGTATCTATTTAGCCAATCCTTGGTGACTGAAAAACCGCCTCCCATCCCGCGGCTGGAGCAGGCGCTTTACCTCGCATGCCAGGGTGATGATCAGTCCGGGGGAAGCCGCCTGTGGCAGTATCATTGGGAAGAGGGAACCTGGGACGAGATGACGGCCGTGCCTGAGTTTACGTTCATGATTCCCTTTCCCGATGATGGGGCGTTGTTGCTACAAAACGTCTCCAACGGCGAGGAGGGGTACCAGACCCGCATCTGGCAGGACGGCCGCATCACCCTGGAGATGAACCATCAAATGCCCGCAGTTTCATTGGGGCAAATGGACCCCGCCGGGAAACAGTTGTTGATTTACAAGGTTGAGGAAGTGACTGGCTTTGCTGTTCCCTTTCTCATTCCCCTCGACCAATGTGATGGGGAGACGTGCCCGATGACCCGTCTGGCCGCGACTCCTTTCTGGTCGCCGGACGGCGAACACACATTGATGAGCCAGTTTGATATTTCTAACAGCAATCTCGTGGCGGCCGCCGGCCGGGTTTTACTTTTTCCTAACGAACCTGTTTTGCCGCCGGCTCCGATTCATTTGGGGGACGGACAGGGTATGTTAGCGAGAGAAGAGAGCGGCTTGATGAGTGTAGGCAAGGGGTATGTCCCCTTCTGGCTGGACAACGAATGGGTTGGTTATGTGACGCAGCGGCCTGAATCGAAAGGGGCAGCAGGCCAGGCGGTGGAGGTGGTTTCCCTCCGCGGGGATGTGCCCCGCACCTTGCTGACGAGTGATAATTTGGGGCAGGCGCTTCCTTCCCCGGAACGGCCGCGCCGGGTTCATATCCTCTACGTTGGCAGCAGCCCGGCAAATCCGGGCCTGCTGTTTCTGTTAACATTGGATCCTGATACTGGAGGCATGCCCCTCTTTTCTTTCGACCGGGACACAGGCGAGATCACGGCGCGGGCGCTCACTGTGCAGGGTGGGATGCTGTCACTGAGTTTCTCTCCCGACGGCCGCTGGCTGCTCATCACAAGTGTAGATGCCGAATCGGGTGAACCTGTCGTCTATTTACACGACATTTTCCGCAATGAGACGGAACAATTCCCAGGCAGAACCTTGTCCTCCGCCCCACTGATGACGTATGATTGGTCGGCCGACGGCCGTTGGCTGGCGATATTAACGGACAGCGAGGCGGTAATCCTGGTGGCGCCGGCGTATGGGTACAAGACGGTGCGTTTCCACGGCCGGCAAGCGTGTCACTCGGTCGCCTGGCTCAATCAATAAATTGGAGGAAGGGAAAGAATGCCCGCATGCTTCGAATGGGGGAAGGTATCCCTCGACTGCCTTGCAGCCAATGGGAGAAATCCACGTGAGTAAGAAGCGTGTTCAAGAGCAGTTCGGAGCGCATGCGGCCGGGTATGTGGCCAGCCCCATCCACGCGAAGGGAGCCAGCCTTGCTCGCCTGGTGGCGCTGACGCAGCCCCAGCCTCACTGGTTGGCGCTGGACGTGGCCACGTCCGCCGGGCACACTGCGCTCACCTTTGCCCCTCACGTCAGCCATGTTGTTGCGACGGACATCACGCCGCAAATGCTGCTGCTCGCAGGCAAGCTGGCTGGGGAGCAGGGCGTGGGCGACCTCAGCCTGGGGGCGGCCGATGCCGAGGCGCTGCCTTTTGCCGACCGCTCCTTCGATCTGGTCACCTGCCGCATCGCCGCCCACCATTTTCCTGATGTCGGCCGTTTCCTGGCCGAATCTGCCCGCGTCCTCCGCCCGGACGGTATCCTGGCGGTGGTAGACAATATCGTGCCTGGCAGCCATCTGCGCGGCAAGAAGGCCCGGCGTCAGCGGGACGCAGGACGATACGTCAACGCCTTTGAAAAATTGCGCGATCCCAGCCACCATCGCTGTCTTAGCCTCGATGAATGGACACGCGCCTTCCACGAAGCCGGCTTCACCAACGTCACCCAAGAGACGGCCTACAAGCAGATGGCGTTTGAACCCTGGGCTGAGCGGATGGGGGTGTCGGCTGACAACAAAGTGCGGCTGCGCGCTATGTTGCTGCAAGCCCCGGAACCGGCGGCTGAGTTCCTTTTACCACAAGGTGCGGGGACGAATCTCAGCTTTCGCCTGACAGAAGCGATCATCGTTGGGCGTAAGCCGTCTGCGGCCCGCCCTTGACGCCCTTTCCCACCAACGATAGAATGTCGCACGTTATGACCAAGAGTTATCATTTCTGGATTACCGGTTGCCAGATGAACTACGCGGATGCCCGCCGGGTGGCCACCGAGTTGGAGAAACTCGGCTATCGCGCCACGCCCCACGCGGATGAGGCGGATGTCATTGTCCTGGAAACCTGCACCGTGCGGCAGCAGGCGGAGGATAAGGCGTATGGCAAGCTCCACAGCCTGAAGGGTGTGAAGTCGCGCCGGCCAGAGACGACAGTGGCGGTCATGGGGTGCGTGGTGGGCGTGCGCGGGAATGAGGTGCTGGCTGAACGCTTTCCTTTCGTGGATGTGTTTATGGAGCCTTCCTCGGATGGCGCGCCGCTTATTGCCCATTTGCATCAGGCAGACGGCCGTGCCCTGGAGCAGGCAGACACCGCCTCCCGGCACGCATGGCAGGACGGGGAGGTTATCCTGCCGCCTGAGCAGCGGAATACGCTAGTTTCCGCGCCCGTGGCCATTGTGTATGGCTGTTCTCACGCCTGTTCTTTCTGCATCATTCCCCAGAAACGAGGCATTGAGCGCAGCCGCCCCGTCGGCTCCATCGCTGCCGAAGTGCGCTCTCTCGTTGCCCAGGGCGTCAAAGAAGTCGTCTTGCTGGGCCAGATTGTAGACCGGTACGGGTACGACGTGCCTGATGGTCCCGACCTGGCCGACCTGCTGCGCGCCATTCACGACATTGAGGGGTTGCTGCGCATCCGTTTCTTGACCAGCCACCCCAACTACATGACCGACCGCATTTTGTATGCGGTGCATGACTTGCCTAAAGTGATGCCCCACATCGAGGTACCCATCCAGGCAGGCGACGATGACGTGCTGCGAGAGATGAAGCGGGGGTACACGGCCGCTGAGTATCGCCGGCTCATCCAACGTATCCGAGACATCGTGCCTGATGCGGCCATTAACACCGACATCATTGTCGGCTTCCCTGGCGAGTCTACGGCGCAGTTCCAGCGGACATATGACTTGCTCAAGGAATTGGCGTTGGACAAAATCCACATCGCTCGTTACAGCCCGCGGCCGGGTACGGTGAGTGCGCGGCGCATGCCGGACGATGTGCCTGATGAGGAGAAACGCCGCCGTTTCCGCGCATTGGATCGGCTTCACGAAGAAATTTCGTTAGCCAAGATGAGGCGGTATTTGGGGCAGACGGTTGAGGTGCTGGTGGAAGAACGACATAAGGAACGCTGGCGCGGCCGTACCCCTCAAAACAAGCTCGTTTTCTTCGAGGATCCCCGCGATTTGAAAGGGAAGTTGGTACAGGTACGCATAGAGCATGCCGGCCCTTGGAGTATGTCGGGCCAGGCTGCGGATCGCCCGGTTGCGGCCGAACCGAACCCGGTAGACACGGTCCCCCTGACAGTCATCTAAACAAAGCACAGTTCCAAGAGGCATAATCCTTTCTTTTGTACCCCTCTGGCGGTGGGTGTAGCCGTCCGGCGGTTGCCCTTATCCAGCGCGCGCAGGGCCAGGATGTGTGCCTGCGCCAGGTCAATCAGTCAATCACGTGGACGTAATCGCGCATGCAGGAGCCGTCCGGCGTGTCGTAATCATCGCCGAAAACTGTGTTATCTTGGCTGGGCGGCCAGGGTGAGCTCAAGTTCCAGCGGTAGGCCATCTCGAACCAGGGTCAAGGTCACTGTATCGCCCACATGGGTGTTTAACTCCAGGAACTCCGACAGGCTGTTCCAGTCGTCAATGGCTGTCCCATTGACGGCCGTGATGATGTCGCCGCCGATCAGCAGCCGCCGGTTGCCGGCGATGATCTGCCGCTGTGCGCCGTGCACTCCCGCCTCAGCCGCCGGCCCGCCGCGGTACAATTGGGCCACCAGAACCCCCTTTCCCACCGGCAGACCCAGGGCGGCCGCCAGATCAGAAGTGATGGAGTAGCCCAGCAGCCCCAGCCATGGGTGGGGGTACGACCCGTTCTCGATCAGTGCGGGCATGACCCGCTTGACCGTATCCACGGGAATGGCAAAACCGATGCCCTGCGCATCTTTTCGGATGGCTGTACTGACTCCGATGACCCGCCCCCGCGAGTCCAACAGCGGCCCCCCGGAATTGCCTGGATTGATGGCTGCGTCTGTCTGAATCACGTTGAAGATGTAGTTGTCGCCTTCAGTCTTGAGCGGCCGTCCCAGGGCACTGACTACGCCCGTTGTCAGGGTGCGATCCAGGCCAAAAGGATTGCCGATGGCGATAGCGCGCTGGCCCACCCGTAGATCGGCCGATGAGCCGAGTGTGAGTGGCGTGAGGGGAGGGAGTTCGCCGTCCGGCTCCAATACGGCCAGGTCGTTGGCAGGGTCCGTGCCCACCACGCGCGCGGGTAGTTGCGTTTCATCCGAAAACCGCACCTCGATGCTTTCAGCACCCTCAATCACGTGATAGTTGGTGATAATATGCCCCTCTTCATCAATGACAAACCCTGATCCCGTGCCTTCGCTGGGTAAGCTGCCAAAGAAAAAGCTCATCGTCACCACCCGGGAGGTGATATGCACCACCGATGGGCTGACTCGTTCATACAGATTGGTGATTAACTGCTCTTCGATGTCAATCGGTCCCATGACATCTTCCCCCAACGGCGTAGGCGTGGCTACAATAATGATAGGGGTGGCCGCCGGTTGAAGGGTTGGGGTGGGTGAAGTAACTGGCAGAAGGCGACAGGCGGCCGTCATCAGGATGATCAGCGCCAGCGGGACGCCTTTTGCTCCACTGCGTTGCTTCCAAAAAAACGTTAAATCTCTCATGATGTTTTCCACGTTTGTGCGGGCGCCATTTTATATCCCGGACAAGCTGGCCGCCACTACGCGCCCTGATCAGATAGAGGGAGAAGCTCGTACAAGGAGTGGAGCAGATAGGTTGGTCGTACGGAAGCGTCAGTCAACCTGGTTTCATCCGTAGCTCCCGTCAGGACGAGTGCGGCCGCCATGCCGGCGTCCACGCCCATTTGCACATCCGTTTCCAGCCGGTCGCCTGTCATCAAGCATTCCTGGGCGGGCAGTTGCAGCAGTTCCAGCACGGCCCGGGCCATGTGCGTTGAGGGCTTACCCACGATTGCTTCCACAGAGTGGTTGGTACACGCTTCGATGGCGGCGATAATCGCGGCCGCATCCGGCTGGCCTCCACCGGGAACCGGGCAGTAGCGGTCTCCGTTGGTGGCGAAGAAGCGCGCCCCATTCCTGATCGCGTCAAAAGAGATTTGCAGCTTCCGATAGGTGAAGGTGCGGTCAAAACTGGCGATTACCGCGTCTACTTTTTCCGCCTCGTCGGTCAATTCAAATCCGGCCCCTTGCAGCTCGCGGCACAGCGATTCTTCCCCGACGACGAACAGTTGTGCGCCGGGTTGCCAGCGTTGTAAAAAGGAGGCCATCACCAGTGAGGAGTTGACCACATCGGCCGCCGGGGTGGGGAGGCCGAGTCGAGTCAATTTGGCGGCATATTGCTCGCGGGTTTGTGTCGGGTTGTTGGAAAGAAAGAGAATGCGCCGCCCTGATGCACGCAGGCGGGTGATGATTTCTCGCGCCCCTGGCAGCAAGGCATCTCCCAGGTATACGGTGCCGTCCAGGTCGAAGATGTAAGCGCGATAAAGCCGGTCTGGTCTTTGCATAGTCATCGTCTAGGATTACTTTCCTGAGCAGAGAGTGGAGATTTGAGACAATCGGCCTTCAGTTCGCCAGTCTCCAGTCTCCAAACAGGGAACGTTTTTATGAGCGATTGGAAATCTTCACAGATTTGCCCCAGACTGACATGGTATTGGTCCCGGTCGGAGGCGGAGGACTGGTGGCGGGCATTGCGGCCGCCGCCCATGCGATATACCCCCACTGCCGCATCGCTGGCGTCCAGCCGGAGGCCAGCCCGGCGGCGCTCCTCAGTCTGCGGGACGGTATAGCCCATGACCCGTATGACCATGAACCGACGCTGGCTGACGGCTTGGCGGGGGGGTTCGGCGCGGTTCCTTTTGTCCTGGCACGTGACAAGATTGACCAGATTTGGCTGGCAAAGGAAGCTGAATTACGCCATGCCATCTTCACCCTCTTACACCAGGAGCAGCTGGTGGTGGAAGCTTCCGGGGCAATCGCTATCGTCCCGCTGTTGACCGGCCAGTTGAATGTCACCGGCCGCACGGTGGTGTGTGTCCTGACTGGCGGCAATCTGGACACGGCCGTCTTGCAAGCGGTGTTAGCCGAGTTCAATTAGCACATGAATTGAGTTTGCTACCGGCCCACTCCTGCGCTGCCGCCAAATGCGGCCGACATTTCTTCGTAGATAGCGGCGATGCTGGTACCGTCTCCCAGGTAGAAGTTTCCGTTGGCCTGCAATGCCAGTTCAGACAAGATGTTCTGGTCTGCGTCGCTGCCGTAGGCAATCGTGAACACCGTCGTATCGTTGCCCCTGGCGGCCTGAATCAATTCTTCATTGAAGTCATAGTGGGAGCTGTTGGTGTCCTGTCCGTCCGTGAGAACAACGAGGGCGTTGGTCGTGTTCACCGAGGTTGTTTGCGCAATCACGGCCGCGCCTTCCCCAATCGCATCGTATAACGAAGTATCTCCTCTCGCCTGCAGGTCCATGATGACATTGATGATCTTATTCCGTGATGGCCCCACCTGGACATGTTCGACCAACACACGCGGCTCGCTGGAGAAGGCGAGGATGGTGATGAAGTCATCGTCCCCCATTTGTTCCACAAATTGAACGGCCGCTTCACGCACACTCTCGATCTTCGAGCCGCGCATACTGCCGGACGTATCAATGAGCATGACCAGGTTAACATCCTTACGCGCCGATTGCCATAGCTCCTGAACCGCGTACACAGCATCCACGCTGGGGTTGTTGAAGATGATGACGGGCTGCGTAAGATCCACGCCGTGACTTTCGTCCAGCGGTGGCCCGATGGGAATATTGTCATTGACCGGCCGTAAGCCGAAGGTCACGGCCGCACTTTGTGCAGTCTCACCTAACAGGTAATCGCGGAATATCCGGGCCGCTTCCTGGGCCGAAGTATCGGTCGTCTGGTTGATACAGGCCGGGAAATTGGCCACAAATGTCCCTTCCAGCGGGTAAATGGGCACGATGTCGCTGTGACCGTAATAGATCACCGTGCTCTCGTACATCACGGCCGCGCCCAGGTAGCTCACATCCCGCGTGCCCATGGTGCTGCCCAGAGTGTCGCTGCTGTTGCTGAACCAGGCTACGCCCCCTTCAAACGCTCCCACCGACGCCTGGACGATGGGCTGTTGAATGTCGTTGACCGTGACCGCATCTGTCTTAGATTGGGCTGCCTGTACCAATGCCAGCAACGTGCTGGTGCCTGTGCCGGACAGGCCGGGATGGGTGTGCCCCAGGCGGAAGGTATCGCCGAACTCGCCCCCGCTGTAATAGCTCCATGCGGACGGATCTGCCGCTAAAGAGCCGACGTCCAGCCAACCTAACGGCAGCCCCGGCCACCCCAACGATTCTGCCACGCGCCGCCACATGCCAATCACTAGCGGGCTTTGCGCCACGCTCACACAGTCGCCCTGATAACTGTCATTGCCCTGGTCAGCCAACGCATTGACCCATACCTGTTCATCCGGTATCCAGAGGGTAGGTGCGCTGCCGCTGCTTAGCGTAGAAACCGCCTGTCCTGATTCTGAAATCTCCAGCAGGGCGTACACCGGCCGTTCATCGGCCGTTTGCAGTTCCTCGCTGTTAAACTCGTCCACCGCCTGCCGCAGCCACGGCGCAAGCGTTGAATTCGCCAGAATGTTAATCGTCACTGCGTTGCGCGGGGGGCCGCTACTGTCGCCTAAATCAGACAGGCTGCAAGCCAGAACTCCCAGGCTCAACAAACCGACAAGCAGCAAAAGGCCGCGCGTGTTTTTTCGCTTCATTGCATTATTCCTCTTGTACCAGCCTTAAGACTTGGTTGTCCTACCGGCCGGCCGTGACCAGGGTCAGCTCGACAAAACGATCTTCGGCCTGGATATTGGGATCATCTGTGTTCCAATGATCCTCCGGCGGTAAGGTGGCTTCAACGATGAATCGGGCCGGGTCAATGCCTTGTGATACGAGATAGTCCACCACGGACTGTGCCCGCCCTTCAGCTACCTCGATGATGTCGGCTTCGGTCCACGGCGGGTCGTTGGCCGGCCAGGCGGATGATCCGCGCACGCGCAGGAACAACCCTACGCTCTGGCTCAACGTCGGTACTACGCAGTTGTCGAGGATGCGACGGGATTCAAGCGTCAGTTCCGTGGATTCCGGCAAGAAAGTGAATGTGCGACAGGGCAGCACGGCCAGGGTGGCTGCGTCGCTGGTGGTCACGCCAGACAAATCGAGTTGGGCTGAAATGGAGAAGGTGTCGTTGACCGGGTTGCCGTTTGGTTGCAAGCTGGCCTGTTCGGCCGCGCGCAAGACATAGCCCGGGTTGATCAGATCGTTGACATCGTCGGCGGGTACGCTTACGTCAGAGGCTGCCCACACACGGCGGGCGATTTCCAGACGGCTGATGATTGGCCGGGTGTCACGCATGACAAAAGCGTTGTCACCGAGATCAGCCTGGGCCACGCTTTCCAGCCAGGCGCTGAAATCGTCACTGGCGGATTCCGGGTA
This sequence comes from Anaerolineae bacterium, assembly GCA_046753445.1. GTDB lineage: Bacteria > Chloroflexota > Anaerolineae > Promineifilales > Promineifilaceae > JAHEEY01. The sequence goes on along the minus strand of JBHHTQ010000004.1, from coordinate 76,137 downwards.
CACAAAGCTCCAATCATTGTGCCCCCAGGCAGCGATTTGGGCTGCGGCCGTGTCAAAATCCTCCACCTGAGCCTTGAGCGTGTCAAACCAGGCATTATGGAACGCCTGGACCAAATCGGCGTCGCTGCGAATAGATTGGCGTGAGGTGACGATGACATCAATGACAATGCGCAGTTGATTCGAGCTGAGCAGCGGGACGCCGCCGCCCTGTTCCGCCTCATAAATGTCCGGCTCCCAGCCAGAGACGACGTCCGCCTGCCCGTTATTGAACGCCTCGACAGCAGCCGCCACGCTGTCCTGGGGTACTAACGTCACTTCCGAACGCGGGCTTAGCTGGGCGATGGAGAGCGTGTAATAGACGAAGTACTCACCGACGCTGCCTCGTGAGAAAGCGATCCGCTTGCCTTTGAGGTCGTTGATCGTGGCTACATCGCGCCCCCAAAGCTGGTCGGCGCCGGCGCTCTCGTCCACGATGGCGGTGATCACGCCGGGGCTGCTTAAGGCCACTGAATCCAATGTGGTGAGCAGGCAGTTCCATTGGCCGGCATTGAGCAAGGCTGTTCGTTGCTCTTCAGAGACGTCGTATGCCGGGTCGTCGTCGAGAAAGAAGGGGATGATGCCCAGGCGGAAGCCGTGTTCCACATCTTTGCCCGACATTTGCATTTGCTGCAAGGTGAAGTAGCTGCCGAAGGCGTCTGCGCCGCAAATGTAGGTGGGGAGACCGTCAGCTGGATCATAGTCCGGGGCGAAGATGGGATCGGGTGACTCCAACTCGACCACAGGGGTGGCTGGCGTATCCCCTGCCGCTACGGCCGTGACGGTGACCTCGCCGCCGGTATTGCTCTTCTCAATCGCGTTGCGAATGAGGGTGTAGGCAAACGCGCCGCAAACGATGACCACGGTCACGCCAACGATGGCGACGAAAATAATGCGGGTTCTGTCCATCTTCATGGGCAACTCCTTGTTCCAATTTGCGATCTTGATGAATGATTGTAGGCTTTCAGGTATTGTTCAGTATCAGCTATCAATACGCATGCGGCTGGCCTGAGTTTCAGCCGGCCGGCGGGTGAGCGCGGTAGCCGAGATTGTCCAACACGTCTTCGGCCGTCTGGCCGCGCAGGACCTCAAACAGATGACGGCCGTTGCTGTCCCGATCCACGATTAACTCAAACGCTTCCGGCAGCACGCAGTGCTTGCTGCCGCGAACGCCACCCAGCATTTCCTGGTACGCGCCGATGCTGAAGAATCCGACGTAAAGCTCTTCCGTTTCCACAGGCAGGTATAGCGGCGAGTGACTGGGTTTGGGCGGGTAAACGTCGTCGCTGTCGCAGGTGACGCCGCCCAATTGCACGCGCTGGAACGGCTTATCCAGATGGTTTAACGGTAGCAGGATGAAATGCTCGCTTAAGGCCCAACTATCGGGAAAAGAGGTCATGATTGACCCATCAATGATGTACCAGGGCAGGCGGGAGTTGTTTTCTTTGGTGGCGATGACTTTGAAGAGATGGGCGCCGTGTTCTGAAGTGGTGTAACGGCCGAATTCCCCCATCACGTCCGGTACCGGTACGCCGTAACGGCCGCATGTTTCTTGCAGCGTCGTGAGCAGCATGCGGACGAAACGGCCATAGTCGAAGTTGAAATCGAGCGTCATTGGCACCGGCATGCCGCCGCCAAAATCAAAGATTGACAAATCATGGTGCCGCTGCCGCAAGCGGGCATAGGTTTCGATGCCCGGCTTGAGCCAGTTGACGAAGTTCTCCTCGCTCAGAATCTGGCTGCCGACCATGGCGTGGTACAAAGTCAGCCGGAGATTGGGCGCGACCGCGATGTAGTCGGCCGCTTTCCAGATGGTGGCCAGGTCCATGCCGAAGCGGGAGTTGGCGGCGTCCATCTCATCGGCAGTCTCATGATGCCCGTAGCTCTTCTGGCGCAGACCGACGTCAAAATGGAGGCCGGAATCCAGCAGGGGAGGGATTTCCGCCACGCTCTCAATGACGGGAATGAGGTTGTCGTGCTGCTGTTTTAACTGGATGATGTTAGCGGCATAGGATGTTCCGGGGGGCTTGAAGCCGTTGCAGATGATCATCCGTTCCGGCGGCAGCAGCCCGCGTTGAATCATGCGCCGGGCAATATCCACATCCACGGTGGAGGACATCTCGTGGTGTGCGCCTGCGGCCAGGGTGGTGCGCACCACCTCTTCGGCCGCATTGGCTTTGGAGGCGTAGGCGTAGTGGAAACGGCCGTCGTACCCCGTCTCCCTGATGGCATTGTCGAAGATGGCTCGCATCTCCCCGATCTTACGCCGGATGAGCGGCAGATAGATGATTTCCAGCGGGCTGGGCAGCGTCCGCCCCAACCCTTGATCTTCCCATTTGCCGAGGAATAATTGGGTCAGGTCGAGGGCATCCACGAACAGACGGCCGTGGCGGGCGCGCAGATACGCGTTGAATTGGTGATCGTTGGGTACGGGCTGTTCTTGCTCCCAACCAATGATCGGGTGAGGGTTTGTCACGATCAATGCCTCCTGTATCAGTGTTGGTGAGTCGGTAGACGCAGGCATATCGTCCGCCTTCGTTTATGTTCAGTGACCATTATAGCCGAACCTGATGCTTTTGTGTGTAATTTGCACCTTTCTCAAAGACGACTCGTCCGCTTGACACGGGCCGGGCCGTTTGCTAAGCTGGAATAGCTTTTACATGCTGTCACAGGAGCTAGAATAACGGGTTAGGTGGTGCGTACATGCCGGAAGAGAAGCTCATTACAACCTTCCGTCCCTCCGGGCAGGGATTGGACAAGTTGTTTGGTAAGCTGGAAGCCAAGATCATGGATATCCTCTGGAACGAAAGTGAGGCTACCGCGCGCGTGGTGTTTGAGGCCCTGCGCGATCAGGGCCAGCGCCTGTCGTATTCCACGGTGAAAACGGTGCTGGAGCGCTTGGTGGACAAGGGTGTTCTGGAGAAGGAACGGCACACGAAAGCGTATGTATACCGTTCCCGGCTTAACCGCGAGGACTTTACGCGATCGGCCGTCGGCCAGATCATTGACAGCTTACTCGCCAGCTTCACCGAACCGGTCATGTCCTGTTTTGTAGACAGGTTGAGCAAGGCGAACCCGGATCGGGTTGCCAGGTTGCTGGAAATGATTGAACAGGAAAACCATACCGCGTCGAAGCTGCGGCCGCCTGGCGAAGGGGGGTAAAACCTTTCATGGAGGGGGCTGCGGCCGGGTACGAGCCGTATCATTTCCACTTGCTGTATGATGTAGTGCTCTCCGTGGCCGGCTTTTTGATCTGCCTGGCGACTTCTCGAGCCGTGGCCGGGCACCATCCCCAACTGCGAGTGCGGCTCTTTGCCCTGGTGATCGGACTGCCCATCCTGGGTGAGTTCATCGCCTGGGCTGCCTACCAGGTACGACCCGCGCCACCTTCACCGGCCGGGCAGGCCATCCTCCGCTTTCACGAAGAATGCCGTTTTTGCCCGCTCCTCGATGAGCCGCTGATTCTGAGTGAGCAACCCCGCCTAATATTGTCGGCATTACTGCTGCTTACCCTGCTCTCTGTGGTTAAAAACTGGCTGGGCATTCTTATGTTGGGCCGTCTCGCGGCCGCGTACCCATCCTTTCCGATTGATGCTTATCCAGGATTGTCTCGCCATCTGCTTGGCCTGTCCAGTAGAGGTGGCCGCACCCTCCCTCGCGTTGCCGTTTCCCCCCATTCGACGCCCCTGGCCCTGACTTTCGGCCTTCGCCGCTCGACCATCATCATCTCTGAAGGCATGTTGGGGCAGTTCAGCCGGCCGGAACTGGAGAGCGTGCTGGCCCACGAGCTGGCCCACGACATCCGCCGCGACAACCTGTGGAACTGGTTGATGGCCTTGTTTCGGGATACGTTTTTCTTCCTGCCCACCACGCATCTGGCGTGGCGGCAAATGGTGCTCAGCCAGGAGGAGGCGTGTGACGATCTCACGATTCTCTGGACGGGCCGCCCTTTGGACCTGGCCCGCTCACTGGTCAAAGCGTGGCAACATCCTCGCCCGCGGGAATTGGTCTTGTTGGCCGGTCTGTTTCTGGTCACCCCTTTCTTCAGGCGCGCCAGCGCGGTGGAAAGGCGCGTCAAGCGGATTGTTCACCGCCACCACGAGATAGACAGTACGCCTCCTCCGCCGCGGCCGCGGTTGGCCTTCGCTGCGCTGGGGCTTGTCTTCCTGCTAAGCGTTCTGCCCATCGCCCTCGGCTGTTAGCCCGGCGATTGAAATCGCGGCTCAGTCACAAAACCCGGTCTACCTCCCCGCTGTAGCCGGTCTCTATTTGGGTCACATGACCGCGCTACCACCGGCACGGACTGGTACCAGGTCAGGCAAAACAATTGGTCTCCACGCCGCCTCCCCCTTTACGGCAGTATTTGGGCGAGACGACCGGGTGATAAGGTCGTCTGAATCGCCTGAATCACCCCCGGTCGTCCCGCCCCTGCCACTGGGAAATATTAAATTCAAATTACTGCTACGACACAGCGTAGCTTTACAAGAATTAGAGGATTGTGCTATAATGCTGTTCATGAAATGGTGAAAGTGGCTTCCTCCCCTCAAGCGGAGTGCGTGGCAGCCTTAGAGCGGGGACATCCAGGGAAGGGGGACTTGCTGCCCATATGCGGAGGTGAGGTGCATGATGAACAAAAGAAAGAGTTTCGTGGCGCTGGTTCTGGTTCTGGTTCTGTCTTTGGTGGCGACGAGCGTCTTCGCCGCGCTGACGGAAAAGCAAAGCACTAAGAGGAAAGGTGCCACGACGGTGACCTGGGATTCCAGCTTTGTGGAGACGGAGTACACTCTGGAACGGCCGCTGACGGTGGGCGTCGACTGGATTGCAGGACTTGGCTCGGCGACGTTCAATAGCTTCGAGGGCAAGAAGAAGATCTGGACGCCGAAGGGGGTGAATGGAGCCTGGAGTGTTCAGGGAACAAATCCTGTTCAATTGACTGTCACGTTCACTGATTTGCACTACGACGCCAAACGCCAATGCTTCATTGGCAATGGGCATTTCAAGTTGTACTTGAACATTGATAAGGACGGGCTACCAGGCGAAGAAACAATAGCCGGCTACGGCGTCAATGTGCATGTGGAACAGTCAGCATCGAATGGGGGCGAATGCCCCCCAGACACCGGAGGTGGTGGCGGCGGTAAGGGCAAAGGCAAGGGGCATAAGTAGGCAGCAGATAGACGGCCGTCGCGTTGCGGCCGCTGTCACATTTTGTTTGCATGAGAAGGGGACCGGGCCTGGCCACATGATCCCCGCTCGGTCCGGTCTCTTGTTGCGGCCGATCTCCTGTGTCGAACTCAATCCAGGGTTACGAAGATGGAGTACCGCGGTTGGCGGTTGATGGCCCGGCTGCAATGCCCACGCCCCGTTGTATCTTCCAGGAGCACCACATCTCCGGCGTAGAAACGCCGCTTTTCCCCACTGCTCACCTCGAACTCCACGCCCCCTTCTAACATGATCACATATTGCCGCCGGGGCGTGTTGTGCCAGGCGTAATCGTACTCTCCCGGCGTCCGCCTGAAGATGATGCCGGTCGCTCCTTCCAATTCTGAAAGCGCGCCGATGTCGCCCCGCTCGATCAGCGGCCGTTCAACCATGCCAAAATGGGAGTTTCCGTCAGCGTCACTGTAGATACGCGTCACTTTCAAAACGCCCGCGGGCTGTTCGTGTTCCGCTTCATTCATGGGGATCAGTACCTCCACGCGGCTAGCCTGAACCCAATCACTCAGCCAAACGCGGCATCTGCAGCAGGCGTTCGGCCGCGGCCGCCAGCGTTTCCTCGCTTTTGCAGAAGGCGAATCGGGCCAACTGTTTCCCGTCATCGGAGGTGTGGTAAAAAGCGCTGGGCGGGATAGCGGCCACGCCCGCCTTGGTTGTCAGATGGCGACAGAATGCCACGTCATCGGCGAAACCGAGGTGGCTGATGTCGGCCATGATGAAATACGTTCCGGCAGGCACAATGGGGTCCAGGCCGGCATGCCGCAGTGCATCCACCAGGAAGTCGCGCCGGGTTTGATACATGGCGGCCAGGTCAGCGTAGTATTGTGAGGCTGACGCCAGCGCAGTCGCGGCCGCTTCCTGCAACGGCGCTGCGCCGCAGTACGTGATGAACTGGTGCCCTTGCACGACGGCCCGTACCAGCTCCGGCCGGCCCACCGCCCATCCCACTTTCCACCCGGTGGCGCTGAACGTTTTGCCCAGACTGGAGATGGTCAATGTGCGTTCCCACATGCCCGGCAGGGCGGCCGTCAGCCGATGTTGGCGGCCGTCGAAGATGATGTGTTCGTACACCTCGTCTGTCACGATCAAGACATCATGCTCGCGGCAAAGCGTGGCGATGAGTTCAAGCTCCTCCAGGCTAAATACCTTCCCCGTGGGATTGTGGGGTGTGTTGATCAGGATGAGCCTGGTGCGGTCGGAGAAGAGTCTGGCCAGCCTTTCCGGATCAATGACCCAATCCGGCGGCCGCAAGGTGTAAAAGCGGGGAATACCCCCGGCGATCTCCACCGATGGGACGTAGGAATCATAATAAGGCTCAAACAGGATCACTTCGTCGCCGGGATTAACCAATCCCAAGATAGCAGCGAAGATGGCTTCGGTGGCCCCATGCGTGATGACCACTTCTCTGTCCGGGTTGATGGTCAGGCCATATTGTTCGGCCATTTTTTCGGCAATGGCGTGGCGCAGGTGGGGCCGCCCGATGCTGGGCGCGTATTGATTCACGTCGCCGTTAATGGCCTGCACGGCCGCTTCCTTCAAGAAGTCAGGGGCGGGGAAGTCGGGAAATCCCTGACCCAGGTTGATTGCCTGATGCTGATTTGCCAGGGCGGTCATCTCCGCGAAGACGGTTGTGCCAAAACCGCTGACACGCTGTGCCATGTATTCCATTGCTGTTCACCTCTGTTGTTTATCCCTGCGATAGAATTTAGCCCAAAGTGAATGAAACGCAAGGTTCTGCTTTGTCGCCCGGCCCCAAGCTGGTATCATGCGAAAGATAGCCTTATTTGTGTGAGGGTGGTGCAATGAAACTGAGAATCTCCCTGGGCCAGATGGACATCCTCCTGGGTGATCCGGAGGCAAACCTGGAAACCGTGCGCCGGATGACGGCCGAGGCGGCCCGGCGCGGATCGGATATCGTCGTTTTCCCCGAATTATGGTCCACCGGCTATGATCTGGAGAACGCCGGGCGCTACGCCACGCCCACCGACCAGGGCATCTTCGCCCAAGTGGCAGCATTGGCGGCCGAGCATGGCGTGCAGGTGCTTGGCTCCTGTTTATCGTTGTTGGGGGAAGGTGAGTACGGGAACACGGCCGTGCTGTTTGGCCCGGATGGACGGCCGTTGGAACAGTACAGCAAGACGCACCTGTTTCGCCTGATGAATGAGGAGCAGTTTCTGACGGCCGGAGAGGAGCAGGCGTTGGTGGAGACGACCTGGGGCTGGCTGGGGATGGCCATCTGCTATGATTTGCGTTTCCCGGAGCTGTTCCGCGCTTACGCGCTGGCCGGGGCGAAAGCGGTGTTCCTGCCCTCCGAGTGGCCCCATCCCCGTCTGGCCCATTGGCGCATTTTGCTGCGCGCGCGGGCTATCGAGAACCAGATGTACATCATCGCCTGCAACCGGGTGGGCACGTCGAAAGACACGCATTTCTTCGGCCACTCCTGCATCATCGATCCATGGGGGGAAACGGTCATCGAGGGGGGTGAAGAGGAGATGCTGCTGACGGCCGACATTGACACGGCCATGGTAGATCGAGTGCGCGCCAAAATCCCCGTCTTCGCCGACCGGCGGCCCGACATTTACTAGCCCTGCCGGGTTTACCTGCTACTCCAAAGATAGATAATCCCGACCCTGGAGCCGGTGCTCAATGCGTCGCCACACCTGATCCAGATGTTCATCATGCTGTAAATAGTCGAGGTTGTCTGTGTCTACAGTCAGGACCGGACTGAGCCGGAACTGTCCCACCCAATCATCGTACAACCTGTTAAGCTGGTTAAGGTATTCATCGCTGATCGTCTGTTCATACTCGCGGCCGCGCTGCGCAATACGACGGCGGAGCGTGGGCAGCGACGCCTTCAGATAAACGACCAGATGCGGTGGTTGCAGCAATGCGCTCAATGTGTGGTACAGGTCAAGATAGCAGCGCCAATCCCGTTCGCTCATGGCTCCCTGGGTGTATAAATTACGCGCAAACACTTCGGCATCTTCATACACGCTGCGGTCCTGAATGATCGAATTCGGCCGCTGCAACAAGGCGTGATGCTGCTGGAGGCGGCGGGAGAGGAAGAACACCTGCGAGTGGAAACTCCAGCGGGGCATATCCTGGTAAAAATCGGCCAGGTAAGGGTTTTCCGTGACAGCTTCCAGCACCGGTTCCCAACCCAGGCGCTGTGCCAGCAGCTTGACCAATGTAGATTTGCCCACGCCGATGTTACCGGCAATGGTGATGAAGTACTTGCTCATTCTGCACCCCTCTTTGAATCGCTCGTTGTATTGCTCCGCAGTATAGTACCGCGATTATAACGGATGTCCGGGCCAGCGGCCGCAAATTCATTCGCCGGCCTATCTCCATGATTGCTCCACGCTCTCCTGACGATTCCACTCTTTCGTTTTACGCCCCTTTACCCCTGGGCTATAATCGCCCCGGCCCGTGAAACCATGAGATGAGTATTCACGGGTGAACCATGACACAAGGAAGGAAACGAGAACATGCCTAAAGCATTAATCAGTGGCGTTACCGGGCAGGATGGTTCGTACCTGGCTGAGTTTTTGCTGCGCCAGGGTTACGAAGTGGTGGGCATGGTGCGGCGTACCAGCACCATCAACTTTCACCGCATTGCCCATATTCAAGATCAGATCAAGTTAGTTCCCGGCGACCTGTTGGATCAGGTCTCGCTGGTTCATATTCTTGAGGAGCACCGGCCGGAAGAGGTATACAACCTGGCAGCCCAATCCTTTGTTCAGACCTCCTGGACACAGCCTGTCTTCACCGGCGAGGTGACGGCTCTCGGGGTCACCAGGATGTTGGACGCGATCCGTATTATTGATCCCGCCATCCGTTTTTACCAGGCGAGTTCGAGCGAGATGTTCGGAAAGGTGGTCGAAGTGCCGCAGCGGGAAACGACGCCGTTCTACCCCCGTAGCCCTTACGGCGTTGCCAAGGTTTACGGGCATTGGATTACCGTTAATTACCGTGAAAGCTATGACCTGCACGCAACGTCGGGCATCTTGTTCAATCATGAATCGCCGCGGCGGGGCCTGGAATTTGTCACGCGCAAGATCACGCATCATGTGGCCAAGATCAAGTTGGGAATGGCCGACGAGTTGAGGTTAGGCAATCTGGACTCCCGCCGTGACTGGGGCTTTGCTGGCGACTATGTGCGCGCCATGTGGCTGATGTTGCAGCGTGATACGCCCGATGATTACGTTGTGGCTACAGGGGAGACGCATTCGGTCGAAGAGTTCCTGGAGCAGGCGTTCGGCTGTGTGGGCCTGGACTGGCATGAGTATGTCAAGCAAGATCCCCGCTTTATGCGGCCGGCCGAGGTGGATTTGCTAGTGGGTGATGCGACCAAAGCGGGGCAGGAGTTGGGTTGGGAACCCACGGTCACCTTTGCCGAACTGGTGAAGATGATGGTGGAGGCCGACCTGGAACTGCTCCGGGACGGCCGTGTGGCGCTGTAGGACAGGAGACACGAGGATGACAACGATCAAATTTGGGACGGACGGCTGGCGGGGACGGATAGCGGAGGATTACACGTTTACCAACCTGCGCCGGTGCGCGCAGGGATTTGCGACCTATTTGCATCAGAAGGGTCTGGCGGAGAAAGGGATCATCATCGGGCATGATAAGCGGTTTCATGCGGCCAATTTCGCGGCCGCAGCGGCCGAAGTGCTGGCCGCCAACGGGATTCACGTCTGGCTGACGGACGGGGCCACGCCGACGCCTGCCATTTCTTACTCCGTTGTGGACAAGCAGGCCGGCGGAGCCATCAACATCACTGCCAGCCACAACCCGCCGGAAGACTGTGGCTTCAAAGTCCGCGATCCCAGCGGCGGGGCCATTCCCCCTAACGGCCTCAAGCGGATCGAAGGGGCCATCCCCGATGCGTCGGCCGTCAAGCGCATGAAGCTGGATGACGCATTGAGCGACGGCCTGGTAGAGGAGTTTGATCCCGCGCCGGCGTATATCGCCCAGTTGAACCGGTTGGTAGACATAGAACCGGTCAAGAAGGCCGGCTTCCGGGTGCTGGTGGATTGCATGTGGGGGAATGGAGCCGGCTGGTTCCCGCGTCTGCTGGTGGGCGGGGAAACGGCCGTACGCGAAGTCCACAATGAATGGAACCCCATCTTTCCCCATATGTCACGACCGGAACCAATCCCGCCCAACGTGGATCACGGCCTCAGTTTTGCGGCCGTCGAGAAAACGGATGTGGTAGTCATCAACGACGGCGATGCCGACCGGGTTGGTTTTGGCGACGAAAATTGCAACTTCATTGACCAGCTGCGCGTGTACGGTCTGCTTGGTTACTATTTCCTGGAAGTGCGCGGGGATCGCGGCCCCATTGTGAAGACCATCTCGACCACCCGGATGCTTAACAAACTGGCCGAGCAGTACGGCGTGCCCGTTTATGAGACGGGGGTAGGTTTCAAGTATGTTGCACCGAAGATGATGGAGGTGGATGCGCTCATCGGCGGTGAAGAAAGCGGCGGCTACGCTTTCCATGGGCATGTTCCCGAACGTGACGGTATCCTGGCCGGCCTCTATTTCCTGGACATGATGGTGCGTACCGGCAAAAAGCCGTCCGAACTGCTGGACACGCTCTTTGAACGGGTAGGCGCGCACTATTATCGCCGCATTGATACACGGTTTGATGTCAGTCGCAGGGCGGAAGTGCAGGCACGCGTGGCTGCTGCCCGGCCTTCAACCATCGGCGGGCTGAAATGCACCGGCATCAGCACCCTGGACGGGTTCCAATACTCGCTGGAGGACGGTGGGTGGATGTTGATCCGCTTCAGCGGCACCGAGCCAATCATCCGCGTTTACTGTGAGACGACGCACGAAAGCCGTGTGGAAGCGATCCTCGATGACGGCATGCGCCTGGCGGGGCTGCGTTAGGAAATCGTAAAAGGACACAAATGGCCAAGGCATTTCAAGATTATTACCCGGATGATACGAGCCATTGTTATGGCTGCGGCCGATTAAACCACCATGGCTTGCAGATCAAGAGCTATTGGAACGGCGATGAGGCGGTGTGTACGTTTCAACCGCAGCCGTATCATACGGCCATTCCCGGCTATGTTTACGGCGGGTTGATTGCCTCGCTGATTGATTGCCATAGCACAGGCACGGCCGCAGGGGCGGCATACCGGGCAGCAGGTCGAGAGATGGACACAGAACCGTCGTTTCGCTTTCTGACCGCTTCCTTGCACGTGGATTACCTGAAACCGACCCCGATTGACGGCCCGCTCATTGTGCGGGCGCGGGTGAAGGAAATCAAGGGGCGCAAAGTGGTCATTACCTCCTCGCTCTATGCGGGTAGTGAAGAATGCGCGCGGGGCGTAGTCGTGGCGGTGCAGGTCCCGGAACAATATTTGCAGGAACTGCGCCAAAAAGCGGCCGATGCTGATTGACACCCACTGCCATCTCGATTTTGAGCGTTACGATGCGGATCGGGACGCTGTGGTCGAGCGGGCGCTGGCGGCGGAGGTCGAGCGCATTATCATACCCGCCATTGACCTCGATAACTGCCCCACGGTGCTGCACCTGGCAGAGCAGTACGAAGGCGTTTTTGCCGCCGTCGGCGTTCATCCCAATTCGTCCGCCGGTTGGCGGAATGAGTGGGTGGACGCCCTGCGGGATCTGGCCCGGCACGACAAGGTAGTAGCCATCGGTGAAATCGGCCTTGACTACTACCGCGATCATGCGCCGAAAACGGTACAGCGCCTGGCGCTGGCGGCTCAGTTGGCGCTGGCGGCTGAACTTGATTTGCCCGTGATCATTCACAACCGGAATGCGAGCGAAGATGTCCTCCACCTGCTCTCGGATTCACCACTGAACGGCCGTCCGCAGCCCGGCGTGCTGCACTCATTTTCGGCAGAGTGGGCTACGGCACAATCGGCGTTGAAGATGGGCTTCTACCTAGGCTTTACCGGCCCGGTGACGTTTAAGAAGGCGGACGAGCTGCGCCGCATTGTGGCGAAGGCGCCGGCTGACCGGCTGCTGGTGGAGACGGATGGTCCGTTCCTGGCTCCCCACCCGTATCGGGGCAAGCGCAATGAGCCGGCTTACGTCGCTTTGATCGCCGGTAAGATCGCGGCCGTACGCGGGGTGACGGCCGCCGACATCGCCGCTCAGACCAGTGAGAATGCGCTGCAGCTGTTTTGGAACACGTCGGATGAATAACTCCCCCGCCCCGGAATCCATAGACCTGACCATCGTCATTGTCAGTTGGAACGTGCGTAAACTGCTGCGCGGGTGCTTGCGTGCCATTGACCGGGGCAGCGAAGAGTTAGCCGTACAGGTTGTCGTCGTGGACAGTGACTCGTCAGATGGCAGCCCCGACATGGTACAGGAAGAGTTCCCCTGGGTGGAATTGATCGCCTGCTCGGAGAATGTCGGCTTTCCCAGGGGGAACAACCTGGGTATTGCCAGGGCGCACGGCCGTTTCATCTTGCTCCTGAATCCCGACACAGAAGTTAAAGGCGACGCCTTGAGCGAAATGGTCGCTTACCTAAAGGCGCACCCGACGGTGGGCGTCGTCGGCGCACAGCTGCTAAATCCGGACGGTTCAGTGCAGTCCTCGCGGCGGCGCTTTCCCACGCTGGCGACAGCGTTCTTTGAGAGCACCTGGCTGCAAGGCGTCGCCCCCGCCCGCATCTTGACCCGGTATTATGCCCAAGACCTGCCCGATGACGAGACGGCCGATGTAGATTGGCTGATGGGCGCATGTCTGATGGTGCGCCGCGAAGTGGTGGCACAGGTGGGCGGCCTGGATGAAGCGTACTTCATGTATTCCGAAGAGCTGGACTGGTGTCACCGCATAAAGGATGCCGGCTGGCGTGTGGTTTATTTACCCTCAGCAAGGGTGATGCATTATGTGGGCAAGAGCAGCGATCAGGCAGTCACCGCCCGCCATATCAATTTTCAGCGGGCGAAACTGCGTTATTTTCGCAAGTACCATGGCCGTCCGGCGGCGGCTACTTTGCGGCTATTTTTGCTGCTCAGTTACATTATCCAGTTAGAATTAGAGGCGATCAAAGGGCTGCTTGGCCATAAGCGGCCGTTGCGCTGGCAGCGTGTGAAAGCCTATTGGCAGGTCATACGTTCCGGTCTTCACCCGGCCGGTTATTAATGGAGGAGAATGAGTGATGTCGAGCATTCGCGTGAGCCTGGAACTACCCCTGACCATACACCGCCAACTGACGCAGATTGCGGAGGCTTCGGCGTGGAGCTTTGAAAAGGTGCTGTTGCGAACCATTCGATCCGGCATGCCCCCATCGTTGAGTAAAGTGCCGCTGGAGTTTCACGACGACCTTATCTCATTGAATCGCCTTGATGACCGCGACTTGATGCGCATCGCCGATGGGGAGTGGCCCGCGCCGAAACGCAAAAGCGCCCTGCACAAAGCGGCTGACTTTGACGCGTTAAGGCGAACCTATGCGCTTTCGCTGTTGAAATGGCGCGGCCATCCAGTGCAGCCTTCGTTTGAATGGTAATGTCGCTAAGAATCGGTCTGGTCACCGGCGAGTTTCCGCCCATGGAAGGGGGAGTGGGCGCTTTCACGCAGGAATTGGCGCGGGCGTTGGCTGCCGCTGGTCATGAGGTTCACATCATCACAGACCGGCAGGCCAGACCGCAAGCTGTCGGCCGGCGGCCGCTGCGCGAGCTGTTTGAGCCGGTGGACATCGGTTTTGCCCGCCTGCACCCCCGCGTGCGTCGCTGGCGCTGGCCGTCGCTGGCGACTATCGCTGACATTGCGCTGCGGCATGAACTAGACGTGGTCAACGTTCAGTATCAGGCGGCCGCTTACAATATGCGCAGCCCGGCCATCAATTTTCTGCCGTGGCGGCTGCGGGGCGTCACCCGGACGGTGGTTACCTTCCACGACCTGCGCGTCCCCTACCTCTTCCCCAAAGCGGGCCGCCTGCGGCGTGCGGCCGTGAACTTTATGGCCAGGCGTGCGCACGGGGTGATCGTCACCAATACGGCCGACTTCCACAATTTATCGCCACGCTTCCCCCATCCGATCCGGCAGATTCCCATCGGTTCAAACATCCAGGCCCACCCGCGAGATGAAAAGGTAGTTTCGGCCGTTCGCGCCGGGTTAGGGCTGGCTCCCTCCGATTGCTTGTTAGGATACTTCGGCTTTCTGAACCCCAGCAAAGGGGCAGATGTGCTGCTGGAGGCTCTGGCTCAACTGGATGGCCGCACGCACCTGGTATTTATCGGCGGCCGCACCGGAGCCAGCGATCCCGACAACAACCAGGCATTTGAGCGCTGGATGAGGGGCATGATTGAGCAGTTGGGCCTCGTCCATCGCGTCCATTGGACAGGTTTCCTCGATGACGCCGCGGTATCTGCCCATTTGCACGCGGCCGATATGCTGGTGCTGCCGTACCGGGACGGCGTCTCGCTGCGGCGGGGGACATTGATGGCGGCGCTGGCCCACGGCTGTCCGGTCATCACTACACAGCCGGCCGTTCCTGCGCCGGAACTGCGGCACGGCGGCAATGTGTATTGTGTCCCCGCGAATGATGTGGGTGCGCTGGCTGGGGCCATTCGGGCGGTGGCTGCCGATCACACGTTGCGCGCGGGGCTGGGAGAGGGAGCCGCTCAAGTGGCCGGCGCCTTTTCCTGGGACAAGATTGCCGCGCAGACGGCCGACTTCTTCCATGAGTTACTGGGTTCCGGCCGCCAGGATGCCGTACCTTGAGCGTTCGCTAAACGCAGGTGGCAACTTCCCTGCTGCCCTGTAAAATCAGCCCAATGAGTGAGAATCGCTTTCTGGCCGCGATCCTGGCCTTGTTTACGCTGCTGAGCATCACCTATGCTGTGGTGACACCGGTATTCGAGGCTTCGGATGAATTGTGGCATTATCCGATGGTGCGGCACCTGGCCGATGGCAATCCTTTGCCGGTGCAGGTGTTCGATCCGGCGCTGGCCGGGCCGTGGAACCAGGAAGCGAGCCAGCCGCCGCTCTATTATTATCTGGGGGCAGCGCTCACTTTCTGGATTGACACGGCCGACATGGAGCAGGTGCGCTGGCTGAATCCGCACGTGGACAACGGGGTGATCACGCAGGATGGTAACATCAATCTGGTCGTGCACGATCCGGCGTTCAGCCCGTGGCAAGGCACTCTGCTGGCCGTGCGCATCGTTCGCCTTTTCTCTGTGTTCCTGGGCGCAGTCACTGTTTATCTCACCTATCGCATCGGCAAAGAAATCACTCCGGAGCGGCCGGAAATCGGGTTGGGGGCGGCGGCCGTCAACGCCTTCATGCCCATGTTCCTGTTCATCAGCGGGGCGGTCAACAACGACAATCTGGCTATTCCCCTGGCTTCTCTGGCTTTGTTGCTGATGATCCGGCAGGTCAAGTGCGCCCAATTCCCCATTCCCCATTCCCCATTCACCATTCACAATTTATCTCTCGGCGTTGTCATCGGCCTAGCTCTGCTCACCAAAGAGGGGACATTGGGGCTGCTGCCTCTGGCGTGGGGAACGGCGTTTGTGGCGGCTTATGGCAAACAGTCAACAATCAACAGCCAACAATCAACGGATAACAGGCGGCTTTTGTTGAAGGCGTTTGGGCGTTCCTGGCTGGAGTTCGGGGTTGTGCTGGTTCCGGCAGTGCTGATCGCCGGCTGGTGGTACTATCGCAATGTTATGTTGTATGGGGATTGGTTGGGCTGGAACGCCTTTATCGCTGTGCTGGGTCAACGGCCGCAACCGGCGACGCTGGCACAGTTGTGGGGGGAGCGGTGGGGCTTTATGCTCTCCTATTGGGGATTGTTTGGCGGGGTAAACGTGCCCATGTGGCTGTGGATTTATCGCCTGCTGAATGGGATTTTGATTGCCGGCGTTGTAGGGTTTGGCGTGTACCTGGTTCAGGAGATTCGAGATTGGAGCGTGGGTTTTCATCTCCGATCGCTACTCTCAGATTTCCTGCAGTTTATCGCTTCCCGTTTTGCCCTGGTCGTTTGTTTGCTGTTTGCCACGGCCGTTGTCCTTGGTCTGGTTCGGTGGGCAACGACGACCTGGTCATCGCAGGGACGGCTCGTCTTCACGGCCATTTCTGCCCTGAATGTGTTGTTCCTGTTAGGGCTGGCCGGGTGGCTTCCGCTCCGTGCGGCGCGCGGCGTCATCGCCGTGGTGGCAGCGTTCATGTTTTTGATTGCGGCCGCTGCTCCCTTCTTATGGATTCGGCCTGCCTATCAGCCTGGCTCGTATCATCCGCCTGCTGCCTTTGAACTCATTTCTGAGCCATCCGATTTTGGAGGGAGGATTCGGCTGGTGGGCTATGCCGTCGAACCAGCCGCGGCCGATACGTCCCTGATCAGGCCGGGAGAATCGGTTGACATTGTCTTGGAGTGGGAAGTGCTGCGGCCGATGGCTCGTGATTGGAGCGTGTTTGTCCATCTTGTCGATCCCGTGCTGGAAAGTCCGATTGCGCAGCGGGACATGTATCATGGTCAG
The DNA here is from genome assembly GCA_046753445.1 of Anaerolineae bacterium. Classification (GTDB taxonomy): domain Bacteria; phylum Chloroflexota; class Anaerolineae; order Promineifilales; family Promineifilaceae; genus JAHEEY01. Next base: position 59,412 of record JBHHTQ010000004.1, on the reverse strand, counting down.
GGATTGCGGCCGACCTCGTTGTTGTCTCCGGGTGAAAAGGTGACCAACTTCTACCATCTGACCGTACCGGAAACGGCCGTGGCTCCGGCGCAGCTTGAGCTGATGGTGGGTCTTTATGAGTTCCACAGCGGTGAGCGGCTCAAACTGGAAAACGGCCTGGATGCGGAGAAGTTGACTTCTTTGCAATTGACGGCCGTCCCCGGACAACAGCCCAATCCAACCGCGATTAACTTCGGTGATGAACTACAATTAGCGGGCTTTGAAGTCAAACCGCGCCGGGCACTGGCGGGCCAGACGATTGACCTGGTGCTATACTGGCGGCCGGAGCGGCCGCTCGCCACCAACTACACTTTCTTTGCCCAGGTGGTGGACGAGGACACTACCCGCTGGGCGGCTCATGATTTCGCCCCGCTGGAAGGGACGGCAAGCTGGCGGGCCGGTGAGGTCTATTCGCTGACCATGCCTCTTGCGTTAGCGGCCGAGACGCCTGCCCGGGTTTACCCGCTCATCATCGGGGTGTACACGCGCACAGCAGATGGCGGATTCCAGCGGTTACAGTTGGTGGCAGAAGACGGCCGTATTACCCAGGAGGATTTCTTGACTCTCACCAAAATTCGGGTGGATTGACCATGGAGCGACTAAGACTTTCCCACTCCTACCACACACCCCGCTTCACGTGGCACGCTAATCCGGCCCGCTCCCCTGTCGGGTTGGGGCTGCTGGCGGGGATGACGGCCGTGTTTGGCGGTATTGTGCTCGCCTTTGGCGGGCCACTCGCCGCCCTCGCCGTATTGATAGCCGGCGCGGCCGCGTTCGTCGTCCTCCGCGATATTGAGATTGGGTTTTGGAGCGTTATTGCCGTCATCTGCCTGCTCCCCTTTGCCACCATCCCGGTTAATGTTGGGTTGACGCCGACGCTGCTGGACCTCGCATTGGGGTCCGTGGTTGGTATCTGGGCAATGGCTATTGTCGTCGGCCGTCAAAGGACCGTGATCACAGCGCCCATCACCATCCCGCTGCTCATTTTCATCATTGTCGCTGTGTTTTCCTTCATCTTTGGCCTAAACAATGGCCCGCTGACGCCCAACTTGCTGCGCCACTTCGCCGAAATCATCCTGAGCATTGCCTTTGTGTTGGTGGTGGTTGATTACTGTTCAGAGTGGGAGCGGCTGGAGCGGTTGGTGAAGGTCGTGCTGCTTGCCGGAGCCGGCGCAGCGGCCGTGGCGATTGGAGTGTGGCTCCTCCCCGATGAAACGGCCAATACTTTGCTCAACGCTTTGCAACGACTCGGTTACCCTGGCGGATGGGTCATCCGCTATATTGAAGAAAATCCCTCTTTGAGCGAACGCGCCATCGGCACCTCCGTGGACCCCAATGTGTTGGGCGGGTTGCTGCTCATCATTGGCGCGCTAGCCGGGCCGCAGTTGGTCACCAAACGGCCGTTGTGGCCTCGCTGGCTTACATTCATCATTGTGGGTTTGATTTTTATCGGTTTGATCCTGACCTTCTCTCGCGGGGCGATGTTGGGGCTGGCGGCCGGCCTGGGATTTGTAGCTGTGGCCCGTTACCGCCGTCTGTTGCCCTACATGTTGGTTGCCGCCCTTTTGATTCTGCTGCTGCCGGCGACGCAGGCGTATGTGACCCGGTTTGTTGAAGGGTTTATGGGGCAGGACCTGGCTACACAGATGCGCTTCGGCGAATACAAGGATGCAATGCGCCTGATTCGGCGATACCCGGTCTTTGGCGTAGGCTTTGCGGGGACGCCTGACATTGATTTATATTTGGGCGTTGCCAGCGTTTACTTTACCATCGCCCAGGTTATGGGCCTGGTGGGGCTGACTGCATTCCTGGCTGTCATGGGCACCCTCTTTGGCTTCGCCTACTTCAACCGGCATTGGTTCAGACAATCAGCTCGCCATGACGCTGTCTGGCTTGGGCTACATGCCGCCGTGATCGGAGGATTGGTCGCTGGATTTCTGGATCATTACCTCTTTAATCTTGATTTTCACCACGCCGTTACCGTATTCTGGATGTTTGTGGGCATGGCCACGGCCGCAACCCGGCTGGGGCGGGCGGAAGCGCACCCGCAGCGCGTGTGACCTTGAGCCTATAATCAAACCTATCGAATCCCAACTCGCTTTGGTATAATGCTTCCATACAAGTCGTGGGCAGCTTGCCCGGCAATTAGGGTAACTCCCGTTGGACACAGGAGGCATTATGCGCAAGTCAGTCGTACTGTGTTTGCTGGTTCTCCTTTTAACTGCTTGCGGGGGAAGTGATAGCGGCCTGCCGACAGTCCTCCCAACCGCCAGCATGAACACCCAGGGCGGCTCGCCGCGCGTCGTGGAAACGCCTACGCCCAGTCTGCCCCCCACCTGGACGCCTCAGTCGGCAACTTTTGGCGAGCATATCGTCCCGGTTGGCGGTAGTAGTGTCACAGCGGAGTCGGGAATCACGTACACGGTGCAGCCAGGTGATACGCTGGGCAAGATAGCAGCCCAATTTGGCGTTACTGTGGCCGACCTGGCCAACGCCAACAATATCAAAAATTGGGACATCATCGAAGTAGGCACGGTCCTGGTCATTCCGGGGCAGTAGCGTCCCGATAACGGCCGTGACATTCGCATAAAAAAAGCCCGCTTGTTGAAGCGGGCTTTTTTTATGTACGTTGTATTTGGGAAGCAGGTCAGGCGGGAAGCGCTTCTTCCACTGATTTGTCAACCCCGTCCTTTTGGCGCAAGACGATCTCATCCTCTTCCACGTCAATCAGCAGGGTGTCCCCAGGGGTGAACTTGCCGGCAAGGACGGCATCTGACAGCCGGTCCTCAACTTCTCGCTGAATGAGGCGGCGCAGTGGGCGAGCGCCAAATTCAGGGTCATACCCGTGTTTGCCCAGCCATTTCTTTGCCTCATCCGTTGCTTCTAACATCAACTCATACTCAGCCAGGCGCTCATTTACTTCGGTCAGGATGATGTCTACGATCTTGGTGATGTCAGACTCAGAAAGCTGGCGGAACACGATAATGCTGTCTACCCGGTTGATGAACTCGGGCCGGAACTGACGCTTCAACTGAGTCATCAGCGTTTTCCGCATCTCTGCGTATTCTTCCTCTTCTTTTAGCGCTTCATCCTGCTGGAAGGTGAAACCGAGATTTGGCCCACGGCGAATGATGTCCGCGCCGACGTTGGAGGTCATGATGATAATGGCGTTACGGAAATCAACCTTGGTCCCTTTGGCGTCGGACAGATGCCCTTCTTCCATGATTTGCAAGAGGATGTTGAACGCTTCCGGGTGTGCCTTTTCGATTTCGTCAAAGACGATGATGGAGTACGGCCGCCGCCGAACGGCTTCTGTGAGCTGGCCGGCGTCTTCATAGCCGACATACCCTGGGGGGGAGCCAACCAATCGGGCAACGCTGTGCCGTTCCATGAATTCCGACATGTCAAGCTGCACCAGGGCTTCCTCGCTGCCGAATAAGAATCGAGCCAGGGCCTTGGTCAGTTCAGTCTTGCCGACGCCGGTGGGGCCGAGGAAGATGAATGAGCCAATCGGCCGTCGCGGATCCTTCAGCCCGGCGCGGCCGCGCCTGACCGCTTTTGAAATGCCTTCAATCGCTTCACGCTGCCCGACGATGTATTTTCCCAGTTCCTCCTCCATACGGAGCAGGCGGGCAGATTCTTCTTCTGTGAACTGGTAGACGGGGATGCCTGTCCACATGGACAACACTTCGGCGATGTCTTCGGCCGTTACGCTGACGCTTTCTTCAGGCTCTGATCCGCCAGCGCGCAGTTGGTCTAGCTGTCGCTGGATTTCTTCTTCGCGCAGGCTTAGCTCTTCTGCTTCTTCAATGCGGTTTTCCCCGGTGGCGCGGAAGCGTTGTTCCCGAATCTCGCGCAGCGCATCGTATGCAGCGCGGATATCAGCGGGCTGCGGCGCGCGATACATCCGTACCCGCGACGCACTTTCATCAATCAGGTCAATTGCTTTGTCCGGCAAGTACCGCTCTGTGACGTACCGGGTTGACAGCGTCACGGCTGCTTCGATGGCCTCATTGGTGATAAACAGGTTGTGATGCTTTTCGTAAGCGCCCTTGATCCCCTTTAGAATCTCAACGGCTTCCTCAGGGGATGGTTCCTCGACCTGGATCGGCTGGAAACGACGTTCCAGCGCCGCATCGCTTTCGATGTACTTGCGGTACTCATCCAGTGTAGTGGCGCCAATGGTTTGCAGCTCGCCGCGGGCGAGGGCGGGTTTCAAAATGTTGGCAGCATCTACTGAACTGCCGGCCGAACCGGCTCCTACCAGCATGTGTACTTCGTCGATGAAGAGGATGGCGTCGCTCGACTTCAGCTCTCCGATGACGCGCTTGAGCCGCTCTTCGAACTGGCCGCGGTACATGGTGCCGGCAACGAGGCTGCCCACATCAAGTTGAAGCACGCGCTTGTCATGCAAGATTTCGGGAACACGGCCGTCAATGATGCGTTGAGCCAGCCCTTCGACAATGGCAGTCTTGCCCACTCCCGGCTCCCCGATCAAGGCGGGGTTGTTCTTGGTGCGCCGGGCCAGAATCTGGATGACGCGCTCAATCTCCATGTTACGGCCGATCACCGGATCAAGCTTGAAATCGGCCGCTAACGCCGTCAGGTCTGTGGCCAATTGATCCACCATGGGCGTCTTGCTCTTTTCTTTCTTTCCCCGGCGGCCGACTGACGTCTTCTCGCCGGCGGTAACCGGACTTTCTCGCAGCAGCCGCCGCGTCTGGCGCCGGATTTGTTCCGGACTGATGCCAAATTTGCGGAGCACGTCAATGGCCATCCCTTCATTCTGGCGGGCCATGCCCAGGAGAAGGTGCTCGGTGCTGATGTAATGCTGGCCCATACGGCGCGCTTCTTCCACGGCCAATTCCAGCACGCGCTTGGTGCTGGGCGATAATTCTGTTTTCGTAAAGGGGGTACGGGTGCTTGGCCCACCGGCGAGACGTTCGACCATGGCCTGCACGCGCACGACGTCAAGGCCCAGCTCGCGCAACACACGTCCTGCCACACCCCCTTCTTCGCGTAGCAAGCCAATCAAAACATGCTCGCTGCCGATATAACTGTGGTTAAGACGCTCTGCTTCTTCCTGAGCTAGGCTCAAGACGCGCCGTGCGCGTTGTGTAAATCGCTCCCAATTTTTCGAGTTCACCGGTACTTACCTCGGCTCGCAAGCCCTAGTCGTGTGACTAGCCTTAGTCACTTGACTCATCGGTAGCTGACAGCATTGCCATATCTGCTTCTATGAAGTCACCTGAGGTAACTTGTTTCATGCTCAAGCCAAGCTGCCGTTGTTCCGGGTCGATGCGAATAATACGAACCGTCACAACCTGCGACGGCTTTACCACCTCGCGGGGGTGGTCTACATGATCTTCAGACATTTCTGAGATGTGGATCAGGCCAACAAGCTCGTACTCGTCATCTAATTGGGCAAAGGCGCCAAATTTCGCCAGTTTTGTGATGGTGGCCTCGACGAGCTGTCCCACGGAGTAATGTTCCGCGACCAATGTCCACGGGTCTGGTTCCAATCGTTTGAGGCTGAGGGCCAGTCGCTGGCGTTCCTCATCAACATCCAATACATATACCTTGACCTCATCTCCAGGCTGGAGTTTCTCTGACGGATGCTTGACGCGTTTCCAACTCAATTCCGACAGATGCACCAATCCTTCGATGCCACCAATATCAACAAATGCACCGAAGTCGGCCAGATTAACAACACGGCCGTCGCGGATGTCACCTGCCTTTAGCTCAGATAATAACTGCGCTCGTTTGGCGTCTCTGATCTCCTGGCTGGCGGCCCGCTCAGAGAGGATCAGGCGATTTCTATCGCGGTCAGCCTCAATGATCTTGGCGCTGATGGTTTTACCCACGATGTTTGGCTGGCCGTTTCCACCGCCGGGTTGCCCCATGAAGCGGTGTTCCCGAAGGAGTTGAGACCTGGGTACAAACCCGCGCAGCTGCCGAAACTTCACCAATGCGCCACCCCGGTTAAAACCTAAGATGACGGCTTCACACACTTCCTTACTTTTGATGAGTTCGGAAGCGCGTTCCCAATCCTGTTCCTCGATTGCCCTGGTATAGGACAAAACGAGGTTCCCATCCTGATCTTCCGGATCAATGACACAAACTAAGACCTCGTTGCCGACGGCCAGTTTTTCTCTGGTCTCTCGATCCATTGATTCCAATTCTGGTCCGGCAATAATCCCTTCAGATTTTGCGCCAATATCAACCAGGATGTCCTTATTCCGATGTTCTACCACTCTGCCCGTGCGAATTTCGCCGGGCATGGGCAAGTTCAATTCTTCACTGAGAAGGAAGTCCATGGGATGGCCCGTGTCGCCACCAGCCGATCCTGCCAAATTAGTTGTCAAACGTGATACCCTCTTGTTAGCCGGTCCCCCGGCAATTTCTCAGATTATACTGGGTTTAAGGTCAATGGCAACAGCGTGGGGGTGCTGTTAATCTAGTTCATATGTGGGAAGGGGCATTGGCGCACATGCTGGCGATTAAACGTCCCCGGTTGGCGGCCGTTCTTGCCGCTGGTGCAGTGTGAGCCAGATCCCAACTCCCAGCAAAGTGACGCCGCCGATGAGCAGCCAGGGAGTTGTTCCAGAGCCGGTATCTACGTCTAGTGGTTCGGGAGTGGGCGGAATTGAGTTGCTGCTCACAGGTGTAGCAGCGGCCGCGGCCAGAGCGGGCGGTGTTGGCGGCGCCGTCGCTGGTTGCCCGGCAGCAATGACCGGGGTTGGCGGGGCGTTTTCCTGAGCGGCCGCAGGCGTGGGTGGGACTGCGGTGGTTTGGTCTTCCGCCGTCGGGGCAACAACCGGCTGGCTGGTCGGGGTTGGGGTGGGGGTCTCTTCTTGCGTCTGTACGGTCGCTGTTGTGGCGGTGGGCGTGATGGTGCAGGATGGCGGTGGTGTGGGATTCCAGGGTGCGCCAGGAGTGGGGGTGTAGCCGTTGATGGGCGGGGCAACCGCAATGGGGACTAGCTGCGAGTTCCCCTGAACCAACACCACCAGATCAGCAACCCAGCCTTGCTGATCAGTTTCCAGTTGAATGAGCCACCATTCAGAATTGGCCGCCCGGCCTGTTATCGGTTTTACCTCTCCGGGCGGGAGCGTGGCTACGACTTCGTAGTCGAGACCGGGGCCGCCGCGTACGTTGGTTGCCCCAAAGGTCTGGGCCGTGGGATGGGTGCTGCATGGTTCAGCCGTTGGGTAACTGGAAACGGCCGTGGCCAATTGTGTGGCTGTGGGCGGGAGCGGCGTCATTGTGGCTGGTGGTTGCGGCGTATTCGTGGGCGCAGTTGGAGGCGGGCTGGTTGCCGTTGCTGTAGGCGGCGTCGGTGTAGTGGGCGGTTCCGTCGGGGTTTGGGGAGGGGGGGTAGGGGTGCGTGTTGGAATTGTTTGCAATGTGACGCCGGCGTGCATGACCTTATGCTGGAACAGAAGTCCAAACAACACTCCCGTCAACAACATCATGGCAAATGTGCGTTTTGACATAGTTCCTCTCCTGAAAATAGCGGAATTTTCATGCCTTTTGGTGTGCGGAACGCTCATGGAAACTCCTCAAGTTTCTGTATGGGCGCGGGGTTACCGGTAGTTGACCGTCAGTACAATGTCTTCGTCCAGAATGAACTCGAACTTGATGGCGTTTTCTTCAACTTGAGCCGGATCAGGCACAGCGCCGGCAAAGCTGGTGTTCTCCGGCAATTGTACCAGGATGGTTAGAGGGGTTGGGCGTGCTCCTGGTTGTTTATGGACGAGCAACTGGTACTGCTGCTGGCTGCTTATCGTCTCTCCCAGAGATGGGGGTAAGGCGTATAGATAACGGCTTGTGATCTCCTCAGTGCGTGGCACCAACAGCAAGTTTGCAAAGGTGGTGAAATCGGGGAGTTCGTTGAGGAGTTCGGCCGTATGGCTCCAGGGCGTTTTATTGAGCATGGCGTCACCCGGCACGTAGTGGTGGGTGGAATCTATCAATTGGCTGCCGGCCGGCACGTATACGCGGAGGTAATTCAAATAACACTTGTCTGCCAGGTTTATATAATCATCTACAACGTCTGCCTGGTAACTCACACCCTGGCCGCATGGTTCACCGCTGGCAGGCCCGGTATGGTTGTAGATGATGCTCAGTTGGGCCTGAGGCGGCCTGTTCTCGGCCAGAGTGATGTGATATGAGATATGCTGCTTAACGTACAAATTCGTTTTGTTGTACCCTACATTTGTATCCACGACCATGAGGAAGTCTTGGTCCGGAGAGTGTTCCAGGCGGCCGTCCCAGTTCACCTGGTCGAGAACGGCTGCTATTGTTGGAGCGCGCATGTATATTTGCAGATGCCCGGTCGCCGCGGCCGTGTGCAGGTTTCGTACCAGCGCAATGGGGTCAATCGAGCTGAAGTCGCTCTCGACGCGCTGTTTAATCGCCAAGGCAAAGGTGCTCATGAAAGACTTGCGATTGAAGATCCAATCTTTGACTTCCTGACCTTCCGGTAAGGCCCAGGCGATGCGCAGGTTGTCAATGACATTGGCGCTGTTAATGGTCACTTCCGAACCAGGAATCGGCACGGGGCCTGTGGCCTCCAGTAGAAGTTGGAGGAATTGCTGGTCAATGGCGATGATCCCGTCCAGCGGCGGCGTATCCTGGCCGTAGCTGTACAGGTTCATGGCCTTTTCCGCTGATGTGGGGAAATCAGGCCAGTAGTTCGCGTCGCGGAAGACAAACAGTTCCAGCTGCATGAAATCGAAGAGCGGCTGCGGGGGGAATTCGTACGGTTTTTCAGCCCAATTATCCACCTTGTACGCGTCCTGGAATTGCATTTCGGTGATGCGGCCGTCCTCGACCCCAATCACCCCCACCCCTGAAATGAACCCGCCAGTCGGCCGCAGTTCATCTTCGTTTTGGGCGATGACCAGGTAACGGCGCGGGCCGACGATGCCCATAATGTCGGGTAATACCTGGGCCAGTTTGAGGCCGTTGCCGGCAATAGGCAGCCATTCATCCATCTGCTCAAGCAGGGTGCGAATCCGCCACGGGAGCTGCGCTGTATCATCCAATGAAGCGCGCGCAGCCGTGACCTGCTCCAAAGCCAATGATGCCTGGGCCAGGTCCGTTTCGGCCGCGGCCAACACCTGAACCATGTCCGCTATTCCGGACTCGGTAGATGTGCCGTTTTGGAGCAGGGCGAGACCAGGTTCCAGACCATGAAAGGCGTAAGCGGCCGCGGCCGTCCCAGAGTCTGCCATTTCAAGCAGTACCGGCGCTGCGGACAGCAGAGGCCCATACCGGGGCAGCCAGCCGAAAAAACGGGTGAACGGCATGAAAACCGCCGTTTCACTTCTAATAGTTACCACATCCCGGCGCATGTCGGCGATTATCATGCTGGCTTCTTGAGGATCAAGAGCAGTTACACCGTCTGCCAACAACGCTTCTATTTTCGGCTGGGCGGCCTGCAAGGAATCAACTGCCCGGTAAAGCCGCCATCCTTTTAGCCCCAGCCAGAGCAGGATCAGCAGAAAACCTAACGAAATAAACAGTTGTGCCGGATGACGAAGTAAACGGCCGCGCTGTGTGGCGGGATCAGCAAATGTCGAAGGCATTAATCGGCTCTCTGAAGACACTTAACTATCGGCTGAACGGGCTGCGTTCCACCTTTCAGGGTTGCTTCACAAACTACGTGCAGCCGGCGGTTTTCTTGTTTGAAGGCAGGCAGATTATCTGCGGCCAGGGTGGTCAGCTCAGGTTGTTGCTGCCCCAGCCGCTGCCGGTACCAGTCGAAGGCGAATAAGTCTGCGTCAACCAGTACCACATCGGGCCGCAGCCCTTCCACGTGCTGAAAGTACCAAAGCGGGAAAATGATCTGGTTGCCGGATGTGATCAGGACGGCATCCTGGGGCACTTCTGCGAGCAAGGATTGTATCAACGGGCGCGCTTGTTGTGTCTTACTCAAATCTTGCTGGTTGAAGTTTAGCAGAAGCAGGGTCAGCGGCAAGAGGGGGGCCAGCCACCCCATTTGGGACAACCCCCAAGCCAGCAGCAAAGTGAGCAGGAGAACGGCTGGCAGAATCAGCACCTGTGCATCGGCTGTGTTATATCCGATGGTGTAGACAAAGGCGCCGGAGGCGGTCAAGGCCATCAGCCGTGCCCGGCGTCTCGTCTCGTTGGGCATGGCCTCATATCCTGCGATGATGAGGGGGAGCCATATCCAGGTCAGGTGGCGCAGCATTGCTGTCCCCCAGCGCCATAAGCGCGGCCCCAGGTCGGCCACCGGCAGGGACAATGCGTTGTTCCAGTAGATGCGGCCGCTGACCAGCCACCAGAACCCGTGCCAGGTGGCCGGGTTTCCCCAGATGACCGGGCTGTCTCTTCCGGCCAGCCAGGGAATGAGCAGGAAAGGGGTCAGACCAAGCAGCATGCCGGGGAGTAATCTACGCCTACGGCCAGCGGGGGACAGTATTAAGGCTAACGGCAGCACCAGGAGAGATGTCAAATGGGTGGTGATGCTGAGGCCCAGGAAGAATCCGGTCAGCATGGGGCGCTGATGGGTCAATAAGAGGAACAAGAACAGAGCCAGAAACAGCAGATTGAGCGTGTATACCTCAGCGATGACGGCCTGGGACCAGACGGCGGGGACGAAGGCGAAGGCCAGGCCGGCTGAAGCGGCCGCCAAGTGAGTGGTCAATCCCTCAGACGGCCGCTGCGCCTGTTTTAACCAGATCAACGCCGTTGCCGAGACAACGCCTGCTGCCGACGCTGCCGCCACGGCCGACATCAGGTTCAAGCGGAAAGCGGCCGTTCCCATAGGAAGGAAGCTAAATAGCTTCCCCAGTAAGATGTATGTGGGATAGCCTGGAGGATGAGGAACGCCCAGGGTGACGGCCGCAGTGACCAGTTCGCCGCCATCGCCGCCGAAATTGGCCCAGGTCAGACCCGGCGCCAGTGTAATCGAATAAATCAGCAAGGCGGTGAACGTGACGGCTGAGGAAATGCAAAGGAGTGTGAAATGCCCAGGCCTGCGGCCCACGATCATCTTGCTTTCACCCAGGTTACAGTCTGTTTCCCCGTGATGTACCGCCAGAAACCAACAATTTCGGCGATGTTCATCAAGCAAAAGTAAAAGGCGAAGTATGGCAAGCTGCGACGAATTCCCCGCCGGGCCAGGATGAATCCGACTGCGGCTAATCCGTAGAATATGGTCTGCCCCAAGAAGAGCGCGAGGTAGATCGGGATATTGACCAGGGACAGGTTGAGCAGGTACGCTGCTGGTAGCATGATGGGTGTGACAGCCCATCGGAGCAGCTTATGGGAGAGATATTGCCAGGCAATTCGCCCCATTGCCGGATTCAGCAGACGCAGCAGGCGCCCCATTGCCTGGAAACTCCCGGCCGCGATTCTTGTGCGGCGTTCCCAATCTCCCGCCAGTGATGGGGAGGGTAATTCTTCAGCCACGGCCGCTGGCTCATAGACAGCGCGCCATCCGGATGCCACCAGCCGCAGGGACATGATGAAATCTTCGACAATCGAATCATCTTCAGGTTTTTCAAATAGTTCCCGGCGGATGGCAAATAGCTCTCCTGCAGCGCCAATGACTGACCCCAATGCACTTTCACAGCGCTTCAAGTGTGATTCATAGCGCCAGTATAATCCCTCACCGCCCCCCATGACCCGTTTTTCACCCGCAACCAGGCCTACGCGGTCATCGGCGAAACTACGCACAATGGCTTGAATTCCGTCCGGGGTCAGCATCGTATTTGCATCTGAAAAGACAATGATTTCGCTGTTAACAGTAGGGACAACACGATTGATGGCCGCTACCTTACCCTTGCGTTCTGGTTGGTGACAAAGATGGACGCCCTGTTCTCGAAACTGGCTGACAATGATGGCTGTGTCGTCCTCTGAGCCGTCTGTGACCACCATAACGCTCAGTTGGTTCTTGGGGTAATCAAGTGCAAGGCAGTTTTCAATTTTTCGCTGAATGATGGCTGCTTCGTTGTAGGCAGGTATGAGAACCGTCACATGAGGTGTGATATCTTCCTTGCGGATCGGCCGTGCTAGGAAGCGCGCCAACAGCGTGATGGCGATTGGATAGCCGATGAATGTGTAGAGGATGATCGAGACGGGAAACCAGAATAGAAATTGTTGCAAGGGGCACTATTCCTGAACACAAGGCAGCTGCGGGCTGCGGCAAGGCGGTGTAGCCTGTATTAATACAGAGTGCCTTCCTGTTGGGCCGATGGGGTCGCAGATTGTAACCGCGCGAAAAACGCACTCCATTGCCATTTTGAACGAGAAGCAGATATACCGCCCAGGATGATTAGCGGCAAAATGGTTACGGCATGGTAAATGATAGCGTAACCCACGATGCTTGCTTGATTGTGGACGCCGAACTGGTCTAGCATGAACGCGGTCGTCGCATGCGTCACGCCAATCTTTAGCGGCGTGCTGGGTGGGGTTAGAGCTACGCTGACAGCAACATGAATGACGGCCGCTTCAACAAAGCCCAGGCTGAGATCAAAAGCGCGAAACAACAGCAATGGCGTCATGACGGACAATATGCCAGATAGAAGCGAGAGCAAAAACAAGAAAAAAACCAGTTTCTTACTTCGCAGAGATGACAATCCCTGCAACCCTGAAGTAATCAGGCGTTCGAACCAGTTTGCAAACCTGTCTGGAAGTGGAGTTAGAATCGTGCCGCTCAAGCGAATCACCCACTCCGTTTGGGCTGCTAAGAGATAGAGTGTGAGCAAAGCAATGGCCGCGGCTGTGCCCAGTGTTAGCGCCAGATTATCAAGCACAGCGGGAAATACAATAAATGGCAGGGCGAGAACGAGCGTCAGCAGCAACGTGATCAGGTCAAGTGTCTTCTCAACGGCCAGAGTTCCCAGAGCGCGGGCTAATCGGACATCTTGATGTTGGTGGCCGAGAGCGAAGACCCGCACTAATTCGCCCAGGCGGAAGAAAGGCAAGATGAGATTGACGTACCGACCGAGCGCCATTGACCAAAAAAGTGCTGGAAGTCGTGGCGCTGTGGCATCAGTCATAAACAGCACCTGCCACCGCCACGCCTTGAGCACAAGGATACTCAATACATTGAGCACCGCAAGCGCGACCAATCCGATCCCGGCGTGCGAAAGTGCGTTGCCGACCGCATCCAGGCTTACATTGCGTATCAGGTACCACAGGCCAAGCGCCGTTAGGATGACTGATAGGCCTATATTGAGCCAGGACCAATATTTCCGTGTCCCATTTTGGAGCGACCGCATATTTTTCGGAATGGTCAAACTGGTACCTCAACTACAAATCGTATTTGTTGTAAAAACATTGGGCATATGTCAATGCTATCCAATTTCTCGCTCTTCACCTACCTGTACATATGCCGTCCCATACCAGGCAAATTTCCTTAAAAAACGGATACGTTCAAATAGCCAGCTATCCAAATGTTGTAACCAGAGATGTGCCGATCGGTAAAGTTTTTCACCACCCGGCAACAAGCGAAGACCATAGGCAAGGGGTGTTAGAAGAAAATAAACCGAAGTATGCCACTTGGGGAAAGTCTTGGCAAAGTCTAACAATTCTTTAAGAGGTAAGGGGTGTTCGTCCCTCGTGCGTAATTGGGGAGTTAGTTGCCTTGCTAGACGGAATAAGGGGTGGTGGTGGAGTGGTTCGGAGAAGACAGCCCGGCCGTTCGGCCGCAGAATACGCTTGAGTTCGCGGCTGGCCATTCCAAGATTTAAATGGTGCAAGATCGCCTTGCCATGTACAACACGGAATGAATGGGCTACAAAGGGCATCTCTTCAGCATTGGCTTGGATGAAAAAGACGCGAGCACCCATATGATGATCATTCACCAATTTGCGTGCCTGGATAATTGGAGTCAATGACAGATCAACAGCAACAACATGTAAGCCCCGCCGCGCCAATTCCAGCGTCTCCTTCCCTTCACCACAGGCGATGTCAAGGACCCGTTCCCCAGGTTGTACCTCCAAGAAACTCAGGCCGGATTGAACTATCTGGTCAAATGCTGGTGGAGCATAGAGCAGTTGATTGAGAGAACTGCGTCGGTGAGCTTCTTGCTCGTGCCATCTTCGCTCTCGCTCAAAAATCTCTCGTCGATTTGGATTAGCTGACATGTGGTTTGGGCTTTTGACATGTGTGTCTGGTCGTCCGGCCAATTGAATGCAGAAGGTCTTCGGGGTTCACGGCCGTACAATAGTTGCGCTGGGATCACCAAGTAAAGCGTAAGTATCGCTGATTTCCCGCAGCCCATTGTTGTTTTCAATATCGAGCGACCGTTTTGCCTGCTGGAAAGCATCGCCGATGCGTTTGTTTTGTGGAGCAAGCAATGCCTGAAAAAGCGCCCCTGCAAAAGGTTCCTGGTGTGCAGACAGCGTCAGGCTTGTGGCGGCAATTAACAACACCGGCCCTTTCTGATGCCGGATCATGGACTCGGAAATGGAGGTCAACTCAGGGTGGGCAAAGAGGCCGGTGAGACAGGTTAGTTGGAGCACAATCGGTGGGGTCTGCGATTGCAGTTGGCTGACCGCATCCAGATTGAACACGTCATCTTTCCCCCACTGCTCTACGCTGCCGTGCCCAATATAAGTGGTCAGCCACGCCCCCTTGTTCCATTGTGCAGCCACTTCATCTGCCTGCGGGCCGCTCAACACCTCGGCTTGTTCTTTAGTTAAATCACTTTTGGCGCGCAGGCGGTTTGCTATTTCTGCGAACTGGGCTTCTGTGCCATCGGCCGCAAAAATGGCGCGATCTACGGCCGTCCCCTGCTCATACGCCAACGTGCGTTCCACCAACGATTTCACGTCATCCAGACTGCTGACTGGCCATCGTCCAATGGCCAGGTCCGGGCGCAGATCCCCATCCACATCGGCTAAGCGGGAGTCGCTCACCGTTTCCCCACCAAAAGCGACCGGAACAATCAAAGAAGGGATCTGATTTGCGGGTGCACCTCCCAGATAATTTCGATAATCCGTTGTGGCATCACCGACGAGGAGCACATACTGTGGCGGGGGCTGTGACCAGTTTCGGAAGGCGTATGCAATGAAAGTTTGAATGCTTTCCGGCGATGCCGCGCCCTCACCAAACTCATCGTAGATTTCGGCCGCGGGTACAAGGCTGACTCGCAATCCCTCTGCTTCACGAGCTTCAACCAGGCGGGAAAGCCCCGGGGCCAATTCATCGGTCGTGATAATAATCAGATCAGCCCCGTTTTCCGGCTCAGACCAATGGCTGACCCGCATCCTCTCCATACCTTCCGGCGAGCGGAAACCGGCCGGACCGACGGCGGTGATGAGGGCATTCTCTGTGATACCTGCTACAGCCTGCCCGTTCTCATAGCGCCACTCCGTCAGCCGCCTGGGGGCATCGGCGTTGCTGATGTCCAATAGCAGCGGACGGCCGCTAAAGCCGGAGAGCGCCACGGTTCCCTGGTCGCTGGTGAATACCAGCTGGTCGTTTTCGGCCGTTGGCGTCGTGGCCAGATCAACTTCTACCCAGTCCAGCTGCATAATATCCAGAAACGAAGCGCCGGGGAAGGAATTATCCAGCGTAATTGTATTCTCGCCGGATGTCAGCAGTCCAGGCGGCGCCTGGGTGTTACTGGTGAAAGCAGTCTCTCCCTCCCAGCGGATCGTTTCCAGCAAACGGCCGTTCACCAGCAGATCAAAATCATGGTCATTCAAGACCGTTGGGTTGTGAGTGGCTCCCCACAAGTGGATACGAAGCGTTGCCGGGCCTATGCTGCCTGTGGGTAACGCCAGCGGCAGGTCCAGTTTTTGTTGTTGGCCCAGAGACTGCCAGAACCATACATCCTCCACGCCGGCGTTTCGTGTCTCGGCCAGGTAAATGGCGTTGTCTTCCAGGTGAATGGCTTGCCTCACCTGTTCCAGAAATGGCCCATCGGCTCCGGGGACAGGCTGAGTGTCCATGGGTTTGCCTGGTTCACCCATTCTCAAAATATAGGTCCGATCACGAGTGTACATACTGTCTGAAGCCTGGCCGTAAAAAATCAGAGCGTTCTCTTCAATGAAAAACGGAACCTGCCGGCCTGCCTGGCTAAGCCGAACATGGTCAAGTGATAATGATTCCAATTGAAGGCCAGCCTGCTGTAATGCTTGCAGGGTGATGCGATAAACGCCGTCTTCCCTCACATTAATTTTGATGGCGTCATTGGCCAGGTCGCCGACGAGGGGAGGGGCAGTTTCGGTATTGCGGCAGGCAAATGTACCGGCCATAACCAGGAACAGCATCAAGGGAACGCATGCTCGCCGGATTCGTGCCCATTTGGAGGTAAGCACATGCCGGAAACAGGTGAGGAAAGGAAACATTGGTCTGCGAGGCAAAGAAACTGAAAGCACGATATGCCCAGCTATGATGCCCGGCGCGTGTAGAGCAGGATGGAACCTACAATGCTGGTGATGAATATGAGCAGCGCAATGATAAACCCGCCCCAGAGGAAGAAGCGGCCGCGGTTGGCTTCGCTGGCGTCGGTGGATTGTGTGGTAGCACCGCCGGCATCAGATGGCGCTCCCGTATCACCCCCGACGACCGGAAGTGAGTTTGATTGGCCAATCCCATTAGGTGGGTTGGATTTTGAGGATCCGGCCGGATAGGAGGATGGTGCAGCTGAGGAATTGGTTGCGGCCGGTTCTTGCTGAGCCGGATAACTGTTGTCCTCGACCACAGGAGGGGTCGTTGCTGTTGGGCCTGGATAACCCGACTCGGCCGTTGCTTCCTGTTGTGCTTCCTGAGCCAACACAATGTTGTTATCGAAATCAGCCCGGTTTCCTTCCTGCCTATCACTGCTGTTCGTTGATGCTGTGGCGACGATCTCAGTGGTGGGTACGGCCGTCGTTGGGACGGGCGTAAGCGTCGCCGTAGGTGTTGCGGTTAAACGGGGCATCCTGGTGGGAGTAGTGGTTGGCGTTCTCGTCGCACTGGATGCCGATGTTGCCGTTGGGGACGGGGTCGCCGTCGGTGTCCGCGTGGCCGTGGAACGAGGGGGAGGGGAGGTGGCTGTTGGCGTATTGCCGCCGCCAATGGTGATCGGCGTCGAAGTTGGCTCTGCGCCGACGGTGACTGTTTTATGATCGAGAGGGTTCTCATTGGAGTTGGCCTCGATTTCGACCAACTGGTATGTATACGTGATCCCATTGACGGCCGTGTCATCTGTCACCTCATAGTCCGCACCGACAGTTGGGTTGCCCAAACTGGTGATAAAGCCGATATTTTGCAGGTAATCCAGCGTCCCATCCGGTTCTGTCCGGCGCTTGATCATAAAGCCGGCCGTGCCCAATTCTGTGGCTGTAGACCAGGTGATGCGAACTGCATTGTCGAGGGGGATGACATCAAACGATACCAGACCCACATTGGTGGGTACGTCGGCATGCGCTGGGAGGGCTGGGTTGCCCACCAATAACGCCAGGAGTATCAGGAATAAAATCCAGCGTAGTCTCATTGCTCTAAACTCGTTGCCGCCTATTATTGTTCCTAACCGCAAAGGTTATTGATTGATGATGGTAGGCAGAAAAACCAGGTATTGATGGCTGGTGACGGCCGCGCTGTCGCTTTGATTCCCCGGGTTAATCTCCAGACCGGTCCCGGCGGCAACTGCCTGGTTGGTTAATGTGCCGACGGCGCCAATGTCTACGACCGTACGCAGAGTAATCGTTGCCGTTTCGCCCCAGCCCAGCCCTGTGGTCAGCTCAAAGATGACCTCATTGCCGACTACACTCGCATTTAGCGGAGCGGTAGCACTCGCGCCTCCGTAAGAGAGTCCGGCCGGCAGTGTGTCGGTGACGGTGACATGAGCCGGGTACACCCCATTATTGCTGATTTCCAATGCGAATTCAACCGGGCGGCCCGGTGACGTATCTGTCCATGTCGCATTCTTCTGCAGGCTGATTTCGGGCCGGTACATTTGCATGGCCGGATCGCCCTGGAGGGTAAATGCGTACATCTCTGAATTATGATAGTTGCCTAGATGGTACTTCAGTTTGGCGTAGTTCGCAGCATCTCCGATGGCGGTCATCCCCATATCGAACAGGCCCTCGTAAAAACCGGCATGGAGGACTGTGTGTTCGCCCGTGTAACCCAGTCCCGTTGACGACCAGTGCGCGGCCGTACCCACATTGTCCAGCATGAGAAAAGTCTCGCTCAAGGCAGGCAGCCCCGGCCAAGCGAAATGCCCGTCCAGGCAGTCTGCGCTCAAGATGACAGCCGGCTTATTCACATTCATCCAGAAATCTGTTAGTCCTTCGTTGAGGATGTTGGGGCTGGCCCAAAACTGGATGCTGCCATGTCCCCGGTAGTTGAGGATGCTGACGCCTGCGTTTGGCCCGTTCACAATCAAGTCCATCTCATCGCGCAAAGTGAGTGTGTCCGTGATAGAAGGGGGATTGGTTTCGCTGCCGGGTAGGCATAAATGAGTTTGAGTGAAACTTGACGGGAGCTTGTTGCCGGTGACCACGTTCTCCTGGCAGAAATCCCCGCCATGGTCGGTGTTATCCGCTACGAACAAAATATTTTGCTGCCAATTGGCTGGGGTGAATTGGTTTGTCTCATACTTAATAATTTTGTTGACAAGCGCCGTGGCTTCGGGAAGCGTCTCCGCCGCAATACGGCCGATGGCCATATCAGGCAACAGGTCGTTCCCACTGAGCAAGGTAAAGGTGTGGTCGGTCGGGACCATTCCCTGGAAGCGGTCTACAAATTGGAGATCGGTCACCAGGAGTGTGGGCACATTCGGATTCCATGAGGGGCAGGCGCTCAAACATCCGAGTTGGCGCGGATTGATCGTGGCATCACCAAATAAGGTGACATAACTCGGCGCGACGCTCCAATTGACCACAGCATAAGCTAGAAAATCAGTGATGGCCTGCGGCAGCGGCAGCCCGTATCCGAACTGGTTGATGACGTCTTCGATATCTACCACATGCGTTTTTAGCCCACCAAAAGCAGGGTCAGCCCGGTGGGCGGCCAATTGGCTGGCGGCCGTGATCAGGTCACGGTGGCTGATCGCCACCCATTCCGCCCCAGAAGCAGGGTCCAGGCTGACCGGCGTGTATTGGCTGATGGCGGTGGCTGGGAGAACATTGGCGGCCGTGGTGGCGATGAATGTCGCTCCGGCATTGTGCATACTACCGATTGTATACGTGTATGGGCCTGCGCCCACGATGTCCCCGTTGCTCAACTCAATCTGCACCGGGTTGAGCGGGTCGGTGATGTCCCACACCAGAACATTTCCGGCGGCGCCTTCATTAAAGCCAGACACATGGAATTCACGTGAGCCGCCGTTGGCGTCCTCAAAGATCAAATGATCGCCTAATGCTTTTAACTGGCGCAAATAGGTCACTGAAATGCGATTGAGGTAGATTTGCGCTGAGGTGGCGCTGGTGTCGGTGGCGAAGACCAACGTCATATCATTGCCGTTTTGCTGCAACACAGTCAGAGGAACGGTATTGGTGATGTTCACGTTGCGCACGTACTGCCATATGGTTTCGCCGTAAGCAGGGTGATTGTTCAAATAGCCGCGCACCGTATAGTTTAAGTTGGTGGGGTTGGTCTTCGATTCCCGGCTCATGAGTTCAATCGTATAGGAGGCGTCCGGGCCAACGGCCGCGGGGTATGGAAGCGTGATAGGATAAGTCCTGGTTACCGCGGGGGTATTTGGCGGCTGTACAACGAGGTCCCAATACCATGCATCCGGCTCATTGGGGAAACTGCCCCATTCATCCGTCCACGTACTGAAGTAATATTGCTCAGGCGCTTCCGTGACGGTGGATGTAAATGTTGTCGTGATGGGGAAGCCCTGATTTGCCTGGTTGGTTTTAGTCAAAATCGTAGTCGGAGTCCCGCCCGCCCATAACCAATAGACATTACGGGTGATAAACTGTTCTTCCCGTTTGCTGGCATGGTATGCTGTGCCGTAAAAGCGGATAATTTCGTTGGATTCCAGGACGTTGTTGCTGTTGCCGATGAATTGAAAAGCGACCGGGCTGCCCTGGTTCATTATCTCAATGGCGCCGGGATCGACGCTGCTGATCGCCATGCCGGCCGCTGCCAGGTCTGCTCCGTTGATTTCATAGATGCCGTCCCGGTCGAGTTCAATTTTGTAGGTATCTATTCCCAAAGGAAGTCCAGGGCCGGCTGCTTCTCGCAGTGAGTTAGGCAGGCTGCGCCACGCCAACGCCTTTTCATAGTTCAACGTGGAATCAGCCAGCGCTCGTTGATAACTATTCCCCGGACTGGGCAACGGCCGTAAATCAGTCAGGTCTCCCCCATCAAATGACACCGTCACGTGCAGCCGCTCTGCCTGGCTGAGTACGCCGGAGATTGGATTGTATCGCAAAGGATACAGCCGCAGCTCTACCAGGCGCATATCTCTGTAATACATCGGGGCTGAAAGTTCCAACGCCTGATACGGGAAAAATGCGTTGTTCTGGTACACGGCCGGATCACGTTCATAGATGGTGGATGAAGCGAATTCGAGGCCTGGGTCCGGGCTGGTAACGGAGAGTTCCAGCGGCTTGGCGCCGGCCAGGGTGGGTTGGGGCGCGGGGCGTAAGCGGCTGACCGCCTGCTCTTGCACGCTGCCCGCAGCGACGCTGACATGAACCGTCGCTTCCGGGGGAAGGGCGATGAACGTGGCGTAATAGGGCAGAGGAGGAGCGCCCGGCTGTTCTAGGGTGCGCTCGAGACCAGCGACTTCAACATTGCCCTCTTTATTCGAGGCAAAGGCAGGTGTGAAAAGGTCAAATTCAATGCCATGTTCATCAGAGCGAAGCGGCCGTACATTAGTTTCGGTCACAACTTGTGTGATGTCTGTAGACGCCGCTGCGTAGGCGCTTTCCATCTCGGCCACGACCCCCCAGGTAAACCCGAAGGCCAGGCAGAAGGCTGCAATGAGAAATAGCTGTCGTTGACTCATGTGTATGCACGATGGCGTGCCAGCGACTGTCAGCCGCGTTCGCCTTCACTGATTGGGTTCACCTGTCTTGATGCAGCCTCCCAATGAATAAGCCCCCTGCGGCCCAAATCGGCCAAGAACGCTTGAAGATCCTCGCTGGCTTTCTCCGGCGAGACGTCATAATGGGCAGCCAGATGTGCTTCGATATCAGCCTTGCTCCGTTTTTCCACTAACAACTGCCAAATCGTACTGCCGACCCCATTCAAAACGCGAACTTTACCCTCTTCAGGTGAAACGATGACGGTGTTCTCGTCTAATTGTCGCCAAATCAGGCCAGGAGCAATCCTGGCTCTGTGTTTATCGCCCATTAAGATTTTCCTTCTCGCAGACCTGTGACCAAAAGGGCAAGACCCAAGACCACGCTGACGGCCGTCAACAGGATCACCCACCAGCTTACCGGGGGGACCGAGTATGCGAACTGTTCATCGTCGTATCGGTTTGTGGTTGAATCGTACTCTACTTCTTCCAGCACGTAGTAATAAGTCTTACCCGCTTCCACATTTTTGTCCACAAATGTGTAGCGTGCGCCTGAGGTTGAGTTCCCTTTTCCGGGAATGAGGCCGTCTTTATTAAGCAGCGTCAGCTCGCCATCGGGCGAATTGCTGCGGTAAAGCTGAAATCCGGCTGTATTAAGCTCCGTCGCGGTTTCCCACTCCACCTTAATCGTGACGGGGCTGGAAAGCTGATAGTAGAGCAGTGCGGCCGCCAGCACCAACCAGAGTGCGCCCAGGAACATAAGAAGCCGGGACGAGCGGTGTTGACGAAGTTCGATCTCCTGATCCATTATCGCTTGCTTGATCCGGTCAACCAGCCAGGTAATCTGTTTTGCTTGCTTTTCATCCGCCGCCGCGCTTTGTCTGTATGGCCGTAAGCGCTGTAGTAGTGGTAGTAATAGTTATAATAACGGCTGTGGGATGACTTTAACCGGTTCATCACCACGCCGAAGACGCGGGCATTGGCATTTCGCAGCCGTTCCACAGCCTGGATGAGCGCGCCATGCCGTGTTGCCCCCACGTCCACAACCAGTAACACTCCGCCTACCTGGGGGGCCAGAATAGAAGCGTCTGCAACCGACAGCGTCGGCGGCGTATCGAAGACGATCATTTCTGCCTCTTCCCTCAGGGCTTCCAATACTTGAGACATCCGCTGAGAGTTGAGCAGCTCGGCTGGATTGGGCGGTATCGGCCCGCTGGTCAACACGCGCAGGAATGGCACGATGGTTTCTTGCAGGTGATACTTGATTGGCGTCTGGCTGTCGAGAATGGCCGTTGTCAGGCCCTGGTTGTTGGAGACTTCGAAGAATCGGTGCTGCGTCGGCCGTCGCAGGTCTGAATCCACAAGAATGACTCGCCGCCCGGTTTGCGCCATCACTACAGCCAGGTTAGCGGCCGTTGTAGACTTTCCTTCGCTGGGGGAAGAGCTGGTGATGAGGAGATCGCGCAGGCCGCCATCAACTGCTGAAAAGCTGAGATTTGTGCGTAACACCCGGTATGCTTCAGAAATAGGGTCACGCGGCATGCGGTGGGTGATCAATTTCCCGTCCTGATCTGAATCTTTAATGAAGGCGATCACCCCGAGAGCGGACAGCCCCGTATCTTCTGCGACCTGGTCCGGCGTCTTGATGGTGTCATCCAGATATTCAATGAGGAAGACAACGCCGAGAGCCAACATTCCCCCTACCACGGCCGCCAACATCGTATTCGTTAAAGTTCGCGGCCGTATCGGCCTGGTGGAAGGAATCGCCGGCTCAATCTGAATGACGTTGCTGCTTTCCTTCGCCTGAGCCACCTGAAGCGCGTTCAAGTTGTTGAATGCTTCCGTATATCGAATTTTGGCTTCGTTGAGCTGCGTTTCCAGGCGGGACAATGCGGCCTGCTGCTCGGCCGTATCAGTCGGGCCAAAGGCATTAATTTCCGTCTCAAGCGACTCAACCTCATCTCCAATCTCATTCAGGCGTTGCTGCCAGTTACTGATGGGTTCTGCATAGCGCAGTTGGTCTCTGGCGCGGTTTTGGTCAATGAATACTTCCCCCAATGTGTTGGCAATAGTCGCTGCCCGGTCCGGGTTCACATCTTCGACGCTTAAAACGATGATTTGTGTGTCTTGGGGGGCGGAAATGCTGATCATCCCAGCCAGTTGCCCGGTAGTCAGGGGTAAATTGAGCCGCTCGATGGTTTCCTGCAGCACCGGCTCAGTCTGCATGATCTCGACGTATGTCTGGGCCAGACGTTGTTCCAACAGGACTTGCGAGTATTCGTTGCCTGTACTGGTACCCGGGGCTTCATCAATCAGCAGCCGGGAGGAGGCGCGATAGATGGGGGTTGTGTTTTTGCTGACCATATAGGCGGTACCCCCAGCCACGATAGCGCCCAGGACAATGAGCCAGGCCCAGCGCCAGATTAGACTCATGTATCTTTGGATTTCCATAAGTTGTATGCGCTCCTGCTTCGTATTCTAATGTGTCTTGATCGCGTTGACGACGCTGAGCAGGGTGAAGGCGATCCAAACGGCCGTTTCCCAGGATCGCTGGCTTGTGCCCGCCAGACCGATCCCAATCAGAGTAAAGCTGATCCAGAAAAATCGCTGAAAAGACGGCCGTTCTAGCTGTTCCCGCAGACGGCGGTTTTCAATCTCTGCCTGCCAATTGTGATAACTGAACGCTGCCAGTAAAATTGCCAAACCGATAATCCAGAAACTGTTGATAAAGACTGAGAACCAATCAATCACAGTGCGTCAGTATAGCATATGCTAGAATGGGTTCAAAGCATCCGTTTCGTCATGAATCATCAACCATGAAAACGCATTAGGTCATGTCAGCCGCCTTGTTTTTCATGTTAGTTGACGACTGTTTTTATCTATAACCCACGGCCTACCTTAAACCCCTAGCAGTGTAACGCAGATGGATTACAGAATGCGTTACGGCTGAGTGCGGGCCAAACGAGGAAATTGCAGATGGCAAAGAAGCATACTCAATATGTGTGCCGCTCATGCGGCCGTATCACCCCCGCTTACATGGGCCGATGCCCGAAATGTGGCGAATTCGGCACAATGGAAGAGCAGATCATCGTGCCGGAAACGGCCGCGGCCGCGAAGAATGTCCGGGCTGGGGGGCAGAGCATCAGCCGACCAGTTCGCCTGGCTGAGGTTGCCGCCGATGGCCTTGAGCGACTTTCCCTGCCCTTAAACGAGTTCGCGCGTGTGCTTGGCGGCGGCATTGTGCCCGGCTCCCTGGTGCTGGTCGGCGGTGATCCCGGCATCGGCAAGTCCACCCTGCTGCTGGACGTAGCCGCTATGGTGGCCAACCAACATGGACCAACCTTGTATGTATCCGGGGAGGAAAGCACCCGGCAGATCAAGATGCGTGCGGACCGCTTGAAAGTGAAAGCGGAGAATCTGTTTCTGGCGACAGAAACGAATTTGACGGCGATATTCGGCCACATCGAGGAAATTCGGCCGGTGCTCGTGATTGTAGACAGCATTCAGACGACCTATGCCGAAGATAAAACCTCTTCACCAGGCAGCGTCACCCAGGTGCGTGAATGCGCCAGCCGGCTGCAGGAGCTGGCCAAAAGCACGGGCGTCACTGTGTTTCTGGTGGGACATGTGACCAAAGAGGGGGCGATTGCCGGTCCGCGTGTATTGGAACACATTGTAGACACGGTGTTATATCTGGAAGGGGATCCTTTTCACCGGTATCGGCTTCTCCGCAGCGTTAAGAACCGCTTTGGGGCCACGAGTGAGGTCGGGGTGTTTGAAATGGTGGAACGGGGCATGGTGGAAGTGCCGAATCCGTCCGAGGCGTTCCTGGCGGAGCGACAGGTAAATGCGCCTGGCTCGGCTATCGCGCCCACCATCGAAGGGACACGGCCGCTGCTGGTGGAAATTCAGGCGCTGGCCAGTTCCTCAACATTCGCCAACCCGCGACGGACCGCCAACGGGGTGGACTATAATCGACTGCTGCTGCTGGCGGCCGTGCTCGGCCGTCGCGTGCACATCCCGTTGGGTGAGAAAGATGTATTTGTGAATGTGGTTGGCGGCCTTCAAATTGATGAGCCGGCGGCAGACCTGGCCATTGCGGTGGCAATCGCCAGCAGCGTCAAGGACAGGCCCATCCATGCTGACATGGCCTTTGTGGGCGAAATTGGCTTGAGCGGCGAGCTGCGCGCCGTCAGCCAGTTGGATTCACGGCTCAAGGAGGCGGCTAAACTTGGATTTAAGCGATGCGTGGCGCCTCGATCCGCCCGGAAACAGGCAGGGGCGTTCCCAAAGGGCATGAAGGTCGTGGAGTGCCGCTCCCTGCGCGAGGCCATCGAGGCGGCGCTGTTACCCAAGTGAGTCTGAGGCTGCTAACGACGGCCGCCCAGGCGCAGGAAGAGCGCCCCGATGATGACGAGCAGGGCGATGACGCCCATAGAAAGATACGCCAGCGTGCCTAAAGGGGACGCCGGGGAAGCGGAATTTGCGGTGGGGGTGAGGGAGGCAGTTGGCGCTAACGGGGCAACGGCCGTGGCGGTCGGTGCGGGCGTAACAGAGGGAGGCGGTGTGTGAGTGGAGGACGGCATGGGGGTCGCCGTGGCCAATGCTTCCGGCAGATTTGTGGAGCCGCCGATCTCTTGCGGCCGCGGCCGTGATCCCACAACGATCCCCTGGCCGACTTGCAAAACAGCGCCAGCCGATAGGCCGCTTCTGGCCAAAAGTTCGTCCAAAGTAAGATCGTAGGTGGTTGCAATCCCCACCAGCGTGTCGCCTGCTGCCACGATATGAATGATGGTGCCGTCAGGGCGAACGAAGGCGCGGGAGTAACCGGGCAAAACCGTAGAGCCATCCGGCAGCACGGTGAACCCAACTACCAATTCTTGACCGGCGAGGAGGACAGACTCGGTCGTGAGGCCGTTCAAAGCATACAGGTCTTCCACGGTGATCCCGAATTTTTCAGCAATGAGGATGGGGCTGTCCCCAGGTTGGGTGAGATAAATGATACGGCCGTCAGGTTGGGCGGTGGGCGTGACAAAAGGCGGCGGCGTAGCTGTGGCGGTGGGCGGGTCAGTTGGTGTCCCTGTGGGCGTGCTCGTGGCTGTGGGAATAGGTGCAGCCGTATTGGTCGGCGGCGCGGCGCCTGGGCTTGTTGGCGGGGCGGTTACGGGTGCGGTTGCCGTTGGTTTTTGCACCGGGGGTGGGGGAGGCGGCGCGGCGATGCTGCCAGATTTGAAAGCGGCGCTCAACTCGGCCGTCAGTTGCAGGTAATAGTTGCCAAACTCCACGCTGGGTTCAATCTGGCTTCCCTCCGGCCATTCGTTGAAGGAGGTGATGATGAGCATGTCTGGTGCGCTGGCGGCCGCGCCGCCAAAGCTGGCCCGGTAAAATGCGCCGTCAGCCCGATCCCTGACAAACGCGTTGTCGCCGCGGCCAAGCAGGGTGTCGTTCCAACCGGGATTGGCAGTGGCCACCCAATACTTGTACCCGCCGTAGGTCGCGGCCGCGGCTCTGGTGTTTGCCGCCCAGGCAGCGGCCGTGGCGGCCGGGTCATTCGACCAGGCGATGTTGTACAAATGAAGCCCGTCAAAAGCATTCAGATAAGCTGCGCTGCCCCCTTCAGCGATCCAGATGGAGTTGCGATCCGGGTCAACGATATTTCGGATCGTCACCCAGTCATCGGCGCTGAGAAGCCAATTTGCCCAGAAGAAGATGACCGGCTTGCCGTCAACACGAAGGTAGGCGGGATGATTGGCGTGAGTGTCCAACAAGGCGCGCAGGGCAGCGATGCGGTCATCATTACTATTGAAGAAGGGGCTGCCGGTTTCAAAATCTACGGCCGCTTTGAACCCGCTGGCAGCGGCGATATTCAAAAGTGTTTGAAAGTTGGTTTCAGTTTGATTGTTGGCCACTTGCGGCCCGTACCAGCTTTGGACGAAGCCGTCAATTCCAGCCGATTGGGCTTCGTTCACATGCCGCTGAATTGTGCCTACATCAGTTGAATAGTAGGGCTGGGGAGGCTGAAATGGGGTTCGGCCTGGGCCGAATGAGTCTGGGCTGAACCAGGCATAGTAAAATGCCAGCACCAGCCGGGTCTGGCCCTGAGCCTGGGCTGAAGAGGCGGATTGCCTCAAGAAGGCGCACAGAAGCAGGATGCTGACCAGCTTCGCCGATGCCGGTATCCGCAGCCTCAGCTTATTCTGAACCAGGTCCAACATAACGATATTCGATTGAAGGGGTGGTGAAACGGTAGAGGAGCTGCATGACCTGGTCAGCTTCGGATGTGCTCAGGCGACCTGAGATGCCGGTCAGCAGTTGATCCAGGCCTGGCAGGTGTTCGTACTCGACAATGCGGGGCTTGCCGCTGATCCCGCCTAACTCGGCCGCTTTGTTGATGGCGTCCTGCAAGTTGCCCAACTCGTCCACCAGGCCGTTTTCTACTGCCTGGCGGCCGGAATAAATGCGGCCGTCGGCGAGTTCCAGCACCTTGTCCCGGCTCATACCACGGCCGTCGGCCACGATGTCTACAAACGTGTTGTAACTTTCGTCAATTAAGGATTTCAGGATTTCTTGTTGCTGCGGGGTAATATTCTCCCACATACTGCCAATGGTTTTGTTTGGCCCGCTTGTGAGGGCAATGACATCTACTCCAATCTTATCAATGAGTTCCTCAGCGTTAAACAAGGTCATGACGACGCCAATGCTGCCGGTGACCGTATCTGGGCGGGCGATGATATGGTCGGCCGGAGCGCAAACCTGGTAGCCCCCTGAAGCAGCTACGCTGGCCATGCTGGCTACAATCGGCTTCTCGATCTCGGTCAGAACCTCATAGATTTGTGTGGCCCCGGTGACAGTGCCGCCTGGACTATCCACACGAAGCACAATGGCCTTGACCGAAGGATCGCTGGCAGCCGCGCGTAAATCCTCAATCACCATTCCGCTAACTGCTCCCGGGCTGACCTGGGGTTTGTCCCCGCTGGAAATGACCCCCTCGATACGCACAATGGCAACAGCATCACCCAGGCCGACACTGGGTGGGGCCGGGCCGCCTGACGCCAGACCTACACCGGCGAAGGAGACGAGGATGAGAAATGCGCAGCTGCACACGGGCAGCAGGAAGCCGACGACGACGCTGGTTAAAACCAGCAGAGGGGTTCGGCCGTTGCTGTTTGCTTGGCGAGCGGGATTAGGATTGTCTTGTTCGGGCATCACGTTACTCGTCTTCATTCAGGCTTATTAAAGCTCCCTTTTCCACCTCTAAACGTGTGAATGTTGGAAGTTGCCGGTACCGTGAGATTATACCTGTGAAAGGCGTAGTAGGAAATTTGTGCAAATGTAAAAGTATGATATGATCCTCGGTCGTTACACAGCAACAAACATTGCACCTAAATAACGGCTCTGTTCGCTGCTTTCCGCTCTTGACAATTGGATCAAGGGCAAAACTCGCCCGAGTAATTCCGAGGAAAGGAGGTTTCTGTAACGTGCGCGAGTACGAAGTTACCATTATTCTACAACCACAATTAGATGAAGAGGCGCGTGAGGCGTTGATTCAGCGTGTCGGTGAGCTGTTGGCTCCCGAGGCTGAAGAAGACGCCAAACCCGTCGTCAACCATTGGGGCACACGCCAACTGGCGTACCCAATACATAAGTTCACTGAAGGCTACTACGTCCTGTATGAGACCAAGATCGCACCGGAACGTGTCCGGGAGATCGAACGCAACATGCAGTACACTGAGGACATCCTGCGCTACCTTGTTGTCCGCAAGGAGGAGTAGCCGCAGGCCTTCAGGGGAGTGGACATGAGCAAGGGTCTGAACAAGGTCATGATCATTGGCTGGGTAGATACCGAACCTGAAATGCGCTACACGCCCACAGGTCGGGCTGTTACTTCGCTCAGTATTGCCACGCCTCGCAGCTGGACATCCTCAGAAGGGGAACGACACGAAGAAACGGAATGGTTCAATGTGGTTGCCTGGGGCACGCTGGCAGAAATTTGCCACAAGCGGCTCACACGAGGGCAACGTGTCTACATCGAAGGACGCCTTCAGACGCGTGGCTGGGAAGACAGTAGCGGCCGCAAGCATTTCCGCACAGAAGTTGTTGCCCACGAGGTGATTGCATTATCAGACATATCTGACTAGACCATTGATCTGGAATTCATGCCAGGTAATTGCAGAGACATATCGCTTGACCGCCAGTTAGGGGGGAGCGTGATGAGACGCAGAACCTGCGTAACGATTTCAGACAATGGTTCTGGCTTTAGTTTTGAATACTTTGGAGGTCTTACATGGCACCAACAACATCCAGGCGACCCCGGTCGGGACAAGGTAGACGGTCACGAAGGTCACGAACCAGGCGGTACCAACGACGCAAACGCTTTTGTGGTTTTTGCGTGGACAAGAAAGAGATTGACTACAAGGATTATGAGACATTACGCCGCTACGTGAACGAGTACGGCCGTATTAAACCTCGTCGTCAGACTGGTACCTGTGCCAAGCATCAGCGGAAGCTGGCTATCTCAATCAAGCGCGCTCGCCATCTGGCATTGCTGCCATTTGTGGTTGACTGACGCATTTACATCCTATGGCTAAGAAGCGAGTCCGACAGTCAGAAGAAGAAGCACAACGCCAGTCGCGCAAGGAAGTTCTGCTGGCGCGAAAACAGGCACAACAGACCAGGCAAATCCGCCTGGCGGCCGCAGGCGTCATCGCTTTGCTGGTGCTTGTGTTTGTAGTGGCAGTGGTCAACGAGCTTATTCTAATCCCTAACCGGGCTGTGGCCATGGTTGAGGGAGAAGAAATCTCGCTGAAAGCATGGCAAGAGCGGGTGCAGTACGAGCGGGCGCAGCGAATCATCGTCCTTGAGAACCAGCTAGAGGCGTTTGGCGGTGATGTAGGCATCGTTCAGCAGTTCGGCGGGCAGCTTATCACCGAACTGCAAGACAGTGAGAGCCTGGCCCAGACTACGCTGGAACAGATGATCAATGAAGTGGCCATTCGCCACGCGGCCGAAGAGCGAGGCATTACCGTCACAAGCGCTGATGTGGATGCTGAGATTGGGTCTTCGTTTAATTACTTCGGCGGAGATTCACCGACACCGGTTCCCACCTCGACAGCGACGCCAATGCCAACCCCGTCTTTGACGCCGATTCCCACGCCGGTAATCACAGAAGTGGTTCCAACTGCGGCACCATTTCCTACGCCAACGATTGGGCCGCCGGCAACGCCGCTGCCAACAGCGACACCGGTTTCGGCCGAAGCCTTCCAGCAACAACTTGATGATCTGATGACTCGGTTGCAAGACCTTGCCGTCTCAGCCGAGACATTCCGGTCAGTGGTAAAAGCCCGAATTTACCGTGACCGCCTGATGGATGCGCTGGCGGAGGAAAACAATTTATCTGACGAAGCTGAGCAGGTTAGCATCTTTTTGCTCAGCTACAATTCAGAGGAAGAGGCGAAAAACGCCTTGCTTCGCATTGAGGCCAGCGGGTATCTGACAGAGTGGAATACGGTTCGGAGTACGCCGATCGAAGAGGGTGCTGAACAGACGGCCGCTGCGACCGAACTTCTCTGGCGCACCAGGGAAAGCCTGGTTTCCAACTTCGGCGAGGGAGTGGCCGATGCCGCGTTCACCCTGCGCGTAAATTCAAACAGCGAAGTGTTGACACGTCAGATTGATGCAGAGACGTTCAATTACATGATCATTCGGGTCAGCGGCCGTGAAAAGCGCAAGCTTTCTGATGCTGAATTCCGCAATAAAAAGTTCGAATTGATGATCAATATCATTGACGAGCGCGTGGCTGCTGATGCAGAGCGATCAGAATTCTGGCGTCAGCGAATTCCCACACAACCGGTTCTCGATCCGAAGTTCCTGGTACCGCCCACGCCTGCGCCAGGACAGGCCCCACAAGGGGGCGGCAACTCGCCTGCGCCGGGCGGATAGCCAACACCGATACCGATCAGTCGGCCCGAATTACGCTACCGGGCTTGGTTGTAATGTAGCGCATTGGGCCAGATTGCCGTATGGTAGTCTGGCCCTTCCTTTTTTGCCCGTACCTTGATGATGCGCAGCCTGTTTCTGCTAATCTGATGAAGGAAACCTCTTCTTATGTCAGAGAAAAGTAGCGAGGTCTCGCAGCTTAAACCCCGATTGAGCGCCAGATTGCTGAACATCGTTGTGCCGTTGTTGCTTTCCCTGATTGCCGGGGCGATCACCATCGAACTCGGCCTGCGACATTTTTACAATCTGATCCCCCTTCAAGTATGTGCGGCCGATTACATCATCGCTAACTACGTTTGCCAGCCATACTTTGTTTATGACAAGCCCATTCGCATTGGTTACCGCTATAAACCGGGAATGCACCGTGAGGGGTGGTGGGACCCCGCCAACCCATACCTGACCAGCGCAGGAGACAGCACCGAACCGAGAGAGCGGAATGACGCCTTCTGGTATGTCATGGAAACAGATGAAATGGGTTTTCCCAACAGCGAGTACAAATGGCGTGATGCGTATGACATGATTATTATCGGCGATTCCTTCATCACAAGAACTGCGCCCAAAACCTGGATAGAGCTATTGCGGGAGGAGAGTGGATTCAGCATTCTTACCTTAGGGGCGCCAAGTTGGGGAACTTTGGGTGAGGCTGAGGCAATTAAGATGTATGGCCTGGATAAGCATCCCGATTGGGTGCTTCTCACGTACTTTGAGGGAAATGATCTCCTGAATGTCTCTCAATATCTGGAAAAGCAAGCAAGTGGGTTGAGTTGGAAGGAATATGATTTGAAGCAGGTTCCCTGGTCCCGACGTCTGCTCACGCCTCATCTGGTCCGATATTTATTTGACGGGATCATCCCCCAGGACCCATCTTCCGATCCGCCCCGGTATCGTTATCCGGTTTCAGCCAGAACGGAAGCAGGCGAGATTGAGACCGTCTTTAATGACATTCACTTGCTGCCGCTAAGCGCTGATTATGAGACATTGTCCCGTTCACGTGAGTTTGCGGAGATTAAACGCACCTTGCTTGAATTGAATGCGTTGGTGCAGGCTCAGGGTGCGCGCTTTCTGGTAGTGTATATTCCCAGCAAGGAACATGTATTGTGGTCGCGTATTTGGGACCCGGTCGATGTAAACAATATCCTGGAACGGACGGTGACGGTAACATTAAGCGAGGGTGACAGCGGGTTCTTGCAGTGGGAGCCGAAAATTTTAAGTTACGATGTGTTTAACCAGAATCATAACGCACAGGAAAGGCTGTTTGACGACTTTGCTAGCGAAGCAGGTATTGAGTTTCTAAACCTGACCCCGATATTCTGGCGACAAAGTATTGCTCAAGGTGAGTTGTACCATTACGCGGATCCTCACTGGAATCAAGCCGGGAACGAGCTTGCGGCCGAAGCGATTTGGGAGTACATCCATTCGCACTGAAACGAGTTTCTATTGGTCTTGTCTTCCGCTCATCCTGCGCCAGAATAGCGCGGTCGAGAACAGCCACCCGGCGGTGCTGAAGATAACGAAGGTGACGGCCGTAATTTCCATGCCGGCAAAGGCATCCGTTCGTATTCCGGTAAAAAGCTCGAATACTGCAATTAGCTGAATGCTGATTGCCATGGCCAATACACCAAAGGCGACGGCCGCCAGACCTCCCAAAACCAATGCCCGCATAAACCCGACCGTCTGACTGGATTCCGGTTGGAGCACGCGTCGTAACGGGTCGGGCAAAGAGGCGAGGACCACATCATCACCAAGCTGGAAGCGTTGCAATAGATGTGAGACACGCCGCCGCTCCCTCTCATCCTGAAGCGTCTGTAGAGACACAAAAACCATCCCTTCGAGCTTAATGATTAAGGGATGGTTACGGCCGTGAGAGTCAGTAATCATTTGCTCTAACTGTTGTGCCAGAGAGGGGTTTAAAATGCGGAACAGGGATCCGTCCTGCACAAGCTGGTTCACTTGCCCGGAAGAAAGACCCAGCGTCTGCGATTCGTTTGGAAACCCTGGCTGGTGGCTCATGGAACACCCTGGGCAACGTCATTTATCAACGTCGAATTGACACTCGTGGGCGCTATGCAAGCGTTGCCCTTGTGCTGGCCCATCAGTACAGGTCATTATCGGTGTTCGAAGGGGGTGATGTCAAGGGGACTAAGTGGCTAACGAGCATGGCGGCCGTGATTGGCCGGTGAAGATAAACAGTTACAGAAGTTTTACCTTCGAGAATGTACAAAAATTAAAGTAAAAATTGCTTCTTGACCCCTGCTAGCATATAATCACGTCTGGTACTGGTACTCAGGTACCAATAACGCACCCGTTTTGACCTCTCAACGTAGTGGATAACCTTGCCTTTTCATGAAGACAAGAACATAAAATGCAATTGATGAAGCTTCCTGGCCGCTGGGTACCAATTTCTCTACATGGTGCAAGTCTGGTCGGGAAGTGGCGCGTAAGTGGCACACACAGTTTGGGTTTTAGGTTTTATATGAGGAGGTGAAAAGTGTGAGATTTAGTTTCTCTTTAATGTAGTTCAATCTTCACGTTGCCCTTTTGTACACGTGAGGCCGACGTAAAGTATAGTATTGAAATGTCAAGGAAGGAGAAAAGTGATGCTTGCCATTAACAAACAGACGAGAGTGTTCTTACCAAAGAGCTTGCTCATTATAATGCTGCTGGCTGTGGTTGTGGGAACGCTCTTTATTTCGCGCACTAACGAACCAATGAGTAGAGAGATGAAACTGTCTGCAGGTCTCTTGGAGCAGATGGCGACAAATTCAAATGAAACGGTCAAAGTGCTTATCCAGACTGAGGGGCATGATTATGCGGCGGTTATTGACGCGATTAATCAAGCTGGTGGGACAGTGACCCGGCAATTTAAATATGCCAATGGTATCGCAGCTGAAATCCCGGCTTCGGTGGTTATGACGTTAAACAGGATCCCGCAAGTGGTACAGATTTCATTGGATGTCATCCGTGGAATCAACTCGGGATCCACAACTGATTATCCAGTGGGGCCAGGCGACATACTTCCGTTGGGCAGTGATATGGATACAATCGACGCCGGCCTGCGTGCTGGGGCAGCTATTCCCCTGACAGACCGCAACTATCAAGTAGTTGCGTTGGATGCCATGAGCGTCAGTGATATTACCCCCGAAACCTACGCCAACCCAGCCACAATGAACGCTGGTGGCGTGTGGGGTACAGGCAATTTTGGTCAGGATTCGTTGGTTGTTGTCATTGATACCGGTATTTACGCCGACCACTTTATGTTGACGGGTAGTGTCATTGGTGGCATCGATATTAGCACTGATGTTGGTACTCCTTACGAGGGGTTTGACCTCGCAACCAATCACTGGCATGGCACACATGTTTCGGGCATCATTGCAGGTCATGGCGGGATTGTTGTTCCTAACGATGATTCTTTGGTGCAATCTATAGAACTGTATACTGGCAGCCCATTGGACGCATATAATGCGGATAACAAAGTAATTTGGTTATTAGGTATGGCACCAGAGGCCCAGCTTTATGGCATTAAAGTGTTCGCTCATGATGGCGGTGGCGCATCTGAGTCCACCATTATTGCTGGTCTAGAACATGCCATTGACCTGCATATGAGCGGCACGGATGTGGATGTCATTAACATGAGCCTGGGCGGGCCAACACTCTTTGACGGCCGCGACCTGGAAGACCAGGTTGTTGATGCGGCTACTGCAGCTGGCATCACAGTAGTAGTCGCTGCCAGTAACGATGGCCCGGCTTCAATGACCATCGCCAGCCCTGGTAGCTCCAATACGGCCGTAACTGTTGGTGCTGTGGCACATCCAATCAACACTCGCGTTTTTTGGGATCAGCTTTATGGCAGCGTTGGGATTGGCAGCTATCTGTTTGTTGATGACAATCCTCAGATGGTTTACTTCAGCAGCCGTGGGCCTACATCAGACGGACGTGATAAACCAACGGCCTCGGCAGTTGGTGTGTTTGTGCTTTCTTCTTTCAATGAAGAAGATGCCCCGAATTCAACTGCCTGGGCTTCCGGCACTTCGATGGCAACGCCAGCCATGGCCGGCGTTGCTGCTCTGCTCAACACCTATGGTGAAACAGTTGGAGCATCCCCCTACGACCTGAAAGAAGCGATCATTGCCGGCTCATCACCGCTGCCCGGCTATGAAGATTTCGAGCAAGGGGCTGGTTTTATCGATGCTACTGCGGCCATGGCTGCCTTACAGTCTGATTCTGAGTTGGGTTCCGTGCAAGAACCTATCAAAGCTGAATTCTCAGAGAAATCGAAGAAGCCAGAAGGAACCCGCATCAAAAAAATCGAAAAACGCAACGGGTTCACGTTTAACGTCGAAAACCTTGCTCCGGGACATGCCCAGCATTTCTACTTCAAACTGCCGTCAAAAGCAGAAAGAATCACGGTTGACTTCACTAATGTTGAACTCGGATCGGATCCTCTCGGATTGAATTCTTTCGAATTCTATCTGCAAAGTGCCAGCCGAAGCTTTGGTAATTACTACATTGATTCCACCAATGTTTGGGGTG
Source organism: Anaerolineae bacterium (assembly GCA_046753445.1). Classification (GTDB taxonomy): domain Bacteria; phylum Chloroflexota; class Anaerolineae; order Promineifilales; family Promineifilaceae; genus JAHEEY01. The sequence goes on along the minus strand of JBHHTQ010000004.1, from coordinate 23,897 downwards.
ATGCAACCTTTGTTGTGGAAGACCTAAACACCACTGCTTCTGGGGCTGTCTTTGGCGCATTCTTAAGTGACTTACCTTTGATGCCGGGGTATGTTCGCCTTGTGGTTGAAAATGACTGGACAACCTTTGACAATATGTCAGCCACCGTGCATGTTCAGGTAGATCGGGCCAAGCAACCGAAAAAGAACGAAGAGTTCGAAGGCAAGTTCATCACGGGTGAATCTGATGGTTTCTTCCCAGTCGGATTTGGGCCTGACGGAGTGGAACTGGAGCTTTCCTGGAAGCGTGACTGGACCCGTTACCCGGCCAGTGATATGGATCTGATTGTGGCATGGTTTGATGTTAATGGGAACTTGAATTACGAGTTCTCTGGGGCAACATTGAATTCTCCGGAATTAGTCCGTATTGAAAGCCCAGACATCGCACAAGTTTATGTCTTAGTAGATGCGTTTAACACCAATGGCCTCAAGGAAAAATGGGAACTAGAAGTCTTCCATCTTGGCGCCCCAGCGGGTGATGATGAGCACGAGCACCACCACGGTGATGATTAAACAATAGATTCATTATCTGTGTTACGCTACAGATAGTGAATGAATGAGAAGGAGGGCTGGTAAAATCATTACCAGCCCTCTTTTTTCTTGAGTAGACCTACGGTAGTGAGGGTGCTGCATTTGTGCAAAGTCGAATGCTACCATTCTCATTGACGCGGTAATCGTATGTCTGGCTGCCACCTTCTATCACAATCTGATATCCTTGTACCATAACTTGTAAATAAATTTGCCCTTTTTCTGGGCAGCCTAAGGCACTGTTTTGCCAGGTGACTGCTTCAGCCTGGACTATGGTTGCCTCTTCTGAAGATAATCCGGAACGAGAAGCAAAGTCGTCTAAGACGGCCGCCAATATATCATCAGGGACCCCCCCCTGGGAGGGAACGGTGTCTACTGTATTAGTCGAGAGAGCACCCATATCTGGCTGAGGCATAGGAGTTGTTTCCATGCTTTGAACGCCAAGGACACCATCTAAGTCGGCGGGGGTTACAGGGAAAGGTGCTTTGGCAGTGCTAACAGGATTCTTTGTCGTTGTACTCGCTTCTGATCCCTCTAGGGGAAGATTTGTAGTCAACGGGTCAGTAGGGTTTTCAGGTGTTTCTGCCAAGGTGGGTGTACATGCTGCTGCCAATGCACACATAACAACCAAATAAGTCATTCGCCACAGGGCGGGCTTGATTCTCACAGCTTTTCCTCCTTGCATTACACGCAAATTGGTATACATTGCGCCAAACGGCTCAATAGGAATTAGACGTATTATAGTGCAGTTAGGTTCCAATAATTTAGAACGCCGCTCACAGTTGCTAATCAGCCCAGGCATATTATAATGCCCCCGCCAGAAACTTGCGTGTGAGGGGAATCAATGGACGGATTTGGATGAACGTGGGCCAACTTCAGTTCAACCTATCCTGGCGTTTGGACCTGGTGTCGTTGCTAGCGGGCATTCTCCTGGGTATTTTGCTGGCGCGAGCTGCCCGCCGTTTTGGGCCGGCTGTCGGCCGCTGGCGACTCGCGACGGCCGATCACTTGCGTGCTTCGCTGGGCTGGGCGCGATCCGGGATCGAGCTTCGTTTTCAGGCGGCCGAAGCCAAATACGTGCAACAGTTCCATCTAGGCCATGCCTGGGCCTCGCTGGAGCAGATTTTCGTACCCCCGCGGATATTGCCGCCGCTGGGAGTCGGGAGCCCCATTCCGCCGGATCAGGCCGCAGAGCAATTATCATTTTATCTCTGGCCCGAATTGGCGGGGGCGATGGCGCTGCCTGAACCAGAAACCATCAGCGTGCGCCAGATGCTCCTCAACGGCCGTCGCATGGCGGTAGCTGCTCCGTCTGGGGCTGGGAAGACCACCTTGCTTGCTTTTTGCGCCCACCTATGCGCCACGGCCGTTTCTGAGGAGGTAGATCCCCATCTTGCTCCCATTGTGCCCATCTTCTTGCCGCTGGTTGGACTGGAACTGGGTGATCCCGAGGAGATTGAGGAGGATCCGTTTCCGTCGTTGATAACCGCCATCCGGCAGAGGGGTACAAGCACCGTTGGCTTTGGGTTGGCGGGCATGATCCGGCGCAAGGCGGCCACAGGGGAGCTTTTGCTTTTGCTCGATGGCTGGGAGCGCCTGCCGCCATCCCGGCGCACGGCCGTGACTGATTGGCTTCGTCACTTGCTAGTCTCCTTCCCCGATTTACGCATCATTCTGACAGCGCCGGTTGTGGAGTATGGTCCGCTGCTGGCGCTGGAGTTTCATGTGGTCAGTTTGCTTCCCTGGCGTGCGGGCCAGGTTGAACAGCTACTAAACCGTTGGTCCGAGGCGCTTTCCCTTGAGCGATCTCCCCGTCTGAAAGATGTATGGTATCCAGGGCAGTCCGCCCTGCACCACAGCCTCAGGCTCTGGCATGTCAACGTCCTTCCCCAAACCGGAACGGAACGGGGAAAACGGCCGCATGGCTTGAGCGAGCTGCTGACGGCGACCATGGCGACGCTTGCTGATAAAAAAGTCCCTCATACCATCGGGGGGGGGCAGGATCACCCTGACGGCGAAGAGCCGGCAATCGATGCGCCTTTGCTCTCGTTCTGGCAGCGCATCGGATATACCATGGTGTCCGAGGGGAAAGTTACACTTTCCCCCGTCGAGTTGAAAACCATTGCGGAGATAACCGCGAACGAGCAAGAGCAGCGAATCTGGCGGCTGGCAGGTAGATTGGGCGATACCATAGAAAAGAATCCTTTGTTAGTCCATTGGCCCAACGGCCATATCAGCTTTCGCGTCAAGGTGTGGCGTGATTATTTAGCAGCTGGATTCCTCAGCCAACATGGGCTGGTGTCTGAAGCCGCTACCCACGTGCATGAGCCGGAGTGGCTGGGGGTCTTTCGTTTCCTCGCCGCCCAAGAAAATGCGGATGAGATAGCAGGCCGCCTGCTGCAGGAACGAGACAGCAGTCTGGCACGCGACACGTTGTTCCAGGTAGCCGGCTGGATGCCGGAAGCGCGCCAAGAGGGGCGATGGCGCCAGCAAACGTTGGTACAGTTAGGGCAAATCGTTCGCCAGCCAGGCTATCCCCGCCTGCTGCGTCAACGGGCGGCCGCTGCGCTGGCACAGTCGGGGGACCCAGGCGTCTTTGCCTTCTTAAAGCAGTTGCGCGACCGATCCGATCCTTTCTTGCGCGAGTTAGCCGTTGCAGCACTGGCCCGCCTGGATTCCAGTAAAATCGTAGGGATGCTTTCCGATATGATGGGGGATGAAGACGCCAATGTACGCCGCACGGCCGTCTACGCCCTGGCCTGGATCCACCGCCCCCAGGCGGAGCGGCCGTTGATCACGGCGTTGGTTCGGGGGGATGATTACATGAGCCGGGCTGCGGCCGAGGGGTTGGCCCTCAACGGCAGGCACGGTGAGGAAATTCTGCGCGAGGCGGTGGAGGAAGAGGAGCTCACCGTGCGTCGGGCAGCGATTCGCGGGCTGGCCCTGCTGGACGCGGAATGGGTGCTGCCTTTGTTACACCACATCGAATACCACGATCCGGAATGGTTGGTGCAGACGGCCGCAGCCGAGGCCCAGGAAGCGATTCGAGGGCGGTCAGAGCCATCCCCTTGGGAGAGGCCCGCTGACCTACTGCGATCGTGGCTTGTTTCCACGGCCAAGCGTCTAAAGCAGCCGGTACCGTCCGAAGAGGACATCGTGCCGTTCCTGGTGCACACGCTTTCAGCGGCGGATGTGCTTGAACTGCGCCAGGCGGCCGCCCTCTGGTTGGGGCAGTTGGCCTTCCTGGAGGGGGTTCCGGCATTGGAAGCGGCCGTGCGCCAGGCGGCTGACCGCGAAGTGCGCGAAGGCGCCCTGGCGGCACTTTGCCTTATTCACCACGCCTATCCGGACCCATGAAACCGCTGATTGGCACCGAGCTAAAACGATTCCTGCGTGATTACAAACGCGCGCACCGTCCCGCCCACGATCTGGCGGCGCTGTTGCAGAGCGTCGAGTACCCGGCCAATGTGGGTTCCATTTTCCGCATCGCCGACGGGGCTGGCGTGACGCAGCTTGTGTTGACGGGCATCACGCCCGCGCCGCCCCATCCCACCATAGACAAGGTCGGCCGCTTCAAGAGCACGAAAGTGCCGTGGCGTTACGAGCAAGACCCTCTGGCAGCCATGATGGCCTTGAGATCTGACGGATACCACATTGTCGCGTTAGAGCTGACGGATGCGGCCGTTCCCTATCACCAGTACCACTACCCCCAAAAAACCTGCCTCGTGGTCGGGCATGAAGATCATGGCATCACCAAAGCTACGTTGAGCGCATGCGACGCGGCCGTCTTTGTACCCATGTATGGCAAAGGACGCTCGCTCAATGTGCATGTAGCATTGGGTATTGTCATTTACCACATATTACATCCAAAACCCGCCCGATGATTTCGCCGAATGAATTCGCACAACCTTCTCATCTCCTCGATTTTCTGGTATACTATCTCTGCATCAACATGCGGGATAATACAACAAAACTTAGAGGAGAAGGGGCATGAAGGTTTCGTGCTTGCAGGAGAATCTGGCAAAAGGATTAAGCATTGTCAGCCGTGCTGTCAGCACTCGCTCGACCTTGCCGGTATTGGCCAATGTTTTGATTGCAACGGATGACGGCCGCCTTAAGCTGTCAGCCACGAATTTGGAAGTTGTGATCACTTGTTGGATCGGGGCCAAGGTGGAGGAGGAGGGGGCGATCACCATTCCGGCGCGCACCTTTGGCGATCTGATTGGCGCTTTGCCTCAGGAGCGGGTGGATCTGGCCTTGAACGAACAGACGCAAACGATGCATATCTCCTGCGCCCGCACTGAGGCCAACATTAAGGGCATTGACGCTCAGGAATTCCCGCTTGTCCCTCAACCTGACCAAGAGCACCGGATTCGCGTAGAAGCGGATGTGCTGAAGCAGATGATTTCACAGGTGGCCTTCGCTGCGGCCGCGGATGACACACGGCCGATGTTGTCGGGCGTTTCCACGCGGTTTGAGGACAGCCGTTTGATGATGGCGGCCACAGACGGATTCCGCCTGTCTGTGCGCTCGGCGCATATCCCCGGCTTTGTTGATGAGCCGGTGAGCGTCACCATTCCGGCCCGGGCGCTTAATGAGGTGGCCCGTGTGGTGAGTGAAGATACCGACGCCGTGTATATTTCGCTTCCCAACGGCCGTAACCAGGTCATCTTTGATATGGACAGCGTGGTGTTGGTTTCACAGCTCATTGACGGCAATTTTCCCGACTACGATCCCATCATCCCCAAACGGCACATGACCCGCACGGTCTTAAACACGGCCGAATTCCGTAAGGCATGCCGCACGGCCGAGATCTTCGCCCGCGAATCAAGCCACACGGCCCGCGTCCGCGTTGAGCCGGGCGATGAAATTACGCCGGCCTATGCTGTGGTTGCTGCCACCAGCGCCGAAACGGGCGACAACGTGGCCCAGATTGACGCCAGCGTCGAGGGCGACCCGATTGAGATCGCGTTCAATGTGAAGTATATGAACGATGTCCTGGCGGTGATTGACACGCCCCAGGTGGCCCTGGAAACGACGACCCCGATGGAACCCGGCGTTATCAAACCGGTGGGCGATAACGACTTCCTGCACATCATCATGCCCATGCACTTCGGCCGTTAACCATCCATACAGGCAGCGGCCGTCTGCCGCCGGCATCCTCTATTCCAATTCGTCTAACACCTTCTGATACAGCGTTTCGGCGCGTAAATCCTCCAGCGTATGGCAGGGCGCGTCCAGGTTATTAGCCAGCAATTGGGCCAGACCCTGGTCAAAGGCGGCGTGCTCCATATTGATGACCACGGAGCGAACCTTTTCCTCTTTAATCAGCTGCGCGATTCGGTGCGCTTCCTCTTGTGGGGGCAAGTCGCTCATGCTCACGTTGCCCGCCCCGTCCGTCAGCAGAATCATCAACGGCATCACATCAGGGTGAGTGTACGATTCTTTGCGGAAGACGTCATACGCCAGCAATAGCCCTGCGGACAGCGGGGTCTTTCCGCCGACTGCGATGTCTACCAGCGCTTTTTTTGCCAGTTGAACAGAATTGGTTGGGGGGAGAACAAGCTGCGCGTCGTTCTTATTGAAGACGATAAGGCCGACCCGGTCTCGCCGTTGATAGGCGTCTGTCATCAAGGACATGATGGCTCCCTTCGTGGCTTCCATCCGCTCCGCTACGGCCATGCTCCAACTGGCGTCTACCACGAACAGAATGAGGTTGGCGGAGCGGCGGACGCGCACCTTCTCCCGCAAGTCCTTTTTCTCGAGGGCCAGAGCGAGCTTGGACCGATCACGGCGCAGTTGGTGGGGCGCGGCCGCGCGCAGCGTGGCGTCAAAAGCGAGATCGGTAACCCGGTCGTGTTTGGGGAGGCGGGCCTGGATATAGCGCCCGCGCTTGCGGTCTGTTTTGGTGCGGGAGCGCCTTCCCGCCTGCCGGCGCGTGAGGCGATCTAGTTGGGTATCCAGCCGGCGGGCGGTGAATTCCTGGCTCGACGAAACTTTTTGCCCGCCTTCCCACCATTGGGCGTCTTGGGCTGTGTGGGGAATCGTTTGTGGGCCGGCTTCGGTCTGGGCGATCTCTGCGCCTTCGCCCGCTTCAGCGTCTAAGGCTTTTTTTTTACCGTTTCGGACGCGAGGTCTTCCTGACTGGTTTCGCCTGCTTCGGCTGACCCCATTTCACTTTGCACTTGTTCCAGACGTTCTTCTAGATCGTGAGCAGCGATGTTTGTGTCCTGGAACGGCCGTCCCTTGATACGGTGCGGGAGCGCCAGTTCAGCTGCCAGTACAATATCCTCGTCGGTGATATATTGGCGTCCGAACAGCGCCGCATGTGCCTGAGCGCCGCGCAGGATGACCAGGTCGGCGCGATGCCCATCTACCTTAAGCGAGCTGGTCAGACCGGCGATGGAGACCAGATTGCGGCGATTGTATTGCACGTTGTTGAGGATGCGGCGTGCATTGGCGATTCGTTCGGAGAGCTGCTTTTCTTGCTCCACCCACTGCTTGTAGAATCCTTCCGGATCCATCTCGAAAGAGATACGCCGTTCCATGATCTGCACGCGCTGTTGTGTGTCTGCCAATCCGCTGATTTGTACCGAAAAGGCAAACCGGTCAAGCAATTGCGGCCGCAGATCCCCTTCTTCCGGGTTCATTGTGCCCACCAGGATGAACTTGGCCGGGTGGGTAAAGCTGATGCCTTCCCGTTCGACGACGTTGACGCCCATGGCTGCCGAATCCAGGAGCAGGTCAACGACGTGGTCATCCAGCAGGTTCACTTCATCCACGTACAGTAGCCCCCGGTTGGCTGAGGCCAACACCCCCGGCTCAAAATGCTTTTCCCCTTTCTGGATCGCCTGCTCAATATCCAGTGTTCCTACCACTCGGTCCTCGGTGGCGCTCACGGGCAGGTCCACAAAGGGGGTGCGGCGTGTGATTTTGGGAAGCTCCCCATTCGCATGGCGCGAACGGCAATCGTCACACCATTCGTGAGGGCGATCGGGCGCGCAGCTGAAGCGGCAGTCAGCCACGACTTCGATATCCGGCAGCAGCGCTGCTAATGCCCGCGCGGCCGTGGACTTGGCTGTACCTCGCTCGCCGCGGATGAGAACCCCGCCGATTTTGGGGCTGACGGCGTTGAGGATCAGGGCGCGTTTCATGCGCTCCTGACCAACGATTGCAGTACAAGGAAAAACGGCTCTGCGCGCCATGCACACTCTCCGGTTACTCAAGGCAAAACACGGCCGATCTCGGCGAGCGGCCGTTTTGCCACTTCAATACTCTCTTACGCCGGATTATACTGAAAGGAGAATAGCAGGCAACCGGGGGGCCGGGCCTGCGCTTGGGATGCGATCAGGGTGTGACATCCCGTCCGACGGCCTGGGCGATGGCTTTCATGTCCCGCACGAGTTGTGCGAACCGCTCCGGTTTGAGCGACTGGATGCCATCAGACATGGCCTCGGTCGGATTGGGATGTACTTCCACAATAATGCCGTCCGCGCCCGCGGCTACACTTGCCTTGGCGGCCGAAGCGACAAACTCCCATTTCCCTGTCCCATGACTGGGATCGGCGATCACCGGCAAGTGAGACAGGTGCTTGGCGACTGCGATGGCGTTGATGTCAAAAGTATTGCGTGTATATGTCTCAAACGTGCGGATGCCCCGCTCGCAGAGCATCACGCGCGTGTTTCCATGGCTGAGGATGTATTCAGCGCACATGAGCCATTCCTCGATCAGGCTGCTCATGCCCCGCTTAAGTAAAACTGGATGCTGCGATTTGCCCACTGCGTGCAACAGGGCATAGTTCTGCATATTCCTGGCCCCAATCTGCAGAATGTCTGCATATTCGCACACGAGGGGGACGAGAGCCGGCTCCATCACTTCCGTGACGACGGGCATACCGGTTGCCTCGCGCGCTTCGGCCAGATATTTCAACCCTTCTTCGCCCAATCCCTGGAAGGAGTAGGGGGATGTCCGGGGCTTAAATGCGCCGCCGCGTAAAATATGGGCGCCGGCTTCTTTGCAGGCGTGCGCCGTTTCGATGATCTGGCTGCGGCTCTCGACGGAGCAGGGGCCGGCCATAATCACGAGTTCCTTTCCCCCGATCTCATGACCGCCCACGGAAAAGACCGTGTCTTCCGGCTTGAATTCTCGGCTGGCGATTTTGAAGGGCTTCAGTACCGGAACCACGCGGTCGACGCCGGCCATTCGCGCTACTTGTTCATGGTTGAGGGTGCGGCCGTTGCCGATGACCCCTATGACCGTGTGTTCTTTGCCTTCGGATAAGTGGACTTTGCAGCCTGCATCTTCGGCCCAGGCGATAACGGCCGACTTTTCACGCATGGTTGCCTGCATTTTCATGATCACAATCATCATTAGTTCTACCTCAGCCGTGCAAGGCCCAATGGCGTTGACCGTATTGGGTTAGAGCGACCCGGTCACACTGACGGGCACGGCGATTTCATTGGTTTACAGGCTGCTGCCCAACATTTTGACGGCCGCTTCTACCAGGCTCATTTGAATCGGCCGGACCGGAGGGCGGTTCTTTTTGTCTGGGCGCAGTGACCGGGCATCGCGCATGTAGACGTGAACGATGTCTTTGGGTTTACGAGTGGTGTTCCAGTGAATCAACACGCGAATGCAGCGGGGCAGGCTGCCGGGGATATTCATCTCGTGCCCACAGAGTAAGGCGACATCGTACCAGCCAATGTCGCGGGCGGCCTGGGCGGGGTAGGCGGCATCCAGATCCATGGTCGTGGTGAAGTAAACGCTGGCGACATCGTCCGGGTTCATATCGTTCAGGCGGACAATGGTGTCAAGCAGTTCCCTTGTGGCTGAAACGATTTCAGCGGCATCGTTGCTTGCAACCGTTGTCGCCCCGCGGACGCCCCGGCAGGCTGTCGGTTGGTGCATACGTTCTGTTGGCTGGTGACCATTCTTTCCATTTGTGTACATTATGTTCTCCTCAAGCCGGTGGAAATAAAAAAGACGCGGCGTTGTTTGCCGCGTCTTCGGACTCTCTGTGTCTATGCTCTTAGCTTTTACTAAGCAAGTGCGAGACATCCTCCTGCCCGAATATCGCGGCGGTGGCTCTCAAAATAAAAGTAAAAGCTAAAAAATGTATTGTTGTTCATCATGATGGGGGCATAATAGCACTTTCAACCCCTGGCGTCAAGGGGTGGACCAACCCCATTTGTTACCCGCCTAAGCTCGCCAAATATAATGGAACCATGCTGATGTCCAGGGTGACCTGTTTTCAACTTGTGTTTCGCCGTAAGTGACGCGCTTTAAATAGAAGCCATCGGCAAATAATGCGCGCACGGCCGTTTCTAAGACGCCAGGCGGCCCATTTTCTTCCTCGGCCGCTTCATCCCCCGCCTCAGCCAGCCGGATGAACAACAGGTAGATGCCTCCCGGTGCAAGCAGCCGGCGCAGGCCGTCACGGTATGGCCCGCGTTCTGATTCAGCCAATCCATGCAGGCAGCCTACGTCCAGCGCAAGATCGTAAGGCCCTTCCAGGAAATGGAGTTTGGAGACAGAAGAAAGGTGAAAGTGAATGTTATCGGCTACGCTGGCGTTTTTGGCGCGCACGGCCGCTTCCGCTATTGCTTCCGGTACGAAATCCACCCCATCCACCTGCCATCCTTGCTGAGCCAGATAGATGGATGCGCGGCCGTACCCGCAGCCCAGGTCCAGGGCGCGTCCTGGGGTTAGCTCATCCACCAACTCGATGACTTCCGGGGGCGGCAGTGTGTCATCCCATGGAATCTCTCCACTCTTGTATCGTTCCACCATCCTCTCATAGGTGTTACTTGTCATTCCATTGCACCCCTTCTTCCCTTTTTATTCGTACCTTTTCGGCCGTCTGGTTAGAATAACACAACGATGTGGGTTACGAAACTGCACCTGTGGCCTCTGGCGCTTTTTCTGCCACTGGTCATAATCATGAGCGGATGTGGGGGGAATGCGGAGGAGTGGCTGCCGAAGGCAGCGCCCGCCGGTACGGTCGTGCAGGTCGAGGAGGGCATCTGGCAGCCTGCCCCAGGACCCAGTTGGCAGTGGCAGCTTAGCGGGCCGATTGACGCCTCTCTGAACGCTGAGATGTACGATATTGACCTCTTCGACACACCGGAAGCGGTCATTGAGGAACTTCACAGGAAAGGTCGCATAGTCATTTGCTATTTCAGCGCTGGCAGCCGAGGCGCACAGGCGCGGGCTTTCCGTAGGGTTGAAGAACGACCTGGATCAGGTCAACGATTTGGTGGGGCATTTCGACTGGGCGCTTAATGAACAATGTTTTCAGTTTGATGAATGCGAGCGTTTGCTTCCATTTGTAAAGGCAGGGAAAGCTGTCTTTGGGGTAGAGTATGAGGGAGACCCGGGTACCTATTGCCCGTATTTGAACCAGTTGGATTATGATTGGTTGACAAAACGGCCGGAACTAGACGCCTGGCGGCAAGCCTGCTGGCCTTAGATGATGCGCGGTTGCCCTGCGAACCAATACAAGCCCTGCCGCTGGCGCATGGCATGATATACTTGTGCCCGCTGGCTGACTCGGAGTAAAAATAAGGTTGAGCATTGTTTGAGACCGTGATTCAAGAACGCCGCTGGAGCGGTACATCCCGGCATATTTACTCGCACTGGCCGGCATATTTATTGGCGTACAGCGCTATCATTCTCTCCTTGTTGGTCATCGGCCTGAGCATCGAGCGGGGGTGGTGGGCGTTTGTAGACTATGCGGCCGTCTTGTTGGTAGTCGTCATTTACTTCTTGCTCGCCTCTCTTTGGTCGGCTCATGAACTTTATGATCGGGAAGGATTACGGCCGCATCACCGTCTCTTTGACCTGGGCCAGATTCAAGACACGGATGTGTTCGTGTGCATAGACCTGGGACTGCGCTGGCGCGCTATCAGCCTTGGCCGCCGTCTGACCACAGGCCACGTGTCCGTGATTGACGTCTACCATCCCCAATTGACGCCGGGCCGGGCGTTGGTCCGGGGGCGTACCCGGCAGCCTGCCCCGCCGGACGACCCCCGCTTTTCCTGGCTCAGCGGCAGCGTTGAATTACTGCCGCTGCCCGACAATAGTGTGACGGCCGTTGTCTTGTGCCAGGTCCTCTCTGAATTTTGGCAGGAAGGAGACCGGCTGTCCCTTTTACGTGAAGCACACCGCATCTTGGTCCCCAACGGCCGATTACTGCTGGCAGAGCCGGTCAGGTCGCAGATTAACTGGCTGGTTCGGGGAACGACCGCCTGGCCGTTGAAACCTGCTGCCCGCTGGCGTGAATTGTTGGATGAGGCGGGCTTTGACGTGAGTAAAGAACAGAGCCTGTTGGGGCTTATTCATTGTTTCTGCGCGCATAAACAGCCCCCTGCGCAAGCACGGCCGCTCCCTCTCGAACTTCCCTGATCGGCGTTCGTTAGCATTGCCTATAAATCTCCTTTTTGCTCTTGACACCGCCAATAGCCCCTCATTACAATGAGAACAGCGACACGATGTCCGAGTGCCCGAACCCAGACCATGACCAAGTTCCCCAATTTCAGGTTACGTAATCAAACGAATGGAATACAAAGATTATTACAAAATTCTGGGTGTCTCCAGGGACGCCGACGAGAAGCAGATCAAACGCGCGTACAGACGCCTGGCCCGCGAATACCATCCCGATAAGAATCAGGGTAATAAGGCGGCTGAAGAGAAGTTTAAGGAAATCAATGAAGCATATGAAGTATTAGGCAATCCCGATAATCGAGCCAAATATGATCGGCTTGGCAGGAACTACCATCGCTTCCAACAAATGGGTGGGAATCCGGCCGATTTTGACTTTTCCCAATGGTTTGGGGCCGCAGGCAGCGGCCGTCAGCAGCGCGTTAATGTGGATATGGGCGACTTGTTTGGCGGCAGTGGCGGCGGCATGTCTGATTTTTTCGAGGCGCTCTTTGGCAACGATGTGTTCTCCCGGAGCGGTGGGCAGCGTGCGCCGCGCGGATATGACGACCGGGCCAATTTCGATATCGAACAACCTGTTGAGATCACGCTGGAAGAAGCTTTTCACGGAACCAGCCGCACCTTCGGTGAAAATGGGAGCCAATTCACAGCCAAAATTCCAGCCGGGGCTAACACTGGCACCCGTATCCGGTTGCGCGGAAAAGGGAAGCGAAGACCACATGGGGCCGGGGATTTGTTTCTGGTGGTCAAAGTCAAGCCACATCCCACATTTACGCGGTCGGGAAACGATTTGAGCGTTAAAGTTGATGTTGACGCCGTCACGGCCGTCCTCGGAGGAAAGGTGATCGTGCCCACCCTCGACGGCCCGGTGAGTCTGACGATCCCCGCCGGCACACAAGGGAGTCAGACCTTCCGCTTGAAAGGGAAAGGCATGCCCCACCTGCGTAACGCCTCCCGTAGGGGTGATTTGTTGGCCACTGTCCGCATTCGCATTCCCACTCAGTTGATGGCCGAAGAGCGCGAGCTGTACCAGAAGCTGGCTGACTTGAAGAAACGGCCGGTACCTTAAAACCCCGGCTCAAAACGACATCTGATTTCTCCGGTCTTGAGGATCTTGCCGGATTGTGGGAAATCAATGGTTTGTAAAGATGCAACCCAAGATTCTAAACGATTGCAGAGGATGTAACGTAATGACCCATTCTAGAAAGTTGATGATCTGGCTGGCACTTGGCCTGCTGCTATTGACCGCTATTGCCTGTCAGGCAACGCTGACAGCGCCTGCGGCCGAAATTGATACCGATGCCCTGGTTCGGCAAGTTGTGGCGACAGTGGAAGCCCAACTGCCTACCCCGGCGCCAATTCCAACCACGGCCGCCGTCCCGGTACAACCGGCCAGCTCTGTCTTACAAGAAAAATTGATTGAGGTATACCGGGAGGCCAACCCTTCGGTGGTGCACATTTTCGTGTTTGACGGGCAGCAGGACTTCAGCATTCCGCTTGGCAGCGGCAGCGGTTTCCTGATTGATGCAGAAGGTCATATTGTGACCAACAATCATGTCGTGGCTGAAGGAACTCGGTTTGAGGTCGTCTTCGCTGACGGCACACGGGGCAAGGCGATTCCCATTGGTACGGATGTGGACAGTGATCTTGCTGTTATTCAAGTAGATTCATTGCCCCCCGGCGTGGAGCCAATCCCTCTGGGGGATTCCTCCAACCTGGCGGTGGGGCAGTTTGTGATTGCGATTGGTAACCCGTTTGGCGAAGCCGGCTCCATGTCTGTGGGCATTATCAGCGGATTGGGCCGCACCCTCGATTCTCAACGAGTACTGGACAGCGGCGGCCGTTATTCTCTGCCCCAGGTCATTCAGACCGACGCCGCCATCAATCCGGGGAATTCCGGCGGCCCACTGCTGAACCTCGATGGTGAAGTGATCGGCGTCAACAGCGCCATCCTCACGCGCAGCGGCACGAACTCTGGCGTTGGCTTCTCCATTCCTGTCAATGCCGTCAAGCGCGTTGCCCCGGCGCTGATTGCCAATGGGAAGTACGTTTACCCGTTCATGGGCATCAGCATGGCCACTTCGCTGGACCTTGAGCAGCAGAAGGAGCTGGGATTAACCACGACCAAGGGTGTCTATATCACCGACGTCACACCAGACTCCCCCGCTGACGAGGCGGGCCTCATCGGCAATAACGGCCCTGGCGGGGATTTCATTGTGGCTATTGACGGCCAGCCGGTGGAGGATTCTGCTGATTTGATCAGTTATCTGGTATTTGAAACGGAGGTGGGGCAGGAAATTAAATTGTCGGTGTTGCGGAACAATGAGGAGGTAGAAATTCCGTTGGTATTGGGAGCCAGACCGTAGGAGAGTGAATATCGGCAATTCAAGATGCAAGGTAGTACGTGTTAGAGTCCATCCTATTACGCAACAGGAGGAAACATGTTTAACCAGGCACAATTGCAGGAGTTGCTATCGTACAAAGGTGAGAACGGCCGCATATTGAGCATTTACCTGAATGCGGATAACACGCAGGAGTCTATTGAGACGATTAAACTGCGTGTGAGAGGGATGCTCAAGGAGGTTCAACTCAATAATCGTAAGGGCGCCGAAGTGATTGAACGGTACCTGGACCATAGTTACGATTGGTCGAAGCCGGGATTGGCGCTTTTCTCCAGCACGCGCGGCGGGTTCTTCCGCGCTTATCCCGCGGCCGTCTCCTTCCGCGACCGCGTTCGCGTTGGTCCCAGGCCCTACGTCAAGCCGCTGGCGCACCTGTTGGACCATTACGCCAATTACGGCGTTGTACTTGTGGACCGGGTAGGCGCGCGCTTCTTCGTGTTTCACCTGGGCGAGCTTCAGGAAACGGCCGGGTTTATGGGGGAAGATGTACGCAAATTGAAGAAGGGAAGCGGCTCATCGACCGTAGGCATGCGCGGCGGCCAGGGCGGGGGGCGGCGGGAAGAAGAAATCGCCCAGCGCAACTTGCGAGACGCGGCCGAAGCGGCCAAGCGGTTCTTCGCCAACAAACCCATCCGCCGCCTCTTCCTCGGCGGAACGGCGGAAACGGTGGGGCAGTTCCGGGAGACGCTGAGCAAACAACTGCAGAGCCGGATCGCAGGCACGTTTGCCATGGACATGAACGCGGGCGAACATGAAGTACGCCAGCGAACGCTTGAACTACTGCGCCAAGCGAATGCGGAACGGGAATGCAAGCTGGTCAAGACCCTGGTGACAACCCAGGCTAAAGGGGGAAATGCGGTCGTTGGACTGGACGACACGTTGCAGGCCGTCAGCGATAAGCGGGTGCAGACCCTCATTATCAGCGATGGGTTCAGGCATCATGGCTATATCCATGAGGAATCTGGTTTTGTGGTAGCGAGCCTGACCAGAAGCCCGCTGAGTGAACAAGAACTGACCGAAGTGCCCGATATCGTAGACGCGGCCGTGGCGCAGACGGTGGAGCAAGGCGGACACGTGGAAGTCATCACCGACAATCCCGAATTGGAATCAGTCGGCCAGATAGGCGCCATTCTCCGTTACTAGCCACATATCAAGCAGGAGAAGGTGATCGGGGGGCAGCGAAAACTCGCTGCCCCCCGCTTTTTGTTTGCCATGATCGAGGAGTTCATCGGCCGCCTAGCCCAGGTTCGCCCAGGCAAAGATGTTTTTAATCAGTACGACGACACATTGGAGGCCAATGTCGTTCGCCGCCGTAATCTGCATCTGTATTTGCAGCAAATGCGCGCGCGCAACCCGGCCATGCTGCTCGTCGGCGAAGCCCCCGGATACCGCGGCGGCCGTCTCACGGGCGTCCCCTTCACCAGCCCCCATTTCTTGACCCGCGGCATAGAGGCACTGGGGCTGCTGGGGGAAGCGCAGGGGTATCAGCCCGTCCCCGAGTGGCCCGATATCCGGCGGGAAGCAACAGCCACCATCGTCTGGCAAACCATGATAGAGCTGAACATCGTCCCGCTGATGTGGAACGCGTTCCCCTTTCACCCTTTCCGGGCAACCCGCCCTCGTTCTAACCGCTCGCCGCGGGCGAAGGAGCTGCGATTTGGCGGCCAATTT
This sequence comes from Anaerolineae bacterium, assembly GCA_046753445.1. Classification (GTDB taxonomy): domain Bacteria; phylum Chloroflexota; class Anaerolineae; order Promineifilales; family Promineifilaceae; genus JAHEEY01. The sequence continues at coordinate 7,819 of JBHHTQ010000004.1, read as the reverse complement.
TTGCTTTTTTTGCTGGCCATGTACTCTATCACCACCGTGACGGCCGTCGGTCAGAGGGCAGCTCACGCGCTCAACCTTTTGGGAATTGATCACGTCGTGCTACGCCATCCCTCGCACGGGGGCAAGGCGCGGTTTGTGCAGGGCGTCAAGCGGCTGGCAGCGACCATGCGCTAAGCTTTTCTGCCTCACCAGCGCCTGGGATCACCTGCCGCTGCACGACTTAGCTTGACATAAGCATTGACAAAGCGCGACTCCCTCGATTCGACTCCCCTTGTATTTCGACTATACTTCTTCCTATGCAAAGGCGCTTGACACTTCTCGCCATCCTGATTCCCGTGTTCCTGGCGGCTTGTAGTTTGCTTGCCGAAAGGGACAACAATCAGGTGACTACGCCATCACCAACTCCGGCTACGCCATCTGCCACGGCCGTGCCGGAAGGGGCGGATGATCTGCCCGCCCCTGTAACCATCAGCGACACCGTAACCACCCTGACGGTATGGCTGCCTCCGGAATTAGACCTGGATGCGGAGCAAGAGTTTAGCTCTCTGTCGCAGCAGATTACCGCTTTTGGTGAGGAGCACCCGGATTTGATCACCAGGGTGGAATATAAGACAGTGAGCGGGCAGGGCGGTATCCTGAGCTACCTGCGTACCGGGCGGACGGTGGCCCCCTCTGTCTTGCCCGATTTGGTGGCGCTGCCTACGGATCAATTAACGGCCGCCGCAGCTGAAGAGCTGGTTTTCCCCCTGGAAACATTGCTCGATCCGGCCATGCTGGAGGATTTGTATCCGGCTGCCAGAAGCGCTGCTCAATATGGCGAGCACGTGGTCGGCTACCCGTTTGCGCTGACGCAGCTGCCGCATTTGGCTTACGATAACACCATCCTGACAGACACACTGCCCCTCACATGGGAACAGTTTGTGGCTGACGCCAACGGCCGTCTCTTGTTCCCGGCGGCCGGAAAGGCGGGGGCAACGTTGGCCCTGCAATTTTATCTGGCGGCCGGCGGCTCCCTGGTCAACCAGGCCGGCCAGGCCACCCTGGAAGTGGATCCGCTGGTTGCCGCGCTGACGCAGTTGAGCGAGGGCCGGACGACCGGTCTCATCCTCCTGCAAAGCAGCAATGTGGTCACACTCAGCGAGTCATGGCTTGCGTTTCAGTCCGGTTCTGCCACCATTGTGCAGACGACGGCCGATCAGTTTATGCGGGAGCGTGCATCGGGACAGTCCCCGGGATTCGCCCCAATCCCCGGTCCGGGCGGGCCGGTCACGCCGCTCGTCGAGGGCTGGGTCTGGACGATCAGCACGCCTGATCCCGCCAGGAAGGCGCTGGCGGTCGAGCTATTGTCAGCCCTGGCTTCCAGCGCCAGCCTGGGGGAATGGAGCCTGCGCCATGAGATATTGCCGGCCCGCCGCCAATCTTTCTCTTTTTGGCCGGCTGACGATCCATATGTTCACTTCTTGCAGCAAGAGCTTGAGCGCGCCCAATTGATGCCGGTCAGCGTCGGCAGCAAAGTGATGGCCAGCTTGAGCGACGCTGTGTTTGACGTGATTACATTGGCCAAAACACCGCAGGTTGCGGCCGAAGAAGCCGCGGCCCAACTTCAACCGTAGACGTTTATCCATTGATAAGGCACGACCATGACGCTGGATTTTGCCCAGTTCGACTATCATATTGCCCAAATTGTTCAGGCAGCCATTTCTGCCGCTGACCCCGGCGCGGCCGTCTACCGTCATTTGCAGCGGCGTGACCGCGCCGTCACCGTTCACAACTTCACCCATCTCCTGGATGAGGGTCATGTCTTCCTGGTGGCCACGGGTAAAGCTGCCCTTCCTATGGCCGCGGCCGCGGCTGAGATTCTGGGCAGCGACCTTGCTGAGGGCGTCGTCATCACCAAGAAGGGCAGGGAAGGCGAACTGGCTCAGACTGGCGACATCCATCCCAGCCTGCGGGTCTTTTATGGCGGCCACCCGATCTCAGATGAGAGCAGCCTTCAGGCGACGGCCGCCGTGTTGGAGATGCTGGGCCGGACGACGGCCGATGACCTGGTCTTGTGCCTCATATCCGGCGGGACATCCGCCTTGCTGACACAGCCGTACATTCCATTGGCCAACTGGCAGCGGCTGAATGGTGTCCTGCTGGACAGCGGTTGTTCCATTGAAGCGTTAAACTGCGTCCGAAGGCATCTGGATCGAGTCAAGGGCGGGGGTCTGGCGCGAGCGGCCGCGCCGGCGCAGTGCATCAGCCTGATATTGAGCGATGTTGTGGGCAATCCCCTGCACGCCATCGGCAGCGGCCCTACCGTGCTGCACCACGACTCGCCCCAGGATGCCCTGGTGGTCCTCGCCCGTTACGAGGTCGCATCCCGGCTGTCAGCCGAAGATTGGGAAACTATTTCAAAGGTTATTGAGGCGTCATCAAATCCCGCATCTGAAACGATACCCCAGCCGTATAACTGGATTGTCGGCGATGTACGCCGGGCGGCTGATGCAGCCATGACCAGAGCGGCCCAGTTGGGCTTTCTTTCTGATGTATTGACCATCCACCTTGAAGGAGAGGCGCGGGCTGTCGGCGGCTTTGCCGCTGCATTGGCGTGGGACTTGCCCCCCGGGCGTTGCTACATCCTCGGAGGAGAGACTACTGTGACGGTTCATGGCGAAGGAGCCGGCGGCCGCAACCAGGAACTTGCCCTGGCAGCCGCGTTATCGCTCGCCGGCTGCCCGCGCACCGTCGTCGCCAGCGTGGCCACAGATGGTGAAGATGGCACGACCGACGCCGCTGGGGCGGTGGTAACTGGGGAAACCGTGGCGGCCGCACAGACGTGCGGCCTTGATCCCGCCGAGTTCCTTTCCCACAACGACAGCTACACATTCTTTGACCGGCTGGCTCAGGAAGGAAGGACCATGAGCGGCGGGCATGTCAAGACCGGGCCGACAGGAACCAATGTCAACGACTTGTTGTTCATTCTCAAGTACCCTGAGGGATTCCAACAGGGCACACTCGATGATCCATTGGCGCACATAGAATCAGAGGAAGAGGAATGACCGTTCGATTCGGGACCGACGGCTGGCGCGCCGTCATCAGCGAAAATTTCACATTTGCCAATCTGCGGTTGGTGGCTCAAGCCATTGCTGATTTCATCCGCGAAGAGAATGGGGAGGACCCCAGCGTGGTCATCGGCTTTGACACACGCTTCCTCTCCGACCGGTATGCGGCCGACGTTGCCCGCGTCATGGCCGCCAACAACATCCGAACGTGGCTGGCGCGCGCCGATACCCCAACTCCGGCCGTCAGCTATGCCATTGTCCACAAACAGGCGACGGGTGGCGTGATGATCACCGCCAGCCACAATGCGCCCCGTTATAACGGCGTCAAGCTCAAAGCCAGCTACGGCGGGAGCGCCAACCGCGCCCACAACATGCGCGTGGAAATGTTGTTGGAGCGTAATCTGGAATCAGGGCGCGGCCCCAATTTAATGGACCTGGAGACAGCCATCCGCACAGAGCGCGTCTGTAAGTTCGACCCTTCCTGGGCTTATTACGAGCATCTAAGCACGTTGGTGGACCTGGACATCATCTCCAATGGAGAGTTGCGGGTGGTGGCAGACGGCATGTATGGCTCCGGCCGTGGCGTGTTTGGGGAAGTGCTGGCGCGCGGCCGTACCCGCCTGCATAACATTCGCCACGAGATGAATCCTGGCTTTGGCGGCATCCACCCGGAGCCGATCGCCAGATACCTGGGGCTGTTAACCTCTACCATTCAGGCAGGCCATTGGGACGTGGGTCTGGCCACTGATGGGGATGCTGACCGCATCGGCGCGGTGGACGCCCAGGGGAACTTCGTGGATCCTCACCGCATTTTTGCTTTGGTATTGCGTTACCTGATGGAGAAACGGGGCTGGAAGGGAGACGTCGTTCGCACGGTGTCAACAACCCGCATGGTAGACCGGCTGGCCGAAAAGTATGGCCTGGCCCTTGTCGAAACCCCTGTCGGTTTCAACCACATCGCCGATTTGATGATCGACAACGATGTGTTGATGGGCGGCGAGGAATCTGGAGGTATCAGCGTCCGCGGACATATCCCGGAAGGGGATGGAGTGCTCATGGGGTTGCTGTTGCTGGAAGTGATGGCGGATGCCGGAGCGCCGCTACATGAATTGGTGTCCGATTTGCTGCGCGAGGTGGGGCCGGCCCAGTATGCGCGAACTGACCTGCAACTCAAACGCCCCGTCGCCAAGGCGGGCATGGTCCAGATGCTCATGGACTGCGCCCCGTCACGCATCGCTGGGGTAGGGATTGAAACTGTCCAAACGTTGGATGGTGTGAAATATTACTTAGAAGATGGAAGCTGGCTGCTCATTCGGCCGTCCGGCACGGAACCTGTCTTGCGCGTGTATGCGGAAGCTCCAACAGATGAACGGGTTCAGGCATTGCTCGATTTCGGCGAGGAGATGGCCCAGAAGGCGTGACCTTCAAGGGAGTCGTAATGGAATTCAATCCAATCAATATCACACGCCGTTGGGGCGTGATTATTTTCGTCCTGGCGGCGGTGATCACGGCTTGCGGCCCGGCACAACCAAAAAACCAGCAAGATACAGGTAGCAGCGAAGGCGAAACGGCCGAATTCACCACGGACGAACGCCCGGTCGCCGGCAGCACCCCGCTGGAGACGGCCGCCGAACCGGACTCGCCCTCGGCGCAGACGGAATCGGAAGGGGAGGATGCCGCCCCTGCGGCGCCTACTCTGGCGATCAATGCGCAGGCCACGGCCGTGGATGCGAGCGGCGTCCCCGTCGGCTTTACCGAGGATGGACGCCCTTATCGCGGCAACCCCGATGCCCCCGTGGTCATTGAGGAGTTCTCCGACTTCCAATGCCCTTTTTGCGCCCGCTTCTACCAGCAGACCCTGCCCTCGCTGGAAGAAAACAGCATCGCCAGCGGCGAGGTGGTTCTGGTCTACTACGACTTTCCCCTGACCAGCATTCACCGCCAGGCGATGCAGGCGGCCAATGCCGCCCGGTGTGCCGGAGAACAAGGCGCAGCCTCTTATTGGGCGCTGCATGACCTCCTCTTCACGAACGAAACAGAGTGGGCCAACGGCAACGCCGCCGCCGTTTTCATCAGCTTTGCCCAAGACCTCGGCCTTAACATGGACGACTATACCCGTTGTCTGGATGAGGAGCGATACACGGCCGAAATAGAGGCGGATATGGCGCTTGGCCGGAACCGGGGAGTATCAAGCACGCCCAGCTTCTTCATCAACGACCAAATACTGGTGGGGGCGCAGCCCCTTTCCGTGTTTGAAAACGCGATCGCATCCGTGCAAGGAGGGGGCGAGATCGCAGGCCAGCCCCCGTCCCAACCGGCGCAGCCGGCCGCGGCCCCGACGCCCGCGGTGATCGCTCAGGAGGATGCGGCCGCGACGCTGGGAGACGCCAGCGCCCCGGTCACGATCGTCGAGTACACTGACTTCCAATGCCCGTTCTGCCAGCGGCACGCCAGTGAAACGATGCCCCAGTTGATGAGCGAGATGATTTCCACTGGGCGTGTGTATTATGTGGTCAAGGACTTTCCCTTGGAACGCATTCATCCTGAAGCGCGGGCCGCGGCCGTCGCGGCCCGCTGTGCCGGGGAGCAGGAAGCGTACTGGGAAATGCACGACGCGCTCTTTGCCTCTCAAAGCGAGTGGGCAGGCCAGGGCGCGGCCGCTTCGGCTCATTTCGCCACATTGACCTCAGGCCTGGGCCTGGACGCCGGGGTATTTGAGCAATGTTACAATGACGGGTATTTCAACACGGCCGTGCAGGCGAACCTGGACGAAGGCATCTCCCTCGGTGTGCGCGGTACGCCCCACTTTTTCATCAACGGGTACCCCATCAGCGGCGCGCAGCCTTACCAGCTTTTTGAGTATGCCATCGGCCTGGCTGAAGCGGGGACGCTGGCCGACGCTTACACCCAATCAGCCCCGGCTCAAGAACCGGAACCAACCCCGCCCAGCGTCGCAGAAGTCCCGATCGACGGCGCCTACAGCATCGGCGATCCCAATGCGCCGGTTGTCTTCGTCGAGTTCACTGACTTCCAATGCCCGTTTTGCGGCCGTCATTTCCAGCAAACTTTTCCTCTGATTAAAGAGAATTTCGTGGATACGGGGCTGGTTCGCTACGTGTTCAAAGATTTCCCGCTGACCAACATCCACCCCCAGGCGACGCCGGCCGCTGAGGCGGCCAGGTGCGCGGGGGATCAGGGGGCGTATCTGGAGATGCACGACGCCCTGTTCAGCCATCAGAATGAATGGCAGGGGCGTAGGAATGCGGCCGACCTGTTTGCCCTGTATGCTGCGGATTTGGGCCTGGACCTGGACCTGTTTAACGCCTGCCTGAATGATCACCGGCATGAAGCGGCCGTCATGGCGGACTTTAATGAAGGCGTGTCTCTAGGCGTGCGCGGGACGCCGGCGTTTTTCCTCAACGGCCAGTTGCTGGCCGGCGCTCAGCCGTATGCCGTCTTCGAGCAGGCGTTGAACAACCTTCTCCAGGAATAGCTGGCGGTTTCCGAATGGCGCCAATGTGGATTACCCTTCACAAGCTGACCATCCTGCTGCGAAGCAGTGACGGCCGCATCAGGCGTTTGTGGCAGCGTCTGTTTCAGGGTTGGGTGCACTCCGACGGCCCCCGCACGGGTGAGCCGCACATTTGCCTTGAGTTGGAACGCGTCTCGGCGCTCCCATCCCTTCCAGACGCTCCCCCGTTTTTCACAGACGAACATACGCAGCCGGAAGGCGCCGGGGTTTTGTCCGTATACCAGGATGCAGACGATTTCGTCACGCTCGCCTTTCAGCAGGGCGCGGCCGTGAGCGTGTCCCTTTATTCGGGGACGCAAGATCATGCGCCGGTTGCCAGCGGATTAATCACCGATGCGGCGCTGGAACATGGCTGCCTGGAGGACATCACGTTTACCAGTCTGGCCCCGCTGCTCCGCCGCCGCAATTACTACCTCGTCCACGCCTTCGCCGCCAGCAAGGACGGCCGTGCCCTGCTCATCGTCGGCCCGTCGGGCAGCGGCAAGACGACCACCGGTCTGAGCTTGCTTTTGCACGGGTGGAAACTTCTGGCCAATGATGTGCTGCTGCTTGAGGAACGGCCGGACGGCGTGTATGCCTTACCGACCCCAGGCGAGATTGGCATCCGGCCAGGCACGTTGGAACTATTGCCCCCGCTGCGCTCATGGCTGGGGCGCAGACAGCCAATCGACGGCGCGTATACGCTCTCCGGGGCAGAAGCGGTGCGGGGAAAATGGTCAGAGGCGGTCCCGATTGCGGCCGTATGCTTCCCGGAAATTGAAAAGCGGGAGGTGAGTGTGGCTCATCCCGAAAAAGCGGCCGTGGTCCTGGCTCGTTTGATGGAAGAGAGTGTGGATCGGTGGGATCGGGCGATGCTTTCCCGGCATATGAGTCTGCTGCAGACAGTGAGCCAGCAGGCTCAGGCGTACACCCTGCGTCTGGGGGCAGATGTGATTGAATTACCCCAGTTGCTGGCTTGCCTCATTTAGATCCAATGACCACGCGCCACCAAAACTGGTCTGCCTTAACTTCAGCCAGCCGCCCCACTTCCTGGCCGAGCTGGCCGGGAACATCACCAGCATCGCCACCCTGGCCAACGGGGAGAGCGACGCGCAGAGCTTCAGCTATGATTCCCTCAACCGGCTGCTGGCGGCTACCGCGACCGGCGCATCCCCCTACACCGAATCCTACAGCTACGACGTCATTGGCAACATCACCGCCTTCAACGGGGCCGCCTACAGCTACAGCGGCAGCCAGCCGC
>JBHHTQ010000003.1:0-129150 GCA_046753445.1 Anaerolineae bacterium | reverse complement strand
GAATCGTCCGCTTGATCATGAGTATGTGCGGTAAGGCACGGCAATGAAACCAGGGCCGTGACTCACTTAACTGTTGCGCGAGGAGTCACCAGGCCTCTACGCGACCGTTTCCCGCATCCGGTTCACCCGGCCGCGCAGCGCCAATGCGGCCTCCCGTGCTCCAGCGGCGAAACCTGGCCCGGCCGCAGCATAAATGATGCTGCGGCTGGCGCTGATCACCGGCCCGGCCATGAGATCAGGGCCAAACTGCACGGCCGCACTTAAGTCCCCCCCCTGCGCCCCAATCCCGGGAATCAGGAAATTGGCCGCAGGCGCCATCTGCCGGGCAACAGCCAGTTCCCGGGCATAGGTAGCCCCGACCACATATCCCTTATGGCCGGCGGTCGGCCAGCGCTGGCTCTGGCGGATGACCTCGGCTGACAATCCTATCCCCTGGCCCAGGTCTCCCTGGAACTGCGTGGCGCTGGGATTTGAGGTGCGGGCCAAAATATAAACAGCCTTGTCCGGCCGTTCCCCAATCATGGGTATGACCGCCTCCTGCCCCACAAAGGGGTTGACAGTTACCGCATCCACCCCCCACTGATCGAACAGACCGGACGCCCAGGCGGCCTGGGTATGGCCAATGTCACCCGTCTTGCAGTCGAGGATGACGGGAATGTGGTCGGGAATGTATGTGATGGTGCGTTCCAGGGCAATGACCCCGGCCGCTCCCCATTGCAGGTAAAAACCGAGGTTTGGTTTATACGCACAGACGAGATCGGCCGTGGCATCAATGATCGCTTTATTGTAAGGGAGAATCGGCTCATCCCATTTAAGAACATCCACACGCAGACGGGCCGGGTCTGGGTCCAGGCCGATGCACAGCCAGGAATGATTACGCTCTTGCGCTGCTTTTAGTTTTTCCAGGTAATCCATGCGTGAGCCGTCCACCTAAACCTCACCCCCCAAGATGAGAGATTCGCCAAGTGTATGTAAATCCTTCAAGAACTCATCTACCGTGGGGGCTGATTGCCAGCGAATTACCTCCCAATCAGCTTTCTCAGCGTTGAGTAAGATACGTGCCAAGGCAACAGGGAAAATACCAGCCGCTTTACTCTGGGCGTTGGTAATGGCTGCGGTAATAGATAGTTGGAGATAATGGGTTAATGCCCAAATATCGGCGAGGTCTTTAGATTCTCCTCGACTGAGAATAGCGCTTAATTTGTTTGCTAATATATTTTCCGGACTGTCTACCCTCCCCAGAATCGGATGATACTCTATTTCGCCAACGTGGGCTGGTACATCATTCACCAAATCTATTTTGAGCAAGACCCTGTTTTTTTCCAGCGTCAGCCGCATGAAGCGATCATCTTTTTGATTAACAACGCAATGCCAGTCCGGGCGATGCGTCAAAGCAGCGATGATCCGCTCACCCCAAAGAGAAAAGGATGAATGATCGTTAACGAATAAGTCCAGGTCGTCTGAGAAGCGATGCTGGCAATATGCCCGAGAAACGGCCGTGCCCCCTGTCAGATAGAACTCCGTTTCCAGGCGATTAATGACTGCTAAAACGGCATCCTGAAAAGGATACAGTTGCCTTTGATAGAATGCGACGCTGACAGACATTTTTTAGTTCAGTAATTCGGGGTGGTTTTCCGGAAGCCAGCTAACAAGAAAATCAAACGCGTCGCGGCGTTGTGGAGCGCGAATATGCTCTCGCCATTCAGGCCACTTCTCAACCAATAACGAAAAACCAATAAGGCAACGAATCTCATCGTAAGAGGCATATTCCAATAATCTAACGGCCGCCCAAGTTTGGTTCAATCGTCCCACTGTTAACTCCCCCCGTAAAAGGGCTAGAAATTGGTCAGGACTGATGTCATAGTCCCAAACATACGGCAACCGCTTGTTTTCTAAACTCATGTCAACATTTCTGGTGGTAATAATTCACTCAAGCACATCGGCCGGTCGCATTATACCACAGTGCTTCCGTTGCATAGCGGGCGCACTGGAAGTTGGATGACTTTCATCACCAGCAAACATGCAATCTGTCACTATCTGCCAGCCTCGGCTCCGCATACAATACCTTCGCAATGGGCGCGATTGCGCCTGTGCAGTCACCCACTGTGACCCACCTGGCAGGTTCGCACTCATCATAAACCCGCGCAACCACAAAACGAAGTGGCAGCTCTTGACCTTTGCTGCCTGAAGGAGTTTTGTAATGACAAAAAAGATGATTACGATTGACGGCAACGAAGCGGCCGTACGCGTCGCTCATAAGATCAATGAAGTCATCGCCATCTACCCCATCACCCCCTCCTCCCCCATGGGCGAATGGGCAGACCAATGGTCGGCCGAAGGCAAGACCAACATCTGGGGTTCTGTGCCGCTGGTGGTGGAGATGCAGGCAGAAGGAGGCGCAGCCGGAGCCGTACACGGCGCACTGCAAACCGGGGCATTGACCACGACCTTCACCGCCTCCCAGGGTCTGCTGCTGATGATCCCCAATATGTACAAGATCGCCGGCGAGCTAACCTCCACCGTCTTCCACATCGCCGCCCGGTCCGTCGCGGCCCAGGCCCTCTCCATTTTTGGCGACCATTCCGATGTCATGGCCACGCGCAACACCGGCTTCGCGATGCTGGCCTCCAACTCAGTACAAGAAGTGATGGATTTCGCTCTCATCGCTTCGGCTGCCACGCTGGAAGCACGCGTTCCCTTCCTCCACTTCTTCGATGGTTTCCGCACTTCCCACGAAATCAACAAGATTGAACCGCTGCCAGACGATGTGTTGGCGGCGATGATCAACGATGACCTGGCGCGGGCGCACCGGGCCAGAGGATTGTCGCCAGATAATCCATTCATCCGCGGCACAGCCCAAAACCCGGACGTCTTTTTCCAGGCGCGCGAGAGCGTCAACCCCTTCTACCTGGCCTGTCCCGGCATCGTGCAGAAAGCAATGGACAAGTTCGCGGGATTAACCGGCCGCCAGTACCATCTCTTTGATTACGTGGGCGCGCCGGACGCAGAGCGGGTCGTCATACTCATGGGCTCCGGGGCAGAAACGGTCGAGGAGACCATCACTTATCTGGCGCAACAGGGGGAAAAGGTGGGCGCGATCAAGGTGCGTCTGTATCGCCCCTTTGACACGGCCGCCCTGGTGGCCGCACTTCCTCCCACCGTCAAAGCTATCGCCGCCCTGGATCGCACCAAAGAGCCTGGCTCGGCCGGCGAGCCGCTTTATCTGGATGTGGTTTCGGCCGTCGTAGAGGCCGTCGCCGAGGGCAGCGCACCGTTCGCCGTGATGCCCCGCATCATCGGCGGCCGTTACGGCCTCTCCTCCAAGGAATTCACCCCCGGCATGGTCAAGGCGATCTACGAGGAACTGGCCAGGCCCCAGCCCAAGAACCATTTCACCATCGGCATTAACGATGATGTCACTCACACCAGCCTGGCCTGGGACAAAGATTTCAACATCGAGCCGGATGACGTGGTAAGGGCTGTCTTTTATGGTCTCGGCTCCGACGGCACCGTGGGAGCCAACAAGAACTCCATCAAGATCATTGGCGAAGGGACGCCCAACTACACACAAGGTTACTTCGTCTACGACTCCAAGAAAGCAGGCTCTGTGACCGTTTCCCATTTGCGTTTTGGGCCACGGCCGATCAAGTCCACCAGCCTCATCCAATCCGCCAACTTCGTCGCCTGCCACCAGTTCAGCTTCCTGGAACGGTATGACGTGCTGCGGCTGGCGTGCGACAACGCCACCTTCCTCCTGAATAGCCCCTACCCCGCCGACGAGGTGTGGACACATTTGCCGCGCAGTATGCAAGATACCATCATCGAAAAGAAGCTCCGCTTTTACGTCGTGGACGCCTACCAGGTAGCCCGAGAAACGAAGATGGGCCGGCGCATCAACACGGTGATGCAAACCTGCTTCTTCGCCTTGAGCGGCGTACTACCCACGGATGAGGCGATTACCGCCATTAAGAAGGCAATTAAGAAAACGTACGGCAAGCGGGGCGAGGCAGTCGTGCAGCAGAATTTCGCGGCCGTAGACGCCGCCCTGGCTCACCTGGAGGAAGTCAAAGTGCCGGCAAAGGCGACCAGCGACTTCGAACGGCCGCCCATTGTGCCCGAATTCGCGCCCGAATTCATTCAATCCGTCACGGCGCGCATCATTGAGGGGGTGGGCGACGAATTGCCGGTCAGCGCCCTGCCGGTAGACGGCACGTACCCATCCGGCACAACCCGGTGGGAAAAGCGCAACATCGCTACCGAAATCCCCGCCTGGGACCCCGATATTTGCATCCAATGCGGCAAGTGCGTCTTCGTCTGTCCCCATGCCGTCATTCGCCAAAAAGTGTACGATCCCGATCTGCTGGAAGACGCGCCGGCTACGTTTAAGTCAGCCCCGGCCCGCTTCAAAGAGTTTAAGGGCATGTCTTACTCCCTCCAGGTCGCGCCCGAAGATTGCACCGGCTGCCATCTCTGCGTGGAGGTATGCCCGGTGAAGAATAAGCAGCAGCCAAAGTTCAAAGCCATCAACATGGTGCCCCAGGCGCCGCTGCGCGATCCGGAACGTGAGAACTGGGAGTTCTTCCTCGGCCTGCCGGAAATTGATCGCACAGCCATCCCAGTGAACCAGGTTAAGTATTCGCAGCTGCTGCAGCCGCTGTTCGAGTTTTCCGGTGCATGCGCCGGCTGCGGTGAAACGCCATACCTGAAGCTGCTCACCCAACTCTTCGGCGACCGTACCATCGTGGCCAACGCGACCGGATGTTCCTCCATATATGGCGGGAACCTGCCCACCACCCCCTGGGCGCAAAACGGGGACGGCCGCGGCCCGGCCTGGTCAAATTCGCTGTTTGAGGACAATGCGGAGTTTGGCCTGGGGATGCGCGTGGCCCTGGATCAACGGCTAGAGGCGGCTACAAACATCCTGCGCTACCTGAGCAACGCAATCGGCGCCGAACTATCCCAGGCCATCCTGTATGCTGACCAGGTGACCGAAGCGGAAATTCAGGCACAGCGCGGCCGCGTAGGGGAGTTAAAACAGCGAATTCGGGAACTGCTCAACAGAGACGATCCGGCCGTGGATGCATGGCGGCCCGGGCTGCGCGACTTATTGAGCATGGCCGACATCTTCGTGCGGAAGGATGTCTGGATCGTAGGCGGCGACGGCTGGGCATACGACATCGGCTACGGCGGCCTTGATCATGTCCTGGCATCCGGCCGAAACGTCAACATCCTGGTGCTGGACACCGAAGTATATTCCAATACCGGCGGGCAGATGTCCAAAGCGACGCCGCGCGCGGCCGTGGCCAAGTTCGCGGCCGCCGGCAAGCCGCTGGCCAAAAAGGACCTGGGTCTGATCGCCATGAGCTACGGCAACGTGTACGTGGCTCAGGTGGCCTTTGGCGCGAACGACAGCCACACCATCAAAGCATTCCTCGAAGCTGAAGCGTATGATGGCCCCTCCCTGATCCTGGCCTACAGTCACTGCATCGCCCACGGGTATGACATGCGTTACGGCCTGGATCAGCAAAAGGGGGCGGTGAACTCCGGCTACTGGCCGCTGTACCGCTACAATCCGGACCTCCGGGCACAGGGCAAGAACCCGTTCCAGCTAGACTCACGGGCGCCTAAACTGCCGCTGGAAAAGTACATCTACAACGAAGCGCGCTACCGCATGCTCACGCAAAGCCATCCGGAGCGGGCGGCCAGGCTCCTGGAATTGGCACAGGCGGATGTGAACAACCGCTGGGAAACTTATCGCCAGTTAGCGGGCCAGGTGGAAGGGAAGAACGGAGCAAACGGCCGCAGCAGGGTCAAGAAATAACCACAAGCCGCCTTTTGTAAAGGAGTCAGGAATATGGATCTCTCCACTACTTACCTTGGACTGAAACTCAAGAACCCGTTTGTCCCGTCAGCATCCCCTCTGTCTCGGGATCGGGCCAAAATGCGCCAACTGCAAGAGGCCGGCGCGGCCGCCATCGTCCTCTACTCGCTCTTCGAGGAACAGATCACGCTGGAAACCCAGATGCTCAACGAGTATCTGGTGCATGGTACCGATAGTTTCGCGGAGTCGTTGAACTACTTCCCCGAGGCGCCGGAATATCAGTGCGGGCCGGAGGTCTACCTGGAACATGTCCGTTGGGCCAAAGAAGCGCTGGACATCCCCATCATCGCCAGCCTCAACGGGGTTTCTACCGGCGGATGGGTGCGCTACGCGCGCGACATCGAGGAAGCAGGGGCCGACGCGCTTGAACTCAACATCTACTACCTGCCCACGGATATTCATCTAACCGGCGTCGAGGTGGAGCAAATTTATCTGGATGTGCTGAAAGACGTGAAAGCGGCCGTCACCATTCCGGTGGCGATGAAGCTCAGCCCCTACTTCAGTGCGATGGCCAACATGGCTCACCGGCTGGCAGAGGGGGGCGCGGCCGGGCTGGTGCTGTTCAACCGTTTCTACCAACCCGACCTGGACCCAGAGACGCTGGAAGTGGTTCCCCACTTGCTATTGAGCAGTTCGTCTGAACTGCGTCTCCCCTTACGCTGGATCGCTATCCTGTACGGCCGTGTTCAGGCCGACCTGGCGCTCACCACCGGCATTCACACGATTGAAGACACCGTCAAGGGGTTGATGGCCGGGGCTTCGGTGACCATGTTAGCTTCGGAACTGCTGCGAAACGGGATCGGCCGGCTTAACGACCTCGTCACTGGTCTGGAAGCCTGGCTGGTAGAGCACGAGTATGATTCAGTGGCCCAAATGCAGGGCAGCCTGAGCCAGATCAACTGCGCCGAACCGGCCGCATTTGAACGCGCCAACTACATGCGCGTCCTCGGCTCATACACCCCCGGGATGAAGTAAAGGCGGCCTTCCAGGCTTTTTTAAAAAAACAAAAACGGGCAGGGATTTGATTTTATCCCTGCCCGTCTCATTTTCCTTTCGGTAACACCAAGCTGTTTTTACTGCTTCCTCAATGCCACTACCCCGACGGCCAATCCAGCCAGTCCTAAGAGCAACCCGCCAATACCCAGCCAGCGACTCAGAGCGACTGAAGCCTGAAGCGCCTCATTTTCTGCCTGTAAGCGGCTCAATTGCTGGTTGATCTGGGGCAGCGACGGCAAGACAACCGGAAACTGCGCGGAGTCAGCAGGCTCCACCTCTTCAATCTCCTTGGTTACATTCACTTCCTGACCCTGGATAGCGCCATCCAACTTAATCGTATAGGTACCGCGCGCCGTGGGGATAAAGCCGGCGGCATATTCCCCAGGGGCGCCCCCTTCCAATGCGCGCAGCGTCAACGCGCGGGTCTGCCCCCCGGCCATGACCGACACCAACAGCGTGTTAACTCCTTCCACCGGCTGCCCGGTTTCACTGTTGGTAATCGAAATAAACACCGCATTAGGAATACCCAACAGCGGTGGTTCTATGACCCACCCCAAGGCCAGCTCATATTTTCCAACGGAAACAGAATCATGAGCGTGTGTCGGGGTAGCATTGGTCAAACTCAGCAGGAGTAAACCCAGCAGCAGAAATAAAATGCGACGCCGCGTATGATGACTAAAAATACCCATGTAGCATCCTCCTTCCAGCCAATGGTAGCAAAGGTGTCTGATTGTGGCAAACCGCATTATCGAGAAGGTTGAAGCAAGCCGCGACGAAGGGCATAGCTGACCAGACTTGCCCGATCGCGGAGATCTAATTTTTGATAGATGCGCAACCGGTGCGTTTTTACCGTATTGATGCTCACGGTCAACTGCTCCGCCATTTCCCGGTTGGTCATCCCGCGGGCGATCATGGTCAAAATCTCATTCTCCCGCGGCGTTAAGGAGTCTTCTTCATGCGTGCGATACTTGAAGCTGAGGAAATCCTCGACCAACCCTCCGGCTAGTTTGGGCGGCAAGTAAATACCCCCCTTATGCACGGATTGAATGGCGGTGATAAGCTCCTTGCTGTTGGACCCTTTGAGGAAGTAGCCGGAAGCGCCGACGCGCAGGGCTTCGAAGAAAAAGGATTCTTCTTCATGCATGGTTAAAAACAGTATATTGACGTCGGTCAAATCTGATCCCAGCTCCCGCACAACTTCGAAACCAGACATATCCCCCAAAGTAATGTCCAAGACGGCGACATCGGGTTGGAGTTCGCGAAGCAGGGCCACCGCTTCGCTTCCGTTGCTGGCCAAGCCGACAACTTCCAATCCAGGCACGTTGCTGAGCAGTGACACCAGACCTTCACGTAAGATGTTGTGATCATCGGCAATAAAGATTCGAATCGGGTCTTGATTACTCATGGTTGTTCCTCCCATTTGCGGCTGCGGGAACCGGCAACATAACCCGCACCATGGTGCCTTGTCCGGGCTCACTCTCAACAGTAACTTTTCCACCAACCAGCGAGGCTCGTTCCTGCATACCGGCCAGGCCCAACCCCCGACTGTAATCTTCTTCTGTCCTGACGGCCGACAAGTCGTAGCCACACCCATCGTCGCTCAGGGTCATCATCGCTTGCTCATCCACACGTTGAAGGCTGATTTCCAGGCTTTCGGCCTTACTGTGCCGGGCCACATTGTTCATGGCCTCCTGGGCAATGCGGAATAAGATGGTTTCAATCTCATCAGGGAACCGCTTATCCAGGCCGCTTGTTTTGATATCTACTTTCAGTCCAAGTGGCCGCAATGTATGTTTGCTCATCCAATTCAATGCAGGCACCAGACCCAACTGATCTAGAACCCCGGGCCGCAGGGCCGCAATCACCTGCCGCAGCTCTTTCGTCGCCTGCTGTGCCACAGTCCGTCCCTGTTCCACCCGTTTGAGTGACTCTTCATCATCATCCGGCAAAGAATTGGCAATGCGGCTCAGGTGGATTTCCACCGCCATCAATGATTGGCCAATTTGATCATGAAGTTCCCTGGCCAGGCGGCCGCGTTCTTCTTCCTGCGCGGTCAGGGTCTTGTGCAGCAACTTTTTCGTCAGGGCTTGCTGCTCGCGAATTTCTACTGTTTGCTCAGTGACACGCGTTTCCAGTTTTTGGTTCCAGTCGGCCAACTCCTCAATATTGGCCAGCATCTGTTTGCGCATACGATCCAGGGCTGTCGCCATCACCCCAATCTCAGCCATGCCCGTCACTTCCAACGGGGTATGCAGCTCGCCGTCCGCAATTTGCTGCGCAGCCTCTGTCACTTGTTGAATCGGCCGGACAAGTTTGCGAGCGCCAATTAACGTCCCCACCCACACGACCACCAATGCAGCTCCGCTGAGAAGCAACAATCCCAACCGCAAACGTTTCACCCCGGCGAATGTTTCCACCTCGTCCCCGCCGACAGCTACGCCCCAGGGCACAGTGGTCAACGGCACGGCCGCCATAACATGAATGTCTCCCTTTGTTTCCCCAGGGATGCCTTCAAGCTCGTATTCTTCTTCCTCAACAAGGCGCTGCCCGGTGGCGATCACTTTGCGGTACAAATCGGGGTGTTCGCTGGGCGATTGGAACGGCACCGGCAGCGTGGAAGCCAGGGTAACGCCGTCTCTATCAAACAAGGTCGCATGTCCTGTATGCCCTAATGTCGCTGCATGACGCAGCGGATCTACCATGGCCGGCCCGCCCAAATCCAAAAAGCCGCTCAACAACCCAACAAACTCTTCCCCCTCAAAGACCGGTAATGTAATTGCAGCCACCGGCCGATTGTTCTTCGTTTCAACGAACGGGTCAGAGATGACTACGTCCCGTTCTTTCAAGGCCCTGGCTATGTACGGCCGATCCGATAAATCTTCACCTTCTTCGCACAAGTCGGTTGGATAGGACAACATGACCTTGCCGTGTACATCAATAAAAAGTAAGCCCTCGGCAAAGAGACGGGTTTGTTTATTTGTGTAGTCCAGGATATCCGCATCCACCGAAGCGCCCGGATTCTTAAAATCAAATCCGGAAAATTTATTCACCTCTTCCAGTTCGTGAACGGCTTGATGAAATAATTCATCAACCTGGTTGGCGGCAATTTGGGCAATGACCAGTCGATCTTCCAAGATCAACTCGCTGCTTTCGTCTAAGGCCCCCTCTCCAACCACTGCGAATGCAACAAACAACAGCAAAAAACCGGCGCTAATTCCAATCGCCAGCCGTGGCCAGAGGCTCAAATTGTCTACCCAAGACTTTATTCGCTGCATTGAATTTTTTCGCACTACCCTTTTACCCGCACTCGTGGCCCCTGGTAGAACTAAGATCGATCTTGACCACCATCAGGGATACATGGATTCTAAACGGCGATTATTACGACAATCCTTACGGTTTTGCGTTTCTTTGGGCATTAGACACGAAGCACACAGTTGTATCTGCCTGGTTCTGCGCGCCCATTGGCCAAATAGCTGGAAACAGCGACAGATGTATCGCAAGAATACAACCCGCTTTTTCATGGTCAAAAACGGGCGAGCGTGCTACTATTTGCTGGAGATTTTTTGTGACCGGGAGGTAGCCGGCAGTTGACACGGCTTACGTTTGCCTGCATCTCATTCATTCAATTACCGCGCAAGACACTGTTTCCACTTCACGTTCCTGTGGAACAGCCAAAGGCCCGACCCCATTGGGGATCGGGTCTTTTTTTACCTGACGGCCGCCGGTGGGAGGGGAGAAAGCCATGGCAATGGTAACGCTGCCGGGATTGGTGGATGTGCACACCCACCTGCGGGTGCCGGGCGGGGAACAGAAGGAAGATTTCGCTACTGGAACGGCCGCGGCGCTGGCCGGCGGCATCACCACCCTGCTCGCCATGCCCAACACCTCTCCTCCCCTATCCACGCCTGAAATCGTGGCGGCCGCCCGCCAACGGGCAGAGGCGGACAGCCGCTGTGATGTCGGGCTTTTTGCCGGGGCCAGTCCCGACCACATCGAGCAGCTCCCGGCGCTGGCGGTGCAGACGGCCGCGCTCAAGATTTACCTTAATGACACCTATGGCCCGCTGCGTGTGGAAGACCTCCCCACCCTGACAGCCTGCTTCCGCGACTGGCCCCGCGACAAGATGATCGCCATGCACGCCGAGCGGCAAAGTGTGGCAGTGGGCATCGGCCTGGCGGCCGCCTACGACCGGCCGGTTCACTTCTGCCACATCAGCCGCCGCCAGGAGATCGAACTCATCGCTGACGCCAAAGGGCGCGGCCTTCCAATCACCTGCGAAGTAACCCCGCACCACCTCTTCCTGACCGAAGCGGATGTGGCTCGATTGGGGCCGCTGGGCGATATGCGGCCGGTGCTGGGCACGGCAAAAGACGTGGCAGCGCTGTGGGCGCGTATCCACGATGTCATTGACTGCATCGCCACGGACCATGCGCCGCACACGCTGGCGGAAAAACGGTCGGAGAATCCGCCGCCCGGCGTGCCGGGGCTGGAAACGTCGCTGCCGCTGATACTCACGGCCGTGCAGGACGGCCGTCTTTCCCTGGAGCGTCTCATCGAATTGATGGCCGTCAATCCCCGGCGCATCTTTGGCCTGCCGGAACCGCCTGACACCTGGGTCGAAGTAGAAATGCAGCCTTACACCATCACCCAGGAAGGGCTGCATACCCGTTGCGGGTGGACGCCGTTCGCCGGGATGCAGGCGGGTGGCCGTGTACTGCGCGTGGTGCTGCGCGGCCGTGTGACTTTTGAAGCGGGCCGGGTGACAGCCGCCCCGGGCAGCGGCCGGGTGCTGCCTGCCATTTTGTAAAGATTGTTGTTGTGGAGGAATATTTACCATGTCAGAGAAAACAGCAAGCCCATCAGCCAGCCTGAATTTACCGCCGGAGACGGCCGCGCCAGGCAAGGCCCTTACCGGCCAGGACATCCTCTCCGTCTCCCAGTTCGACCGGGGGCGGCTCGATACCATTTTTCAGCAGGCGAGGGATATGCGGCATATAGTGGAGGAGAGAAGTGGCAGCGATCTGCTGAAAGGGCATGTACTCGCCTGCCTCTTTTACGAACCGAGTACACGTACCAGTTCCTCCTTCATCGCCGCCATGGAGCGGCTGGGAGGCAGCGTCATTCCCATCACCCAGGGCGTCCAGTTCAGCTCAGTGAGTAAAGGGGAAACGCTGGCTGATACCGTGCGCACGCTAGAACAGTACGCCGATGTCATCGTCCTCCGTCACCCGCAAATCGGATCGGCCAGACTGGCGGCCGATTACGCCACCGTACCCATCATCAACGCCGGTGACGGCCCCGGTGAACATCCCACCCAGGCGTTGTTGGACCTGTTTACCATCCAGGAAGAGTTAGGCCGAATTGACGGCCTGAAGATAGCCATGATAGGCGACCTGCGCTACGGCCGTACCGTCCACTCCCTGACGAAACTGCTCGTCCAATACGACGTCAGCCTGCGCTATGTATCGCCGGAAATCTTGCGCCTGCCCCTCACGATCATGAACCAGGTGATTGACGCCGGGATCAATGTGCGAGAGACTCACGACGTGGCTGACGTCATTGCCAACGCGGACGTACTTTATGTGACGCGTGTGCAAAAAGAACGTTTTTCCGATCTGGCTCAGTATGAAGAAGTGAAGGATTACTACGAGATCACGCCGGAACTGATGGAACGGGCCAAAGAGAAGATGGTGGTGATGCACCCCCTGCCCCGCGTCGGCGAGATTCATTATGCCGTAGACAACGATCCACGGGCCGCTTATTTCCGCCAGGTGCGGAACGGGATGTTCATTCGTATGGCATTGCTGGCGGCCGTGCTAGGCAAGGTTTAGGCAATTATTTTCGAGGCACGCGTGGCAGCGTAATGGTGAAGCGGCTGCCCGCACCTCTCTCGCTGGTCAATTCCAGGCGGCCGCCGTGCGCGGCTACGATGTCGTGAGCAATGGTCAGCCCCAGGCCGATACCCTGAGGAAAGCGAGTATCGGATCGACTGCGATAGAAGGGGGCAAACACCTGCCCCTGCTCTTCCGGCGTGATGCCGGGACCGGTATCGCTGACGCTGATCAAAACGGCCGCATCCGTTGCCGAGGCGAACAGCCGAACAGTTCCTCCGGGCGGCGTGTATTTTATTCCGTTGCTCAGGAGGTTCCCCACCGCCTGGGCCAGCCGGTCCCCATCAATCGAAAGCATCGGCAGGGTATCCGGGATGTCGGCGCGCCATTGAACCCCTTTTTCCCGCGCCGCTGCCTGCCAGGGAGCCGCCACCCGCCGCAACCAGTCGGCCATCGGCGTGATCTGGCGATTCAGTTCAAGCGTGCCTAATAATTGCCCATGCAGCTCGGCGAGATTGTCCAGCAGCGGCCGCAACCGGTTGATCTGCCCCTCCATCCCTTCCAACAATTCCTGGCGAAAGGCGGGGTCTTCTTCCCCACCCTGGCGCAACGCCTGCACGGCCGCATGTAGCGCACCTAACGGCCGTCCCAACTCATGCACCATGTTAGCCAGCAGCTGGTGACGCGCGTCCTCCAGGCTCTTTAAGCGGTCTACCATTCTGTTGTATGCCTGGAACAGGGCGCGAAACTCCGCCGGGCCGCGCTCAGGCAGCCGCTGCAGAGGATGGCCGCTGCTAATCCCGGCCACGGCCGTGGTCATCGCCTGCAGGTCCCGCTCAAACTTAAGCGACAGCCGCAAACCGACCAGGGTTCCCAGCAGCAGCTCGGCGACCAGGGCAACGATGAGCAAATTGCGAACCAACGGCACGCGCGCCGTCACAGTGTCCAATTCGGCCGTCAGGCTGACCAACCCCAGCACCTCGTGCCCGGCATCCACAACCGGCACCAACACATTCGCCAGGTCTGCCTGCACCCGCAGATAGCCCCGCTCCTCGGCCAGAATCGCGCCCAATTCCGGCAAGGCAAGCATGGGTGTCTCGCCGAGGCCAGCCGCCTGGCTCGTCGCCAGCGTCTGTCCGCCCGGCCGCAGCAGCGTGATGCTCACGTGCGGGTCCGGGTCCTCCTCCGTCGTGAACACCTCCACAAAAAGCTTCGCCTGGCTTTCATCGGACCAGATGTCAGGCCGGTTTTGGGCCAACTGCGCCACCAACTGGGCATGTTGGGTCAATTCAGCCGACAAAGCCGTCAGTTGTTGTTGCGTCAGCAGGAGATAGTAAACGGTCAGCCCCAGCAGCGGGGCAATGATCACCAGGGGGATGATGTGGCTCAGTATCAGACGTGTGCGCAGTTTACGCATATTCTTAAACGAGGGCTAAACCTGGAGTAGTGCGGCTTACTTCCCAAAGGCGCCCGCCTCTACCTCGGTTCCTCGCCTTTCTCCACCAGCTTATACCCTACCCCGCGCACCGTCACGATCCGCTCCGGGTGGTTGGGGTCTTGTTCCAGCTTCTGGCGCAACCAGCGAATATGTACATACACAACCTGCGGCTCGCCATCATACTCCGCGCCCCAGACGCGGGCCAGCAGCCCATCCACAGAAACAACGCGCCCTGCTTCCAACGCCAATGCGTGCAGCAGGGCAAATTCGCGCGCCGCCAGTTCCACCGGTTCCCCGGCAATCGTCACAGTGTGCGCGGCGGGATCAATCACCAGATCGCCCACGACGATCGGCTCCTGTCTGACGACGGGAGCAGGCCGCTGCGCGCGGCGAAGCACAACCCGGATGCGCGCCAACAGCACATCCAGGTCAAACGGTTTGGTGATGTAATCTTCCGCACCTAATTCCAACCCCAGCACTTCATCCAACTCGCGGCGGCGGGCCGTCAGGAAAATGACGGGGGTGTGGTTCCCCTGTTGGAGATAGCGCAGCGCCTGCAAGCCATCCATCCCCGGCAACCCGATATCCAACAGGACCAGGTCCGGCCGTTCCTGCCGGGTGCAGGCAAGCGCGTCTTCGGCGGTCGCGGCCGTGTTGACACGATACCCTTCCCGTTCCAGGCTGAAAGCGAGGCTGCGCCGCAGCAAAGCGTCGTCATCTACCAGCAGAATGCGTTCATTCATCCCTACTATTATATCTCTAACCCAATGTGCAACTTTTAGGCGGTCACCAAATCATCTAAATGTAGCGGTGGGCGTCCCAGTTGCAGGTTAATAAACACACAAATCGTGTGCGAAAGCACCTTTCTAATCAATCGATGCTGATAATGCCACAGGTCGTGGGTACGTATTTTGGCAATGTGATAGCGCTCCGTCAAATGCGACCCGACCGTTTCTACCAATTTACGCCAGCGACTGCATGTTTTCAGGATGGACACAGGCGGCTTATTCTTCATGTTTTTGCGAGCAGGCACAACAAAAACCACATGTCGTTTTCGGGCTAAATACTCCTGACGAAAGCGGTCTACAAAGGCTTTGTCGGCCGGAGCCACGCCTTCAAAGCCGGCAATCCAGCCTTCGGTGCGGGCTTCGAGCGCAGCGATGTTGGTTGCCGAGAGGTCCAGGTCCATCATTTGATTGAGGAATACGGCCGTTTCCTTAATCGTAAATCGCAAATCAGCCGTCCGCAGCTCGGTTAACTGGCCGCGAACACGCAGGCAGGCCAGGGGTAGATTGGGATCCTCGCGGGTGGTGATGACCAGGTGCACGTGCGGCGGTAGATGCTCCAATAAAAAGGTGAACGTCTGATCAATTGATTGGTTATCAACAACGTGGTAATCGTCCAGGACGAGGGTAAATTCCTCCGACACAGCAGCAATTTCATGGATCAATGTTGTCAACACAGAGTCAGTTGGGGGCAGCTGCGGTGATTGGGGCATCCCCAGCACTCCCTTTCCGAGCGATGGTTCCACCCCTTCGGCACTGCTCAGGGCAACTGTCTGCAAAGCGGTGATGAAGTATGTTAAAAAGCGTGGCAGGTCAGCGTCCCCATCGTCTAAAGATAGCCAGGCAAACGGCCGTTCACACCTAGCAATCCATTCACTAACCAGCGTCGTCTTACCAAAGCCGGCCGGAGCAGAGATAAGGGTCATTTTGCGGTGCAATCCCCTGTTGAGTTTTTTAATGAGATGCGGGCGGGGGACGAGAGACGGCCGTAACCTCGGTACATACAATTTCGTTTGCAGTAAATTACTAGACATGGACACATTGTAGTGGAAAGAGTGGTGGTTAGGTAACGAGTGGAGGGGGGAACGGCCGTTGCCTGCGTTTCTGGCGCATCGGTTGGCGGCGGTTGGTTTTCGATGGGAATGGTGGATAACTGGCTCAAATTCAAATCAGCGCATCACCAATCCAGCCCAGCCTAACGGCCGTTCCCCCCATTCGGCAGCATCAACGCCATCGAACCTCCCTAAATGGGGCGCGTGCTAGGATAAGGCATTTTCGGATTGAAGGCTTATTTGTTTTCCGAAAATGCCTTACTCAACGCGGAGCGTCAGTATATCATTCCATATGGAGCATGGAATAGGGTTCCTGATTCACACTGAATTTGAACACATCGGGTCTGGCATAATGCCCTGCCGCATCAAACATCCGTTTTGACGCAGTTATTTGCGTAAGATCGACTTCCGCATAAATAATTTCTTCTTTATTTTCGATCGGGCCAGCTATGATTTCGCCTTGAGGATTAATGACACAACTATGCCCAGAATTGATCCACTCTGTTCCCTCTGGGTAAAGTTTCTTGAATGCCAATTCATCGGGAATATCGTTTATATGCAAAGGCATACAACAACCAATGACAAACATGCCGCCTTCTTTGGCGATATGGCGCAACGTCGTGACCCACAAATCGCCACGATCCCAGGTAGGGGCCACATAGATTTGTGTTCCCCAGGCATACATCGCTTGGCGGGCTAACGGCATATAATTTTCCCAGCAGAGCAAGCCGCCGAGAATGCCTAATGAGGTGTCATAAGCTTCCAGCGTACTGCCATCCCCTTGCGACCAAACGGTGCGTTCGCCGGCCGTTGGCATCAGTTTTCGATGCTTTCCTAGAATGGCTCCAGAGTCGTCTATGTAAAGGATGGTGTTGTACAAACTAGCGTTACTTGCTTCGCTATTTCGTTCATTTATGCCGATAGCGACATGAATTTTGGCCTTTTTGGCGGCCTGACAAAGGTGAGCCGTTGTTTGATCGGGAACAACGACTGCATTTTCCGCTAACGCAGTGTAGAGTGCGTCGAGCATGTCCCCTCTATTCCCCGGAACGAGCCATACCCAGTCTGGATAAGCCGGTATGAATCCTTCTGGAAACACAACTAACTTGGCCCCGTTTTGGCTGGCTTCGGCTATGATGGCACACGCTTTTTCTACGGTTGCTTCTCGGTTGAGGAAAACAGGCGTCGTTTGCGCCGCTGCCACAATAAACGTTTCTTGCTTATTCATATTAGTTCCTATGAGAGATAGAGGATATCCTCCTCTATCTCTGCTCTATCCTCTAACTTTTACCGTTTACGGCCGTCCGAATATCCATCAAATGACGAAAAGGGTGGCTTACCGGATGCTCCTCGATGAAATACTGGGCAGTGAGGGGCGCGTCCCAATTCAGCGAAACGGGGGCAGCCTTGTCAAGCTGCTCATCGCTGAGTTGGCGGATGGCGGCGGCGGCTGAGGCGCTGTTTTGGCGAAGGAGCGTCAACGTCTCCTCTTTAGTGCAGTTGGCGTGTGTCTGCGCGTGTTCCGCGTTCATCTGGTCTACCATCGCCCAAGTAACGCCGGCGATAGCTTCTCCAGAGGCCAGCGTCTTGACCAAATCTACCTCGACTGGATAGGCGCTGGCGACATGATGCGCCAATACGCCTACCGTTCGGCCGTCATTCGGAACTGGGGTTTGCCATTCAGCCAGCGAACAGCCTTCTACAAAGATTATCAATTCATTTGCGCCGCGTTCAACGCGCTCTGCCAAACTGTTTGCTCGTGTATTCATAATTTTGTCTCCTTATGTAAATGTAGGGCGATTTTGCAAATCGCCACCCGATTTACCAAATCGGGCTACGTTTTATTCATCTGTGTCCACTTTACAAAAACGGCCGTCACCCGTCACCCTCCCGGGGGGAGGGAATGAGGGAGGGAATCAGGGAGGGATGGGGTATAATGCGGGTCATGAACGGCCATCCTCCCCATAATCTTCCCCCAGCGCAACCCCTCACCCCGCGCGAACAAGATATTTTGACCTGCCTCGGCGACGGTCTGAGTAATCGGGAGATTGCCGAACGTCTGACCGTTACCCTGAGTACGGTGAAGTGGTACGCGCGTCAGATTTATAACAAGCTGGGCGTGAATAACCGGGGGGAAGCGGTGGCGCGGGCGCAGGAATTGGGGTTGCTGGTTGACGGCAAACAAGCCATCCAACCCAAACATAATCTGCCCGTACAGGCCACATCTTTTGTGGGGCGCGAAGATGAACTGGGCGATTTGACTCGCTTGCTACAGGAGGAACGAATCCGGCTGATCAACATCACCGGGCCGGGCGGCATCGGGAAATCGCGTCTGGCGCTGGCGGTGGCCGAACGCATTTTGACACCTGAGGGGCCGTTTGCTGATGGCGTTTTCTTTGTGCCGCTGGCTCCGTTATCGCAGGGAGATCAGATGGTAACGGCCGTTGCCGCCGCCCTATCCTTCCCCCTCGAAACCGGCGTGCCCACCCAAACCGACGACCAGAAACTACTCGATTATTTGCGCCGCAAACGATTACTGCTCATCTTGGACAATTACGAGCATTTGCTTCCCGAAACTGGCCTGCTGGGCACCCTTTTATCCGCCGCGCCCGGCGTCAGCATCATTGTCACTTCCCGCGAGAAACTTAACCTACAAGCCGAACATCTCCTGCCGCTGTCCGGTTTGACCTATCCCCAGGAGCGCGGGTATCTTGCCAGCGCCCAATTCGACTCATTTTCCGCCTTCAATCTCTTCATCGAGCGCGCAAGACAGGCGCGGCCCGACTTCGCCGTTGCCGAGCAAGAGATTCAAACGCTAATCGAGATTTGCCGCCTGGTCGAGGGGATGCCGCTGGCGCTGGAGTTGGCTGCCGGTTGGCTCGATATGCTCTCGACCCAAGCGATTGCCGGCGAATTGCAACAAAATTTGTCGCTGTTAGAAACGGCCGCCAGCGATATTCCAGCACGCCATCGCCATATTTTCGCCGCGTTCGGCGCCACCTGGCAGAGGCTGACTCCCATGGAACAGACTGCATTCGCCGGTTTGTCTGTGTTTCGCGGTGGATTTACACGCCGGGCAGCGTGGCATGTGGGCGCGCCGGAGCAAAGCAAAGCTGGATTTTGGCGTCTTCTCGCTTCTCTGGTGGGCAAGTCGCTGGTTCGTTATCATCCGGAACAGGATCGGTACGATATTCATGAGTTGGTGCGACAATTTGGCGCCGATAAGTTGGCGCAGGAAGCGGCATTGGAACTGGCTGCACAGGAGCGGCACAGCGCATTTTATTGCCATTTTTTGGCGGAGCGCCAGGAGTCTTTGCACAACGAAGGCCAACAACGAGTGCTGGCGGCCATCGGCAGAGAAAGCGATAATGTTCGCGCAGCGTGGGAATGGGCGGCTACACAAGTTCAGGTTAGCTCGCTGGCTCAGGCGATGGATGTGTTGGGGGAGTTTTATGAGTGGAACGGCCGTTTCCAAGATGGCGAGACGGCGTTTGTTACGGCCGTATCCCATCTGCGCGGAGAAGCGACCAAATTATTAGCCAGAGCGCTCATCTGGCAAAGCATTTTTGCGCGGTATCGGGGACTGCCCGAAGCGCCTGCTTTGCTGGACGACAGTTTAGCGCAATTAGAACGGTTGGCAGAGAAAGAGGATGTTCGCCGCGAGCAAGCGTTTGCGTGGCGCATCAAAGGCATCGTTTTACACGCCTCCGATCCCGAAGCCGCCGAACCATATCTGCAAAAAAGTTTAGCCATCGCCACCGATTTCGGCGACCAGTGGGGGATGGGGCAGACATTAACCGCGCTAGGAGAACTGTTCTTCACCAAAGGGCAGTTCGACAAAGCAGAACAGTTACTCCGCCAAAGTTTGCAAATTCAGGAGCGTTTAGGCGATTATCGCACGGCGGCGACCACGCTGGAACTGCTCACCGCCACCGCCACCTATCAAGGGAAGTTTGCCGCTGCCGAGAGCTTCGCCCATCAAAGTAACAACCATTACCAACGCATCGGCGGCCGATTAGGCATTGCCAACGGTCTGGGACGGCTGGGTGTGACCCTGATATGGTTGGGCAAGCATGTTGAAGCGTATCAACATTTGAACGACAGCCTGACTATCTATCAAGATTTGGGTAATCAAGAACGGATCGCATCGCTTCATATAGATTTGGCTATTTCCCTGATGCACCAGGGGCAGTATGAAGAATCGCATCGCAAAGGGGAAGAGGGATTGGAGATGGGGCGAGCGCTTGGCTCCTTTTCTGTGCAGGCATACGCTTGTTTTGTTCTGGGCTGGAACGGGGTTGGCGTTTTCCGACATCCGCAGGCGCGGGCTTATTTGACCGAAAGCGCGGCTATTTTTACCCAAATTGGTCGCCAAAATGAGGTCTGGTGGCCGCAAACGCTGTTGGGGATTGATATGATTTATGAGGGACGATATGCCGAGGCGGCGGAACATCTCAATCGGATGGCTAAAATCACGTTGGACGGCCGTAACGTCATCCCCTACACCATCGCCATCACCGGCCTCGCCCTGCTGGAAGCGCGAACCATCAACCCAACCCAGCCAGACCCCGCTCAAATCGCGCGCATCATCGGCTTAACGGCCGTAGCGCAGATGTGGCCGGGACTTAAGCAGTCCAAATGGTGGCAAGATGCGGCACGGCCGCAGTTGGAGCGGGTGGCTTTGTTATTGTCGGTTGAGGAGAGAACGGCCGTTCGGGCAAAATACCAACGGTTGAGTATGTGGGAAGCTGGGGCACGGCTATTATCTGCGTGAAGATTTCTGTCTAGGTCTTGCTCTCTCTTTGATTAAGGGCTTAAACCACTGCTGCCTATGGTAATGGAATAATAAATGGTTCTTGTGAATTTGCTCGATCCATTCTGTAATCAGCATCGTTTTGCAAAAGCCGGCCAGGGCGGAGATGAGCGTCAGTTTGCCACCTTGTTGTAGGCCCTGGTCGGGTTGTTTAATAAGATGAGGACGGAGGATGCGGGACGGCCGTAACCTCGGGATATACAATTTCGTTTGCAGTAAGTCGCCAGACATAGATGCATTATAAAGATGGCGTAATGATTCGACCAGAAAAGCCGTGTTCTGGTGATTGCCGTACAGTACCGACGCTCTGCAAAGTATGCAGAGCGCCGGCCAGAAAAAAACTCCTATCCCTTCGGCATGGGAATATCAGGCAAATTCAAGAACACGTTTTTCCCAGCGTTCAACGTTTACGCCCTTAATCAACAGCCACAAGGGCAATAACAATTCCCCAATAAACGTAAACTGGCTAATTTCCACACCAAAGCTGGGAACAAGCAAGAATGTGGCAAAATCGATCAGATAGCCAAAGCCGCCAATAATCAACAAGATACCCAGAATCCCAGAAATGTAACCCGCCTTGAAAACTAAATATCCAAGAGGAAGGAGCCAAAGTCCCCAAAATATCGCGGCGATAGAAACGCCATGTGACTCTCTAGTTTCGGCTAAACAGCGGGTGGCGATGACGATGACATGAGCCATAATTGCAGGAAAGAACAAATCTTACAAAAAGGCTCAAATGTCAATCGCCATCACCCAATAGCGTTGGTGAATCAGCCCGGACAATGGCAATGGGCAAGCTAAAGAGAGTAACGCTCAGGGCCGGCAAGGGAATGGCAGCAATAGATTCTTGCCGATTGGCCGCAGTAACCAGGAAAAGGATGGGCAATTGCGACCAACGGCACAGCAAGGGATGGACTTTGTATCCCCAAACCGACCCTTTCCAGGGCTTGGGGAAGCTCCAACCTGCATCCGGGTCAGCGTGGAACCAACTGGGCAGTACCGTCCCGTCCAGAATTACGTCTCTCCCTTTGATAATGCCCAGGCGAATCAATTGCCCAACCAGGGCCACGAAGAAGAACCAAAAAGGCAAGATGCCCAATGCCCGTCGTCGTTCCCAATACTGACTGACGCCGGTACGCCTGCCTGGCGGAAACCCGGCAGCTTTCACCGCTTCAGGATGAGCGCGAAAGTAGTCAATCACTTCTTCGTAGCTCATTTGCCAGGCCACCTGGGTCAAGGCCAGCAGCATGATACGGCTGTCTTGATATACCTACTTCGGCCCCCGCCGGTTCCGTTGCGGCAAAGCCGGACACCAGTAGTCATATATGGTGAGCGCCCAAGTGGCCGCGGCTATCGCATTGATGGTAAGAAGAAACTCAGTTGGGCCAACCCACAGCCGTCGGCTTCCTTTTGTTGGCAGCAAGCTCAGGTTGGTGTCTGGCAGGGTCAACACGGCTAGTCTATTTTGGAAAAGTACAGTAGAGTTATTGGACATTTTGGGTCTCCAAAAACAAGTAGGGTTTTGTGTGATGCCTTTATTCTACTCGTTTTTAGCGGCCTTTTTTATGTGTCCTGAATTACCGAATACTCTCAATCGTGAAAAAGGCGTGGTGCATCCGGAATGGGGCGTCTACCATTCACCATTATCATTCACCATTTACAACGGCGAGGGTTTCCTCCGGCGCCCATCCCTGTAACTCGCCTCCGGGGAGGGAGAGTCGGGCCCAGTTTCCCCGCGTCTCCAGGACGGCCACCTCCGCGCCGCTGTGCAGGGTGAACTCGGTGATGTACTGTTCGCCGGGGCCGCTCATAACGTTGATTTCTTCGGCGAGGATCACCGCTTGCGGCCGAACCCGCTCCAGGTATAGACGGCCGCCAAGCGACAAGGCCAATCCAGCCAGTAAAAGTGCGGTCAAGATGAGCATGTATTGCAGCCCTTCCCGCCGACGGCCGCGGCCGCTGTGCCGATAGGCGAGAAGAAGCCCACCCAGGAACAGCCACAGGCTCAGCGCGAGGACGGCCGTCTCGTTTAACGTCAGCCAGGTGCGGGCCAGCTCTACCAGGCGATTGACGGCCGAAGCGGAGGCCGTGTCATATTTATCTACCGCGTGAGTGCGGGCCAGGACCAGATTGGCGCGCACATCGGCATCCCGCGGAGCCAGCCGCGCCGCCCGCTCATAGTTCAAAATCGCCCGGCCCACATCTCCCTGTTTGAAGTAAGCATTGCCCAGGTTGTAATACAGGGTGGCGTTGCGGAGGCCGCCATCCACCAACTGCTGGTAGGTCTGCGCAGCCTCGGCGAAACGGCCGTCCTCGTACAACTGGTTCCCCAGCAGCAAGGTCTCCGTCGTCTGCGCTGACTGCGCCTGCGAGCGGAAGACCGCTCCGGCCAGCGCGAGGACCACCACAAGACAAACAAGCCCTTTCTTTGCCATCGCCCTATTCGTCACCCATTGCTCATCGTTCATTGCTCATTGCTCATTGTTCAAAGCACTCGCTCCAACGCCGCAATCAGCTTCTCCGCATCCTGAACAGCGTCTACGGCCGTCTCCCCATCACGGCTGACGGGCGCGAACCGCCCCATCTCGCTCCAGGCTAACAGCGCCTGCAACCGGCTGAGCAGGGCATCATCCACCTGGCGCGCTTCCAACTCGGCCGCCAGCGCCGCCTGTGTCATTCCGGAGACGGGCAAGTCAAGCTTATCGCCCAGATAACCGGTGAGCGCCTGAGCCACGGCCGTGTGGGGGTCCAGCGCCTGCTTGCGCGCCCGGGACAATATCCGCCGCGCCTTCTTGTGTGCCTGCGAGCGGCGTACCAGCCCGGGATTTTGGGCGCGGAACGCCTGCCGCCGCTGCCACGCCCAGTCAACGGCAATCGCCAGAACGGGCAGCAACCACATCAGCCAGTAAGACGGCCGTTCCGGCAGCGGCGCGGGCGCTGATTCCAGCACCGGCGGCACTGGCTTGATATGGCGGATATCCGTCTCCAACTGAGCCACGGTCTCCTGGGCCACGCCCGGTACGGCCGGAATCGGCGTATCGGCTACCCCCTCAGCAACAATCACCGTCAGCGGTTCCGTGGTGACGGTCCGGTATGCCCCCGCTTCCGGATCGAAGTAGGCATAAGGAATGGCGGGAATGGTGAATGTGCCGGCTTCAGTGGGAACCAGCAATTGCTCATACACCCGGCTGCCGGTAAGACGGCCGTCTTCCAACTGCGTATTCACCAACGACGTGCTTTCGAACGCCCGCCAGCCCGCCGGCTCCGGCAGGGCCGGATCAGGGAGCGTCTCAATGTTGCCTTGTCCGGACACAGTGACCCGCAGCGTCACCGGTTCATTGATCACAACCGATGTCGGCTCGGCCGTGGCGGTGATGTTCAGTTGGCCAACCGCGCCGCTGAAGCCGTCCGGAGTCGGATCCGGCAGCGGCCGTACCGTCACTGTCACCGGTTCGCTGCGCAGCGTGCGCCCCGCCTGAAACAAAGACCCTGGAAGCTGCAGTACGGCCGGTTCGATGATATGTTCACCCGCCGACGTGGGGAACAAGATCGTCTGTAACGCCGTCACGCGGTAGGTGCGGCCAGAAACACGCACCGTGTATTGCTGCTGCTGCGTCCCCTGCTGGTTCCAAAAGCCGACAAAGTCAGGCGAGTCATACCCCGGCTGGCCCAGCAAACTCACCG
Organism: Anaerolineae bacterium; assembly: GCA_046753445.1. Lineage (GTDB taxonomy): Bacteria > Chloroflexota > Anaerolineae > Promineifilales > Promineifilaceae > JAHEEY01. Next base: position 104,670 of record JBHHTQ010000003.1, on the reverse strand, counting down.
CCTGATAAAAACGAAAGGTGTATACCACCTGCTGGCCCAGGTAAGGTGTGGGGTTATCCACTTCCGCTTCCACAAAAAAATCTTGCCCGGACAACTCGCCGGGCGCGGCCGCTTCCCCTGAATCCGCCGGAGGGGAAGCAGTTCCCTGGCCACTACCTTGCCCGCTACCCTGCGCAACCGTCACCGTGATAGGGTCGGTGGTGTACGATTGCCCTCCCACACTCACGGTGATTGCCGGGATGGTCAACTCTCCCGCGCGGGTGGGCTGCAAGATAAAGCGGTATGTCGCCTGCGAGATAAATGCGCCATTCACGATGCTGAATTGGGACGCGCTGCTGGTTCCCACTACCTGGAAACCATCCAGGTCGGGTAATGTGGGGCGCGACGCCCCGGAACCGGTGATGGTGATGCTCAACGTGACCGTCTCGTCGGTTGAGATGGCGTCCCGGTCCACGGTGGCGGTCACCGGCGACTGGGCCACGGCCGTTGCGGCCGAAAGGGCCAGAATCCCCGCCATCATCAGCAGTTTGAGGACGGGGAATGGAGAAAACATGATTTGGCGCATCCGGTTAACCCAATGTTCGTGGTTCACTCCCTTCACTCGTCACCAATCCTTCTCCGGCGGCGCGCCAGGAGCCACAAAAATCTGCTGCAACCGTTCCTGTAATGTCTTGGTGTCTTTTCCAATCGCGTCCAGCAGTTGTCGGGCTTGCTCTTCGGTCAACCCTTTAACCTGCTGCGGCTGGCCCTGATTGCTCTGACCTTGATCAGTCCGACTTTGGTCAGAGGCGCTCTGATCGGACGGATTTTGCTGTTGCCCTTGATCCGGCTGGCGCTGCGCCTGTTGATCTTGCTGCTGGTCCTGGTTCTGTTGATCCGGGCTACTCTGATCTTGCTTCTGATCCTGCCCATCCTGATTTTGCTGGTTCTGTTGTTGATCTTGCTGCTGCTGATCCTGACTGCGCTGCAAAGCCAATTCCAGATTGTACTTGGCGTCTTGGTCATCCGGGTTGCGGCGCAATGCTTCCTTGTATGCCTCTACGGCCGCATCCCACTGTTCCTGCTGGAAATAGACGTTGCCCAGATTGTACTGGGCGAACTGCGCCAATTCTTCCTGGGCATAGCCCAACGCCTGCTGCAACAAGGTCCCCGCCTCCTGATATGCTTCCTGACGATAGTACACATTAGCGCTGTCGTAAAGCGGCTCGGCCGCCTCCGGCGTGACCTCCTGCGCCTTGCTGTACGCCTCCAATGCCCGATCATACGCGCCGTCGGCAAACGCCTTATTCCCTTTCGCCAGCAGCCGTCCCGCGGAAGGAGCACATCCTCCCAGAAGGAAAACAAGCACGAACAAAATCATCCGCAGTGGAAGCCAGGAACGCGGCCGGCTTAGCTTCCCTGCGCGTCTGCTCCGCTCTTTGCGGCGGATTCGTTCCGGGATCAACTCGCTGATGAACATGGACGCCAACGTCACCAGCAAAAACAATTGGAACCGCTCGATTTTTTGTGTTTCAAAACGAGTTTGCAGTTGTTCCGCCTGCAAATCGTCTAATTCGGCCGCCAGTTCCCTCAATTCGCTGCCGTCGGCGCGGGCGCGGAAGTAACGGCCGTTCGCTGTCTGGGCGATGCGCTGCAATGTCACCTCATCCAGCCGGGACAATACTACTTCGCCGTTGCCATCTTTCTTGTACCCGACAAGCCGGCCGTCGGCGTCAAATTCCGGAATAGGTTCGCCCTGAGCCGAGCCAAAACCGATGGTGTAAATAATGGCTCCGTCCGCCGCCGCCTGCTGCGCCGCCGCGATCGGGTCTCCTTCGTGATCTTCCCCATCGGTCATGATGACGATGACCTTTTGGCTGCTGCGCTGCGGGTCGAAACCGCTCATGGCTGTCTCAATCGCATCCGCCACGGCCGTGCCTGGGCGGGAGATGACCTCTGGGCGGGCATTATCCAGGAAGGCGCGCGCTGTGTCATAGTCGGACGTGAGCGGGAACTGGATGAAACTGGCCCCGGAGAAGAGCACCAATCCGATTTCGTCTCCGTCCAGCCGGCTCATCAGGTCAGAGATTTCCAGTCTGGCGCGAGTGAGGCGATCCGGCTTCAAATCCTGTGCCAGCATACTCTTGGACACATCCAACACCACCATCACCTGCACGCCCTCTTGCTCCACGACCTGAACCTGGCTGCCCCACTGGGGCCGGGCCAGGGCCAGAATGAGAAAAGCCAATGCCAGGAACCAGAGCCGCCGCTGCCAACGACGGCCGTTCCGGTTTACCGACATGCTCAATCGTTCTATCAGGGCGGGGTCACCCAGACGGGCCAACGCCTCCCGGCGGCGGTTCCCCGCCCATAGCCAGAACAACCCTGCCAGTGGCAAGAGTAGAAGCAACCAGAGAAGTTGCGGTTGGGCAAAGGTCATGGAATGCTCCTGAACACCGTCTGCCGCAAGGCCGCCTCCACCAGCAGCAAGGCCAGCGCGGGCCAGAGCAGCCAGCCCGCTAACTCTTCATACTGGTGGAAGGTGCGGATTTCCACTTCCGATTTTTCCAGGCTGTTGATTTCTTCGTAAATCTGGCGCAACCCCTCGGTGTCAGTGGCGCGGTAGAAACGGCCGCCGGTCGTCTCCGCAATTTGTTGCAGCGTCTCCTCGTCCAGTTCACTTTCCACCATCACCACCTGCTCGCCAAAAATCGTTTTCTGCGGCATAGGAACCTGGCCCGGCCACCCCATGCCGATGGTATACACCTTGATGCCCAATGTCTTCGCGGCCTCGGCGGCCGTCTGCGGGTCCACCTGCCCGGTGTTGTTCACGCCATCGGTGAGCAGAATGACCACCTTACTTTTCGCGGCCGATTCTTTGAGCATATTGGCCGCGTTCGCCAGCCCCATGCCAATGGCTGTACCGTCATCAATTCCCAGTTCCGGGGCCAGGTCTACCTGACCCAACAAACGGCCCAGGACGGCATGGTCAATGGTCAGCGGGCTTTGGGAAAAAGCCTCACTGGCAAAAAGCACCAGGCCGATGCGGTCATACGGCCGTTCCGCCACAAACTCCTCAATCACCTGCTTGGCCGCTTCTAGCCGATTTTTCGGCTCAAAATCAAGCGAGGCCATGCTGCCGGAGATATCCAGCGCCAGCGCGATGTCCACCCCTTGCCCTTTGATGACCTGTTGCGCGTTGACCAATTGCGGCCGGGCCAGGGCCACGATAACCAGGGCCAGGGCCAGCCAGCGCAAACCGGGCAGGATAGGGCGTAGCGCCAGCCGCCAGGAGCGGGCCGCAACCCCTTTCACCAACGACACATCTGCGTAGCGCATGGTCGCTGGCGGCCGTCGCCAACGCAAGGCCGCCAGCAGCGGGATCAGTGCCAGCAGCAGTAAAAACGCGGGCGAAGCAAAGCGAAAACTCACGCCGCCGCCTCCGTCAGCGCAGGCTTGCCGCCGTCGGATGAAGGAGATGCGGGCCGCGGCCGAACCGCCAGCACCCATTCCCGCGCCTGCTGTGGCAGCGCCTCTGCCTCCGCCTGCGTCGGCCTAAATTTAGCGAACTTCACCAGATCCGCGTCCGCCAACAAATTGACCAACTCCGTTTTGGCCTGCGGATCCAGGAGCAGTTTGCGGATCGCCCGCCGGATTTCGCCGGTTGTGCGATCCAGCGCCGGAACGCGAAACTCCGCTTCCAGGTATCGGCGAAGCACGTCGGCCACGTGTGTGTAATGCTCCTTGAACTGCCCTTGCGCGGGCAGATCAAGCTGCTCGATGCGCGCCAGCTCATCCAAGGCGATCTGATAGGCCGGGCGTAAATCGGGCGCGGGAGCTACCGCTTCCTCCGGACGCCGGGCGCGCCACCAACGCCACAGCCACGACAGCAGGAACCCGGCCGCCACTGCTGCCAGGACGGCAGCCAATACCCAGGGCCACACAGGCGGGACAGGGAGGCCGGCCTGCGGTTTAATGTCGCGCAGTTCCGTATCTCCTTCCACCAGGACGGACTTGACGGTGAGGGTAATGGGATCGGCCGTCACCTCCTGTACATTGCCCGCCGCATCAGCCACAGTAATGGTGAGCGGCGGCGTGGCGTACTCCCCCGGCCCCCATAGTGTGACTTCTATCGTCTGCGTGCTGGTTTCCGTGCCATCATCATTGCGACGCACTTCCATGGGCGAGAGGGCGCGTACTTCAAAATCGCCCCACTGCTGGTCGGGCTGCACCGGCAACGCACGATACCCAGCAGGGTAGGTGACGCTTAAAACAAGCTGCACCACATCACCCACGGCGAGGCTGGTCTGGGTGGGGGTGAGAACGGCCGTCACGCCTTCCTCACCCCACACACGCAGAACCGGCCACACTAAAAGGAGGAGAGAAAAAATAAAAGCAATATGTTTGGATTGCGCCTTGTTTTTCATCGTTCAGCAGGAGATTGGCGCATCAGTGCGTAAAGACGTCACCTTTCGCCTTTGCCCCTCTTACCTTCTTAACCGCCTTGCTCGTTTCTGGAAAAAGGTAGTCAATGCGATCACGTAATCATCGGCCGTCATGACCTGAATTCGATCTACTCCGGCCCGGTTGAACCATTGCTGCCGGGTTCCAGCCCGCTGGGCCGTCTGCTGTTCGAATACATCCCGCCAGGCAGAGTGGCCGGCGTCTATCCAGGCCAGTTCGCCCGTTTCCGCATCTTCCAGGGCCAGCAACCCCACATTGGAGACGGCCGTTTCCAGCGGGTCGCCCAGCTCAATTGCCACCACATCATGCCGCCGGTTGGCAATCGTCAGGGCGCGGCCATAACTATCCGGGTCGGCCAGGAAGTCGGATACCAGGAAGAGAATGCCACGCCGCTTGAGAACGCGGTTGATGGTATCCAGCGCCAGCCGGATGTCGGTGCCGCGCCCCTCCGGGCGGAAGGCCAGCAACTCACGGATGAGGCGCAGCACATGTTTGCGCCCTTTGCGCGGCGGGATGAACAGTTCTACCCGGTCGGTGAAAATAAGCAGGCCGATTTTGTCATTGTTGGTCGTGGCAGCGAAGGCCAGCACGGCCGTCAACTCCGCCGCCAGTTCCCGCTTAAACCGATTCACCGAGCCAAACTCGCCCGACCCGCTGGCATCCACCACCAGCATGACGGTCAGTTCCCGCTCCTCAACGAACCGCTTGACGTATGGGGCGCCCATGCGGGCGGTCACATTCCAATCAATGCTGCGAATTTCGTCGCCGGGCAGGTACGGCCGCACCTCGTCAAATTCCATCCCCCGCCCCTTAAAGACAGACTGGTACTCTCCGCCAAAGCTGTCATTGACCAGGCGGCGGGTGCGGATTTCGATATGGCGGATTTTTTTGACCAGATCTGCGGATAACATGGCGCGTGATTGTAGAGATATAACAATGTTACGTCTCTACAACGTCTCTACGGTACCTCAACGTGGTCCAAAATCTGCTGCACAATCTCGCCCGACCTGATTTCCTCCGCCTCGGCTTCGTAGGTGGTGATGATGCGATGGCGCAGTACATCCGGAGCCATCTGTTTGATGTCTTCCGGCGTGACAAAGCCTCGGCCGTGCAGGAAAGCATGCGCGCGTGCGGCCGCAATCATGTAGATACCCGCTCGCGGCGACGCGCCAAAAGCGATCAGCGGCTTGAGCGGGGCCAGCCCATTGTCTCCCGGATAGCGCGTTGCCGTGATCAGATCGAGCACATACTCCTTAATCTTGTCATCCACATAAATACCGCGCACCACCTGGCGCGCCCGCAGCACATCCGCCGGAGTAATTACCGGGCGCACCTCCGGCAGGGCCGCGCCGGTCATGCGATCAATGATCAACCGCTCCTCGGCGCGACTGGGATAATCTACAATCACCTTGAGCATGAACCGATCCACCTGTGCCTCCGGCAACGGGTACGTCCCCTCCTGCTCAATCGGGTTTTGCGTCGCCAGCACCAGGAACAGGTCATCCAGCCGGTACGTCGCGCCGCCGATGGTGATTTGCCGCTCCTGCATCGCTTCCAGCAACGCGCTCTGCACCTTACCCGGGGCGCGGTTTATTTCGTCGGCCAGGACGATGTTGGCGAAGAGCGGTCCTCTGTGAACAGTGAATTCGGCCGTTTTGGGATTGTAAATCTGCGTGCCAATGAGATCGGCCGGAAGCAGGTCCGGCGTGAATTGCAAGCGGACAAATTCCGCCTGGATGGCCTGGGCCACCGTCTTGACCAGCAGGGTCTTTGCCAGGCCGGGCACACCTTCCAACAAAATGTGGCCGTCGGCCAGCAGGGCAATGAGCACCCGATCAATCAATACCTCCTGCCCTACCATGATCTTGTTGATTTCAGCGCGCAGGTCATGGAGAAAGACGCCCTCTCTCTCAACCTGGGCGTTGAGTTCACGAACAGTCGTTAAATCCATGCAGCCTCCGTGGAAAAATTCTAGGTTAGGGAATGAAGCAGCCGGTCATATGATAAGCGGGGTGGAAATAACATGTCTTTAACGAGAGTTAACCATTACCTTATGCAAACATTAAGAATGCAAACATTAAGAATGCAAACATTAAGAATGCAGACATTAAGAATGCAGGCGTTAAGACAGCGCCGATCACTGGCCGGCCATTGGCCCCGTCAGACGGCCGTTCCGCCATTGATACGCCTGGTAGCCGGGGTACAAAGCCAGTAAGCGGCCGTTCTCCTCCTCACCCAAATCCCGCGCGAACAGAAGACGGCCGTCCAGCCAGGGCGTATTGCCGGAAAAGAAACAGCCGTATTCCCACCAATTCACCTCGTCGTTGTGGACGAATACAATCCCCCTCCCGTGGATGGCTCGTTCTACCTGGGCCAACGGCTCGCCGCTGATAAAATTGTATCCGCGATGCGCCGTCACCTGCTGCGGCAGGTTGAGGGCCAGATTGCCTGCGACCAGAAGCGCGACCAATCCGGTAATGGCGTGCCGGTCAGCGGTACGGCCGTTCGGCCATTCACCCGCCGCCTCAATGCCTCGTACCGTCAGCAGGAGAAAGGAGGGCAGGGCGGCATAATAGTAGCGTGGCCCGTACATGATGCCCGACGCCCAGTAAAAAACGTACACCATCACAAGCGCTGCGGCAGACAGCAAGAGAGCCATGTCAGCACGGGACGGCCGTCGCAGCAGAAACGCCAGCCAAACAAAGGCCAGGGCAAACAGAGGGGGCCAGCCGAATAATGTTATCTCCAGAGCGCGCCAATTCTGTTCCGTATTGTAAATGCCCCGCGCCGGGGTATGGCCGCGCGGCGGCTGCGTGGGGTCGTGGTACCAATCCACCACCGTCCCTGCTCCCGTCTCCGTCAGGTGAAACGCATTGGCACCCATGCCGATGTCGTAACCAAAGCCAAGCCGGTCGTACGCCCAATATAACAGGCGCGGGTCGGTGAACGGCCGCCCGGTGACGGCCGTCTGGGTGGCGAACAAAGCCAGAATGAAGGGGAGCGCAAACGCGAACGACGTGGCTATTTGGGGGACAGCAATGCTGGAATCCCATTTCCGGCCTCTCCATGCCATCAACACTGCAAACGTCACGCCCAACGCCACGGCGGTGACCTGCCGGGTGAGGAAGGTCATGCCCCAGGCTGCCCCGGCCAGCGCTGCCCAGCGACGGCCGTCAACCGCTTTCGTGGCGCGTACCCAGGCCCACATGAACAAACCCATCCAGAACAGCTCGGCCGCGTGGGCCATCATGCTGCCGGACATGAAGAGGAAGAAGGGGGAGGGCAGCAGCAGTGCGACGGCCAGACGGCCGCTGGCCCGGCCGTACAGCTCGCGCCCCAGCGCGTATAGGAGCGGAACGGTCAGGGCGGCCAACACCGGATTCACCAGCCACGGCCGTCGCAGCCACACACCTACAGCCAACAGCAGCGGATAGCCGGGCGGGTACTTGCCAAACCAACGGCCGTCCCGCATCAGCAAGAACTCCTGCTCGAAGAACCGGGGAAAAGTGGGGGCCGGCGCCCATAAACGCCCGCGCGCCAATGTCTGCGCCTGGAACAGGTACGTGATGGAATCTTGCACGTGGGGGATGCCATCCAGCACATCCCAGGCAATCCAACCGGTGACCAGTAAGGCCGTCAGGGCGGCCGCCAGCATAAAGGCCCGTTCCGACAACGCAAAACGCCGGCGGAACAGCTGGTTCGATGGGAATCTGAGCCTGGACATCCCCTTTGCCGCCAGCCAGCCCGCCAACAGAAGCAGAAGCGCGCCCTGGTGCGCGCGCAGGAGGCGGCGGAGGAGGGATTGGGTCTGGGCCAGGAAAGATTTCTGCCAGGGAATGCCCGCTATCGGCTCAGCGGGACGGCCGTTCTCCCAGTGCCACCACACGCCCTGCCGTTCCCGGCCAGAGGCAACGAACAGCCACCCATTCTCGCCGCCCGGCTGGAGAAGCAGTATCCCGGCCGCATCCTCCGGACGGCGCACAGTGACCGTCAAGGCATACTCGCCATCGAGCGGGACAGGCCAGCGAATGACAGCCCCTTCCCAGGTCGGACGCCATTCGTCCAGCACGCGCCGCCAGCCGGGAGGATCGGCGGCAACAGCCACGGCCACAGCCGGCCCATCGCCCGACAAGGGAGTAAACGTCGCTGACCGCCACGCCGTGTGCGGGGCCAGCCAGTCCAACGGGCCAAAATCAACGCCTGGGATGGGGGGCGACGCCGTCAGATAAAGGCCCACCTCCCCGCCGTCCAGCCCGGGACAGGGGATGGAAAGGGATCGTTCAGGGAAAACGGCCGTGCACACTCCCCCCGCCACCCGGATCGTCACCCGCGCCTCTTCCGCCAGCGTCCAGATATACAGCAGCAGCAAGGCTGCATTGGCCAGCCAAAAGTAGCGCCGGGACATAGGTCATAGACAAGGGGCAGAACGTGGTTTGGCGCAAGGCGTGTGGCGCTTGGGGGGGCATTTCCCTCTTCGCGCCACACATCTTGCAGTTGCTTCACGCCTCCGGTGTAGGCGTGGGTGTTGGGGTTCCTGTATCCTCTGAGATAGGCGTCGGTGTGGGCAGCTGCTGGATCAGATCGTCTCGCGTCGTCAATGTTATATCGTCCCCGTAGAAGCCGGCCACGCGAACGTAGTACGGTGAGTCCGACCACTTCACCACGTAGGAATGGTCGTCCGGGTCTTGTACGCCAACCAGCAGCGTGTAGGTTTTGTCCCCATTCTCCCCGGAAGTAAAGACAGACAGCTTCGCCTGAGGATTGTCCAATCCATACTCCGGTTTCATTTCTTTGCCTAAAGGCTTCGCCAGGCGCATGGTGCCGATGCGGGACAACAAGGTATTTACACGGCTGATCGCGATCTCTTCCTCTTCAGACATGCCGGCCAGCGACCAGTTGCCGTCAGCGTCTTTCGTCAGCGCGAAAGTGCCGCTGCCGTTTTCCAACGTCATCGCCGTCACCTCATCGCGCGGCACGCTGATATAGAGGGTGTCAATCCAGTTGTGAACCTGAGCCGAGATTTTCCGGCCCTTTATATCGCTGGTCAGATAGGTTTCATCCAACCCGGCACGGCGAATGTGCACTGAGTGGATGTTGGGCGAAGAACCCAGGAAGAAGGTGCGCGTGCTGCCGTCGTCGAGAACGAGCTGCACCCGGCTCTCAAACGCATCATCAGCCACCTTCAGCCGCTTATGGCTGGCTTCTGTCTGGGCGACTAACCGGTTCGTCTTGATGCCCACTATTTTCTCCAGCAGCGGGTCAATCCGGCTAGCATCCGCCGGGTAATCATCGGCGCTGGCTAACACCCAGCCGTCTCCCTGGCGAGCCAGTTCGATCTGGTTTCCGTCGCTGTCCTCCACCAAGAACCGGACAACGTCTTCCGGTTTTAAATCCGGGAACAGCGCAGCGCCAGCGGCATTGACGGCCGTGCGCGGCCAGAAAACCGCGGCCACCAGCGCCACTTGAACAACGAGAAGCCCGGAAAGGATTCTTTGTAGGCGCGTCATCGTTAGTCTCCACTCTCCGTAACAGGTATAGGTTTCAGGTCAAGCGCTACTTCATTGCGCCGGCGCGTGCGCCAGCCGAAGTAGACGCCCAACAAAGCCGCCATCGCAACTGTGTAGTTGCCCACTTCCCAGTATGATTGCTCGCGTTCGGTTAACGGTTCCAGCACTCGAACCACCGATCCCCGTGATCGAATCGCCAGCAAGTCCAGGTCTTCAGCAGACCAGTCCACCACGTTTTGCAAGAACTGTAAGTTGGTCAGGTACCGGTCTTGGGTCAGGCGCGAGGACAGATTGAGAATCGAATCCTCAACGAAGGCGGCGCTGCCGATAACCACCAGGCGGCTGGACTCCGGGGATACTGCGATGGTGCCGACAGGTGTATTCGCGTCCGTTGGCGTGCCGGGCGGCATTTGCGCGTTTGTGTCTGTGTTATTGTCCTCTTCTTCAAACGGCGAAGGTTTATCCTTGAAGAAGCTCTCGAACGTCCCCTGCACGGACACAGCCAACGGGTAGGATTTCTGCTCGCCCTCCACCGGGAATCCCAGACCAGGATAAAGATCATAGTCCGGTTGGATGTCAGGCGTGCTCCGCAGCCATGATTCGTCGCTGGAGTGCAAGATAGTGTTGGTGGCCCGCTCAGCATTCTTTTCGGGATCCACTTCGGCCGGGGATACCCAGTTCAACGTCACGGCCGGGAGATTGGCGACGATGGGATTGTTCGAATCCATCCCGTCCGGCCGCACATCAACGAAGAACGGATAATCCACTGCTTTGATCTCCTGCACCTGGAAGTTGCCTACCTGGCGCATGACCGGCAGCGGGAACGGCTGATTCTGCGGGTCCAGAACCAGGGAATCAGAAAGAGTAATGCCGTAGTTTTGCAGCCATTCTTGAAGATTGTCCGTGTTCGTCGGCTGCAGTTTCAGCCCGCCGTTGAATTCAGAGCTTAACTTGTAGTTGCTCATCGCCAGTGTAAGGGCGCCGCCGCGCATCAGGAACTGATCCATGGCAAACAATTCCTTGTCGGTCATGTTCTGCGGTGCGATGACCACCAGCACGTCTATATCGGACGGGACCTGCCCGGTAGAAAGATCCACCGTGCGCACTGTGTATTCCTGGCGCAACTGCTCGCGGATGAGCGAGTAGTCAAAGAAGTCGGTGGTCGGCCCCACGAACTGTGGGTTTTGTGCTGGGTTCGGCGGGGTCCAGACACCCACCACCTTGAGGAACCCGGAGGAAGTGCGCTTGATCGCTGATTCGATGGTGGTGCGGACCTGGCCTTCGCTGATGTCGCTCGGAGGGTACAACGCCTGCGCCCCATCGCTGCTCTCCAGCACCATGTACGCATAGAAGGTATCAGGCGAGAAGAGGGACACAGGAATCGGCCGCAAGCCGTACGTTTCCAACAAGGATTGGCGATCCACCGGGCTGTCGGCCGCGTCCGGGTTCACGACTTCGTAAATGAACTTGCCATCCGCCCCCGCCTCGATCTCCTGGGCCACATTGGAAATGGTTTCTTCAAGGCCTTGCAACGGCTCAGGCAAGGTGTCGGGGGTGATGTACAGGGTTAACTTGACCGGCTCATCCAGGGCAGCCAGCATCGCATCTACGCTCTGGAAGCCAAAGACCACCTTCTTAATGCTGCTGGTCAGGTCATATTCCAGGTTGCGCAGACGGACCTGGACGTCTTTGGTGGTGGCGTCAACCTGGATCAGGTCCTGAAAATTGAGGGTTGTGGTCTGGTCACCGTACCGCACCAGAATATCGAAGTAAGCGTTGATGACAGAGGCCTCGTACCGTCCAGCCACCTGGAACGGCGTGGGCTTGATGCCGTAGGTCTGGTTTGCTTCTGACTCAATCTCCGGGTCAGTCGTGGGATCCACGACCTCGGCTGTGACACGGCCGCCGGAGGCCGCCTCGTACTCGCGCAGCATATCCCGAATCTGCGGTACCAATGGCGCAAGGAGCGGGTGAGTGTTTTCGCTGATGTACGCGCGGATCAGGAGCGGTTCTTGCAGGCTGTCGAACAGGTCCTTCGTCGTTTGAGAAAGGCTGTACTCCTTTTGCGCAGTCAGGTCGAGGCGCAGTCCCTGGAGCGGATAGAGCCACACATTGAGGGCCGCGAGGTTGAGGCCGATGAGCAATGCCGTTAACATCGCCCGCCGCCGGTAAGAGACCTGGCTCCGGCTCCAACGAATGCTGTCCAACGATACTGTGTTCAGCATCAGGAAGAAAGCAGCCAATGTGAGATAGTACGCCAGATCGCGCAGGTCGATCACGCCTCGCTGGATGCTTTCAAAGCGGCTGCCGGTTCCGACGGCCCATAACAATTCACTGACGCGGCCGCCGACAAAATCAGTGATGCCCCGCGTGCCCAACAGGTAAAACAAGCCGCCCAGGAGCACCGTAACGATGAGCGCCACGATCTGGTTGTCGGTACGCGAGGAGACAAAGAGGCCAATGGCCGCATACGCGCTGGCCATGAGCAGGGCGGCCAGATAGCCTCCCAACACCGGCCCCCAATCCAGGTTGCCGATGATGCTCACAGTGATGGGCAAAGGCAATGTCAACCCCAGGGCCACGACGATGAGCGTCATCACCGCCAGGAATTTGCCCAGCACCAACGCAATTGGGCTGACCGGCAGTGTGAGCAGCAATTCCTGGGTGCCGGAGCGCTGTTCTTCGCTCCATTGGCGCATGGTGAGCGCAGCCAGGAGGAAGATGAGCAGAATGGGCATCCAGCGGAAGAGCGGCCGTACATCGGCGATTCCCCGGCCAAAGAAAGTCTCCACCGTGAAGAAGATGAAGAGCACGGCCGCCAGGAAAGTGCCAAGAAAAATCGTTGCCAGCGGGGAACCGAAGTAGCTGCTGAGTTCTTTTTTCGTGATGGAAAGGATTTGTCGTTTCATAGGAACCTCTATTGCGGAAATCGGTCATCCGTCGGATTGGCTCGCCGTTTCCCGTGCACGGGTCATTCAGCCACCGCCAGTTTGTTGAATACCGTCTCCAGGGTTTGCATGTCGCGGCGCAGTTCACGCACGGGCCAGCCGCTGCCGGCTGCCAGTTGGTAAATTGCCGGGCAGAGGTCTGCGCCCGGTTCGCCGCTGACACGGTACGTCACATGGCCGTTGGTCGCCGGCAATTCGGAGACCGCGCTCACGCCGTCCAACTGCGCCAGGGCGGATTCAGCGTCTTGGGGACGGCCGTCCAGCGTCAAAATAGCGTCATTCGTCTGCGACAATTCAGACAGGCGGGCGTCCACTTTCACACGGCCGTTAAACAGCATAATCACCCGATCGCACAACGCCTCCACCTCTGGCAAAATATGCGTAGAAAACAGCACAGTGCTGTTCCGCGCCAGCCGCCGGATCAGATTGCGGATTTCGATGATTTGTGTCGGGTCCAGCCCCACCGTCGGCTCGTCTAGAATGAGCAGACGTGGCTTATGCAAAATCGCCTGAGCCAGGCCCACCCGCTGGCGATACCCCTTGCTCAATTCGCCGATGGGCCGTGTCAGATAATCAACCAGGCCAGTGGCATACACCGCCTCAGACAACCGCTCCAGCTCCTCTTCCGGCGGAATCTGGCGCAAGCCGGCCATCATGAGCAGGTAATCCTGGACGGTGAGTTCCGGGTACAGCGGTGCACTCTCTGGGAGGTAACCGATTCGCGCCTGGACTTCTTTAGGGTGGTTGAGCACGTCCAGGCCATCTACGATCACCTCTCCTTCATCCGGCTGCAAATATCCAGTAAGCGTTTTGATGATCGTCGTCTTCCCTGCCCCATTGGGACCAAGGAGTCCGATGATTTCGCCGGGAGCGATCTTGAAGCTGACATTGTCAAGCGCCTGTACAGCGCCGTATGCCTTATACAGACCGGTCACTTCTATCATATGAGACGCCTCCTGTGTCAGGAAGTTGTGGAAATGGTGGTGGTGCGCGGGAGGAGTGGTGCCCTCCGGCTCCGCTTTGCCAGTATAAGGAACGGCCTAATCAGGCGTCTTTAACGCGTTCTAAAGCCAACCTTATGAGAAGTTTAAGCTGGCGATATTCCCGGCGGCAGTTACTGGATCGTAGTGTTCAATACTCAATGTCTATGCGAATCTCGTTGGTACAGCCTGATCTCGATGCTACAATACGATGGCCACTGACGCACCGTCCTTGGCCCCATGTAACAAGGAGTCATTTGTGGAAAAGAAGCTGAAAGAATTGAAAGCGCGGCTGCAGGAAGTTAACGACCTGAATTCGGCCGCAGCGCTGCTGAATTGGGACCAGGCAACCTATATGCCCCCCGGGGGCGCGGCCGCGCGCGGGCGGCAAATGGCTACGCTCGGACGCCTGGCGCATGAAAAGTTCACCGATGCCGCTGTGGGGAAATTACTGGATGCATTGCGGCCGTATGAAGAGGGGCTTCCCTATGACAGCGATGATGCCAGCCTCATCCGCGTGACCCGGCGCAGCTATGAAAAGCGGGTGAAAGTGCCGTCGGCGTTGCTGGCTGAGGTCACGGCGCATGGCGCGGCCGCTTACCAGGCATGGACGCAGGCACGCCCAGCCAACGACTTCGCGGCCGTTCAGCCTTACCTGGAGAAGACCCTCGACTACAGCCGCCGGATCGCCAATTGCTTCCCCGGCTACGAACACATCGCAGATCCCCTCATTGACTTCGCCGATGAAGGCATGAAATCGGAGTCGGTACGCGCGCTCTTTACCCAACTGCGCCAGCAGCTCGTCCCCATTGTCCAGGCCATCACTAGTCAGGGGCCGGCCGACAATCGCTGTCTGCTCCAATCTTATCCGGAGGACCAGCAACTCGCTTTCGGCCTGGGTATCGTCAAGCAGTTCGGCTACGACCTGACACGCGGCCGTCAGGACAAGACCCACCACCCATTCATGACCAAGTTCTCGCTGGGGGATGTGCGCATTACCACCCGCGTCAAAGAGAATGACTTAAGCGAAGCGTTGTTCAGCACCCTGCACGAAGCTGGGCACGCCATGTATGAGCAAGGCATTGACATGAAGCTGGAGGGCACCCCCCTGGCCAACGGCACCTCCTCCGGCGTTCATGAAAGCCAATCCCGTCTGTGGGAGAATCTGGTCGGCCGCAGCCGCGGCTTTTGGACGCATTATTACCCGAAGCTGCAAGCCACCTTCCCCAATCAACTGGGGGATGTCTCGCCGGACACCTTTTATCGCGCCATTAACAAGGTTGAGCGCTCCCTCATTCGCACCGACGCAGACGAGGTGACATACAATCTCCACGTCATGATCCGTTTCGACCTGGAGTTGCAGCTGTTGGAAGGAACGCTCGCGCTCAAGGAACTGCCCGATGCATGGCACGCCCGGTATGAGGCAGACCTCGGTCTCCGCGCCCCGGACGACCGGGATGGCGTGCTCCAGGATGTCCATTGGTTCATGGGGCTGATCGGCGGCGCTTTTCAGGGATATACGCTGGGCAATGTCATGAGCGCGCTGTTTTATGAACAGGCGCTGGCCGCCCACCCCCAGATTCCGGCCGAGATTGAACAGGGGCAGTTCGGTACCTTACACCAGTGGCTCAAGGAGAACATTTACCGGCACGGCCGTAAGTTCACGGCAAATGAATTGGTGGAGCGCATCAGCGGAGGCCCGTTAACCATCGGGCCATACATTCGCTACCTTCGGGGTAAATTCGGGGACCTGTACACGCTTTGATCGCGGCCGTTTTTAGCCCTTATCGCCAGGGCGCTGCTTCCCTCTTTTTTCAGGAAAACAAAACGTGGGAGATCAGAGTAAGTTCTCTAATCTCCCACGCTTAATTGAAACGACGCTTGATTCGCGCCCGTTCTCAGATCGCCAGGCCAATCAACGCTGCGGCCCGGCCGCGAGTACCTCGGCCGATACCCCATCCTCGAACTGCTTGAAGTTTTCGATGAACATCTCAACCAGCTTCTGCGCCTGGGTATCGTAGCACTCGCCGTCGGCCCAGGTGTTGCGCGGATTCAGCACCTCATCAGGCACCCCGTCAATATGGACCGGGATTTGCAAATCAAAGAACGGCTCAGTAAAGGTTTCCACGGCCGTTAACCTGTCCTCCAAAATCGCAGACACCATTTTGCGCGTATACGCCAGCTTCATGCGGCTGCCCACCCCATACGGGCCGCCGGTCCAACCAGTATTGATCAGCCACACCTGTGCCCCGTGCTTCTCAATTTTGTCACCCAAAATCTTCGCGTACACACCCGGATGCAGCGGCATGAACGGCGCGCCAAAGCAGGCGCTGAAATTGGGTTGAGGCTCGGTCACCCCGCGTTCCGTGCCCGCTACTTTGGCCGTGTACCCGCTCAGGAAATGGTAGAGCGCCTGCGCCTTATTCAGCTTGCTGATGGGCGGCAGGACGCCGAAGGCATCGGCCGTGAGGAACATGATGTGCTTCGGATGTCCGCCCATGCCGGCCCGATCCGCATTGGGAATGTGGCTGATGGGGTAGCTGGCGCGGGTATTCTCAGTAAAAGAAGCGTCATTTAAGTCCACGCGGCGAGTCTGGTTGTCATAGGCCACGTTTTCCAGAATAGTACCGAACTTGCGCGTGGTCTCATAAATCTCCGGCTCCCCTTTCGGGTCTAACCGGATCACTTTAGCGTAACACCCGCCCTCAAAATTGAAAATGCCGTTGTCGTCCCAGCCATGTTCATCATCTCCAATCAATGTGCGGGCCGGATCGTTGCTGAGCGTCGTCTTGCCTGTGCCGCTCAAGCCAAAGAAGAGGGCTGTATCGTCCTTGGTTGCGCCATAGTTAGCGCTGCAATGCATGCTCATCGTGCCCCGCTTAGGCAGATAATAATTGAGCGCCGTAAAGATACTTTTCTTGATCTCGCCAGCATATTCTGTCCCCCCAATTAGAACCAGCCGTTTGCCGAAATCCACGAGGATAAATGTCTGGCTGTTGGTGCCGTCAATTTCCGGTTCAGCGTGGAATCGGGGCATGTCGATGACGGTAAACTCAGGGATGTGGTTGGCCAGCTTCTCCGGGTTTAGTTCGCGGATGAACATATTTCGGGCAAACAGGTTATGCCAGGCATACTCGGTGATGATGCGTACCGGCATACGATAGGCGGGGTCTGCTCCGGCGTACCCGTCAAAAACGAAGATGTCGCGATTCTGGATGTACGCCTGCATTCGGCGCATCAAACGGTCGAACTGCTCCTGACTGATGGAGCGATTGACCGTCCCCCACCAGATATCTTTTTCGCTGGTTGGCTCCTTAACGATGAACTTGTCGTTGGGTGAACGGCCGGTGTGATCGCCGGTGCGAACGACGAGCGGGCCAAGGTGGGTCAAGGCGCCTTCGCGCCGGCGGATAGCTTGTTCGTAAAGCATCGGGGTGCTCAGATTCCAATAAACGGTACCAGGGTTTTTTATTCCGTGATTTTCAATTCCATATTTGCTAACAAATGTGCCAAAGCTCTGCATGGTTGTCTCCTATCAAGTGTGTTCCACGGCCGCGGGCCGGAGGGTACAAGTTTACCGCAACCTCCTCTATCCTGCGACGACTGGCGAATGGCCGCGCGCCAACCTTGACATGGAAGGCACGGCCGTCCAGCTCGTTACCTGAAAGAGGCATTGTTACAATCATGGGGCGTCGCTCCCTCCCGAAAAGTAAGCGGCGCTGCTAACTGCCTGTATTATAATGCCATCTAAGCGGAGGTGAAATGTGAATCAACATCAAAGTATCGAGCACATCCTGAAAACAGCCAAAACCATCGCGGTGGTGGGCTTCTCCTCGCGGCCGTCGCGCGCCGGGTACTACGTGCCCGCTTATTTACAGCAACAAGGATATCGCATCATCCCGGTCAATCCGTACCTGGAGGAGGGGCTGGGGGAGACGGCTTATCCTGATTTACCCTCTATCCCGGAGCCGGTGGACCTGGTACTGATCTTCCAACGCAGCGAGAAGGCGCCTCCATTTGTAGAGCAGGCTATCCAGATCAATGCCGGGGCGGTGTGGATGCAACTCGGTATCTATAATCAGAAGGCGGCCGCGACCGCGCGCAGCGCCGGATTAGATGTGGTGATGGACGCCTGTATGATGGTCGAACACCGGAATCGCCCATACCTGACGCCACACTGACTGAAGGGACTACCGAAGCGCGGCCGCAACTTCCCCGTCGTGATCGACGTATAGCTGCTCGAATACAATATCTTTGGGAAGGAGGTTTTCGTGAGTGAAGAGATTTCGGAACTGAAGGACGCGGAGAATGCGCAGGCTGAGGGAAACTGGTTTTCGTCTGAACAGCGTCACAGCAACTGGATCGTTGGTGTGGTACTCATTATTATCGGCGTCGTTTTCCTCTTTTCAAATCTGGTCGATTTCTCGCTCAACAACTGGTGGGCGCTGTTCATCCTCATCCCGGCCGTTCATAATTTTGGCAATGCGTGGAACAGCTACCGGCGGCACGGCCGTCTCTCCCATTCCGCACGCAGCTCACTGACCGGCGGCCTCTTTATCACGCTTGTCGCCTCCGCCTTTTTGTTCAGCCTGGATTGGGGTCTTATCTGGCCCTGGTTCCTGATCATCGGCGGGCTGAGCGCGCTGCTCGGCAGTTGGTTCGACTAAGGCAACGGCCGTCACCGGCAAATAAGCCTCGCCATGCGCAAAGAGAACATCACCAAGGGCATCATTCTCATCCTGTTGGGCGTTCTATTCCTGCTGAACAACCTGGGCATCCTCCATTTCAATTCCTGGCATCTGTTCTGGCCGCTTCTACTCATCTGGTTCGGGCTTCAGCTTTTGCGCGGAAGCCGGTATCGCCTGGCCGCGGCCGAACATGTGTCGCTTCCGCGCAAAGGGTTTACCCAGGCCCAGGTACAACTTCATTTTGGGGCTGGGGAACTGGCCATCAACAGCGAGGCGGCCACGGATGAACTGCTGGCCGGGCGCTTCGGTACCGGTCTGGAATATGGGATTAAGGAAGCGGATGGAATCGCTGTGGTGGAAATGCGGCCGCGTTCCGGCAGCCTCTTCATCTCTCCCTGGTCAGGCCGTGAACGAAACTGGCGCTTTGGATTCAACCGCGACATCCCCCTGTCCCTCGATGTTCGCACGGGAGCCTGCGAGGCTCATCTCGATCTGACCGACCTCCACGTCACGGAACTGAATCTGCGCACTGGAGCCAGCGAAACCAGCGTCGCATTACCCGCCGGCGCAGGCCATACCATCGTCTACGTAGACACGGGACTTGCCAAAATCAACCTGCGTGTACCAGAGGGCGTGGCTGCCCGTATTCAGACGATGAAAGGGTTTGCTGAAGTCAGTGTGGATCGGAACCGCTTCCCCCGGGCGGACGGCCGTTACGAATCGCCCAACTACGCATCGGCAGCCAACAAAGTAGACATCACCATCAGCGTGGGGCTGGGTCAGGTCATTGTGGCGTGAATCGGGTGTGATAAAACGCGGCCGCGCGCCTGGCAGCAGCCGCAGTGAGGAAGACGCTGATCAGGCCGGCCATGAAGTACCAGAAGGCGACGATCACCGCATCCACTTGCAGCAGGGCCACGCTCCCCACATTGATGACGGCCGCGATCCGCCCTGCCCTACCCGCCTCTTCAGGCGAAACGCTTCGTTCCCGATCCAGGAATCCTGACGCCAGCGCGGCCAGCCCGCCTAAAAAGAGAGCGAACAGCGCATGAAACAGGGGCGCGCGCCAGTCGAAGTAGGTGAACCCCCTGGTAATCTGCCCCACCGAAAGCGCCAGCGGCAGCGGATCCCCCAGTACCCGGCCAGGAATGATCCCGCGGCCGGCAAACGAGATGATCAATCCCGCCCCCCCAGCGGCTGCGCCCGCCGCAAACGGCCGCCCGTTTGCGAAGAACCGTTCAAATCGAGTCCGATAATCCACGATCTTAACCTCAATCCAGACGCGCCTCAGGGCCTATTCCTGGGCAGTCACCTAAAGAGTAGCACCAGGCGCCAACGAAAGTGGTATGCCAGCCCACGCATCAGGTAGAATAAGCCCGTTAAAATAGGTGGAGTCCGGCTCTTTCCCGCCCGGAGGCAGCATATTGGACAGCCCGGGAGCGTGGCATGAGTCGCAAGCGAGGTTAATCATGAACAATGCCGTGATTTTAGAATCCGTTCGCACGCCCATCGGCCGTCGGGGCAAGGCCCTGGCTAACACACATCCCGTTGATTTATTGGGCCATCTTCTGTGCCGCCTGCTGGAACGCGTCCGGGTAGACCCGGCGCGCATTGACGACGTCATTATCGGCTGCGTGGATCAGGTGGGTGAGCAGGCGCTTAACATCGGCCGCAACGCCTGGCTATCAGCTGGGCTGCCGGAGTCAGTCCCATCCACTACGGTGGATCGGCAGTGTGGCTCCAGCTTGCAGGCCATTCACTTCGCCGCTCAGGGAGTGATGGCCGGCGCATACGACCTGGTCATCGCCGGCGGCGTGGAATCCATGACGCGCGTGCCCATGATCAGCACCATTGCCAACGGCCCCGGCACGCCCTTGACCGAAAGTTTACAAAAGCGGTACAACCTGCCCAGAGGCTGGTTCGATCAGGCGGTGGGCGCGCAAATGATCACCGATCGGTGGGGCTTCAACCGTGAAGACCTGGATCGTTTCAGCTACCAGAGCCACATGCGGGCGGCGGGCGCCCGCGAGAACGGCTACTTCACCCAGGAGATCATCCCAGTGCCGGCGAAGAATGAAGCGGGCGAATGCGTCTTGTTTACGGCCGACGAGGGCATCCGCCCCAACACATCGCTAGAACGGCTGGCTTCCCTGGACCCCGCCTTCCCCAACCTGGCCGACATCACCGCCGGCAATGCCAGCCAGATTTCCGACGGAGCCAGCGTGACCTTGATCGCCTCCCCCGAAATGGCGCGTGAATTGGGACTGCGGCCGCGCGCCCGTTTCGTCGCTTTCTCCGTCGTCGGCGTAGACCCGGTGAGTATGCTCACCGGCCCCATCCCCGCCACTCAGAAGGTGCTGCAAAAGGCAGGGCTGGCCGTGGACGATATTGATCTGTTCGAGGTAAACGAAGCCTTTGCCCCGGTTGTGCTCGCCTGGCAGCATGAAATCGGCGCGCCCATGGACAGAGTAAACGTCAACGGCGGGGCCGTCGCCCTGGGCCACCCGCTGGGCGCGACCGGCTCCCGTCTGATGGCCACCCTGCTGCACGAGCTGGAACGGCGCGAGGGCCGCTATGGTCTGGTCGCCATCTGCGAAGGGGGCGGTATGGCCAACGGCACGATCATTGAGCGTTTGCCCGCGTGATGACCGTGCGCTGCGCCTGGGTGGGCGATGACCCGCTGTACATCACCTATCACGATGAGGAGTGGGGCGTCCCCGTTTACGACGACCAGCCGCTTTTTGCCAAGCTCATTCTCGACGGAGCACAGGCAGGACTCAGTTGGATTACCATCCTGCGCAAGCGAGACAACTACTACCAAGCATTCGACAACTTTGATCCTGCCAAAATGGCTGCCTATGATGAAGCCAAATTTAACGAACTGATGAACAACCCGGGCATCGTACGCAACCGGCTAAAAATCCGCGCGGCCATTCAGAATGCCCAGGCATATCTCAAATTGCGGGCAGAAGTTGGCCGTTTTGGCGAGTTTCTCTGGCAGTTCGTAGGCGGCCGGCCCATCCAAAATTCATGGCAACACGTGTCGGAACTTCCCGCCAAAACACCGGCATCAGAAGCGATGAGCAAAGCCCTCAAAAAACGGGGGTTCAGCTTTGTCGGCCCCACGATTTGTTACGCTTTCATGCAGGCGGTCGGTATGGTCAACGACCACACCACCGACTGCTTCCGCTATCATGAGTTGAGACAGGGCTAGCCTTCAGAAGGCAGTCTATCCTCCTGGATACTGTCTTCCCGCGCCGTAAACACCACCACTACCGTAAATTCATCCTCCACAGTGAAGAAGTTGCCGAAGGCAGGGGGATCAAAGCCGTAATCACTCATGCGCATGGGGGCTGTGGCGGCGCCGCGGATGGTGTCTCCTTCCAACACGGCCGTCACGTCAAAGGTGACGCTGTTCGTGATCTCGCGGATGGTCATGTCGCCGGTGAGGGTGAAGTTCACCTCCTCCCCTTCCACATAGCGGAAGCCTTCCACGGCCGTGGCTGTGAACTCCGCCTCAGGATAGCGGAATGATTCGAGCCATTGCTCGCGCAGACGCTCATCCCGACGCCGGTCGTCGCTGGCCAGAGATTGAATATTGACGATGAAGTGGTTGGAAACCAGCGGGAACGGCTCGTCCGGACTGAGCTGGAACGCCCCCTCAATTTCGTTGGTGCGGCCGATGGTATCCGTCAGCCCCAGCGTCTTGCCCAGCCGCTCCACCGCCCCGCTGAAGAATTCCTCGGCCGCGATGTAGGACGCCTCTGATTCCTCCGGGACAATGACGAAAGTTCGGGTTCCGTCCGGGACTGTCTCGGCGAGTTCGGCCGTTGCCGCCACGCCCGCCTCTATTTCTTGAACGGCCATTGTCTCCGTGGGCATTGGCCCCGGCGTCGGCTCCGGTGTCGGTTCCGGCAACGGGGTTTCGGTCGGAACCGGGGGCGCGGGCGGGGCCGGCTCCTGGCCGTCACAGGCTGATAAGATCACGCCCCACACAATCACAAGCAGCACAAAAACGAGCCAACGTCGCATAAAAATCTCTCCTTACCTGGGTCAAGTATGAGGCTCGATTCTAAGGGAAGGCGCGGCCGCGACGAAAGATTTTCACCTGTTTCTTAGACCACGCGCAACGCGGCCCCATCGCGTGTATAATGCAAATTCATCCACAAAACCAGGATCAGGAGAGCAATGATGTCTAACCCAAACGCCCGACACACGATGGAAGGCAAGGTTTGTATGGTCACGGGAGCCACCGCCGGCATCGGCAAGGTAACGGCACGGGTATTGGCTGAGCAAGGGGCGCATGTGATCGTCGTCGGACGAAATGAGCAGAAGGCAGCCCAAACGGTGCAGCAAATCAACCAGAAGACGGGGCGTGATTCGGCCGAATTCATGCTGGCAGACTTCGCCTCCCTGGCTGCGACGCAGGCGCTGGCCGCCTGGTTCCGGGGAACACACCGGCGGCTGGACGTGTTGGTGAACAACGCGGGGGCGATGTTTATGAGCCGGCAGGAAAGTCAAGACGGCATCGAGATGACTTTTGCCGTCAATCACCTCGGCTACTTCCTACTCACCAACCTGCTGCTTGACCTCCTGAAAGCAAGCGCCCCGGCCCGTATCGTCAATGTCTCCTCCAAAGCTCACGAGGGGGCGCAACTTGACTTTGACGATCTGGAATGCCGGAAGAATTATGCGGGAATGAAGGCGTACGGCCGTTCCAAGCTGGCCAACCTGCTCTTCACCTACGAACTGGCCCGCCGCCTGGAAGGGAGCGGCGTGACCGCCAATGCGCTGCACCCCGGCTTCGTGGCCACCAATATCGGGGCCAACAACATCCCGTTGTTCCGCCGCCCGGTCAAGTGGCTCATCAACCGGGTGGCGAAAAATGTGGAGGAGGGGGCGCAGACCAGCATTTACCTCGCCTCTTCGCCGGAAGTCGAGGGGGTGACGGGCAAATACTTCGTAGACTGCAAACCAGTCCCCTCATCAGCGGCGTCGTATGACGAAGCGGCCGCGCGCCGATTGTGGCAAATCAGTGCAGAAATGGTGGGGCTTCCCGGTTGAAACGTATGCTATAATCACCCCAACAGCACCGTTCAATACCGCCCCACATTGTCCGTCAATCGCCAGAGGAGTTTCCATGAGTGTTCCGCACACCAAAAGGCATGAAAATTCCACTATTTTCAGGAGAGGTCATGATGATAGACGAGCAAGCCCCAGCGCAAGTGAAAGCGCCCAAACCCGATGCCCGTTACAACAAAAAAGGGAAGCTCAAGACCCGGTTCTATGAGAAGGAACTGGCCCGGCTCCAAGAAGAACTGATCAAGCTCCAATACTGGGTCGTGGAGAAGGGTCTGCGCGTGATCATCATTTTCGAGGGGCGGGGCGGCGCCGGCAAGGGAGGTGTGATCAAGCGCATCACCGAACGGATGAGCCCGCGCATCGTGCGTGTAATCGCCTTACCTAAACCCAGCGACCGGGAACGCACGCAATGGTGGTTTCAGCGTTATGTGGCCCACTTGCCGGCGGCCGGTGAGATCGTCTTGTTTGACCGAAGCTGGTACAACCGCGCCCTGGTGGAGCATGTCATGGGCTTTTGCAGCGAGGAAGAGTATCGCGAGTTCCTCCGCTCCTGCCCCCAGTTCGAGCGCATGCTGGTACGCTCCGGCATCATCCTCCTCAAGTATTGGTTCAGCGTCAGTGATGAAGAGCAAGAACGCCGTTTTCAGGCGCGCGTGCACACGCCCACCAAGCGGTGGAAGCTCAGCCCCATGGACCTGGAGGATCGCCGCCGCTGGGTGGCGTATTCCAAGGCGAAGGACCGGATGTTCGATTACACGGATATCAAGCAGGCTCCCTGGCACGTGGTCAATTCGGACGACAAGAAAAGGGCACGCCTCAACTGCATCAGCCACATTCTGAGCATGATCCCGTATAAGGACATCACGCCTGGTCCGGTCGAACTGCCGCCGCGCGAAGAGGACACCGGCTACATCCGGCCGCCCATTACCGAGCAAACGTTTGTGCCGGAGATTTACTGACGCTCTCGGCTCAACACCAGCTTACCTTCGGCCTCCTGCTCCACCTGCTCGCGCGTCCACAGCATGGGATGGTACTCTCCATCAAGCCACGGCCGTATCAAGTCATCGTAGTGCGGGCTGGCCAGGTGACCCGACTGGCCTGGGGGGAAGATAGCCAGAGAGCGGGACAAATCGCCCATGTCGGCGATCATACGGAAGGAGGGCGCCCAGGCGCGGGTATCGTACGGCTCGTGAGGATTCATCGCTGTCTGGCATGGGGTGTCGGTGTCGCCGCCGATAGGGAACGGGCCGCGATTGAAAACCCGGTCCAGCGGCTGCTGCAAGCCCAATGGATGCTCGAAGGAAATCTGGTGGATGCGCCCCCACTGCCATCTGGCCACGTCCGGACCCAATTCGGACCGCAGCCAGGACACCGCTTCTTTCAAACTGCGAGTGATGACGGCCGTGCGGCCGCCCGCCTGTTCCACCCACCAGGATTGCTCATCATCCAGCAGCCGCAGCATCGTGACCGTATCATGCCCAAAAAACTCGTGGGCGAACATGAGCAGCGGGTGGAACCCCTTCCCCATCCAGCGAAGGGTTAACTCCTGCCCCAGCCCCGGCTCCAGCAAATTGCGCACCAGCGTGTAACGCGCCACCTCGTACAGGCAGCCGCCCACGCTGTCGGGCGTCAGACGGCCGTCCCAGGCGCGCAACTGCGCCAGCGCCAACTGTACGTCCGGGTCCTCACTTTCCAGCCCGGCCAGCCGCTCCACGAACTCCAACCCCGGCAGGCAGGTGACGTCCATGTGCATCGCCTGGAAATCTTCAGACGACAACGTCTCTTTGGCCTCCATGAACGCCGTCAACCGGCGCGCCCGGTAACCATTCATCCACACCTCTCCCAAAAAGTGAGGGTAATCGTCGGGCACAATGCGGTGATTGCAGCTCACCACAAACCCCTGCTCCGGGTTGAACGCGTGCGGCATTTCGGCGAACGGCACCTCCCCCACCCACTCGTATTCCCCTGTCCACCCGGGGACCGGCACACGGCCGTCTCCTTTGGCCCGCACCGGCACCTTCCCCGTCACCCAATGCCCGATGTTATCTTCCACGTCAGCATAGCTGACATTGAGCTGGGGCGCTTCGATCAGACGCATCGCTTCAACGAATTCGTTCCAGTTTTGCGCCGCGTTGAGAAACAGCCACCCCTTCAGCGCAGGGGACGGCCGTAACGCCATGGACTGAACCGCCACGCGCTGCGCCGGATACCCCACCACGTCCGAGATCACGGGGCCATGCCGGGTAACCAGCACCTGCTCAATGTGGGGTTCATCCCGTCCTTTGACCCGGATAGGCTCATTGATGGCCTCTGCTTCCAGCCACTCATCCTCAAAGCGGTAGCGATAGGGCAGGTCAGGGTCGAATTGCTCGATAAACAGGTCTTCGCAGTCGGTGAAGGCCAGCGTCATCCCCCAGGCGATGTGGGCATTGTGCCCCACCAGCACCATGGGCACACCCGGCAGCGTGACGCCGGTCACATGATACTCCCCGGCATGGAGGTGCATCTCATACCACAACGACGGCAGAGTCAGCATCAGGTGCATATCATTGCACAATATGGCGTGCCCGGTGTCGCTTTTACGCCCGGCCACCGCCCACGCATTGCTCCCCTTGCCCCGGTCTAAGAAGGGGCCGGTTGCCTGGCCTAGCATGCCGTTGGGGTCAAAGACGTTGAACTCGATGCCGTTGGGCAAGGTGATGGGGTTGGCCGCCGGGTAGCGTATCTCCAGATCGGCCGCGCGCTCTGCGCCGACGGCTTCAGCGATTTGGGCGCGCACCAGCTCGCCATGCCATGCATGGGATAATTGCCAGATCATGACACGGATGAAGACGGCCGTATCCTCCGGCTGCCACGGTTCCGGCTTGTGCCGCAGGAGGGAGAACTCCACCGGCAGTTTGCTGTCCGGGTGAGCGAGGAACGCGTTAACGCCGTCGGTATACGCCTGGATGACCAAGCGTACGTCGTCGTCGCCGTTTTCCCAATCTGCCCGGCCCAGGCGATTGAAGCCAAATGTGCGGATGGTCCGGTCCGTGTCCAGGGCCAGATCGCCGAATAACTCGCTCAGGCGGCCATGGCCGGTGCGCCGGTTGAGTTCCATCTGCCATAGGCGATCCTGCGCGTGGACGAAGCCCTGGGCAAAGAACAGGTCACGGCGCGATTGGGCGTAAATGTGGGGGATACCCCAGCGGTCGCGGAACACCTCGACTTCGGCCGTCAAGCCGGGCAGCGTGACGGCGCCTTCCGTCTGGGGCAGACGGCCGCGGCTCATGGCGGTAATTCCCAGGCGGGCGACGGGGCCAAGGATGTCATGAATCCTGGACATAGGTTCCTCCTACTTCGAAAACGTCAAATATCAAAACTGTTATGCCCCCAGCAAAAAATAATCCGCCAGCGGGTCTTCGTAACCAGCCGGGACGTACTCGCCGGTGGCCGGCCGTAACTGATACTCTCCCCGATAGTCGCCTCGCGCCAGGCGGCCCAGCATCTCAACCAACCGGTCAATGTCATCGGTATTGTTGTAACAGCCAAAACTGGCCCGCACCATGCCGGGCATGTTTGATTTATCCCCGCGCAGCATTTGCTCCCGCCAGGTAGCGGCCTCTTCTTCATTGAGATGCAACAAGTGAACCACGTATGGGTGGGCGCAGAAACAGCCGCTACGCACGCCGATGCCCCCTTCATAACCAAGCACGGCCGCGACCAGGAAATGAGATAAGCCATCCAGGTTAAAAGGGATGACGCCCACCTTTTCGCCGGCGCGCGCCGGATCCGTTTCTCCGTAAATGGTGATGCCGGGTACCTGGCTCATCTGTTTAAGCGCATAAGCAATCAACTCTTCTTCGTGGGCAGCAACCTGGTCCATTCCCACATCCATTAGAACCTGCGCTGCCACGGCCATAGCCACCGCGCCCACCACGTTGGGACTGCCCGCTTCATCCCGGTCTGGCATGCCGGCCCAGTGCACCTCGTCTAATGTCACGATGTCCACCGTACCTCCGCCCCGATATTCGGGTGCGCTCTGGAGGAAGACCTCTTTCGGCCCAATTAACGCGCCGGTACCAAAAGGTGCGTACATTTTATGCGCCGACAAAACCACAAAATCGAGGTGCTCTGGATCGTCGTCGGGTTTCATGTCTACGCGGCGATGGGGGGCCAACTGGGCCGCATCTACCAGGATGTACGCCCCGGCAGCGTGCGCTTTGCGCGCCAGCCGGTGAATGGGCTGCAAAAAGCCGCTCACATTGGACGCGCCGGTGACCGTCACCAGGGCTATCCGCCCGGCATACTGCTGCAAAAGATGGTCGAAATGATCCTCGTCGAAGCGACCTTCCGGCGTGGCTCGCACGTGAACGACCGGGGCACGGCCGCGCCAGGGCAGATCATTGGAATGATGCTCCAATTGGGTGGTGATGACCACAAAATCGGGGGGAATCGGCAGACGGTAAGCGAGCTTATTGAGCGCCTCGGTGCTGTTCTTGCCGAAGATCACGGTGTTGTTGGACAGGTCCGCGCCGACGAAACGGCCGATGATCTCGTGCGCCTGGTCATAGGCCACCGTGCTCAGCCGGGATTTGAAACCGGTCCCCCGGTGAACGCTGGAATAATAAGGCAGGAAGCGGCCGATGGCGTCTACGACATCTTTGAGGGGCGGGGTGCTGGCTGCATTGTCAAGATTCACGTAGGGAACCAGACGGCCGTCCAGCAGCGGCACCCGTTGATCCAGGCCAAGTATGCGACCGCGTAAATCGAGCGTGGAAGGGGCGGGGGTAGTCATATCCATCAAGTCTCCTGGTATTGTGTTCCGTAATCCGTGACCCGTGTTCCGTAATCCGTGAGCCGTAATCCGTAGAGGGAACATGGTTCATGGAATACGGGAGAATCTCTCATTTGAAACACATTCACGAGATGATATGCTGTTGTCGGCAAATCATCAACTGTCCGCAGCCAAGAAAAAACAGCCTGCTGCATCCCAACACGAAGGTCAAACACGCTCGTGTCGGCCGCAGCAGGCTGTGTCGTTTTGGGCTTACCCTGTCGCTTATCTGGTCTCAGTCGGCCGCGCTTCTAACGTCACCTGAATATCCAGTGTATCAGCATTGCTGCCGCGCACCACATGCAGCGTGACCGTTTGCCCCACGGCCGTTTCATGCACGATATAACCGAGTAAATCATCAAACTCCTGCACCGGCCGGTCGTCAATACCCACGATCACATCACCGCCAACCAACACCGGAATGCCGTCAATCTCCGTTTCGGTATCACTGCCGCGCAGTTCCGCTTTGTCGGCCGGGCTATCCGCGACCACCTTAGTCACCAGAACACCTCCGTCCACCTGATCTTCCAGGTTCATCGCCCGAGCCAGATCCCCGGTCAGCGTAGTGCCAGCAATGCCCAGCCAGGGATGTTCCACCACCCCCTTCTCGATGAGCTGGGGCACCACTTCCGCCACCGTGTTGGACGGCACAGCATACCCGATGCCGGCAAATCCACGCACCGGGGATTCAATCGCTGTGTTCACCCCCACGAGTTCTCCATTAATGTTTAGGAGAGGGCCACCGGAGTTGCCGGGGTTGATTGCCGCATCTGTTTGAATGATGTCGGGAATGCTAAACCGATCCCCGGAGGGTGTGCGTGAACCGGCGGGCAGCATACGCCCCAGTCCGGAGACAATCCCCGTGGTCATAGACCCTTCCAGGCCAAACGGGTTGCCGATGGCTACCACCAGTTGTCCCACCTTCAGTGATTCTGAATCGCCCAGAGGAATGGGCGCCAATAAATCCTGGTCAACATCTACTTGAATCACGGCCAGATCGTTATCAGGGTCTGTGCCCACCAGCGCCGCATCTACTTCCGTATTGTCGGCGAAGGTCACCACAATTCGATCGGCACCAGCAACGACATGGTTATTGGTGACGATATGCCCTTCCCGATCGTACACGAACCCGGAACCCAACCCTTGTTGCGGCCCCGGTTCCGGCTGAGGGATGCTGGGGAATCCGGGAATTTCCGGGAATTGGGGCAGAGTCGGTTGATTATCACCGCTTTGTGTATCCATCTGCTTCACAACGCGGATGTTAACGACGGCCGGATTGACGCGCTCGTACAAGCCGATTAGCGTGTTTTCATCAAACGGCAACTGCGTCACAATCTCAGCCGGTTCGCTGCTGGTGTCTTGATTCTCCGGCAGCACGAGATCTTTCAGATCGACAGCCAGCGGGGGCGACTGTGCTTCATACGTTGCCGCGGCACAACTGATTAACAAGAACGCCAGCAAGCTGATAACCAAAACAGAGAATATAAATCGTTTATTCATGATGCACCTCCAAACTCCTTCGGGGTTTGCGGAGCCAAGCGCCTGGGTGAAGCTAGACAAATGAGACGAGTGGCGCTTATTCCCTTGAAGGAAAACACGACTGTCTTCGTTCTGTAGGAACTGTGCCTTCCTTCACCGCTGTCGTTTTCCAGGGTACGGCGAGGTCTGCTGACGAAACGGGAAACATGATGCGTGATAGCTTTGGATCACGTTTCATGTCTCACGTCGTCACCAACCCCGCGCAAGCTCGGAACCCCGGTTGGTTGTTATTGTCTCCGCGGCAGATTGTGGTCTTGTTGCGTCCGAAATGTGTCAGAAAAAGATTAGAAAAGGGTAAACGCGCATAGGGACAGGGTGTTTTTTGCGGCTATTCAGAAACAACCCTCTAAGTGTTTGGCAGTATATTCTCAAAATAAAATCATTGGAATAAACCGCCAAACCTCGCGGTGTCACGGTTTTCCTCTCTTAAATGATAAACCGTGACACACTTAAATGGGGGCTGGATGAATGAAGATTGGCAAATCACCCCAGGCTTGCGGATAATCAGGTGAGCGACTTCATTGTTTTTATGTTGGTGACGACAGGAGGTAGGAACATGAGTGAAAAGCAGAGGAAGTCCTGGCTTTTGTGGATAGGTTGGTCCGTAGCGGCCGTGGCTCTCATTATCGGCCTCGCCATTGACGAAGGGAAGGCAGACAATCTCCTCTCCCGGGCCACTGTGGCGCTCATCATCGGGTTAGCCCCTCTGATCGGGGCACAATTGGCGTTGGGATCGCCCGCCGTCCTCAGCACAGTTACAACCTGGCTGCGTTCAACGCAGCGGCCGCTGCGGCACACGGCCGGCGGCATCACGGCGCTGTATCTCATCACCGGCCTGCTGGTGGGCCGGTTTGACCCGTACGCGTTGGTGATTGTGGGTGTGGGGGTATTTGCCGCTTTGGGCGCGCTTCGCCAGACAGCGCCTGGGCAAGCCGGCTTGACCTGGATGGATGTGTCCATCTGGATGCTGCTGTGGATACCGTTTGATCTGCGCTGGAATTATGACCTGTGGTTCGGCCCGGACGGGTTTGCCTACAATTGGTGGGCGGTGGCGATTTCGGTCACGGCCGTCATCGGCTGGGCGTCATTCCGAGGGCTGCCGGATTTCGGCTACCGGCTGACGCCCCGCTGGCGCGATATGGGCATCGCCGTGCTGTTCACCGTCATTTTTGCCGCCATCGTCATCCCCATCGGCCTGGCCATTGATTTCCTCTCCTGGCCGCCCAGTAGCACGCCAGCCGTCAGCGCCGTCGTGGCCCACGCCGTCGGGCTGTTTCTCACAGTTGCCATCCCAGAGGAACTGTTCTTCCGCGGTATTCTACTGCACGGGTTAGACCAGATGATGAAACGCCGCTGGCTGGCGCTGCTGGTATCTTCGCTGGCGTTCGGGTTAATGCATTGGAACAACGCCAGCGATTTGACGACTCAGATCGCGTATGTGGCCCTGGCCACGCTGGCCGGCGTCTTTTACGGCGTGACTTACCGGCGCAGCGGCAACAATTTACTGGCGGCCGTGACGATGCACACGCTGGTTGATTTGATATGGCGGTTTATGCTCCAATAGCGCATTGCGACAGACCGGCTTGCGCTTTCAGCGCAGCTTTTTGGCAGCATCCTTCACCATCTCGCCGGGGGTAGGGTGGATGTGGATGGACTTCTGCAGGGGAACGGCCGTGCCCCGGTCAACCATCGCCTCGCCATACTCTTGCTAGAGTTTGGCCAGCGCCTCTTTTTGTTTAGAAATACAGTGATGGTCACCGTAAGAGCAGAACACACAGCAGTCACCGGGAAGCGGCCGTAATCGGGTGCCACAACTGGCACACGTGTGGAAAGCCAGTCAGTAATCGAGGGGAATGTCCAGCGCTTCTACAAAGCCGCATTCGGGGCAGGTCAGGTTAGTTCGCGTGACAATTTCCATGTTTTGGTTCTCCATTTTGTGCGTCATCCGTTGACTGTTGCTCGTTGACTGTTGATTGTTATCCTGTATTCGCTGCCCGTTCACTTACTAGATGGCAAACGCAGTTCTTGCCGTCCACATCATCGGTCGGAAAGGTGAGACCCAGCGCATGCAGTTCATGCAGCTGCACTTCCAACTGCTGCAATTCCGCAATGCGCCGCCGGATTTCGGCCGCTTTCTCCTCCAACATGTCCAAGACCACCCGGCAGGGAGCTTCCCGCCGGTCACGCAAAGCCAGGATTTCGCCGATGTCGTCCAGCGAGAAACCCAGCGTGCGCGCCCCGGCGACGAACCGGACCCGGTCAACGGCCGTTTCATCATAGTCGCGGTAACCGTTGGACAAACGACGGGGCGGCGGCAGCAGCCCAACGGATTCGTAATAACGGATTGTCTTGCCCGACAGGTTCGTCCGCCGGGCCAGCTCTTTTATCTGCATCGGTGCACCTCATTGGCTGCATTATAAACCTTCCAGCAACTAGAATGTCAAGGGGGGTAGCGGCCGTCGATACGCCCCCCTGAAAATAGAACAAGCCGCGGCGTTTCCCGCCATCCTCTCCTTGTTTTCATGCATCCGCGCCTCAAAAGCACCCTGTTTCCCCCTTTTCACGTTTCCCCTTTCGCATTTTAGGGCATAATAAGCAGCATGAATAGGACCCTACGCATCCCCGAAAAGGGGGGAGCAGCATGGAAACACCACGCCTGTGACGCCAGGTGTGTTTTTGGAGAACAACATGCCCACCCTCGATGAACTTCTTGAACGATCCGCGCAACTCCATCGTCACCTGTGCCCGCGCCAGGTCTTAGGCGTGCGTATGGGATTACTGGCCGGAGAAGTCCTCGGGTTGACCGTCCCCCAACCTGATAATACCAAGCGGCTCTACACCATTGCTGAAACCGACGGCTGCGCCGTTGACGGCATTTCTGTAGCCACCAACTGCTGGGTCGGCCGTCGCACCTTACGCGTTGAAGATTACGGAAAGATCGCCGCTACTTTTATTGATACGCGCACTGGCGAAACCATTCGCATCACGCCCAGATGCCACGTGCGGCAGGAAGCACACGCATACGCACCAGAAGCGCGCAACAAGTGGGAAGCGATGTTACTGGGCTACCAACGCATGCCCCTGCTGGACCTGTTTCAGGTGCAGCAGGTTGTCCTCAAAACGCCCATTAAGGACCTGATCAGCCGGCCAGGGATTAGGGCCATCTGCGAGGCGTGCGGCGAAGAAATCATCAACGAACGAGAAATCGTGCAAGAGGGGCACACCCTTTGCCGCACCTGTGCCGATCTGGGGTATTATGACTTACACACGTCTCTAGAAGCAAACACGGTCGCAGAACGGCCCGATGCGCTCAATGCTGGGCATGCCCACCACCGTCGCCGCCTTCACCTGGGTGAATGACGTGCTCAACAGCGACTAGGACAGCACGGCCGTCCCCATACGCCATCAGTGGACGGCGACTTCAAGCGCGCCTGGTCACCGACAACGGGGGTGTTCAACAGATGGGTATTGCCTTAGGCGTCTCCTTCTTCCTGGTGGCTTTGTTGTACGCTTCTATCGGCTACGGCGGGGGATCCGGCTATCTGGCGGCAATGGCCGTGCTGGGCGTCGAACCTGGCTTGATGAAGCCCATGGCGCTGACGCTCAACATCCTTGTCTCCTCCATTGGGACCTTCAAGTTTTATCGGGCCGGCTATTTCTCGGGCAAGATTTTCTGGCCCATTGCCGCCATGTCAATCCCCTTCGCCTTCCTGGGAGGCCGCCTGACCCTGCCCACGGCCGTTTACAGGCCAATCGTGGGCCTCATCTTGGTATATGCTGCTGTTCGTCTATTTCGATCCACCAGGGGCGCTCCCCTGCCCCCGCCCAGGCCAATGCCCGTTTGGGTGGCGCTGTTGGCCGGCGCAGGCATTGGCCTCTTAGCCGGACTCATCGGCATGGGGGGCGGCATCTTCCTCAGCCCGCTGCTGCTGCTGGCCGGTTGGGCGAACACACGCCAGACGATGGGTGTGTCCGCTGCTTTTGTGCTGGTTAATTCCGTATCCGGCCTGCTGGGGCATCTTTCCGGCGTCGCCTCCCTCCCCGCCGGCGCCCCGCTCTGGTTAGCAGTGGTCGCCGTCGGCGGTTGGATTGGGGCCGAATACGGCAGCCGCCGCCTGGACCCGGCCGTCTTACGCCGGCTGCTGGCGCTGGTGCTGGCCATCGGCGGCGTGAGAATGATCCTGTTTTGATTCCCGCGAATTACCGCCGGGCCTGGGCAGCAAGAATATTCGGAGGCCAGGTGCTCTTGATATAGGAGAGCACAGCCCCAATCTCTTCGTCCGTCAACACATTCTCGTAGGCGGGCATAGGGCTGACCCCGGCGCTGGCCGGAAGCCGCGTCCCGCCCAGCTTAATGGCTTCGATCAAGGTAGCATCATCATGGTGCCAGGTGTGCCCCGTCTCATCATGCGGCGGCGCTTTCAGAACACCGTCCGGGCCAGGCTCACTCCAATTCGGCTCCCCCTCCAGATTCTCTCCGTGACAACTGCTGCACTGCTCCTGATACAACTGCTGCCCCAATGCCACCATCTCCGCATCAGCGGGATCAACCACCAGGCGGGGCCGGGATGTCAATGAGGCAATTGCCCCGCCAATGAGCAAGAGGAGGCCAACCGCGCCAATGCCCCAGATAATCCGCTGCTGCCGCTTTTGGCGGCGTACCGCTTCTAACCGTTCTCGCTTTGAAATTCGTGCCATTCGCGTGCTTCTCCCCTCGTTTAGTCTAAGTTCAACCCACGCAAACGCAACGAATTGCTGACCACGCTGATGCTGGAGAAAGCCATTGCGCCGGCCGCCAGGATGGGGTGCAATTCGCGCAGGAAACTGGGCGCCCACTCAAACGGGGCCAGAATCCCGGCGGCAATGGGAATCAGGGCAGTGTTGTAGCCGAAGGCCCAGGCCAGGTTTTCCTTGATGTTGCGCATCGTCGCCTTCGACAGCTTAATGGCTTGGGGCACGCTGCGCAAATCGCCCCGCATCAGCGTCACATCGGCCGTCTCCATGGCCACATCTGTGCCCGTGCCGATGGCCATGCCCACATCCGCCTGCGCCAGCGCGGGCGCGTCATTGATGCCGTCGCCGACCATGCCCACCATGAAGCCTTCTTCCTGCAACCGGCTCACGTGGCCGGCCTTGTCGCCAGGCAGCACCTCGGCAAAGACGCGGTCAATGCCCACTTCCTGGGCGATGGCCCGGGCAGTTGCTTCGTTATCGCCGGTCATCATGACGACAGTCAGTCCCAGCTTGTGCATCGCGGCGATGGCCTCTTTGGACCCTTCCTTGATGGTGTCGGCCACGCCGATGATGGCGCTGGCCTGGCCGTCTACTGCCAGCCACATGGCCGTCTTCGCCTGATTTTGTAATTGCTCCGCTTTGGGGCCAAGGCCGTTGAGTTCTACATTCTCCCGCTGCATCAGGCGCAGGTTGCCCAGCAAGACCTGGTGCCCGTCTACTTCCGCGGCGATGCCGTGCCCGGCAATACCTTCGAAGGCGGCCGGCTCGCTCAACGTTAACCCCTTCTCTTGCGCCGAGCGCACAATCGCCTCGCCCAGCGGGTGTTCCGAGCCGCGTTCTGCTGACGCCGCCAACTGCAACAGGTAATCTGTAATCGGTAATCCGTGTTCCGTATTCCGTAATCCGTTATCTGTAATCGGTTCACGGTTCACGGCTGACGGATTACGGGATACTAACAACTGATCACTGACGATAACGTTCGTCACCGCCGGTTCGCCGCGCGTAATCGTGCCTGTCTTGTCCAGCACAATGGCGCTCAGCTTGTGCGCCTGTTCTAAAGCGGCGCTGTGCTTAAACAGGATGCCCTTCTCGGCTCCCTTGCCCACGCCGACCATGATGGAGGTGGGCGTAGCCAACCCCATAGCGCAGGGACAGGCAATAACAAGCACGGCCGTCAACCGGATGAGCGCAGGCACAAACTCGCCGCCCACGATCCACCAGACGGCCAGCGTCAACAAGGCTGCGCCGATGACAAAGGGCACGAAGTAGGCGGCTACTTGATCGGCCACCTTCTGGATGGGGGCTTTGCTGCCCTGGGCCTGCTCCACCAGCTTGATGATTTGGGCCAGGGCAGTTTCCTTGCCGACTTTGGTAGCCTCAAATTTGAGCAACCCTTGCTTATTGATGGTAGCGCCAATCACTTCGTCGCCCACCCGCTTCTCGACGGGCATACTTTCGCCGGTGATCATGGATTCGTCTACGGAGGAACGGCCGTCCACTACCACGCCATCCACCGGAATCTTCTCGCCTGGACGGACGACCACCACATCCCCCTTCACCACCTCGGCGATGGGAATGTCCATTTCCTCGTCATTGCGCACAACGCGCGCCGTCTTGGCCTGCAAGCCCATCAGTTTCTTAATGGCCTCGCTGGTGCGCCCCTTGGCCCTCGCTTCCAGCAGCTTACCCAGCACAATCAGGGTGATAATCGCGGCCGATGTCTCAAAGTAGACATGCGCGCCCAGGGCGTCCGACCCCCAGAACGTCTTCGCCAGCAGCACGGCGATGCTGTAAACGTAAGCCACTGAGGATCCCATCGCCACCAGCACATCCATGTTGGCGCTGCCGTTACGCAGGGATTTGTAGCCGCCCACGTAGTAATCCCAGCCGACGTAAAACTGCACCGGCGTTGCCAGGGCCAGGAACAGCCAGTTGACCCAGGCCGCGTGGGCCCATTCCCCCACCAGGCCAAAGTCGCGGGCCATGCTGAGCAGGAACAACGGCAAGGTGAAGATGACGCCAGCGATGAGGCGCGACCACTGGCGCCGAATTTCCCCAGCTCGGGCGGCCGCTTCTGCATCTTCCAGCTCCTCTTCCCCTTCGGATTCCACGACATCGTAGCCAGCCTGGCGCACGGCCGCGACCAGATCGGCGCGTGTCACGGCGCCGGTTGCATAGCGGATGGAGGCTTTTTCACTGGCATAGTTCACCGCCGCTTCCAGCACGCCCTCCACTTTATTCAATCGCCGCTCGATGGTGGCCGCGCAGTTGGCGCAAGTCATCCCCAGCAGCGGCAATTCCAGTTCGGCCGTCGGGATCTCGTAGCCCGCTCTCTTCACCCGCTCAATCACCTGGGCCGTTGCTTCTTTGGCCCCAATGACCGTCGGATCGTAAGAAAAGGTGACCTTTTCGCTGGCGAAGTTCACGGTCGCGTCGGTGACGCCCTCGACCTTTTTTGAATTACGCTCTACCGCCGCCACGCAATTGGCGCAGGTCATCCCCAGCACGGGCAGCGTAATTTGTTTCTGTTCGGACATACGTCCCCCAAAGAGACAGAGAGAAGAGACAGAGGATGGTTGCCCCATCTCATTCTGTCCCTGTCTCTGTTCCTGTCTTTTCTTAGCTAACCTGAATCAACCCTTCCGGCGGGTAGTTAATCTCCTGCAAAAGAGCCGCAATTTTTTCCCAGGAGGCCGGGTCTTCCCACTCTACAGTCACCCGCTTCGTGTCCTGCGCGGCCGTGACCCGCTTAACGCCGGCCAGTTCGCCAACTTCCATCTCGATGGTGTGCGTGCAATGCCCGCAGCTAATATTGGGAACAGTAAAAGTCTTGGTCATCATGATTCATCTCCTAAAAATAAGTTTTAATAGTTTGTGACGGATTACGGCTCACGGATTACGGATTACGGCTCACGGAACACGCGCTCCGCTCACAGCTTCCCCGTCACTTCAAACACGCTGGTGATCTCCTGCAGCACACGTTCCCGTTCGGCAGGATTCTCCCCCTGGATGGCGGTGGTGACGCAGGTGTGCAGGTGATTGTCCAGCATCAGGGTGCTGACCTTGTTCAGGGCGGCCTGCACCGCCTGAATCTGCCGGATCACGTCAATGCAGTAGGTGTCTTCTTCCACCATCCGCTTGATCCCGCTGAGATGCCCGGCCGCGCTGGCCAGGCGTTGGGTGACCGCCTTCTTCGTCGTTTCATCCATCATCGCACCACCATTTGCATTTTACTCCCACCCCCCCATGGGGAGGGGTTAAAAGAAAATTATAAACGTTTCCCTAAATCTGTCAAGTTGGGGCTGTTAGCGGGGGGTCCCAAATTGACGCCCCCCACCCCAAATGCTATACTCTTGACGGCTCCCCCCCCAGAGGTGGTACGTTAGGCGCCCGTCTAGCGTCCACCTCATTTCTTTTTCTAGACACTCATCCAGCCTGCCGGATAACCATCGCTCAAATACTTTGAACAGCGACACTCTGCGGGATTTGAAGCGTGAACCAGCCGAAATCACCCCAACTTATCAGCGAAGGCCCGGCCGTGACGGCCGCTGGTCTTGTGCATCGTGTCTGGCAGCCGGCCGCGCCGGGGCCGCACCCCACCGTCGTGATGCTGCACGGCCGTTCCGGGAACGAAGATGTGATGTGGATTTTCGCCCGGACGGCGCCGGAAACGTGGCTGATGGTCGCCCCCCGGGGCATCAAGCGGGATCCGCGTGGCGGGTACGCCTGGCACCCGCGCGGCCGTGACGAGTGGCCTGCGCTGCACCAGTTCGACGACGCTGTCGCCGCCGTCGTCCGCTTCATTCGCGCCCTGCCCCCGTTATACGGCGCGGACCCGGCCCGCATTTACCTGATGGGATTCAGCCAGGGAGCGGCCACAGCCTACGCCACCGCGCTGCGCCATCCCGGATTGGTGCAGGGGATCGCCGGGCTGGTGGGCTTCGTCCCCGTGGAATGTGACGCCGCGCTGGAGACAGCGCCGCTCCAGGGACTGCCACTCTTCATGGCGGCGGGGCGGAACGACCCCCTGATCCCCATCGCGCGCACGGCCGCCTGCGCCCAGACGCTGCGCGACGCCGGGGCGCAACTAGCATACCACGAGTACGACACCGGGCATAAACTCAGCGCCCAGGGAATGCGGGATTTGAAAGCGTGGTGGGAAGCGAGAGCGTAACGGCCGATTTGGAAAAACGTGTCTTGTAGGCTGTAAACCGTAAGCCGTGACCCGTTATCCGTGAACGGCACACGGCATACGGAATACGGAACCGCAAGTTTCCATCACCCCTACCCAACACCGCCGGCGAAAGACGCCTGCAACAACCCGGCGATCTCCAGAAAAGCGTGCGCCTGCGGGCTGTTGGGATCGCCGTGCACCAGCGGATCAGCCCGGTTGATCCCCCGGGAAATGGCCGGCGCGAGGGGAATACGGCCGATCACCCGCACATATCCTTCGCTGCGGCGGCGCTGGCGGACGCCCAGCATCAGGGGCACATTGGGGCCATAAATATCGGCGTCGAAGATGCCGACCCGCGCCCCGGTCTGCTGCAAGGCCAGCGCCAGATTGACGGTCACCGTTGTTTTGCCGACGCCTCCTTTGTTGCTGGTCACAGCCAGCACCCGCCAGACGCCGGAAAGCGGTAATCTCGTTGCCATCACCACACGCTGCCTTTTGCTATCGAATGCAACCAAGTTACGCGCTGGTGGCGGGCCGGCTTCACAGCTCCACCACCGCCTTTAACAATTCTCCCTCCCGTTGGAACTGGAAGCCCAACTGCTGGCAAATGCGGCGCATGCCCTGGTTCTGGGCCAGGATGTGGGCCACCACGCGATCCAGCCCCTCGTCCCGGCCGATTTGCAGCAGGCGGCGCAGCAGTTCCTTGCCCAGCCCCTTCCGCTGGAAGGCGTCGCTCACCAGCAGGGCGAACTCGCCGTCGTTATTGCTGTGCAGCCGGGTCAGACGGCCGACGGCGGCGATCTCTTCCTTCCCCGTCTCCGGATTGACCCACTCCGCCACCAGGGCCATGTCCCGGTCATAATCCACGAAGCAGATGCGCGTCAGCCGTTCGTGTCGCACGCGCTGGCTGAGATGGAAGGAGCGGAAGTAGCGCAGGTACACACTCTGCTCCGACAACGTCTCGTGGAAAGCGACGATTTTCGGCTCGTCTTCAGGCCGGATGGGGCGAACGAGAAACTCAGTGCCGTCTCTGGCGGTGAAGGGCTGGACATATTGCCGGGGATACGGCCGTATCGCCGGTTGGGGCAATTCCGCTTCCGTCACCTCCGGGCCGTATAACAGCACCCGCGCATCCAACGCCAGCAGCCTTCGGGACGAGGCCAGCAGCGGGTTGATGTCAATCTCCTTGATCCAGGGCTGCTCTACCACCATGGTGCTGAAGCGCACCAACAGCTTTTCCAGTTCGACCAGGTCCACGGGGTCGCGGCCGCGAATCCCTTGCAGCGCCTTATAAATCCGGGTGCGCTCCATCATCCGCCGCGCCAGAGTGGTGTTCAATGGGGGCAGGCCCAGCGCCCTGTCTTTGAACACCTCCACCAGCGTCCCTCCCGTGCCAAACAACAGCACCGGCCCAAACTGCGGATCCGGGCTGCTGCCGACGATCAGCTCATACGCATCATCCAGGTCAATCATCGGCTGCACCGTCACCCCCAAGAAATGGGCGCGGCCGTCATCGTCTCGCTCGCCAAATGCCTCATGAACAGCACGCCGAATCGCCTCAAATGCCTGGCGCACCTCCTCTGCATTCGCCAGGTCCAGGCGCACGCCGCCCACGTCTGTCTTGTGCGTGATGCTCTCCGAGTTCAGCTTAACCACCACCGGGTAACCCATTTCCCCGGCAATGGCCACCGCCTCGTCGGCGCCGGCCGCCAGTCGCGTTTCCACCGTCCGGATGCCGTAAGCGGTCAGAACCTGCTTCGACTCGTATTCCGTCAAAATCGTGCGACCGGAGCGGCGCACCTGCTCAATCAGCTGCTCAATCCGGGAGCGCTCGTGATCGGGCGTTTCCTCCGGCAACTGGGGCGTCTCGTACAGACTTTGCAGCCGCTTCTGGTAACGCCACATATAGTCGAACACGCGCGCGGCCGTGTCCGGGTAAGCGAATGTGGGAATGTTAGATTGGTTGAGGATAGACTCCCCGCTGGCGACATCTGCGCCCCCCATCCAGCTCGCCAGGATCGGCTTGCCGTGCGGCGGCCGGGCGGGGTGCGCGTACAACTTCTTCAAAAGCTGCGCCGTCTGCGTGGGAGCGGTCATCGCCTGTGGTGTGAGGATGACCAGCAGCCCATCATTTTCCGGGTCGTCGGCCATCAATTCGATCACGGCCTGGTACCGCTTCGGCCCGGCATCTCCCAGGATGTCGATGGGGTTATTGTGGCTCCAGTGCGGAGGCAGGATTTCATCCAACTTCGCCATCGTTCCATCGGAGATG
This sequence comes from Anaerolineae bacterium, assembly GCA_046753445.1. Lineage (GTDB taxonomy): Bacteria > Chloroflexota > Anaerolineae > Promineifilales > Promineifilaceae > JAHEEY01. The sequence goes on along the minus strand of JBHHTQ010000003.1, from coordinate 63,487 downwards.
GAAGCCAGGCGGCTGCCCCCGGCGATGAGGGCGTCGGTGGCCAGCACGCCGGGGCCGCCCGCATTGGTGATGATGGTCAACCGGTCGCCGTGCGGCCGCGGCTGCTTGGCCAACACCTCGGCCATGTTGAAGAGGCCGTCAATGGTATCCACGCGCAGAACGCCGCTGCGGCGGAAGGCGGCCGCCAGCACCTCGTCGCTGCCTGTCAATGAACCGGTGTGAGAAGCGGCCGCTTTGGCCGCCGCCGCCGTTCGCCCCGGCTTGATGACGATGATGGGCTTGGTCAGCGCCACTTCCCGCGCGGCCGAGAGGAAGGCGCGCGCATCGCCGATGGTTTCCATGTAGATGACGATGCTTTTCGTGCGGGGGTCGTCGCCCAAATAGGTGATGAGATCCCCCCAGCCCACATCCATCATCGAACCGATGGAAACGAACGCGCTGAAGCCCACATTTTCGCGGAAACTCCAATCAAGGATAGCGGTGCAGAGCGCGCCGCTCTGGCTGATAAAGCCGACGTTGCCCGGCCGGGCCATGGCGTTGGCAAAGGTGGCGTTCAGGCCGGTGAGGGGACTCATCACGCCCAGGCAGTTGGGGCCGATAATGCGCATCTCCCCCCGGCGCGCTTCAGCCAGCACCTGCGCTTCCAGCGCTTTCCCCTTCGGGCCGGCCTCTTTGAACCCGGCGGAGATGATGATCGCGCCCTTCACGCCGATGCCCACACACTCCCGGATGATGCCGGGCACGGTGCGCGCCGGCGTCACGATGACGGCCAGGTCCACCTGATCGGGGATTTTGCGAACATTGGGGTACGCCTTGATGCCCAGCACGCTGGAACGCTTGGGGTTCACCGGGAAGATGGCCCCGCCGAAAGAGTTGCTCATCAGGTTCCAGACGATCGTGCGGCCGACGCTGCCTTCCCGCTCGGTCGCGCCAATGACGGCCACGCTCACAGGCGCAAAGATGACGTCCAGCGGATGGCGCTCGTAGCGCAGCACATTGTGGACGGTACCGCGTGTGGTTTCAGCCATGAGGGTCTCCTTCTGAGGATTGGGGACCGGGGCAAAGTCGAGTTTAGAGTGACTCCCGCACTTTGGCATGCTGCCTGGCTGTGATGCGCCCCTGTTCCTCCAAAATATCGAGCAGCCAGCTCAGCGTGATGACCGCGTGCAAATTGTACCCTTCCTCCTGCAACGCCCTAGCTCCCCCCTGCTCCCGGTCAATGAGGACGACGGCGTCCTGCACGCGCAGTCCAGCCACCTTGAGGGGGATGATCGCCTGCAAGATACTGTCGCCGGATGTGACCAGATCGTCCACCACCACGGCCGTCTGCCCCACTTCCCACCTGCCTTCAATGGACTTGCCCGTGCCGTAGCTCTTGGCTGTCTTGCGCGGATAAATGAGGGGCCGGTTCATATCCAGGGCAATCGCTGTGCCAAGGGGCAGCCCTGCCAGCGGCGTCGCCGCCAGGATATCGAACTGGAGTGATTCCAGGACAGTCCGGTAGGCGGCCGTCACCTGCCGCAGCGCATCCGGATAGGAAACCAGCACACGCAGGTCGAGGTAAATGCGTGACTTACGGCCGCTGTGCAAACGAAACTTGCCCAATTGCACCGCGCCAATATCAAATAAGGTGAGAGCCAGTGCGGTCAGGTCGGACGCAGGCAGGATCATAGTGCAATCATGACACAAAGGGGCGCGTTGATCAACTCGAATACTCGACGGCCGTTTTCACTGCCCCGGCCACATACTCGTTGTACGCCGCCAGGATATGCCGGGTGACCGGCCCGGGACGGCCGTTCCCAATCCGCTGCCCCGCAATCTCCACCACCGGCAGCAACGCCCTGGACGAACTGCTCATGGCGGCTTCGTCCAGGCGGGGTAGATCATCCACTTGCACCGGCTCCAGTCGCAAGGGGATGCCCAGCGGTGTCAGCAGTTCCAGGATGATCTGGCGCGTAATCCCTTCCAGCACCCCTTCCCCGGCCGTCCATACGGCCCCATCTCGCACAGCGTAAAAGTTGGAGCCGGTTCCTTCCAGGATGTGCCCGGCGGCGTTGAGCAGCAAAAGCTCGTACGCTTCGCGCTTGACGGCGGCGCGCCGTTTCGCGGCGAAATCGGCCGTTTTCGCTTCCGGCTGCGCCCGGTGAAGGTGGGGGGCGAAGTCAAGGCGGACGCCGGTTTCGTACAGCTCCGGCGGTGGCGGGGTGAAGGGCATCAACGCCAGCAAGACGCGGCTTTCCACGCCCAACGGCCGCGCCGGTTCTGCCAGCACATCGAGCCGTACCCGCATCTCCGGGAAGGGAGCGTTGGTGCAAATGGTGTGGATGGCATGGCGCACGGCCGTCTCATCCAGCTTAAACTCCCAACCCAGCAGCGCCATCGAGCAGCGGGTGCGGGCCAGGTGCGCTTCCAGGCGGAGGAACTTGTTATGCTCAAACGTGCGCCAGACGGAGTAGACGCCCAGCGACAGCCCGGCGTATAGATCGGCGAAGACCTGGGCATCCGGGGGTGCCGGCAGTGGCTCAGGACCGGCATCGGTCACGGCAAACAGCAGAAATTCATTCATCCGCCCCATTGTAACGAGGAGGGGCATAAAAGCGAAGCTGTTTCCTTGTCCGGGCATCAGTTCTGTTGACAGCAGTCAGTAGCATATTCTTAGTAGGAGCGGGACGGCGCGGTGTTGCCAAAGGGATAACAAATGGCCTTCTCTCCGCGCCGTCTCGCCCTGGAGCGCCAGGAGGAAATGGGCGAGACAGGCGGGTTTCGCTCCCCGTAGCCGCGATTTCATTCGCTTATCAACTTGTACAAAACGGCCGTTTCCATTACCCTTTCAACTATTATTGTGAATAGTGAATAGCGCTCATTCACAATTCATCCTTCACAATTCACAATTCATCATTCCCCCAGGAGGAGTCTCGTGAGTTCACCGCTAAACTGGTTCCGCGTTGGCGGCGCCGACATGCTCGAAGTCGGCCGCATCAGCACCGTCCAGGCAGGCCATTACACAATTTGCCTGACCCGCACCGAAGCGGGGTACGGCGCAATCAGCAACCGCTGCGTCCATCAGGGCGGCCCGCTGGGTGACGGCTTCCTCCAGGACGGCTGCGTCGTCTGCCCCTGGCACGGCTGGGAATACGATCCGCATACCGGCGAACCTCCCCCCGGGTACGACGATCCCCCGGTCCCCGCTCACCCCGTGGAGGTGCGCGAAGATGGCGTGTACGTGGGCGTCGTGGAGCCGGTACACGAACCCGGTTTGATGGACCAGATGGTCGGGGTCATGACGGAGTGGGGCGTGGACACGGTTTTCGGCATGGTGGGCCATTCTAATCTGGGGCTGGCGGACGCCTTGTACAAAGCAGAAAAGGGGGGACGCTTGCGCTATTTCGGCATCCGGCATGAGGGTGCGGCCGCCTTCGCCGCCAGCGGGTACGCCAAACTCACCGGCCGGCCGGCCGCCTGTTTCTCCATCGCCGGGCCGGGCGCCACCAATTTACTCACCGGCCTGTGGGACGCCAAAGTAGACCGCGTTCCCTTGCTGGCGCTGACCGGCCAGGTGAATACGCAGGTGCTTGGCCCAGGCGCGTTCCAGGAAATCCCCCTGGCGGAAGCGTTCACCGCCGTCGCCGCCTGGAGCCAGACGGTGCTGCGGCCGGAGAATGCGACCGAATTGATGGCATTGGCCCTCAAGCACGCCATCGTCCGCCGGGATGTGGGTCACCTTATTTTCCCCGACGAAGTGCAGATGATGCCCGCGTACGACAAAGCCAACCCCCGCCCCAAGACGGGCCGGGTTTCGGATCCCCGCATTCTTCCCCCGGCTGAAGAAGTGGCGCGGGCAGTGGAGATGATTGAAGGATCGGAGCGGCCGGGCATCATCGTGGGCAATGGGGCACGGCCGTTTGCTGATGAAATCGTGACCCTGGCGGAAAAGCTCGACGCGCCGATCATCACCACGTTTAAGGCGAAGGGAACCATCCCCGACGATCACCCGCTGGCCTGCGGCGTGTTGGGGCGGAGCGGTATCCCGGTCGCCAGCGCCACCATGAACCGCTCTGACCTGCTGCTGGTTTTTGGGGCCAGCTTCAGCAACCATACCAGCATCACCACCAAACGGCCGATTATCCAGGTGGACTTTGACCGCATGATGCTGGGTAAGTTCCACCAGGTCACCCTCCCCCTCTGGGGCGAAATCGGGGCCACGCTGTCGCTGCTGCATGCGCGGGTTTCGCCGCAACCCCATCCGGAACGACGCGAATACGTCGCCCGGTTGTGGGCGCGCTGGCGGGCGGAGAAAGCGAAGCGGGCCGGTACCTATGGGCCGAGCGGCCGAATCCCCAACGCGTTCATCTTCCAGGAATTGGCAGATGTGGTGGCGGAGGATGCGGTGATCGCGGTGGATGTGGGCAACAACACGTACGCCTTTGGCATGTACTTTGAGTCGAAACGGCAGCATATTCTCATGTCCGGCTATCTCGGTTCGATTGGCTTCGCCTTCCCGGCGGCGATGGGAGCATGGGCGGCCGCGCCGGAGCGCCAGATCGTGGCCGTGGCCGGAGATGGCGGGTTTGGCCAGTATATGGCGGAGTTCACCACGGCCGTCAAATACGGAATGCCCATCACTCTGGTGCTGCTCAACAATTCCGAACTGGCCAAGATCAGCCGGGAGCAGCGCGGGGGCAATTTCCACGTTTGGCAAACCAGCCTGGTGAATCCCAACTTCGCCCGCTTTGCCGAGAACTGCGGCGGGCTGGGCCTGCGCGTGGAAAAGGGGGAAGATCTGCGCCCCGCCCTGGAGAAGGCGCTGGCTTACGGCGGCCCTTGTCTGGTGGAGATTATCAGCTCGGCCGATCAACTATGATCTCCAAAGGAGTTGGCCGTAAACAACTTTGCACATTGGAGAATTAGAGATTGGAGATTTAGAGAGTGGACAGTCTCCAGCCTCCAATCTCCCGACAAAACAGGAAGTTACTTTAGAACGACGCCTAATGAGCAGCAAAAGGAAGCGCCGATGTTACGCTATCTGACCAGACGGTTTGTCTCAGGGCTTATCGCGTTCCTTGCGTTTACGGCCGTCCTTTTCTTCAGCTTCAATCTTCTCATCCCCGGCGACTACGTCACCACCCTCTCCCTCATCTTGCCCGGCAACGAAGCGCGGGACGCGCTGCGGGCCGAGTTGGGGTTGGATCAACCGTTATGGCGGCAATATTTCCTCTGGCTGGGGCATCTAGCCCAAGGTAACCTGGGAAACGAATTCTCTAACTTCGGGCAAAGGGCAACGCCGGTCTCAGAATTATTGAAGGTCGCCCTGCCCTCCACGATCCTTGTGTTCGTTTCCGGGGCTTTGGTCGCCTTCTTCCTGGGGCAGTGGTTGGGAAAGATCATCTCCTGGCGCGCGCCTAGATGGCTTTCCGGCGCTATCTCGCTTGGCTCCATCGGCTTTTACACGGCTTTTCCCCCCTGGCTCTCTTTTCTACTGGGGTTTGCGGCCATTGCGCGGCTGAATATCTCGCCTCGCCTCATTACCAGCAACGGCTTTCGTTCCAGGTTTTGGCGGGAAGCGCCTATCCCATCCTGGATGGTTATGCGCAGCATGATCTTCTCGATCCTGGCGATGCTGGTGATTTTGATCCTCTTGCGCTGGCTGGTCACCCGGCTCTGGCGCCGCCGGCTGCACCCTCTCTTCCTCGTCATCCTATTTTGCGCCAGCGTGTATGCCCTCTGGGCGACGGCCGATATCCTCCCGTATGCCGTGAACATCCTTCAAATTGCTGCCATTCCCTTCCTGACGTTCGTCTTGCTGGGCTTTGGTGACACAGTGCTGCTCATGCAGGTCAGCATGATTGACACTCGCCACGAGCAGTATGTGCAGCTGGCCCGGGCGAAAGGGCTTCCGGAGCGGCTAGTGCGTAACCGGCACGCGGCGCGCAACGCCATGCTGCCCGTATTGAGCCGCTTTATCATCAACCTGCCCTACCTGCTGACGGCCGTGGTTATTGTGGAGAAGGCGACCGGTTGGCCCGGCGTGGGGGATTTACTGTTCACCGCCATAGATGACCAGAACACCTTCGTTTACCTGGCCATCATTGTCATCGTTGGCCTACTGTCGCTATTCGCGCGCCTGACGCTGGATGTGGCCTACGTTGTTCTTGATCCCAGGCTGCGTTACGGCGACGCGCGTTACAGCGAATAGCCCGTAGGGGGTAGCACATGCATCAGACCAAAACCCGCAACCTCGCCAGACGCATCCATCGCGGCCGCCAGCTGTGGGCAGCTTCTTTCCGACGCTTCCGTGAAGGGTGGGCTATTTTCGCCCAAAACCGCATCGCGGCCGCCGGGTTGGTGCTGTTAGCCTTTTTCATCCTCTTGCCGGCCGTGTATCCTGTCTTGCGGGCAACGGCGTGGAACACGCGCATGTATGATCCATCTACCGGTTTTGATCAGGGAAGCGCGCCGCACCCAGCCCCGCCAAGCTGGATTCCGGCGGAGTGGCTGGCGCCGGAAAACACCCACCGCTTCGACCGTAACCGTCCCTCTTTCGATCATTTTCTGGGCACGGACACGTTAGGCCGGGATGTATTGAGTGTTCTGCTAGCCTCCACTATCTCGTCGTCTATCGTGGGCGTTACGGCCGCATTGACGACGGCCGTGGTCGGCACGCTGATCGCCGCTTACTCCGCTTTCTATCGGGGTCTCGTTGACAGTATCTTCTCCCACCTATCCGATGCCTTCCTGCTACTGCCGCCGCCCATTTTCATGATCGCCGTTGGCGCATTTCTCCGTTCTCAGAACACCAGCTTAAGCGAACTGGCTTACCGGCAACTGACAGGCAGCGGCCTAAGTGATGCGGCCGCAACGATCCTGCAGCCGGCAGAGTTCGGCATCATTTACGGCATCATCGCCGGAGCCGGAGGTGCGGCCATTGTCCTCCGCTCGCATGGCATCAAAGTGATGAGCCTGTCATTTATCGAAGCATCGCGGGTCGCCGGGGCAAGCGGCCGTCACATCATCTGGCGACATCTCATCCCCCATATGATGCCCTTGGCCAGCGTCTACATGCTGGTAGCTGTCACCGGGGCTGTCGTCGCCGACGGGTTTCTCGCCTTCTTGGGCATTAACCCAACACTCCTGAATTGGGGTACAATGATCTACTATGCCTTTGCCTATCAGGGGATCAATCAAATCATTCCCTGGAACGCCCTTATTGCCCCGGCTATCATCATCTCCTTGTTCGCCGCCACCTTCTATATGATTTCGCGCGGCCTGCTCCAGGTGTTCGAGCCTCGATTGCGCGATGATTACAATGGTCGCAAGTAGTCTTGGCAGTTAGCCGCATTGCCGGTAAACTTACCCCGTTGAATAGTACCGTAGTCCCGTCGTGTCTGGAGAAGAGCTGAACGGCCGTGGGTACCGATTTTGTCACGAAGCCAGCGTTTCACCTGTTTGTTAGTGAAACGTGGGCTTTGTTTGCTTTTAGCCCCAGGCCCGCAAAGCTTGCCAGCATTTCGCACAAGTTCACAAAACAGGAGGAAACATGAGCAACAAGCGAAAGCCCTTACTGGTCTTATCTCTGTTAGCCATCACCCTGATCCTATCACTTGGGGTCGGGTCGGCCGCGGCCGCGGCCAACCCGGGTGACGTGGTTATCAATGAGATCATGCAGAATCCTAGTGCCGTATCTGACTCAGCCGGCGAATGGTTTGAACTCTATAACACAACCAGCAGCGACATTGACATTAATGCCTGGACGATCAAAGATAATGATTTTAACAGCCATGTTATCAATAATGGCGGGCCATTAATCATTCCAGCCGGTGGCTACCTGGTACTGGGTAACAATACTAACACAGCTACCAACGGAGGCGTGAACGTTGCCTACAGCTACGGCTCGAACTGGTATCTAAGTAACAGCAGTGATGAGGTCGTACTGCTTGACAACACATCCACTGAAATTGATCGTGTCGAGTACGACAACGGCGCTACTTTCCCCGATCCCGCCGGCGCTTCTATGGCGTTGAGAGACCCATCACTCGATAACAACATCGGGGCAAATTGGTGCACTTCCTCCACCACCTTTGGGGCTGGCGACTCGGGAACTCCAGGGTCGGCCAATGATTGCCCAGCTGCTCCGCCTCCACCGCCGCCCCCCTCGACAGAGTTAATCATCAATGAGTTGTTGGCTGATCCGGCCGCCGGTTTAACAGGCGATGCCAATGGGGATGGAACTCGGAACGGCAGCCAGGATGAATTTGTTGAAATCGTCAACAACAGCAGCAGCGGTATTGACATCTCCGGCTGGACCTTGGCCGATGGGTTCAAAGTGCGGCACACGTTCCCGGCAGGAACGATCATTCCTTCTGCTTGTTCTATCGTGGTTTTTGGCGGGGGAACGCCTACAGGTGATTTCGGCGCGAGTCTGGTACAGACAGCCACCACCGGGTCATTAGGACTTAACAATGGTGGTGATACTCTCACGTTAAATGATGGATCAAGTGATGTTGCGTTCTACACCTACCATGGCGAGGGAGGCGACAACCAGTCATTAACCCGTGATCCGGACGTGACCGGGCCGGGCCCGCTGGTGAAGCACAGCCTGGCGGCCGGTTCCGGCGGGGCCTTGTTCTCCCCCGGCACAAAGATTGACGGCTCCTTCTTTGATGGCTGTTCTTTCTCAGCCACCATCCACGATATTCAATTCGCACCCGATCCGGGAGGTGATTCTCCCTATGTTGGAAAACCAGTCACGACCCAGGGTGTTGTTACGGCCGTTCTCGGCGACAATGTCTTCATCCAGGATGACTCCGGCCCCTGGAGCGGACTGCTTCTTTTCAGGCCAAGCCCATCGGCGTCCGTCGGAGACCTGGTGCAAGTAACAGGCTCCGTCAGCGAGTTTCATGGTCTAACAGAGATTGCTTTTGGCAAGGTGACGAAACTCAGTTCCGGCAATGCGCTGCCTCCGGCAGAAGCGCTGCCCAGCGGGGACATCAGCCAGGAACAATGGGAAAGCGTTCTCGTTCGCACAGAAGATGTTACTGTGACCAATGACAACCTGGGTTTTGGCGAATGGCTGGTTGATGACAGCAGCGGCGGCGTTCGCATTGACGATCTGGGGAACTACAACTACACGCCGGCCAACGGAGATTTCCTCGCTTTTGTCCAGGGACCACTTTACTACAGCTTCGGCAACTTCAAGATTGAACCGCGCAACGACCACGACATTTTACCGGTGGTCACTGTCATGGATATTCAGGGAAGCGGCCAATATTCTTCGTTCGAGGGCGTGGTTGTTGAAACCTCCGGGATCGTGACATTGTTTACAGCCAACGGCAACAATTGTTGGATTCAAGACCCTGCCGGGGACGGAGATCCTGCCACATCGGACGGCATTTACGTCTCCGGATGTGCCTTTGCCGACGTTGGGCCAGTCCCGGCCGTAGGAGATGCAATTCGCATCATCGCGTCTGTGCAAGAACGGCAATTTGGGAATGCATTACCGCTAACTCGTTTGAGCAGTGTGGATGAGATTGAAGTTCTTTCTAGCGGCAATACACTGCCAGCCCCGGTAACACTCACCGACCTGCCAAATGAATCAATTGCGAACGGCATTGCCTTTTGGGAACCGTTAGAAGGAATGCTGGTTTCGGTGGAGAAAGCGCGCGTCGTCGGAGCCACCTCCCGTTTTGGCGAGTTCGCCATACTGACGAAAGAAGATGCCCGCCCAGGCTCAGGGTATTCGCCAAAGGCGAAGCAAATTCTCATCAGCAGCCAGGGAAACGGCGTGGTCGATTACAATCCGGAACGCATCCTGGTAGATGATTCCAGCCTCGCAAGCGCTCTCATCGTCATGCCGGGCGACAAGGTTCGCCGCCTGACGGGGGTCGTTGATTACACCTTCGGCAATTACAAGCTGCAGCCGGCCAGCTTTGATATAAAGACAAAAGAGCGTGACGATCAGGAGCTGGACGAGTTTGAATTTGAAAACGAAGATGACGAGGTCGTCATTACTAGCTTCAATGTTGAAAACTTGTTCGACCTGGAGAACAACCCGAACAAGGATGACCGCAGCAGCACGCCGACGCCTGAGGAATTAGAAACCAAGCTCACGAAACTGACGCTAGCCATCATCTTCGAGTTAGAGGCTCCACAAATCATTGTGGTGGAGGAAGTGGAAAACACGGCCATCCTGCAGGTGCTGGGTGACCGGGTCAACGCAGCTATCGGCACCAACTACACAGCCACCTCCTTTGAAACCAGCGACGGCCGCGGCATTGAGGTCGGCTTCCTCTGGGATGCAAACCGCGTGATGCTGAAGGATGCTTTCCAACTGAGCGGTGAAGATGTAGAAGCCGCGTTTGGGCCTGACAGCGCCAGTCCCGGACGCGAACCGCTGGTCGGTATCTTTGATATTCAAGGAGAGGAAATCACCATCATCGGCAACCACTTCAAGAGCAAGGGCGGCGATGACCCCTTGTACGGGGTGAACTGGCCACCGAACCGCATCACAGAGGTACAGCGCAAGATGCAGGCACAGGTCGTGCGCGACTACGTCAATGTGCTGCTAGATGCGAATCCGGAGGCGATGATCATGGTCACCGGCGACCTCAACGACTTCCAATTCGCCGAGCCGGGTGAAGGAACAGATCATCCGGTAGGTATCCTGGAAGGCGGCCCAGGAGAAATTCCATTGACGAATCTGGTCAACCGGGTGCATGCGCAAAAACGCTTCACCTTCGTCTTCGACGGCAACAGCCAAGTGCTCGACCACATGCTGGTCAGCCCGGCGCTGCTGGAACACTTCCACAAAGCAAAGATTCTTCACTTCAACGCCGGCTATCCGGAGGCATTCAGCTCAGATCCCACAACGACATGGCGCGCCTCGGATCATGATCCTATCGAAGGGCAATTCCGCTTCGAGGAAGATGATTAAGCGCCTTCCATCGCTCACAACCACCGCCCAAGCGATTGTGGTGAGTCACTCATAAGTAAAAAGCGGGGTCTTTCGAGGCCCCGCTTTTTGTTTGTCGAGGGAAATAGCCCCTCCCACCCCGCCCAAACAGGTATTATATTGTCGATGAGCGAACTCCCCATTCACCCAACAGTCCGCTTACACCCCTCAGACGCTCATCTAATCTAGTTCTTACGTTTGCGCATACAATAATCCGGTGTGGGAACCAAAGCACTCAGCACAATATTCCAATTTAGGTTTCTGAGCAGATGCTTTCTTAAAGGAGGTTTTTGTTATGAACGCGCTTACCCATTGGAATCCAGTTCGGGAAATGATGAGCCTACGTCGAGAATTTGATCGCCTATTCGAGAACGCGTTAGGGCTGCCGCAGTTTGGTGAAACGGTAACGTCATGGGGCCTGGCCCTGGACATCGTCGAGAACGATGATGCCTTTATCGTTAAAGCTTCGGTGCCCGGCATTGATCCGAACGATCTGGACATCACGCTGGCAGATAACACGCTAACCATCCGTGGCGAGTTCAAGGAAGACGAAAAGATTGATAAAGAGCAGTATCGCCTGCGTGAACGTCGTTTCGGCAGCTTTGCCCGAAGCGTGACGCTATCGGCCACTGTGGATCGTGACGCGATCGAAGCTATGTATGAGAACGGGGTGTTGACCTTACGGATACCCAAGGCGGAAGAAGTGAAGCCCAAGCGCATTTCCGTCAAAACCCAGGTCGGCCGTAAAAAGACAATCGTCGGCTGACTGAGACAAAACCTCAAATGATGCGGGCGTTGAACCAGGGTTCAGCGCCCTTTTCTTTTGCCAGACGGGGGCGGCCATCATATGCACATCTAACGAATAATTAACAAGAATCTGACGTGCATTCTTACAATTGTGCAAAGATTATGACAAGAGTATCAAAGAAACCAGGAGGCTGAGGGTAATCCCCTCCCAGTCTCAGCAATTTTTTATAGGAGATATTGATATGAGCAAAATCATCGGCATTGACCTGGGCACAACGAACTCCGTCGTGGCTGTGATGGAAGGAAGCGACCCGGTTGTCATCGCCACGGCCGAAGGCGGCAACACCTGCCCCTCCATTGTCGGCTTCACCAAAAAGGGGGAGCGGCTGGTAGGACAAACCGCTAAACGGCAGGCTGTCATCAATCCAGAGAACACCATTTACTCGGTGAAACGGTTGATGGGACGGCGTATTGACGATCCGGAAACACAACGCACGAAGGAAATGGTTCCGTACGAAATCGTGGCCGGGCCACAACAAGATGCCCGCGTGCGTGTGCCGGTCGTTAACAAGACGTACTCGCCGCAAGAAATTTCAGCCATGGTGCTGCAAAAGCTGAAGCGAGACGCAGAAGCGTACCTGGGCGAGACGATCACCCAGGCAGTGATCACCGTCCCGGCGTATTTCAATGACAGCCAACGCCAGGCAACCAAGGATGCGGGCAAGATCGCCGGATTAGAAGTGCTGCGCATCATCAACGAGCCGACGGCCGCAGCGCTGGCATATGGCCTGGATAAAAAAGATAACGAGACCATCCTTGTCTTCGACCTGGGCGGCGGCACATTTGATGTGTCCATCCTGGAAGTGGGCGACGGCGTCATCGAGGTTAAAGCCACCAACGGGGATACACACCTGGGCGGCGACGACTGGGACGAGCGCATCGTCACGTGGTTGGTCGACCAATTCAAGATGGATCAGGGCATTGACCTGAGCCAGGATCGACAGGCGCTGCAACGGCTGCGCGAAGCGGCCGAAAAGGCCAAAATCGAGCTGTCTTCGCTGATGCAGACGGAAATCAACCTGCCCTTCATCACGGCCGACGCCAATGGCCCGAAGCATTTGCAGATGACGCTGACACGGGCCAGGTTTGAGCAGTTGACCGAGGACCTGGTGCAGCGCTGCCGCGGCCCATTTGAGAAAGCGCTGAAAGACGCAAAACTGAGTGCGAAGGATGTGGATGAAGTTGTGTTGGTGGGCGGCTCCACACGTATGCCCATGATTCAAGAGCTGGTGCAATCCTTGACCGACAAAGCGCCAAACAAGAGCGTGAACCCGGACGAGGTGGTGGCGCTGGGCGCAGCTATCCAGGGCGGCGTATTGGGCGGCGAGGTGAATGACGTTCTATTGCTAGACGTGACGCCATTAAGCCTGGGTCTGGAAACGCTGGGCGGCGTGATGACCCCGCTGATTCCGCGCAACACGACCATCCCCACGCGCAAAATGGAGGTCTTCAGCACGGCCGAGGATAATCAGACGGCCGTAGACATCCACGTACTGCAAGGGGAACGGCCGATGGCCAAGGACAACAAGACGTTGGGCATGTTCCGCCTGGATGGGATCCCGCCCGCGCCGCGCGGCATCCCGCAGATCGAGGTCACGTTTGACATTGATGCCAATGGCATCCTGCACGTGACGGCCAAAGACAAAGCCACTGGTAAGGAGCAAAAGATTCAGATCACGGCGTCTACCAATCTATCCGAAGCGGAAGTAGAACGCATGGTGAACGAGGCGAAACAGCACGAAGCTGACGACCGGCGGCAGCGCGAACTCATCGAAGCCCGCAATCAGGCTGATCAACTCGTCTACACAGTTGAAAAGACATTGAACGAGCTGGGCGACAAAGTCTCGGCAACGGATCGCGGCCAGGTGGAAAGCGTGGTCAACGACCTGAAGGAAGCTATCAAAACAAACGACACCGCCCGCATCCGCAGCCTGACAGAGCAGTTGCAGCAAGCCAGCTACGCCTTCAGTCAGCAGTTGTATCAGGCACAAGCCCAGCCGCAGTCAAACGGCAACGGCACAGCTGGCAACGGCGCTCAGCCGTCCGGCAGCCCGGATGACGAGGTCATTGAGGGCGAGTTCCAAGAAATGTAAACAGATATCGCGTATTGTGTATCGGGTATCGGTATGCGTGTGATGTGATGGGCGGGCTGATTCCCCGCCCATCTTTCTACAACGTGACTGTGCCTTACTGAATCCTTATCCTGAGGCCCATGAAGAAACCACTGAGACACAGATCGCATGGGGTGAATTACAGAAGAAAACTCCGTGCTCTCCGTGCCTTCGTGGTACTTTTTCAGAGAACTTGATCTTGAATCTTCAAATCTCCGGCCAGGAGCAGCGGAATGGACTATAAAGACTACTATCAAATACTCGGTGTGAGTAAAAACGCCAGCGAAAAGGAAATTAAACGGGCGTACCGGAAGCTGGCGCAGCAATATCACCCCGACAAAAACCGGGGGGACAAGACGGCCGAGGAGAAGTTCAAGGACATTAACGAAGCGTATGAAGTGCTGTCCGATCCAGAAAAGCGACAAAAGTACGATCAATTTGGCGCGCAGTGGCAGCAATTTGAACGGTCGGGCGGGAACGCACAAGATTTTTGGGCACAATGGGCCAGCGCCGGCGGCCGTCCGGGCGGGTACACATACACCCAGACCGCCACGCAAGAAGACCTGGAGCGCATGTTTGGCAGCCGTGGCTTCGGCGGCGCATCAGGGTTTTCTGACTTCTTTGAAACACTGTTCGGTGGAATGGGACAGCGGTCGAGTAGCGGCTTTGGCGATCCCTTCCGCCGGGCGCAGACGCAGCGTCAGGGCCAGGATGTGGAACACACCATCCAGGTCACGCTGGAAGAGGCGTTTCACGGTACCACCCGCCGACTGCGTTGGGAAGACGGCCGCTCGCTGCAGGCCAAAATCCCGCGCGGCGTCAAGACCGGTTCCCGCATTCGCCTCAGCGGCCAGGGCAGGCCGGGAGCCGGCGGCGGCCAGGCGGGTGACCTGTACCTGAAGGTAGAGGTGCTGCCTCATGCACGTTTTGAGCGGGATGGGGACAACTTGAAAGTGAAGGTGCCGGTGGATTTGTACACGGCCGTTCTCGGCGGCAAAGTCGAGGTGCGCGCCATTGACAAGAGCGTCAAGCTCACCATCCCGCCGGAGACGCCCAACGGCAAAACCTTCCGCATGCGCGGGCTGGGCATGCCTAAATTGCGGAACCCGGACGAGCGCGGCGACCTGTATGCAACGATTGAGGTACAACTACCACGTAACTTAAGTGAGAAGGAAAAGGAGTTATTCCGGCAGTTGCGGGCATTGAAAAAATGACGTTTGCGGGGGTAAAACCATGATCCCAATCAGTGATAACCAACCACGGCGACGGACACCAATTGTCACCTATTTACTCATCGGCCTGAACATGTACCTGTTCCTGGTGCAGTTAAGCCAGGGACCGGCGATGGAGGCGTTCGTCTATCGCTGGGGCGTGGTCCCGGCGCGGCTGGCGCAATGGGCACAGCACCCAGTTGTGCTGATCACGCTGGTGACGAGTATGTTCTTACACGGCGGCTGGCTGCACCTGCTGGGCAATATGCTGTACCTGTGGATTTTTGGCGATAACGTGGAAGACCGGCTGGGACACGGCCGTTTCCTGCTTTTCTATCTGGCGGGCGGCGTCGCGGCCGGGCTGGTGCAAGCGTTCTTCACAGCTGGCAGCCCCTTACCGGCCATTGGAGCCAGCGGCGCGGTGGCTGCTGTCCTGGGTGCGTATATGGTCTTATACCCGGCGGCCCGCGTGCACGTCTTGATCCCGCTGTTCTTCTGGTTCACAACGGTGAGCGTCCCCGCCGTTTTTGCACTGGGCCTGTGGTTCATCAGCCAATTCTTCAACGGGCTGTTCTCGCTGGGGATGACGGCCGCTTACGCTGGCGGCGTCGCCTGGTGGGCGCACGTGGGCGGCTTCATCATGGGCGCATACGTGGCCGGGAAATTACCCAAACGGCCGTCCCGCCCCCGGCACATCATCATTTACAACAACTACAACTACGACAACGATTTTCTCTGGCCGTAAGCCATGAACTGTGAACCGTAATCCGTGAACCGTGTTCTGTTTACGGATTGCGGAACACGGTTCACGGATTACGGATTACGGATTACGAAATACGGAATACGGAATACGGCCAATCTTGGAGGAACAATCCATGAGACTTGATAAATTCACGCAAAAAGCGCAAGAAGCCATTCTGGAATCTCAGAACCTGGCTGAACAATACCAACACCCGGCCATTGAGCCGGAACATTTACTCAAAGCATTGGTAGAGCAAGAAGGAGGCGTCGTCCCCTCCGTCATCAAGCATACCGGCAGCGACATAGGGCTGCTGCGGCAGAGCATCGAGCAGGCGTTGGCGCAAATGCCCCGCGCCACCGGCAGCAGCGTCCAGGTGGGCATGAGCCGCGATTTGAGCAACGTTCTCAATGAAGCGCAGACCATCGCCGGGCACATGAAGGACGAGTACACTTCCACCGAGCATCTGCTGATGGCCATGGCCCAGCCGAAAGCGCCGGGGCGCGTCCGCGATCTGCTGGCGCGGCATGGGGTAGATTACAACAGCATCATGCAGGCGTTGGCCGCTGTGCGCGGCAGCCAGCGCATCACCAGCCAAAACCCGGAAGCGCAGTACGAGGCGTTGGTCAAATATGGCCGTGACCTCACCCAGGAAGCGCGCAAAGGTAAACTCGATCCCGTCATTGGCCGCGACGAAGAAATCCGGCGCGTCATCCAGATTTTGAGCCGCCGAACCAAAAACAACCCCGTCCTCATCGGCGAGCCGGGCGTGGGCAAGACCGCCATCGCCGAAGGGCTGGCGCAGCGCATCGTCAACGGCGACGTGCCGTTGGGGTTGAAAGAGAAACGCATCGTCGCCCTCGATTTGGGCGCGCTGGTGGCCGGGGCCAAATATCGCGGCGAATTCGAAGAGCGGCTCAAAGCCGTCCTCAAAGAAATCCAGGAGTCCGACGGCCAGATCATCCTCTTCATTGACGAGATGCACACCCTGGTGGGCGCGGGCGCGGCCGAAGGCAGCATGGACGCCAGCAACATGCTCAAACCGATGCTGGCGCGGGGCGAACTGCACGCCATCGGCGCCACCACATTGGACGAGTACCGCAAACACATCGAAAAAGACGCCGCACTGGAACGCCGTTTCCAGCCTATTTTTGTGGACGAGCCGAGCGTGGAGGACACCGTCTCCATCCTGCGCGGGCTGAAGGAGCGGTACGAGGTGCATCACGGCGTGCGCATCCAGGACAGCGCCGTCATCGCTGCCGCCACGCTCAGCCACCGCTACATCAGCGACCGCTTCCTGCCGGACAAGGCGATTGACCTGGTGGATGAGGCCGCCAGCCGCCTGCGCATGGAGATTGACAGCAAACCGGCGGAACTGGATGAGGTGGACCGGCAGATCATGCAGTTGGAGATTGAGCGGGAGGCGTTGAAGAAGGAAAAGGACAAGGCCAGCAAGGCGCGGCTGAAGAAGCTGGAGCAGGAACTGGCCGACCTGAAGGAGCAAAGTACCAATCTGGCCGCCCGCTGGCAGGCGGAAAAGGAAGCGATCCAGAAGATCCGCACCATCAAGGAGCAGATGGACGGGGTGAATGTGGAGATTGAGCAGGCGCAGCGGGCGCTGGATTACCAGAAGGCGGCGGAGTTGCAGTACGGCCGTCTCCACGAGCTGCAAGGACAACTGCAAGCCGCCGAGGAACAGTTGCAGCGGATGCAGGCCGACGGCGCCATGCTCAAAGAAGAAGTGGACGCCGAAGACATCGCCGCCATCGTCAGCAAATGGACGGGCATCCCTGTCAGTAAGCTGCTGGAAGGGGAGACGGAGAAGCTGGTACACATGGAAGAGCGGCTGCACACCCGCGTGGTGGGGCAGGACGAAGCCATCGCTGCTGTGTCCGCCGCCGTGCGCCGCAGCCGCGCCGGGCTGCAAGACGCCAACCGGCCTATCGGCTCCTTCCTCTTCCTGGGGCCGACGGGCGTGGGCAAGACGGAATTGGCGCGGGCGCTGGCTGAGTTCCTGTTTGACGATGAGCACAGCATGGTGCGCATTGACATGAGCGAGTACCAGGAGCGACACACCGTCGCCCGGCTCATCGGCGCGCCGCCGGGATACGTGGGCTACGACGAGGGCGGCCAGTTGACGGAAGCGGTGCGGCGACGGCCGTACTCCGTCGTCCTCTTCGATGAAATTGAGAAGGCGCATTCGGAAGTGTTTAACGTCTTCCTGCAGCTGCTGGATGACGGCCGTCTCACCGATGGGCAGGGGCGGACGGTGGATTTCCGCAACACCGTCGTCATCATGACCAGCAACATCGGCAGCCAATACATCATGGACGTGGCCGAGGAGACGGAGATGCGCAACCGGGTGATGGAGGCTTTGCGCGGCCACTTCCGCCCCGAATTCATCAACCGGCTGGACGAAATCGTCATCTTCCACCGGCTGGAGCGGGAACACCTGCGCCAGATTTTGGAGATTCAATTGGGGGTCGTGCACCGTTTGCTGGGCAAGCGGAACGTCAGCATCGCCCTCACGGACGCCGCCGCCGGCCATCTCATCGCCGAAGGGTACGACCCGGCGTTTGGGGCGCGGCCGCTCAAGCGGGTTATCCAGCGACATCTGGTGGATCCGCTGGCGCTGAAGCTCATCCAGGGGGATGTGCGCGACGGCGACCACGTGGTGGTGGACGCCGCTGGGGATGAATTGACGTTTGATGTGGTGGTAACGGCCGTTGAGGAAGAAGCGTTGGAGCCGGTGATGTAACTGTCAATCTCCGGGAGGTTGGAGGGAGGAAACCTCGTGAATTCGAAACGACCAGCACCGCAAGAAAATCTTCGCCGCCAGATGATTTACTCGCTGGCTTACTTGATTATTTGGGCTGTAATTCTGGTAGGGTTGAACTGGTGGTTCTCGCTGCCGGGACGGCCGCAAGAAGCCCCCTACAGCGCATTTTTGGATGCATTGGATACGCAGGCAGTAGAAAAGGCCGTCATTGGTGAGCAGGAGATATTGTGGACGGTGAAAGAAGAAGCGGTTGAGCCAGGAAGCGGCCGGGTCTTCAAAGCCGACCGTGTGCCCGGTATCAACGAAGCTGACCTGATCAACCAACTGCATCAGACCGGGGCCGAATTCACCGGCGCACAACCCAGTTCCTTCTGGAATTTCATCCTCAGTTGGATTCTGCCCATCGCCATCCTCACCCTCATCTGGCGTTTCACGCTGGGACGGCTGCCGGGAACTACCCAGGCATTGAGCTTCGGCCGCAGCCGCGCCAAAATCTGGGATGAATCCGAGGAAAAAATCAGCTTCAACGACGTCGCCGGGGTAGACGAAGCGGTCGCCGAGCTGCAAGAAGTAGTGGATTACCTGAAAAGCCGGGGAAAATATACCCGGTTAGGTGCGCACATCCCCAAAGGCATTTTGCTGGTGGGGCCGCCAGGCACAGGCAAGACGCTGCTGGCGAAAGCGACCGCCAGCGAAGCGGGCGTCCCCTTCTTCAGCATCTCCGGCGCGGACTTTGTGGAGATGTTCGTGGGTGTGGGCGCGGCGCGGGTGCGTGACCTGTTCCACAAGGCCCGGGAAAAAGCGCCCTGCATCGTTTTTATTGACGAGATTGACGCCATCGGCAAGAGCCGGGCGGGCGGCAAAAGCCCGGTGAGCAACGAGGAGCGGGAGCAAACGCTGAACCAGCTTTTGGTGGAAATGGATGGTTTTGACAGCACGGTGGGGGTGATTTTGATGGCGGCGACGAACCGGCCGGATGTATTGGACCCGGCTCTGCTGCGTCCTGGCCGTTTCGACCGCCAGATCACCGTAGACAAGCCGGATTTGAACGGCCGTGAAGCCATCCTTAAAGTGCATACCCGCAGCGTCAAGCTCGCCGGCGACGTGGATTTACGCGTGCTGGCCGCCCGCACTCCCGGCTTTGCCGGCGCGGAACTGGCGAATCTGGTCAACGAAGCCGCTTTGCTGGCCGTGCGCCAGGGGCGGAAAGAAGTGACCATGCACGACCTGGACGAAGCGATTGATCGGGTAATGGCTGGCCTGGAACGCAAAAGCCGCGCCTTGAACGTCAAAGAGCGAGAGATCGTGGCCCACCACGAGATGGGGCACGCCCTGATGGGCATGCTCCTGCCCCACGCCGACCCGGTGCATAAGGTAAGCATCGTGCCGCGCGGCCGTGCCGCGCTGGGCGTGACTATTCAAGTGCCGTTGGAAGACCGGTATCTGCTCACTGAAGATGAACTGCGCGACCGGATGACTGTCATCCTTGGCGGCCGGGCGGCGGAAGAGGTGATTTACGGCAAGGTCAGCACCGGCCCGGCCGATGATTTGCAGCGGGTGACAGAGATGGCGCGGCGGATGGTAACGCAGTTCGGTATGAACGACGCGCTGGGGCCGGTGGCGCTCAGCGAACTGGATCGCGGCTTCCTCGGAGAAGCGGGGCTGGCGCAGAAGTCGTACAGCGAAAAGACGGCCGAGCAGATTGACGCCGAGGTGCAGCACATCGTCAACGAGATGTATGAACGCGCTAAAAAGCTGCTGCGGGCACATGAGCCGGTTTTGCGCGCCGCCTCGGACGTACTGCTGCAAAAAGAGGTAATGGATGGGGAGGAACTGGCAGTGATTTTGGACGAACATGGGGTACAGCGGCCGATCCGCGGCGAAGCTTAAGCGGATCCGGGAAAGTGAAGGCAGAAAAGGCCGGCGAATCCGCCGGTCTTTTTTTGTGCGTTTGTTTCCAATCTGGCACACAACGGATTAAAATAGAGATCATTCGGTGACTCATTAGAGAAGCGCACACCTGATCGCGTAAGCCGCTTTCAGAAAGAGCGTTCACCGGCTGCGCCGACCACCCGGATGAAAATTGAGAGATTGCGCGTTCGATCTCCTAATCTTCCAATTTCCATTTTCTAAGGAGCGTTTCGTGAACGTTGAGGGCAAACATTTCCGCACCATCTGGCTCAAGGAAAATGAACCCAGTATCGTGCAAATTATTGACCAACGCCATTTACCGCATCGGTTCGTCGTCGAAGACCTGGCCAGCGTAGATGATGTGGCCCGCGCGATTCAGGAAATGCATGTGCGCGGCGCAGGATTGATTGGCGCCACGGCCGGATACGGCATGTACCTGGCCGCCCTCCATGCCCCGCGTAGCAGCGAAGCCGCATTCACGGCCGCATTGATCGCGGCCGGCGAGCAATTGCAGGCTACCCGGCCGACGGCCGTCAACCTGGAATGGGCCGTGAACCGCCAACTGGCCGCCATCCGCGCCGCCGGGGACAACCTCGAGTTCAAAATTCAGGCCGCCCACGACACCGCTCTGGCCATCGCCGACGAAGACGCCGGTTTCTGCCGCCAAATCGGCGAGCACGGCGTGACCCTCATCGAAGAAATCAGCCGGCGCAAGCATGGGGAAACGGTCAACATCCTCACCCACTGCAACGCCGGTTGGCTTGCCTTTGTAGACTACGGCAGCGCCACCGCCCCCGTCTACGCCGCCCATGACCGGGGCATCCGAGTACACGTGTGGGTGGATGAGACACGGCCGCGCAATCAGGGCGCGCGCCTCACCGCCTGGGAGTTGGGCCAGCACGGCGTACCCCACACCGTCATCGCAGACAACGTGGGCGGCCATTTGATGCAGCACGGGCTGGTCGACCTCGTCATCACGGGCACCGACCGCACCACGTACACCGGTGACGTGGGCAACAAGATCGGCACGTATCTCAAGGCGCTGGCCGCCCACGACAACGGCATCCCCTTCTACACCGCCCTCCCTTCCTCCTCCTTTGACTGGGAGCGGCGCGATGGCGTGGCGGAGATTCCCATTGAGCAGCGAGACGGCCGTGAGGTGAAGTTCATCAGCGGCCTGCATAAGGGAGAGATCAAGCAGGTTTTGTTGACGCCCACTTCCAGCCAGGCCGCCAATTATGCTTTCGACGTCACCCCGGCCCGTCTGGTCACCGGCCTGATCACAGAGCGGGGTATTTGTCCGGCATCAGAAGAGGGCGTTTTCAGCCTGTATCCGGAAAAGCGGCGAGAAAAAAAGCGGAGTTAGAAGATGCACGCATTTCACAGCATTGAATGGCTGGAAGGCAGCGCAGTGCGCCTGTTGGACCAACGGCTGCTGCCCCGACAGACGGTCTACAACGAGTATCGCACCGCGGCTGACGTGGCAACGGCCATCCGCCAGATGGTTATTCGCGGCGCGCCCGCCATCGGCGCGGCCGCTGCTTACGGATTGGCTTTAACCGCTGCCCACACCCAGACAGCGAAGACGGCCGCGCTGCGGGCGGAACTGGCAGCAGCGGCCGAAACCTTGCGCCAATCCCGGCCTACGGCCGTGAACCTCTTCTGGGCCATTGACCGCATGATGACCCGCCTGGCCGACCCCGCCCTGACCAGCATTCCGGCCATTCAGGAGGCCGCGCTGGCCGAAGCTCATGCCATCGCGGACGAAGATGTGCAAATCAACCGACAGATTGGGCTGAACGCGCTCCCCCTCATCCCGCCCCGGGCCACCATCATCCACCATTGCAACACCGGCAGCCTGGCCACAGTGGATTACGGCACAGCCCTGGGCATCATCCGAACCGCCCACGAACAGGGGAGACAGGTAGAAGTGCTGGTGGATGAAACGCGGCCGCGCCTTCAAGGCGGCCGTCTCACCGCCTGGGAACTACAGCAGCAAGGCATCCCCTTCCTGGTCATCGCCGATGGCGCATCCGGCCACTACATGCGGACGAAAGGAGTGGATTTGTGCGTCGTCGGCGCGGATCGCGTGGCTGCCAATGGCGATGTGGCCAACAAAATCGGCACCTACAATCTAGCTGTCGTCGCCCACGAAAATGGCGTTCCCTTTTACGTAGCCGCCCCCACAACCACAATTGATCTCTCTACGCCCACGGGAGATGATATTGAGATTGAGGAACGGCCGCCGGAAGAAATTACACACGTCGGCAACTGCCAGATCACACCCGATGGCGCGCGTGTGGGCAACCCCGCCTTCGATGTGACCCCTGCACGGTATATCACGGCCATCATCACCGAGCGCGGGATCGCCCGCCCGCCGTATCAGGAAAGCTTGGCGCGGCTGCTTTCGTGACGGGTTCCCTTCCTTTGCCCCAGGTCTATACGAAACTAAGTGTAACCAACAAGAGGGGTTCCCAAACACCATCTCTGAAATGGTGCGCGCCAGACTTGCAGCCCCGTGCACCTATGGCACAATGGGGTACATGAGGCTCAACCTGTTTCTACCCCGGGGCCTTCGCTCAACGTCAGACCACCCCACCCCACTTTCGGTTCAAATCGAACTGCGCCAACGCTGGCCGTTGGCCTGGCTCGCCTTGCTGCTGGCGGCCGCGTTGTTGCTGCCGGATCGCACCTGGAATACGCTGCTCGTCGGACTGGGCGGGCTGTTCATTGTTGCCTATGCCTGGGCACGATGGCTGGCGCACGGCTTGCGCGCGTCGCGCCGTCTTCGCTTCGGCTGGGTGTCTGTCGGGGATCGCCTAGAAGAATGGTTTGAGCTGCGCAATGACAGCCCGGTGCCGGCCTTGTGGGTGGAAATCGCCGACGGGTCTACTGTGCCTGGCTATCGCGCGGCCGTGGTGCGCAGCGTGGATGCCCGCGGCCAAAACCGTTGGCGGCAATCGGCCGTCTGCCAGCGGCGGGGCCAGTTCACACTCGGCCCCTGGCGCATTCACACCGGCGATCCCTTTGGCATTTTTCGCGTCACGCGCCATTATCCCGCCACAAACGAGATCATCATCCATCCTCCCATCTACGTGAACCTGGGCATCCCCCTCCCTGCCGGCGCCAGCAGCGGCCGGACGCGCGCCCAGCGTCGCGCTTTTCAGGCCACAGTCAATGCGGCCGCTGTACGTAATTACACCCCTGATGACCCGCTGCGTTGGATTCATTGGCCCACCAGCGCACGGCAGAACGCCTTGTTCGTGCGCCAGTTTGACCTGGAAACGGCCGGCGACGTCTGGCTGCTGCTCGACATGCAAGCTTCGGCCCAACTGGGCCGGGAAGCAGACGGAACCGAAGAACACGCGGTGCTCCTGGCTGCTTCCCTGGCAGCCCGCGCTTTGCGCCGCAACCGGGCCGTGGGCCTGGCCGCCTATGGCCGGGTCCCCCAGGTAGTGCCGCCGGGCCGGGGCCAGGGGCAGCAGTGGAAGCTCCTCCGCGCGCTGGCGCTCTTAACCGCCGATGGCGACGCCGGATTATCCCTGGCGCTGCAGGACCTGAACCACATCGCCCGCCGGGGAACCGCGGCCGTCATTATCACACCAAGCCATCAACCCGACTGGATACCCGATCTGCTGCTGCTGGCGCAGCGCGGCGTTCAGGTCAACGTCATTTTGCTGGATCGGGCCAGCTTTGGCGGCGAACGGGGTGGCGAGGGATTACGCGACGCCATCCGCAAATCCGGGTTCACCTGTCATGTTGTGCGCCAGGGAGAGCTGGGACAGCCGTTGGAGGAAGAGGAACGGCGTGGCTTCTGGGAGTTTAGGGTATCGCCAACAGGCCGGGTAATTACGGTGCAAAGCCCGCTTGGCGATACGGTGCCCGGATGACAAGGAAAGCATGGCTTTAAAGGTATTTGTCTGGGCATGGCGCCGCTTTCGCCCCCGTGAGGGGTGGCTACCTCTGTTCCTGCTGCTGGGAATTGTGCTCTGCCTGGTGACGGCTGTCACTAAGGAGGAATGGGTGCCGGAAGCCGGGATCGTCGCGCCGATGGCCTTACTGGGCTTGTTCATGGGACTCGTGCTGGCGAAACGGCCGTTATCGGGCAGGCTCGCCTGGGCCTTCATCATCATCTACGGCCTGCTGCTCACCACGATCAGCCTGGGCGCGTTGCGGCCGCCGCTGCGCACGCTGTTTGATGGCTGGGGGCCGGTCAGCCAGTTCCTGCGCCGGAGCGGCGCGCTCTTCCTGGCCCGCATGAGCGGCTGGTTCGTCGCCGCATTCAGCGGCGGCTCCAGCCGGGAGACGATTGTCTTTGCCTTTGGATTGAGCTTCCTCGCCTGGGCATTGTCGGCTTATATAGCCTGGAGCAGCTTTCGCCAGCAGCGGCCGCTGCTTGGTCTATCCGTCATGGGCGTTGCCCTGGCAGCGAATGAATATTACGGTGCGGCCGGCGTGGAATGGATCGTCCTGTATGTGGGCCTGGCAGCGCTGCTCACGGCCGTGCAACAGTATGCCAGCCTGGAACAACAATGGCAGGCGCGGGCGGTGGATTTCTCCGACGAAGTACGCTTCGACCTGATCATACACGCCGGTGGGGTCGCCCTCTTCCTCCTGATCGTCGCCCTCCTGCTGCCCACATTCAGCATCACAAAACTGTCGCAGGCATTCATGCGCCAGCCGGCCGTCAGCCAGGCGGAACAAACGCTGGAACGCGTCTTTGCCGGCGTGCAGATGCCGCAGCGAACTTCCTCAGTGACCAGTCCCGGCGGGCCAGGCGGTCGAGGACTGCTGCCCCGCGCCTACCTGCTGGGCGATCCGCCCGAACTGTACGAGACCGTGGTGATGACGGCTGTAGTAACGCTGCCCGGCGCGGGCGGCCGCCAGGCGGCCAGTGTACTGGCCGGCGCCCATTGGCGCGCCCTCAGCTACGACGTATACACCGGGCGGGGCTGGGCGCTGTCGGAAGAACGAGAAGAAGCTGTCGCCGCCGGCGCGCCCATTCCGCTCCCGTCGGCACAATCGCAGGTTCGTGTCTCCCAATCCGTACACTGGCTGCCCGATGAGCGGCTCATTCGTTACTCACTGGGCCTGCCCCTCCAATTCGATCAGGCAGTGACGACGTTGTGGCGCGAACCGGCAGACCTGGCGCGGGTGCAGGGGGACGGGATGCAGTATCAACTGGCGTCACGGGTGAGCCGGGCCTCGGCGGCCGAACTGCGCCAGGCGGCAATGATGGAGATCCCCCCTGCCCTTCTTGCTCACTACACCGCCCTGCCCTCGTCCGTGCCCGAACGCGTGCGCGCACTCGCGGCCGGCATCGCCGGAGAAGCGCCCACCGCTTACGACAAGGCGCGCGCGCTGGAACGCTTCCTGCGCCAATACCCCTACTCCCTCGAAGTCGGGCTGCCTCCTGACGGAGCTGACCCGGTAGACTTCTTCCTGTTTGATTTGCAGCGCGGTTACTGTGACTATTACGCCTCGGCCATGGTGGTAATGGCTCGCAGCCTGGGCCTGCCGGCGCGGTTGGGGGTGGGGTTCCTGGCACAACCGCCGGACGAGCGCGGTGTGCAAACCATTCGGCAAATCAACGGCCACTCCTGGGCGGAAATTTACTTTGCCGGGTACGGCTGGATTGAGTTCGAGCCGACAGCCCCCTTCCCCAGTCGAAACGACACCTCCCTAAGTGCGCTTGATCCGGCCAATCCTGACGTGGCGCTGGAACCCGCTTACACGGACACGCCCCCCATCCCGGAACCCGACCACTCCCCTCGTTCCTCATGGACATGGGCTGGTCTGGCTTTAATCGTTTTCCTGGGGGGATGGCTCTGGCGGCGACAGGCGCGGCCGTCAGGGGCCGACAGTGTGTTCTGGGCCTATGGGCGCCTGCTGCACCATGCACAGAAACTAGGCCACCTGCTTCCTCCAAGCCAGACGCCCCATGAGTTTGCCGCCGATTTCCTGGCGCAGATGAGCCGTTTCGAGGAGCGGCCCCAACTCTCGATGCTTGTTCAAGAGCTGCGCCCCCGGGTTGAGCGGCTGACGCGGCTGTTCATCGCCCGGCAGTACGGCCGTGAGCGGCGAGTGGGTTCGTCTGCGGCCCTGGAAGAATGGGCACATTTGCGACGGCCGTTGTGGTTGTTACGTATCGTAAGCAAGTTCATCAAGCCCTGAGAAGGTAAGAAACTCCATCAGGTCTCTCATTTCCCCAATCTGTGGGATAATAAGCAGGTGGCGGGCTTACACCTGCCATAAACAAGTCAATCTTAGCAAATGGGAAAAGGGGAGGGTAATCGCCCGCAATCCTCTAATCCCAGCTTTTTCACTGAAATAAACACGGGCACAAGTACACGTATATTGAATGTGACGGCGAGCGAGCGGTGGGATCGAGGGCTACTTTGCCCTCTTCTTCTCCCTCCCCTCACTCATCCTGTCACTCCCGAAGGAGATTAGCATGAGTCGTGATGATTTTGACATCCCGGAAGTTTTTCGCCGGGCGATGGAAGAAGGAGGCTGGCGCGATAAAGGAGACGATGATGGCGGAGACCGGCCGCCGTTTCCGCGCCGGCCCAAGCAGCCCCGGCGGAACAATCGTTCCCTGTGGTTTTTTGTTGCCGTCGTCTTACTTCTGTTAAGCGTCAACTGGATTGTAACCACTTATACGGAATGGCTCTGGTTCACTGAAATCAACCGACAAGGCGTATGGTTCAAGCAGTGGGGTACGCGGGTAGCCAGCTTCGTCGCCTTTTTCTTGCTGGCGCTGGTCATCCTGCTGGGTAACTGGCATATCGCCCGGAGACGCGCTATCCATTCGACCTCGCCGTTTAATCCCCAACCCCTCAATCTGCCCGGGGTCCAATGGCTGATTACCGGCGCGGCCGTGCTTCTCGCTTTCGGCTTCGGCAGCAGCGGAGCCAGCAAATGGGAAGAATTTCTGCGCTACTTCTACCGGGTCAGTTATGGAAAGGCAGACCCGATCTTCAACCATGACATCAGCTTTTACCTGTTTGAATTGCCTGTCTATGAATTCTTGCAAGGGTGGCTCGTATCGCTGCTTTTCATGACTTTGATGGGCGTCGTCGTCATCTATGCGGCGAACAATCTGCCTGATGTGCAGCGGGGGCAATGGCGGCCGCATCGCTCGGCGGCCGTACGCCAACACATTGCTCTGGTCGGAGCGATTCTGTTGGGGCTGTGGGCGGCAGGTCACTGGTTTAGCATCTACGGGCTGCTCTACTCCCGGCGCGGTGTCGTATTTGGAGCTAGTTATACTGACATCCACGCTTCTTTGTGGGCAATGCGCGCGCAAATATTGTTTATGACCCTGACTGCGTTAGCAGCAGCATACAACATCTTCCGCCCCAGCCTGCGGCCGTTATTTCTTGCCGGCGGCTTGTGGCTCGCATCTGCAATCCTGATGGGCGGCCTTTATCCCGGTCTGTTGCAGCGGTACGCGGTGGAACCGAATGAAATCGTGCGGGAGAGTCCGTATATCTCCTACAACATTGAATTCACACGTCTGGGCTTTGCCCTAGACAAAATCGAGACGCGGCCGTTTGAAAACGTCACCGACTTAAGCCAGAAAGACCTGGATGAAAACAGTACCATCCTAAAGAACATCCGTCTGTGGGACTATCGGCCGTTGCGGGACACCTATGAGCAGTTACAGGCGCTGCGCCCTTACTACCAGTTCGGCGAAGTGGATATTGATCGCTACGTCATTGACGGGGAACTTCGGCAGGTGATGCTGGCTGCACGCGAGCTAGACAGAGACAAACTCCCTGCCCCATCATGGGTCAACCGCAATCTGGAATTTACGCACGGTTATGGCGTCGTCATGAATCCCGTGAACCGGGTGACCCCCGAAGGGCAGCCAGAGTTCTTCATCCAGGACCTGCCCCCAAAATCCAATATCCCTCTGGAAATCACCCGGCCTGAAGTGTATTACAGTGAGCTGACAAATGATGTCGTCTTTGTCAGCAGCGGCCGTGAAGAGTTCAGCTACCCCAGCGGCAACGAAAATGTCTACAGCAGCTACGCGGGGAAAGGGGGGGTGCCGCTCGACAGCTATCTCAAGCGCGTGGCCTTTGCCGTCCGCCTGAGCGATGCCAACGTGCTGCTCAGTGACGAAATTGACAGCGGCACCCGCGTCCAGCTTCACCGCCAGATCACAGATCGGGTCAAGCAAATCACCCCGTTCCTGGAACTGGATCGAGACCCGTACATCGTGGTGTGGGACGGCCGTCTTGTGTGGATGATGGACGCCTACACGATCAGCAACCGGTTCCCTTACTCCACCCCGACCGGAAAACGGTTCAATTACATTCGCAACTCCGTTAAGATCACCGTGGATGCCTACGACGGCACTGTGACCTACTACATGGCGGATTCCAACGATCCGCTTATCCAATCATACGCCAGGGCTTTTCCCGGCCTGTTCCGCCCATTAAGTGAAATGCCGGAAGGGCTGTTATCTCACATCCGGTATCCGGAAGATCTCTTCCTCATTCAAACCCAAAAATACCTGACGTATCACATGCTCGACGTGCGCGTCTTTTACAACAAGGAAGACTTATGGGAAATCCCCTTTGAGATATTTGAGGGGGGAGAACAAGCCATCGAGCCATACTATGTTACGATGTCGCTCCCTGGGGAGGAAAAGAAAACGGAGTACCTGCTGATCCAACCATACACGCCGGCCGGTAAGAACAACATGGTGGCCTGGGTTGCCGCACGAAACGATCCGCCACATTACGGCGAACTCATCGTGTATAAGCTACCTAAGCAGGAGCTGGTGTTTGGACCTATCCAGGTGGAGGGACGCATTGACCAGGAACCCACCATCTCGCAGCAGTTCTCGCTTTGGGATCAGCGGGGATCGAGCATCATTCGCGGCAACTTACTGGTCATACCCCTGAATGAGAGCTTTTTGTATGTGGAACCGGTTTATCTCCGGGCAGAAACGAGCGCCTTGCCGGAACTTAAACGGGTGATTGTTGCCAGTGATACGCGCATCGCCATGGGGGTTACCCTGGAAGAGGCATTAAATAAGCTGTTGGGCAGCAGCCCCGCAGCCGAGAGCACGAGCACAGAGACCACAGGGCCGGTTAATGCGGCCGCATTGGACGCAACGATCGAAGAACTGATTCTCTCCGCCAACGCCCATTTTGAAGCGGCCGAGGCCGCCCAGAGACAAGGGGATTGGGCCACCTACGGCCAGGAACTAGACGCCTTACAAAGTGACCTGGCCCGGCTGGCTGAGCTGACCGGGGTGACCCCGTAATCAAGTTGGAGTAGGAGCGCAGCTCCGGTTGTGCTCCTACTCCCCCATCACCTGCACGATCAATTCTCGTTGGCGCGGGCGATTATCAAAATCCACGAAAACGATTTGCTGCCAGGTACCCAGCGTGAGACGGCCATCTACGAAGGGAACGGTAAGCGATGGCCCCAGCAAAGCCGCCCGTACGTGGCTGTGTCCATTGCCGTCGCCCCAGCGGGCATTGTGGGCATAGTAACGATCCGGGTCCACAATTTCATCAAACAGCCGGCGCAAGTCACTCAAGCAGCCAGACTCAAATTCAAGCGTTGTCACGCTGCTGGTCGCCGAGGGGCAAAATATGGTGGCGATGCCGTTCATCAATTCCGTCTGGCGAACGGCTTTTGCCACTTGCCCGGTAATATCAATGATGTCCGTGTTTCCTTCCGTGGTCACCTGAATGGTGCAAGATTGAACAGACACAAGAATCCACCTCCTTCCACTGTCTATATTGAACAGCAAAATCTACGGAAATCAAGTGGCGGGGGGGAGCGGACCTACTTCAGGCAATTGCCAGCATAGCAATAGGATGTGAAATCAGGGCTGTAGCTTACCTGGAGGATATCTCCGGCATCCAGGCTCACATCCCCACCAAACAAGACATAGCTGGACTGCGCGGTCGTGTCGTCAAAGCGAAGCCTCACATGATGCCTGCCCGGCGCAAGCGCGTGCTCAGCGAAGAATGGGATCGCCTCGCTGAGATCGGCCGTGCCGAATGGATGCGCCAGCAAGCGCTCGCCATCCACTTCCAGGACAAGGGGGATGGTCTTCGAGGGCAGCTGGCGCGTCTCGGCCAGGCCAAACACCCTCCCGGGATCAGCCAGGACGATTTTAACCATCGCCGGCGGCGCCGGATGGGCCATGAAGGACCGGTTGGTGAGCAAGATTTGCGCGACCAGCACCAGGGCCAGTAGCGCAAAGGCCGGGACTAAATTTCGCCAGGTCAGCGCGTGATAGATGCGCCGGCTCTCCACCCTGTCTTGAGGAGCAACATTCCGCCCGCCCACCAAAGCCCGGGAAAATTCATTCGGGGGCAGCCAGGCGGCCGTGATCGGGGCATCGGCGTACGCCCGCTTCAGCCGGGGAAGGCGGCGGCGGGTCAACCGCTGCGCCGTCCACAAATTCCCCTCCCGGTGGGCGCAGTCATCAGGCGGGCAGCCCACCACCTGCACCTCAGCCGCACCCGCATTCAACGTACGCACCAGCAGGTCTGGCGGGGCCGCTCCCACACAAGGAAGCGGGATGATCTCCACGGCCTGACCATCTTCTCCCCCCCCCACCCCGCTCAAGTACGCGCGCGCGCCCGGCGCGGCGTGCCGTTCGCAGGTGAACACGCCCTTGACCTGTCCCGCTGTCGCCCTGGCGCGCGCCAGGGCCAGCTTTGTCTCTACAGCCTGCCACAAGAGTTCGGGCGGCATCTCCCCCAATGAAACAGCGGCAACATCGCACGAGCCGACACAAATGCCGCAGGCGACGCACAGGCCGGGGTCCTCGATGGCGATGAACTTGTGCGGCTTGTCGTCCTGCCGTTCCACCATGGTGATGGCTCCATATGGGCAGTCAAGTGCGCATTTGGTACAGCCGGTGCAGCGTTCCTTGTCAATATGAACGAGTGGTAGAGCTGCCTGTTCACGACTTAAAAGCCAGGGGAACGCCGCCAGCACAACGGCTGCAAGGCTCAACCCACCCCACAACCATATGGCCGCGGGCGTACCCATGGACGGCAGGTAAAAGAGGAAAATCGGATCATACGCCACCATCCCCGGCAAGTGGGATGTGTCTGCCCGCGGCAGCATTCCGGCGGGAAAGAAGGCAGAAATCAACAACAACGTCACGCCGATCCCCACAACCCAATGAACGTCGGGCAACCATTGGGCGCGCTTTAGGCGGCGAATGTGTAACCAGAAGAAGCCAACTACCGCCAGGAAGAGCAGGACGTGAGCCAAAAAGATGAACAGCAAAATGGGCCAGCTTCGGCCGCCAGCGGCCGCCTCAGCCAGGGCCACGACGAAAGCAGCAGCCAATGCAGGTAACCGGCCCAGCGCAACGACCAGACCATCGCTGATCAACTGCGCCCGCTGATCCCAAAGCAGCCAATATCCGGTTACGCCCGCCAGCCACAGAATCGCGGTCATCACCACACCCGTTACCCAGGCCAACCAGCGAGGGCCGCGGAATTGTTCCAGGAACAAAGTGCGATACGCATGCAGCAATGTGGTGATGACGGCCGCGCCGGATGCGTACCGGTGAATGGCGCGAATGGTGCGGGCGATGAATTGTCCCTCCATCCGGGCCACGGCGTTGTATGAGGCGTCGAAGCCGTATTGGAAAAAGAAGAAAAGATAAACGCCGGTCAGCCCTACAACGAGGAGGAGAAAGACGGCGATGGTTCCCGTGTGGTAGAAGGGGTTAAGCTGGGCAGCGCCGAGCAGCCGGTTGACCGGCCGTTCCACAGCTAATGAACCCCGCTCCAACGCGTGCGCCCAACGGCTGCGCCGTATCTGCCAGGCATCCAGACCAACAGCGCTGCTGCCCGGCACGCCCCTTAACGTGTGCCAGGTAACCTCATGTTCCTCCTGGTCTGGCGGATCGGCCTCGCCGGCCACAGAAGGTATCGCCGGCCGACAATCCGTTTCCGGATCGGCTCCCGGCATCAATTCCGGCTCGTTTTGCTTTAGGATTGTCATCAATCGACAAAACAAGGGGCAGTCTGTGAACCGCCCCTCGTCTCCTACATTCTCATTTCCAGATTGCGGGGACGCGCCCCACGGCTCACCCCGGTTACGACGATCTTTCTCTTACTTCAAGGTCAGTAAAAAGGCCACCAGGTCGGCAATTTCCTGATCGGACAATTCATTGGCGTAGTTTTGGTACATCACACCCGCTGTAAACCCATCTGTCACGTGCGCATTGGGTTCCCGAATGGATTGTTCCAAATAGTCCGCGGCCGAAAGTCCGGGAACGGCCGTTTCTGCCCGGGCGCCAATCCCGTTATGAGACGGGCCAACCAGCACCACGTCCGGCTCCAACGAGTGGCAGGTCACACAGCCGGGCGCACTGGCCGAACCAATGGTCGTCTGCGTATAAAGCTGTTCCCCACGGCTTGCATCGCCGGCCCCATCGCTGCCGGAATCTGCTTCCCCGCCGCCGCCGCAAGCAGCCAGAAAGAACATAGAAAGGGCAAGCAGAATGAACAAGGATAATTTTCGCATTTTTAAATAGCCTCCCGAAATTATGCGCGATAATCATCACGCCATGATTTTTCGCACGGATTTTGATCATCGCGTCGTTAACGGTGCTCTGACGGCCGTGCATGTGCAATATTTCACCAATAGGCGGTGATTATACTCAATTGTGGACGGCCGTCTACCTCTCTACCAAACTTTGAAACCAGGTGAAGTCAGGCTCAGGTTAGAGATCATATCAAACAGGATAGGCCCGTACGAAACCAGAATCAGCGCAACCGTCAGCACCAACCAGGGACGCCAGTTGTCCAGCAAGGCGGGAGCCGGCGTCGGTTCATATGGTTCAGCCACCGGCATTTCAATGGCCGCCTCCAACTTCTTCTTGGAGAAGACCGTGCCGAGTATATTCATGTAAAACAATAACCCGCTGATACCCAGGATCACGCCGCCGACGGCCGCCTCGATGAGCATGGGATTCCAGTCGGCCGAAGCATACGGGGCCACGCCAAGCATCGTGCGCCGCGGCACGCCGAAGTTCAGTCCCAGAATGTGCAGGCCATTAGACATCAAGATCATGCCAACGAACCAGGTCCACGCCTGCCACAGCGCCACCTTCCGGTTCCATAACTGCTTGCCGCTGAGCTTGGGTACCAACCAGTACGAAATGCCGAAGAAGGAAAGCGTCACCGCGGAACCGACTGTCAGGTGGAAATGCCCCGACACCCAGCTTGTATTGTGAATGACCAGATTCAAGTTGTATGAGGCGTTGGTCAGCCCCCCGATTCCGCCAAAGGCAAACAGGATCATAGCCAGGTTTTGGGCGGTGTAAGAAGGATCGTCCCAAGGCAATGCTTTCACCCAGCCGAGAAGACCAGTGCCGCCCCGGTTGCGGCCGCCGATTTCCAACGAAGCGATCACATTAAACGCCGTCATCATGCTGGGAATGAACAGCGAATAGGTCAGGATGGAATGCAGCACCTTCCATCCGATCGGGACGCCCGGGTCCAGATATTGGTGGTGAATACCTACCGGCACAGACAAAGCCAGGAACAGCCAGAATACCAGCCGCGCCATCGGTTCGCTGAACAGCTTGCCCCCCGCCTGCTTGGGCATCATGCCGTACCAGGAAATGTATGCGGGTAAGAGCCAGAAGTAAACCAGCGGGTGCCCAGTAAACCAGAAAAAGGTACGGGCCAACTGCGGATCAATACCGTCCACCAATCCTAGCGACCAGGGAATAAGTAGCCACAGCATCTCAGTGGCGATGCCCAGCGTGGCAATCTGCCACATCACCATCGTAATGATGGACCCCAGGGCAATGAGCGGCGTCTGTACGCCTGGGTTCTCCTTGCGCCACGCCCCATATGTCAGATAAAGACCCAGGCCGACGACCCAGGACCCCACCACAACCAGCGTAAGCCCGATGTAAAACAGCGGGTTCGCCTTCATGGGCGGATAGAAAGTGAACAGCACGGTAGCCAGGTTCATTAGAATGGGGTACGCCGCCAAGAGCAGCCCCACCACCATGATGATAAGCCCGGCCGTATTCACCTTCGGGTGCGTCAATTTACGCTCCAGGCTATGGGCCGTGGTGAATGTGAGAAACCCGGTGATGAAAAACGTGGTCCACACCAGCGCATTTAATACGGCATGAAGTGTCAATCCCTGATAGTAAGTGGCGATGCCCAGTTTGCTCAAGGTGGTGTAAAAATTCACCCCGACGTGCTCCAGCTTTTGCAGAGGCCCCATAGAACCGCCAATAAACAAAGCCCCCATGCCAATGCCAATGTGCCACGCTGTTAGTTTATGTGCGCGTGCATACATCGAATTCTTCCCTCCTTCCTTTATTGCTCGACGATGATCTGCCCGAACATGGTGTGATGGCCCACACCGCAATATTCGTGGCATATGAAATTGTATGTGCCCGGCTTATTAAAGGTGGCTGTCAGCCGGGAAACCTGTCCCGGAATAATCATCATATTGATGTTGGTTCCATCCACCTTAAATCCATGCTGAACGTCTTTGCTGGTCACATAAAACGTGACCGTGGACCCAACCGGAATTCTGATCTGGTTTGGTTGATACGCCCATGTTTGAGCCAGGATGTACACTTCATACTTTCCCGGAGCAAGTTCGCGTAACCGCTCTTCGACCGGGTCGCCAAAGGGAGATGCGCCTGGGGTGGCCACGGTGCGCGGGTCTACCCGCAGCTCCGGGGCAGGCACCTGGATGCCGTAAGCAAAGCCGCTGATGCCGACCGCCAGCGCAAACACAACCAGCAGAATGACGCTGCTGATAATGAATATCTTTTCACTGCGGTCCACGTGCATCACTGAGTCACCCCCAGGGACAGCATCGTCAAATACGCGCTACCCCATAATGCAATGATCAGGATGATGTAGATGATGATGATGGCCACCGTTCCTTGTGGCGTCTTGTACTTTTTCTCCTTTTCCATGATATCCTCTCCTTGAAAACGCTATTTTTTCAGGCGCATCGAGAATAGTGTTAAGGGCGAACGCCCCCATGCTGCGTGAATGCAACCAGCGGCCGTCACGGTTCACGCACCAGGAAGTCAAACCAAACATCCTCAATGACCCGCTTCTCAACTGCTCACCAACAACAAGGCTATCACCTGTTGATGAGGTAGGCTAAATCTGCAGCAATATCGTCTCCCCTCGTGCCAAAGGGGTAGATAAGCCGCAGGTAGCTTTCTTGATCCAGAACCGCCACGGCCGCTGTGTGATCCAGCAGGTAGCCGGTAGCGGCCGTGCCTTCCCGTTTCTCGTAAAAGATGCCGAAAGGAATCGCGGCCGCGGCGATCTCATCCTCACTGCCCGTCATACCGATAAAGGAGGGATCAAAGTGGGAGACATAGTCGGCCAACACTTCCGGCGTGTCGCGGGCGGGGTCCAGGGTCACCAAAAGAACCTGTATCTTGTCCCCATCGCGGCCAAGCGCTTCTTTCGCCTTCTTCAGCTCCACCATCGTCGCCGGGCAGGCGTCCGGACAAAACGTATAGCCAAAATAAATAAGCACCACCTTGCCGCGGAAATCGTACAAACTCATCTTTTCACCGGTGTGCGCCGTCAGGGTGAAATTCGCTTCAGGGCTGGGTGACTGCACCACGGTCCCGTGAAATTCAGGCGGCCCGAACAGCCGCACACCCATCGCTTGCAACACAAACCATCCAGCAACCAGAAAGGCAACAACACCGCCAACGATCCAATAGACACGGCCGATCCTGGAGGTGTTCGTTTTCTTATCTTCAACGTTTGGGACTTCTGTCACAGAATTCATTCCCTTCCTCTCTCGCCTCATCGAAGGTGGCTCTACCGGGGATAGCAGAGGAATAGGTGAGCGGCCTCATAAGCATAGCGATAAGCCCCCTCACTATTTTGAACCTCCTGAACGATTAACCGGAAGTCGCGTAAGATAATATCCACGTCCGGCGTTGCGGTACGGTATTCAGCGCGCAAGATTCCCGCACCGTCTACCAGCACAAAGCCAGGATCAAAACGGAACGATCCGTCTTCAGCCTGCTTGTAGTACAAGCCAAATCCGCCGCCAATGATCCACTTAAGGCGGTCGGCCAGGCCGGTGGCAAAATGCCAGCGACTTAAATCAGCGCCGAGGGCATCTGCATATCGTCGCAGTGCTTCCGGCGTGTCCCTTTCCGGGTCAAAAGAGATGGTCACCAACTCGATGGGGATGTCGCCGCTATCCACAATACTCAGCCGCTCCTGCACCTGGCGCATCACCTGCCCCGTCTGCGGGCACGGCTCCTGGCAATGGGTATAGGTGAAGTTGTAAAGCACGATTTTCCCACGAAAATCCTCGCTGGTAAGGCGCTCGCCATTCTCGTCCGTGAGGGAAAAGCCAGGCGCCAGGGTCACGCGAGGTAACACCTGAATCGGCCGTATGGTAGCAAAGGCGACCACAGCAACCACGCATGACACCGCCAAGAAGTAAAAGAAGTGGTGCAACTTTATCTTTCTCCCGCCCCCAACCCAATCCGAAGGGCGGGCAGTTAGGTCACTGGCCATCGCTTGAAATCACCTCAATGTGCTGTTCCGGGACAAGATACGGGACATTCTGCCGCCGGCGCGGATGTTGTATCAGATCGCGCGCCTCGGAAACCAACAAATCCAGTCGGGCCTCTCGCAACTGCCGCACAATCTCAGCCTGGAGCCGTCCCCAAAAGTCATGCGCTGGACAAATTAGATCACGGTGGCACTCCCCCGGCCGTAACATACACCGATTGAGGCAGACAGGCCCGTCAGTTGCCTCCATGATCTGGAGCATATTAATCTGCGCCGCAGGGCGGGCCAAAGCCAGCCCGCCAGCCGGGCCGACAAAAGTGCGCACCAGATTCGCCTTAACCAGGTCGGCCGTGATCTTATGCAGAAACGCTTTAGGTACACTCGCCCTCTGGGAGACTACACGGGCCGAAAGGCAGGTTCCTCCCTCCTGTAAACCCAAGGTAATCATGATGCGTGTTGCGTAATCTGCCCGGCGGCTGACTTGTAACATTGATATTGTAGACCTAATTA
Organism: Anaerolineae bacterium; assembly: GCA_046753445.1. Taxonomy (GTDB): domain Bacteria; phylum Chloroflexota; class Anaerolineae; order Promineifilales; family Promineifilaceae; genus JAHEEY01. The sequence continues at coordinate 25,930 of JBHHTQ010000003.1, read as the reverse complement.
GTCAATATCATTATCCAAAAAAAGAGCGCCGCAGGTACCCAGTACATTCAGAGCCATTACCCACTTCGCTTACCGTTTTTTATATACAACAAAATGTGAGAGTTGACAAGCTATTCGACATAAAAACAACAAAGACAAAGATAATAACAAAAACATCCGGGTATTTAGTACCAGTAAGTCTGAAAAACCGGTCAGGTTGTACCGTATTTCACAGCAAGATTCTGCCGGACTGGTTATGCTACAGGGAGTAACACGTTTTAAGCTATCGCCCTAAGGACGGCGAGAAACGGAAGTTGCGTCGTGATCAGTGCCATGCTTCTAGCTCACCTCGTCGGTGATTATATTTTGCAGTGGGATCAACTGGCCTTGTGGAAGAGCAAGGAGCTTAAGGGCATCCTGGTGCATGGGCTGGTGGTATTCACCGTCACCTGGACCTTCTCCCTCCCCATTGACCCGACCTGGTGGTGGGGCGTCCTTTTCATCAGTGCAGCCCATCTATTGATTGATGGGGCGCAATTGTACGTCGAGCTTCCGGTTGCTCCCCTGGTGCGTTTTATTTTAGACCAGTCCGCTCATGGCGTCGTCATCATCGCAGCCTTGATCGCACGTGGAGACCTAGCTTTCTTCTCGCTGACGGCCGATCTGGCGAACAGCCTGCAAAGCAATCGCGCGCTCTCTTTTCTCCTGGGCTACGCGTTCATCAGCATGCCGGCCTGGGTGATCATCAAGTTTGTCGCTTACGGGCTGGTGAGGGGAACCGCACCGGAATTCCCCGGCCGCACCAACAAGTACATCGGTATTCTGGAGCGCGGTCTGATCACTACCATTACCATCCTGGGTCAATCTCTGCTGGCCCCCCTGGTGGTCGTGCCCCGGCTGGTTGTGGAATGGTCGCGGGTACGCCGGGCAAACGAAACGGCCGTGTACCTAGTCGAACTGCTCGTCAGCACAGCCCTGGCCGTCGCTGTCGGGTTGGCCCTGAGCCGATTATAACCACCCCCTCCCTACTTCACATCAACTCTGCCTCTAACTGGGCTAAAAACTCGCGCATGACCCGTGTCCGGGCCTGCGCCTCCCGCTTTCCGGCTTCGGTTTGCATCGTGCCAGCCAGGCGTAGGAGCTTGGTGTAGAAATGATCCACAGAGGCCGCCGCGTCGTCTGGCTCACGCTGGCGGCAAAAGGGATCTGTTTCGTGGTAAATCGGCCGATTCAGCGCCCCGCCCACGATGAAGCAGCGGGCAATGCCAATCGCGCCGATGGCGTCCAGGCGATCCGCATCTTGCACGACTTTCGCTTCTATGGTCCGGGGCGGGATGTTAGCGGAGAAACTGTGAGCGGTGATGGCATGGGCGATGGCCTCCAAGTAGGTCTGAGGATAATGGTGTGTGCGGAGAAAGCGAACGGCCGTCTCTGCCGCCAGCTGCGATGCCTGCGAACGAAGCTGGTGATCCTTGGCCACAATGACACAATCATGCAGCCACGCAGCCGGAATCACCACTTCCAAAGCAGCCTCCTCATCAACCGCCAGACGCCGCACATTGCCCACAACTCGGCGCACATGGTTCAGATCATGGGCCGCATCGGCGGTATTTTGTTCCGTCAGAAATAGCTTAAATTGTTGTTGCCAGTATGCCCAATCCATCACTCATCCTTGAAACTGTTTTCTCTCCGCGAATTTTACAGAAATTCGACCGTATCTCCACCCCCTCCGCTCATCTCCGCGTCCCCCTTCCTCTACTCAAACTTAAACCGCCACATGGCGACAAGATAAAACAAGACGCTTATTCCCGCCAATATCCCCACCTGGGGCAGAATATCACCCACACCACCCCCTTCCGCCAGCAACCGGAAATACCCTTCCAGGGCAAAGCCCAGCAGATTGCCGATTGAGTCTGCCTGGTTGCGGCTACGGGCCAGGGCGGCCACCAACATACCCAGGGCCGTCACTGCCAGCCCCAGGGATACGGTGATCAGGACCAGCCCCGCTAACGAGTCGCCCAGGGACATGCCCAGGATGTTGCCTACGGTGAACAGGACAAAGACCTGCATACCAGCTACCAGCATGTAGGCAACCATCTTGCCGGCAATGATGGCCCCGCGGTGAATAGGCGCGGCTAACAGGCGGCGGAACGAGCCGTCCTCTTTTTTCTGGAAGAAGGAGCCGGTGATGACGGTAGGGACAAGGAAGAAGGCGAACATCACCGCAAAGCCAGGCATCATCGCGGCGAAAAACATTTCCAGAAAGTCCAACGTTTCGTCCCCGGTCAGGTCTTCGCTCTTAACGACGATGCCCGGATTCTGGCGCATTTCGTTTAGCTGGGTCATGATGACGCCCGTCGTTTGCGCTTCGGCCGCGCGGACAACATCAGGAGGAGCACCCTCTAGGACGCCCGACTCGCTTAAAACGGTGTGTACGCCGTGGCTGATTTCCCCCCACACCTTGACCTCATCTGCGACATTGTTCACGATCCCGGCGACGATGTTGGCGCTCTGTGGCTGGAGGGGATCGGCGATGATCATAATCCCGGTCTGTTCGTAACCATCAATTTTTTGTTGGGGCCAAGCAAGCCAAAAACCTCCCCTTCCTGAACAGAAAAACTAATCCCTTTGACGACTTCATGGTCGCCATACTGTTTCCGCAATTCGCGAACGGTTAATATTGCTTCAGACATGATTACCTCCCAGGTTGATAGCGGGGATTGGGGAATTAGGAGATAAAACCAGGATCAATCCCCCCATCCCCTAATCCCCGCCTTTCCATTTTTACAAAATCACAAAATCGGTTAGGGCTAGAAGAATGAATAGAATGACCTTTAAGCGCTTATGGGTGTTCTGTGGATACACTAACATCACAACCTCCTTGCCAGCGGTGTGGCAATCTAAGCGAGTGAATTACTTCTATCAAACCACTGATTTCACTGTAGCAAAAAGGAGGAGGTAATGGATGTGCCGGAGGTCATGACCGGGGGTACATTTGCGGTATGACCAGGTCATGGTCAGGTCATGTTCAGGCAAGCGCCCTGATGCTTTTCTTCATTAAGGATTCTCCACTCTCGTTTTTAGGGGTTTGCACATTTCATCACACAGTGGGCTTTGCTGTTCTAACCACGAACTAAACACTCTAGTGAACGGTCCCTTAAAGACCCCATTGTGTCAATATAGGGTGGGACACTTCACACTCAGGATTTAGTGTAGAATTCGAGGGCGAAGAGGAATAACATGATGACACATTCCGATATCGCATGTTACACGCAGCGGATAAACATGCCTATCACGCTCAGTTTGAGCCGTATATCAAAGAGAAATCGGGACGATACCCTCTATCGGCTCACAGGGGAAAAGCATCAATCCCATATTGAGCGGGTGGGATGGGTGATGCAACGATTGGTTCAGGAATTGTCCGATAGGTACCAGGAAGAGGCTGCATTTGCTGTACTGCAACGGGTATTTGAGGAGCATTTCATCGTGGAAGAGACGGCGCTGCGTCCCAAGAAAGGGGATGAGTTGACTGCTGACAGTCTGCAATCCCCCGATGATTTAGAGGCAACATTCCGTAAGAAACGGGGGGAATCGTATAGCGGCTATGTGACCAATGTAACAGAGACGGCCGAGCCGGATAACCCCTTTCAATTGATAACGAAAGTGCAAACAGAGTCAAATACGACCGATGATGCCAAGCTGTTGGCGGCCGCGTTGCTGGGGCTGGTCGAACGCACTGAACTGGAGATAATGCACAGCGATGGCGGCTACAACAGCGCCGAAGTAGACACAATCTGTCGTGATGAAGGGGTTGAATTGGTACAAACCGCGATTCGCGGCGGCCGGCCGTCAAGCGAGCGGGTCAATCTGGCCGATTTTACATTTATCTTGGATGAAAATGGAGAGCCGGCCGAGATAACTTGTCCAAAGGGGAAAATATCCAAGGTGGAAGCGGGTCGCAAAGCGGGGCGGCATGCGGCAACATTTGGGCGTTCAGACTGTGCGGTTGCGCGTGCGGGGCAAATTCCGCGTGGGGATGACGATGGCAGCTTCAGCGGCGATGGCCAATGCGCGGCGGATTTGGCGTTATCAGCAGGCGGAAAGAATGGTAGGGCAAAGACGGTTGGGAACACAGAATGAGCAAAAAAACGGGGATGTTTATGAAAACCGTCTCCCTGTTTCGTCTGGTGGGGTGTATTCGGGGCCAAATGCGCCTTTTTGCACCTCCATCGGCGTTTTTTACATATTCGCTAAATTTACGGACTGTTTTTTGAAAACGGTCGTTTTTTCATCGGAGTCACTATATGGCATATCACTAACCACCCCGCACTCGAGCAAACCCCACACCTCCCCCCATCGCGCTTTATTTATTTACGAGTTACTCATAAATAAATGTCGGTTATCTTTCGCCTTAGCTCGTATAGTGAGAGCTTGGTGCCATTCAACGGGTTGCTTTCCAGCCATTGGGCTAGCAGCGCCAGAGCCAGCGCAAAGGTTTCGCTTCGGGTGGCGCCGAACGCAGCATTCAAAATTCCGCGCACCCGGCCCAGTTCAATTGCTTGCTGGGGAGAAACCCGGATCGACGTCCACCTGCTTGTTTGATTGTCTGGCGGCAATGGGGCGTCCCACAAGAGATAAAGAGATTCGAGATCGGTTACACCTTCCGGTATCTCGCGGTTCCGATCGGCTACGGCCTGGCGCAATGCCTCAAATCGGGCTGCCAACACAGTAATAGCCAGGTCCGGTAAATCCGCCCGGGCCAGACCTTGGGGTAAGTAAGCCACCAACTTTTTCATACATGCTTTCTGTTCATCAGAAAGGGTGACGTATACATTTTGGCGGCTGACATCGCGCGGCGGCCGTCCTCGCTTCGGCTTTTCCTCGAGCAAGGCGGCCAGCGTACTTGCGCGCCGCTTTCGTTTATCGGTGTTACTCATTTAGTTCTGCGGGACCTACCGGTATCCGTGGTGATTTTCCAGGAAGTGGTCAACAAAGGCCGCGTCAACCTGGTTGCCATTGTTCACCAAAAGCTCCAGGCATAAGTGAAGACATAACAGGCAAATACTTCGAGGATACCCTCTCGTTTCACGCCAAATGGGCAAAATGGCGTCATCCGTAAATAGCGGGCTTAATTTAGAATCGCGCCCCGCGGCCAACAGGCGATACTCAATGAGTGAACGGGTATCGTCAGGGGTTAATGGATCCAGGGAGGATCGCGTGGCTACCCGATCATTAAAATCAGGCGCTTCGCGAAGATTGATATCCAGCTCCGGCCGCCCCAGCAAGATCAACTGGTATGCCTTCCCCCCACGCGGATCACGAAAGTTTAGCAACCGGCGCAATTCGACAAACTGCTCAGGCCCCAGTTCATGAGCTTCATCAATAATGATGAGCGGCAGGACGCCGTTCGCACTTTGCTCAACAAGGAACGCCCGGAACTCATTCAACTGATCTTCCGTGGCGCGCCGGGTCCGCAAGCCAAACTCGGCCGCAATCCGCCGCAACAGCAGCAGGCCGCTTTTCTTGGGCGACTCATCAATCTTCGCCGCGGCAAAGTCGGGCCGGCGATCGTAGCGGCTGTGAAACCAGGAAGCCAGGGTTGTTTTCCCGGTGCCAATTTCACCGACAACGATTGACGCCCCCTGCCCGGCCTCTACCATGTAGCTCACCTTCGAAAGCGCGCGCCTGGTTTCGGTGGACAGGTACATGAAGCGGGGGTCCGCTTCGATAGTGAATGGGGGAACAACAACGCCGAGGCGGTCCCAATCAGGGTCAAAATCCAGGTCCAACTGCAGGTTATCACTCATAACAATATCGTATAAAAGGTCGATTTCATTGTCAAGTCGCTCATATTTCAGCCAGCTGTGTATAACTTATGTGAATAGAGTGGTGATGTACGGAATCTATAGCATATAGATGTGTTGACACTGTATATTATTTTTGATAGACTGTTTTTAATTTGGGTTTATAGACACTCCTATCAAACCTGATGAATAAGAAGAAAGGCCAGGCGCGTTGCGCATGGCCTCTATTTAAAGTAAGCAAGCTACCTTGTTTACTGTTTGGGTGCCGCCAACACCTACAGTTCGCCCCTTTATTGGGGAGGGGGATTTTGTACCCCGGGTAGCTCGCTAATCTGGATAAGAGCATAACATAGGCATACCGGACTGTCAATGGGCCAGAGAGGCTTTGTGGGCACTCTTCAGGCTCCGGCAGGCGGCACGCTGGTGTCTCTCTCTTGTCTGGAAGGATGAGTGGACGTCGTTGTCCAGGCTGGAGAAATCTTTATCCCCAGCCCTGCTGGAAGCACAGCAGAAGCTGCTCTCGGTGAGAGAAGAGCGCCAGACTCAACAGAGTGCGCGGCGGCCCGTCTCCACATGGGATTCTCACGGCCGTTCCCTGGGGGCTCTCATCTCCTCCGTTACGACCTCTTCAGCTCCGGCCAGCCCCCCCCACCCCACGAAATTAGACACGGTTAAACTGTACCCCGACATCGCGTTGGGTATGTTGCGTGAGGAAGTAGCAGCAGCCGGCCGTATCTGGCTACTGCTGCGTTATCTTGACAAGACAGGAAGCGGCCGGGTAGACGTTGAACTGGCCAGAGCGCAATTTGCGCGCCGGCAGTCGCCTCTACGCGTATGCGGCTGGCGGCAGTTGCGCAACCTATTCACCCAAGGGGACAATATCTTCTGGCAACGACGGGACGGCCGTCTCTGGCTGCGCTCGGTGACCAGAGTCGCGGCAGTGCTTCATGTGCCCCGCCTGACTCACCGCCCGGTGAGTTTGCCGGTGGCCGTATTGACCCAGGGGATCGGGGCGGTACGGGCGCACTTTTACGCCAGTTTCCACAGCGGCCGTCCCGGTCAGATGGACAAGGGAAAGCATCCATGTAAACCGATCGCCAGGGCCACCATGGAAAAACTCAGCCATGTGAACCGGCGCACCCAGCGCCTGTATGAAAAACGCGCCGGCGTCCGCCTCCAGCGCAACTTCGCCCTCGGCCCAAACATAATACCAGCGCGCATGCAAGAGTACGCCTGGCGACACGGCCGCGCCTCCTTTGATCTATGTGATGTGAAAGGAAAGCAGGGGAAACGCGGTAAACATTACCTGGCATGGCAATTACCAAATAGCTACATCGGCCCGCACGCACAGCAACCGCGCGGCCGGCAAAAGCGAATCAACCAGCAGCTCGCAGACCTGTTTACGCAAGGGATGACGGGGAACGACGAGCTGCCGGTCATGGGGAACGTACGTAAGCTCCCAAAACGCTTTTACGGCAACGGGCGGCTAGCGGCTCAAGCGTGTCAGCAACAGGCCGTAACACAAGTATATTGGCGCTGTCTGAACCATGGACGGCCGCCGGGAGGGAATCGCCTCCAGTTCTGGTTTTCGATTGCTAATATGAAATGAGTAACGTCATCCTTGAGACCCGGAAAAAAGATTCCCCCATTCTAGGGATAATTATGATACTATTTCCGACATGGATATTTACACCCTTGACCTCAACTTTCAAAATGTGCCGCGGGCCATCGCCTCATACCTCATTTTGGCCCCCGGCGGCCCTGTGCTGGTAGAAACAGGGCCGGGGGCTACGCTGCCCACGTTGTTAGAAAAAATGGCAAGCCACGGATTATCGCCACAAGACATCCGGCATGTACTGGTTACCCATATTCACTTCGATCATGCCGGGGCAGCCGGTTGGTGGGCACAACAAGGCGCGCAAGTATATGTGCATCACATTGGGGCCAGACATCTTATTAACCCTTCCCGGCTCATCGCCAGCGCAAGCCGCATTTACGGCGAGATGATGGATGTGCTGTGGGGAGATATTTTGCCTGCCGCAACCGACAAGATCACGGCCGTGTATGACGGCGACGCTATCAAAGTTGCCGGCCTGACCTTCACCGCGCTGGATACCCCTGGGCACGCACGCCACCATCACGTATTTCGCCTGGGTGATCTTGCTTTCACTGGGGATGCGGCAGGCATCCGCCTTCCCGGCGCCTCCTTCATTGACTTGCCCGCGCCGCCTCCGGAATTCGACCTGGAAGTATGGCAGGCGACGTTGGAGCGCCTTTTGCAGGAAAAGTTCGCCATCATCTATCCCACCCACTTCGGCCGCGTGGATGATGTGCACGGCCAACTAGAAGGGTTCAAGCAGCTTGTTGGTGACGCGGCCGCCTTCGTGCACGACCGTATGCAGGCCGGTATTTCACGCGACGACTTGGTGCATGAGTACACTGAGTGGAATCGCGCCCGCGGGCGGGCAGCAGGCGTTTCCGATGAGGTGATCCACCAGTACGAAACGGCAAATCCGCTGTATATGTCCGTGGATGGGATGATGCGCTATTGGCGGAAGAGGGACGAGCAGTAAGCTGTGAACGAATCGTGACCCGCGTGTATTGTCCAGAGAAGCTGTCTATGGTCAGTATGCCGCTGATGACAGCCCCAGGGTGGCGAAAGAAACGGCTATCATGGCCAAGTTGAGAAGGATGCTGTCACTCACGAGCGTTCATAGAAAATATACCAATTCCCCTCAATATGCCGATAAACAATCGAAAAACCATTCCAATTATCCGTGTTACTGACAATTCTTTTAGGCGGAATAGACGAGAAGAAGTACCCTTTGCTTGAGCCACTCACGCTTAATCCAGAGCTCGAGACAGGAAGCCAAATTGGCTCATCCCCACTATAAGTCCAATCAAGCCCCAAAAGATTGAACGCCCTGATGTATTGATTGCACTTTTCACTTAATTCATCGTCGTTCAGTTTCCGCTTTTCAAACTGACACTTGCCATCTTTGGGGAAGATTATACGGATTTCAGTCTCTGTAGTTAGTGTTAGGGCGAGTTGTTCAAAATCAGGTTTGTGCTCAGCGTAGTTAGCAATCATTTCTTCATCAGTAGGGTGGGCGTAGCCTAACGAAAAGGACAAAACGATGAAAGCAATCAGACAAAAAATTAGGATTCCTGCCCCGATCAAAGCTACAAACAGCAAAAGAGTGCCTCTTTTGATGAAAGAAGCCATTTTAATTCCCCACCTTTTTTCGAGCTAGCCACTTGCCTCAGGCGTCTAGTATGCGAGATGCGGCATCTTCGTCCCAAGTGAAGCTGTGGCCAACTTATTGCTTTGGACGATAGGTCATTTTCATGTACACATTGCCGGCTTCCGGTTCTTCCAGCATTTGAGCTAGCCGCTTTTGCCTGGTGGCTTCTCGCTTGGCGCGGGTGATCCAGCCGATGTAATCGTTTTGCTGGTAAGCGGGGCGATCCTGATAGGCGTCCATCAATCCGCGCGTCAGCAGCACCTCTTCAACAAAGTCGGGCATGGGGTAGCGGGGGCGTGTTAGTCTGGAAAATTTTTCGTCATCACGCATTGTATGCCTCCTTTGCTCAACGAATAACGGATTACGACTTACGGTTGACGGACTGGGCTGACGCCATTATACCATCCCCCCCACCCCCCACCCTGCCATCGGCAATAACCTGTATGTGTGAACGGCCGCCATCTGCGGCATCATTCTCCCCGGCCAGTCTTGTCACGAAATGGCCATTTAATGGCGCTCTTCATAATAGTGTAGCCGCACGATCCAGATGAATGCGGACGCCCCATACCAGACATTGCGGAGAGCAATAGGAGGGCAGTAATTGAGTGTGTTGAGAGGCGGATGTTGATAATAGTTACCGACGGAACGCGGTTTACGGAATACGGCTTACGGGTCACACACTGATGAAAAAGAAAAGCACACATTTCACCATATTCTTTGTTTTACTCCTTGCCACCATGCTCTCGACGAGCATGGTGGCAGCCCGCGCCCTTTACAGCGGCGAGATATTTTTTCTTTTCCTGGTCTGGAACCTGATTCTGGCGTGGCTGCCCCTCATCTTTGCTTGGCTCGCTTACCAACGGCCGATGACGGTTCCCATCTTCGGCCCGCTATGGTTGCTCTTTTTCCCCAATGCGCCATACATGGTCACAGACCTGATCCATTTGCAATCTACCCCATCGGCCCTGGTCTGGTATGACGCCCTCATGCTCTTCGCTTTTGCCTTGACGGGGCTGCTGTTGGGCTTCCTCTCCCTCTCCCTTGTTCAGCATTTGGTGGTTCGCCGTCTGGGACCTGTGGCGGGCTGGTTGTTCGCCATCCTGGCATTGGGGCTGAGCAGCTTTGGCGTGTACATTGGCCGTTTCTTGCGCTGGAATAGCTGGGACGTGTTCACACGGCCGCTGCCCCTGGCCCACGATATCCTCAACACCCTGGCCACACCCCACGCATTTCCCAAGATGCTCACAGTCTCTTTGTTGCTGGCGGCCGTGATGATGTTAGCTTACGTGACCATCTATTCCCTCCCCCACTTGTTTGCGCGTTCGTGAAGGAAAGACGACAATTTGCAGGGGTGCCAGCCGCATGCGCTGACCAGAGAATCTTGCTATGAGCATACAAGCCCTGCCTTATATCGTCCTGCTTGGTTTCCTTTTCGGTTCCACTTTAGTCGCTTCCCGCTTCAGTGTAGGGCAGTTTCAGCCGTCTACTTACATCGGCCTGCGGTTGATGCTGGCCAGCATGGGGCATGTCACCATTTACACGCTGGCTCGCGGCCGTCACTGGCCCACCAGCCGCCGTCTCTGGTTTCACGCCGCCATGTTGGGCATCTTCGGTACGGCCGTTCCTATGACCTCTATCGTCAGCTCCCTGCAATACCAGTCAGCCGGGGTCACCTCCCTGCTCATCACCACCAATCCCGCCATCACCGTCCTTCTGGCCCATTTCTTCTTGCCGGACGAGCGACTCAATCGCCGCAAGAGCGCCGGCATTATCCTGGCGCTGGGCGGCGCAATGCTGTTGACCCTTCGCGGCGAGAGCGGCTTGCCTGATGTCAGCCGGGCCAGCCCGCTCGGTTACGGCCTGGTGCTGATGGCGATGCTGTTCGGCAGCGGCATGACCATTTACACCCGCAAGTACATGAGTGATCTGGATTCATTTGATGTCGCCAGCATTCGCATGTTTGTGGCCGCGCTGATCGTCATGCCTCTCTCAGCGTTGATCGTCGGCTTCGATCTGGGCGCTGTGACCGGAACGGGATACCTGGCATTGCTCTATGCGGCGTTGGTGGGTACCTTTTCCGGCTTGATGCTTGCCTTCTATAACATCAAACGGTTCGGGGCCACGGCCGGCGCTTTGGCTGCTTACGTCATTCCCCTTGTGGCCAGTATTGGCGGCTTGTTGTTCCTGGGGGAAACTTTCACCCCGTTTATGTTGGTCGGGCTGGCTCTTATCACGCTTGGCATCACCCTCCTTAATAAGTGACATTTGTCAGAATCAATGCGTGCTAACTCTCACTATGGCTTGATTAGCCTGGGGCGTACAATAAACTCTTGACTGTGAAGCCTGGAACAGTTTAAGATGGCGACAACGGCCGCCCCATGCGAACGGCCGTTGTTGTGAACGTTTCCCACATAGTTTCCCCTATAAGGAGGTACGAGCCATGTCTGAGTCGATTGCATCTCTGCCTTTAAGCGATAAGGCGGTCACGGTGCAAAAAAACGGGAAGGGAGCCAAACCCACGAAATTCGTTTATTTATTCAATGAAGTAGAAGCAGCTGAAGAATATGTCGGCGGCGACTGGGAAGAGGTCAGGGGGCTGCTGGGCGGCAAAGGAGCCAACCTGGCGGATATGACCCGGCTGGGCGTTCCTGTGCCTCCGGGCTTCACAGTGACCACGGAAGCGTGTAACGTCTATCTGGCAGCCGGTGAACAGTTCCCGAAAGGGATGTGGGAACAAGAGGTGCAAGCCCTGAAAGCGATTGAAAAGGCGAGCGGCAAACAGTTCGGCAATCCCGAAAATCCGCTGCTGGTTTCCTGCCGTTCCGGGGCCAAATTCTCGATGCCGGGCATGATGGACACCGTGCTCAACATCGGCCTGAACGGCGAGGTTGTGAAAGGAATGATCGCCCGAACCGGCAATGCCCGCTTCGTCTATGATTCCTACCGGCGGTTGATACAGATGTTTGGCAGCGTGGTCATGGGGCTGTCGGACGAGCCGTTTGAGGAGGTGATCCACGAGCGCCGCCGCCGGGCAGGTGTTGAGACGGATGCCGAACTCTCGGCCGGCGATTGGATAGCCGTCACCGACGAATTCAAACGAATCTTCCGGGAGCAGACCGGCTTACAATTTCCTTCTGATCCCTACGAGCAGTTGAGACTAGCCACGGAGGCAGTGTTCAAGTCGTGGAACGGTAAGCGGGCCGTGGATTATCGCAACGCGGCCGGCATCTCCCACGACCTGGGCACGGCCGTCAACATCGTCACAATGGTTTTCGGCAACCTCGGTGACACCTCTGCTACCGGCGTAGCCATGTCCCGCAACGCATCAACGGGCGAGCCGGAATTAGAGGGGGACTTCCTGGTCAATGCCCAGGGTGAGGATGTGGTCGCTGGCATTCGCATGACGCAGCCTTTGAGCGACCTGAAGGAGTTCATCCCCGATGTTTATGCTGAGTTTCAGGAAATCGCCGCGAAGCTGGAAAAGCATTATCGCAACATGCAGGACATGGAGTTCACCATCGAGCAGGGAAAACTATGGCTGCTGCAAACACGGGACGGCAAGCGGACGGCGCAGGCGGAAGTGCGCATTGCCGTAGACATGGCTGAAGAAGGATTGATTACCAAAGAAGAAGCGGTGCGGCGGGTGAAACCGGAACAGGTGGATTTCTTCCTCCATCCCCAGTTGGATGCTGAGGTGCGGAACAAGACCAAGCCCTTTGCCAGAGGGTTGAATGTATCGCCGGGCGCGGCCGTCGGTGTGGTGGCTTTCCATGCCGATACGGCCGAACGCTGGGCCAAAGAAGACGGCAAGAAAGTAATCATGGTTCGGCCGGAAACCAAACCAGACGATGTGCACGGTATGCTTGCCTCCCAAGGCATCCTCACTAGCCGGGGCGGCCGTACAAGCCATGCTGCCCTCGTCGCGCGCCAGTTTGGCAAACCGGCCGTGGTCGGCGTCAGCGAATTGGAGATAGACCTGGACAACCGGCAGATGTGCGTCGGCGAGCTAGTGATCGAGGAGGGGGAGTGGATTTCGGTGGACGGTACCGAAGGTCTGGTGTATTTAGGCAAACTGCCGACCGTTATTCCCGACCTCAAGAACCCGTACCTGATGAAACTACTGAGTTGGGCCGACGAGATACGAGACCTCGGCGTCTGGGCCAATGCCGATTATCCACGCGATGCCCAGCGGGCGCGGGAGTATGGGGCGGAAGGTATCGGCCTTTGTCGCACCGAGCACATGTTCTTTGAGCCGGAGCGTATGCCCATCGTACAGCAGATGATCATGGCTAAGAACCTGACCGAGCGGAATGAGGCGTTGGCCAAGCTGCTGCCGCTACAGCGCACCGACTTTGAGGGGTTGTTCGATGTAATGGATGGCCTGCCAGTGATTATCCGTCTCATTGACCCCCCGTTACACGAGTTCCTGCCCGTTTACGAGGAATTGATCCAGGAACTGGCAGACTTGAAGATGAAGTTGCAGCATGCTCAGACGATGAGTGAAATGGATGCGCTGCTGGAAGAAATCCAGCTAAAACATAAATTCCGCGACCGAGTCGAGTCGCTGCGTGAGATGAACCCCATGTTGGGCACACGCGGCGTACGCCTGGGCATTCTCTTCCCGGAATTAACCCGGATGCAGGTGCGCGCCATCTTTGAAGCGGCCTGTAAATGCGCCAGGGCCGGGCGCGATGTTCACGTGGAAGTGATGATTCCCCTCACCATCCATGTGAACGAGTTAAAGGCCCAGCAGACCACACTGGAGCATGAAGCAAAGAAGGTGATGGAGGAGCAGGGGATCGAGATCGCGTATAAATTTGGTACGATGATTGAAATCCCGCGCGCGGCATTGACGGCCGATGAGATCGCCAGCGTGGCTCAATTCTTCTCCTTCGGCACTAACGACCTGACGCAGACGACCTTTGGCATCTCGCGGGATGACGCTGAAGCAGGGTTCCTGGTTGAATACCAGAGCCGAGGTATTTTAACTAAAAACCCGTTTGCTACCATTGACGCGAACGGCGTGGGCAAGCTCATGAAGATGGCCGTAGACGCGGGGCGGGCGACCCGCCCTGACCTGGAAGTGGGGATTTGCGGTGAGCATGGGGGTGATCCGGCCAGCATAGCGCTGTGCCACCAGATGGGCCTGAATTACGTTTCCTGTTCCCCCTTCCGCGTGCCTATCGCCCGGCTGGCGGCCGCGCACGCTTCCCTGGACAGCAAATAACAAGACCCGGCATCCCCCTGCCCGGCGATATCCTAGAGCTTTTGCGGAAGCCGGCCCTGCGATAGTTACAGGGCTGGCTTTTTCTTTATGCCCCGGCGCGGGCTAACGCCAGGAGCGTGATGAACTCGTATACCAGGTTGGCGGCCAGCAATGCGGTCGTCTCCCCGGCGTTATCATAGGGGGGCGAAACTTCCACCAGGTCGAAGGCGACGAAATGGATGCCGGTGAGGCCGCGCAGCAGGTATTGGCATTCCCAACTGGTGAAGCCGCCCACTTCAGGCGTGCCGGTGGCCGGCGCGTAGGCGGGATCAACGAAGTCAATGTCGAATGTGAGGAAGCAGGGGCCGTTGCCGGCGCGCGCCTTCACGGCCGCGATCACCCCGTCCAGACCCGCCTCTCGCACTTCGCTGGCTGTGAACACCTGGAAGCCCAGAGCGCGCGAAAGCTGGATATCGGCTGCATCATACACCGGCCCGCGCAGCCCCACCTGGCTGGATCGGGTCAGGTCCAATAGCCCTTCTTCAGCGGCTTGGCGGAAGGGCGTCCCGTGCGTGTCTTTGCCCCCGAAATACCCGTGCCACACATCCCCATGGGAATCGAATTGAATGAGGGCCACCGGGCCGAAACGGGCGCCCACCCGGTACGTCGCTCCCGTGTCGAACGGCGCGCCGATCACGGCAAAATCAACCCCCACCAGGTCGTGTACGTGGGGCAGCCGCATGAATGTGCGAATGCCGCTAAAACGGGGGAACTCCATGGCATTGACAGGCCCGTAACCCTTCATCGTTCACACCTCCGGACAGGCAAGTTGACCGAAGTGTACTTCGCCTGGGCCATCCGGTAAAATGGGGAAAACATGGCCGGGTCACGATGACGGCCGTGTTTGTGCGGAGGCGCGTATGAAACTGGCGATTGGTTCTGATGAACGTACTCACCTGACGGATGCCGTGGTGGAAGCGGTGCGGAAACAAGGACATACGGTGACCTTATTCGGTCCGTTGGCCGGGCGTGAGGAACAGTGGCCTGATGTGGCCCGCCAGGTGGCCGAGGCGGTGGCCGACGGCCGTGCAGATGAGGGCATCCTCTTCTGCTGGACGGGGACCGGCGTCAGCATCGCCGCCAACAAAGTGCCCGGCATCCGGGCCGCGCTTTGCGACGACGCCGAAACGGCGCGGGGGGCGCGGCTGTGGAATAATGCCAACATCCTCTGCCTGTCGCTGCGACGCATGCCGGAAGTGGTGGCCCGTGAGATCCTCGACGCCTGGTTTGGTACCGCCTACGAGCCAAATGATGAGGACGACGCCTGCCTGGCCCAGGTGGCCGGGATCGAGGAAAGGTACCTGGGGCGGGCCGGCGAGCAGGAATAGAAACAGAGGTAGCGCTAGAGATAGAGCTAGAGGCAAGGGCGGTGCAGCCGCGAATTCGCGCACCCTTCGCCAGCAAAAGATTGACTGCTGCGAACGCATGTTCTATAATTCGGAGCATGGAAACGCTGGTCAAGCTGAAAACAGTTGCCACGCATATGGGCCTGGAACCGGCTGAAGAGGTCCCTGCCGGGCCACGGCCGCCCGCTCCCCCACAAGTCGCCCCTTGCGGGCAGGCGCTGCCGTCGAACAATGCGCAGGCCAGGAACAGCCAGCTGGGTATCTTCAACGCCGTCATTCCCGGCGGCAAGAGCATCCCCCTGCTGAAGACGCTGCTGACTTCCGCGTGCGAGCGCAACTGCTATTACTGCCCCTTCCGCGCCGGCCGCAATTTCCGCCGCACCACATTCAAGCCGGAAGAGATGGCCCAGACGTTTATGGGCATGTACCGGGCCGGCATGGTGCAAGGGCTGTTCTTGAGTTCAGGCATCATTGGCGGCGGGGTGCGGGCGCAGAATAAGTTGCTGGATACGGCCGAAATTTTGCGCCACAAACACGGATTCCGCGGCTATCTCCATCTCAAGATTATGCCCGGGGCGGAGATGGCCCAGGTGGAGTGGGCCATGCAGCTTGCTGATCGCCTGTCGGTGAACCTGGAAGCACCCAATGACAAACGGCTGGCGATGCTGGCCCCCAAGAAGCAGTTCCTTGAAGAGCTGCTGCGGCCGCTGCAATGGATCGAGAATATCCGTCGCACCCAACCAAGGCGGCAGGAAAAGAACGGCCGCTGGCCGTCCACTACCACCCAATTTGTCGTCGGCGGCGTGGGCGAGAGCGACCTGGAACTGCTGTCTACCACCGAGTATTTGTACCGCCAACTGAACCTGCGCCGGGCTTACTACTCCCGGTTTAAGCCTGTGAGCGATACGCCGCTTGAGAATCACCCGGCAGAAAATCCGCAGCGCGAGCACCGCCTTTACCAGGCGTCATTCCTCTTCCGCGATTATGGTTTTACTCTGGAGGAGCTTCCCTTCACCGAAGATGGCAACCTTCCCCTGGAGATGGACCCCAAGCTGGCTTACGCGCAGGTTCACCTGACGCACGAGCCGGTAGAGTTAAACCGCGCCGGGAGGGAGACGTTGCTGCGTGTACCGGGAATCGGTCCCAAGAGCGCAACAACCATTCTGCAGGCCCGCCGTTTGGGCAAGCTGCGGACGCTTCATGACCTGCGCGCCATTGGCGTGAGGACAAAGCGGCTGGCTCCCTTTGTTCTTCTGGATGGGAAACGGCCGACCTTCCAGCCGAGACTGTTTGGATGGGAAGCGAACGGTAACAGGTGACGGCCGTCATCCGGAAAAAGCCCGCTTTATCGGCGAGGAAATCGAGGTCGAGCTGTACTACGACCGGGCGCCAAAGGGTGTGTACCGGCGTCTGGGAGCCTGGTTTCTGACGCGCGAATTGTTGCGGCCGTAGGAAGTTATTTGCGGCGGGGCTGTGCCCATATGGCGTGCATGCCGTTGAGGAACCCGGGCACGATTTCGTTAGGGAAGCGAGGCCAGGTGATGATGAGCGCCGCAGCAATCCAGCCCACCAACCACCAGCCGGCCGTGGGCGCGTCATGAACAGCGCACCAGATGAACCCGCCGTAAATTGGCGCTTGTACCAGCATCCCCAGAGAGCGGAGCCAGCCCCAACGCCAAAAGATGAACAGCCAGGCCAGAACATACAAACCGGCAACTAGCGAGTCTACCAGTCCGGCTCCCACCATAAAGAGAAGTAAGCCCCCAGACACAGCCACATCTATTTCCAGATCATGATCGCCGATCCAGGTAGCATACTTATGCCGGCTGCGGCGCGCCAGGCTGCCATCCAGGCTGTCGCCAGTCCAGGAGAGGATGAGGAGCCAGACGGCCCAGGAAAGCCCCATGCGGCCGTGCGTGTGGCCGAGCCATGCCAGGATCACAGCCAGAAGGCCGCGTAGCGTGGTGATTAGATCCGCAACTCGTTTTGCTGATGGCATCTCTTAAATACGGCGGCCAGGTTTCCATGCGAACGCCCAACAAGATTAAGCTCCGGCGTCGCCAAAATCGGGAAGCTCGACCTCACGGGCGATGCTTTGTGCGTAGGTGGGCCGCTTCCCTTCCACAAAGTAGGCGTAAAGCCCCATCGCATAAATCCATCGTTCCGTATCCGCGATTGACTTGGCGCGTCCTTCATTGTGGATTTGCAGTGTTAAATCCTGATATTCAGGAGGGAGCCGCAACGTTCTTTGCCAATAACGGCCGCGCATGGACCCGGATTTAGTCGCTTTTGCCGTTTCTGCTTTGCCGATTTTGGCGAGCGGATCGTCAAATTCGCTGGGACGGGTAGCTGTTTTTCGCGGCCGCTTCGGCCGTTGTGCCGGCGCCAGTTCCGGATCGGGAATCATGGCCAACGGATCATCAAATTCGCTCATGTGCCCATGCCCTCCTTGTAAATCTTATTCACCAGGGCCTCATACGCCTTCGCCGGCGCGCTGTCCGGCGCTGACTCGAACAGGGTTAACCCGCCGCGGGCCGGGGATTGCTCCACGATGACTGTCCCCAGGACGGGCAGGGAAACAACATTTTTGCCGTATCGTGAAACCAGGCTGGTGAGCATCTGCCGGGCAAGCTTCTGCCGCGGCCGAACGAATGTGGGGACGATCGCCCCAATTTTTATATCAATGCCCTGGGCCTGTTCAGATAGTATGCTGGCCGTGTGGTTCACCGTTGCTGCCGCGCCGTGGAAGTCTACTTTCACCGGAACGATTGCCTGATCGGCGAATTTGTAAACGGCCGTTTCCAACATGTCCAGCGAAGGGGGGCAATCAATAATGATAAACTGGAACGCTTTTTTGAGCGGGCTGAGGTGATATACCAGCAAATCATCAATCGGCACAACCGGACGGCCGTCATCCAGTCGGAAGTCTGCTGATGCGAGCACGGCTTGAGCCATCAAGTTACTCTTCGCCCTTTTTAATCGATCACTGGCCGGAAGGACGTAGAGATTGGGCCGATGCGGGCCACCCTGTTCCTTGCGATCCGTCTTGATAATGCTCTCGCGTAATGTCGCGTGCCCGGTTAACACTTTGCTAATACACTTGTCGCCAGGGTCTAAACCTAATGCACGCGAGACATCACCTTGAGGATCGACCTCAACCAGGATCACGTTGCCGCCCCCTTCTGCGGCCAGACGTAAGGCCAGCCCGTGAGCTAGATTAACGGCGGTCGTGGTTTTCCCGACGCCCCCTTTTCTATTGACTGATGCTAACACCAATGCCATTACAAACCTCTTTATATCATGTAGTATGTATACATATGTATACCGAGATTCTCGATATACATATCAAGATTCTTAGTGTACACATGTATACATACTTTGTCAATACCAGATATTTCTTCCATATTCGCCCCGATCCGATCCGAAACTTTTTCTTAGAGAGGCTCTCAGAACGCGCTTTGAGGGGTGGGGAATAGAGGCTGGTTAACTGGAGAGTGATCGTTCGGTTGACAAAAACCGGCGGACAGATAAGCTGATCGGAGTACGCTGCCCGCCTGCTTCTGGGGCGCAGACCCAAGTGAATCTGATTGGCGTGCGTGCAGAGGCTCCCCGCGTTGCACGCACGTGATCCACGTTTTGAGGATGAGTACATGTCATTGAGTCTTGATGCACGACGAGGGCGGCCGCGTTTTTCTGAAGCCGATGTCTGCCGGATCGCCTGGGATTTATACGGCCTCCGCGTCACCGCCAGGGAACTCCCCAGCGAACGAGATCAGAACTTTCACCTCCATGATGAAGCGGGTCGAATGTTTGTGCTCAAACTATCCGGCGCGGCCGAAAAGCGAGAGACGCTCGAGGCCCAAAATCAGGCAATGGCCAGAATTCATTCGGCTGTTCCCTGCCCGCGCATCTGGCCGACAACAACCGGGGAGTCCATTGCCGTCGTGACGGGTGGAGACGGCCGCCAGCGATTCCTGCGCCTGCTGACTTACCTCCCCGGCACCCCGCTGGTTGAAATTAACCCACACTCGCCAGAGCTGCTGAAAAACATCGGCCGATTCCTGGGGAAGATGAGCCGGGCGCTGAACGGATTCTCCCATCCGGGGGCAAATCGTATCTTTAAGTGGGACCTCAAGCACGCGGCCGAGGTCATTCGCCGCCACCTGACATATATCACGGATCCCGCACAATTGGCCGTGGTGACGCATTTCCTGACCCAGTTCGAGACGGCCGTCGTACCTGTTCTGCCAACCCTGCGCACCAGCGTTATTCACGGGGATGGGAATGATTACAACCTGCTGGCAGATGGGGAGCAGGTTTGCGGCATCATCGACTTTGGCGATCTGGTGCACTCGCACACCGTCTTTGACCTGGCCATCGCCCTCGCGTACATGATGCTGGATAAGGACGATCCGGTTGCGGCCGCCGCCCATGTCGTCAGTGGGTATCACGCTGTTTACCCCCTGACGGAGTTGGAACTGGAACACCTTTTCACGCTGGCGTGTGTGCGCCTGTGTGTCAGCGTGGCCGTTTCGGCCAAGCAGCAGAAAATGGAACCGGATCTCCCCTACCTGTCCGTGACCGAGGCTCCGGCCTGGGCGTTGCTGGCCCGGTTTACCGGCCTTGCACCCACACTGCCCCATTACATCTTTCGCCATGCCTGCGGGTTGCCCCCTTGCCCAAACGGCCGCCGCGTCACCCAGTGGCTGGGGCACAATCGGGAACAGTTGGCTCCTGTAGTGGCTCCTGGAGAGAGCGCCCCTGGAGAAGAGGCCCCGGATTTGCGCCGTGACCGCAGCTTGGTTTTTGACCTCAGCGTGGGCAGCCTGGACCTGGCTGAACTGCCGGATTTGGCTGACACGGAAGCGCTTGCCCGACTGCTTGCCTGGCGCATGAAGGCGGAAGGGGTCACAGTGGGGATTGGCCGCTACGATGAAGCGCGTCTCATTTACCGGGGGGATCAATTCAAATCGGAACTCAGTGGAGAGCAGCGCACCATTCATCTGGGTATGGACCTGTTCATGGAGGCGGGCACGCCGATATTTGCCCCATTGGCGGGCACGGTCCACAGTTTTGCCGACAATGCAGCCCCTCTAAATTACGGTCCCACCGTTCTCCTCCGGCACGAGCCGGCGGCGGAGTTGTTTTTCTATACGTTGTATGGTCACCTGAGCGCGGAGTCGCTGGACGGCCTTTTCGAGGGGATGCCGGTGGAGCAGGGGGCACAGATCGGCCAGATTGGAGAAGCGGCCGTCAACGGCAGCTGGCCGCCCCATCTCCATTTTCAAATCATTGCTGACTTGTTGGGACGGTCGGGAGAGTTTCCTGGCGTGGCTGCGCCCGGCGAGCGGGCGGTGTGGTTGAGCATTTGTCCGGATCCGAACCTGATCCTGGGCATTCCCGAAGACGCCTTCCTGCCAGCAGGGATGAGTAAGGCGGATATATTGAGTGCCAGACGGGACAGCATCGGCCGTTCGCTCAGCATCGCTTACCGGCAGCCCCTCCACATCGTGCGTGGGGAAGGGCAGTATCTGTACGATGAGATGGGGCGGGCGTATCTGGATGCGGTTAACAATGTATGTCATGTCGGCCACTGCCATCCTCGGGTGGTGGAGGCGCTGCGACGGCAGGCGGCCGTGCTCAACACAAACACCCGCTACCTGCACGAAAACCTGGTGCGCTACGCCAGACGCCTTTGCGCCACGCTCCCGGACCCTCTGAGCGTCTGTTTCTTCGTCTGCACCGGCAGCGAGGCCAACGATCTGGCCTTACGCCTGGCCCGCACCCATACCGGCCGGCAGGATGTGATCACGGTGGATGCGGCATATCATGGTAATCTTGCTTCGCTCATCGCCATCAGTCCGTACAAACATGATGGGCCGGGCGGGTCCGGCGCTCCGCCGCATGTGCAAAAAGTGATGATGCCCGATGGATACCGGGGTGCCTACAAGATGAGCGACCCGCGAGCAGGCAAGAAATACGCCAGGCACGTGCAAGAGGCTGTCGAACGCATACAAACGCAGGGGCGGGGCGTCGCCGCCTTCATCTGTGAATCGTTGATGGGCTGCGGCGGGCAAATCGTGCTGCCGGATGGGTATCTCCAGGCGGCTTACGAGCATGTGCGGGCGGGCGGCGGCGTGTGCATCGCCGACGAGGTGCAGGTGGGGTTCGCCCGTGTCGGGAGTCATTTCTGGGGCTTTGAAACGCAGGGCGTGGCACCTGACATTGTGACGATGGGTAAGCCGATGGGGAACGGGCACCCGCTAGCGGCCGTGGTGACCACGCGGGAGATCGCCGCCTCCTTCGACAATGGCATGGAGTACTTCAACACGTTTGGCGGCAATCCCGTTTCCTGCGCAGTAGGTATGGCGGTACTTGACGTCATTGAACAGGAGCAACTGCAAGCGCATGCGCTTACAGTTGGCGCGCACCTCAAGGCGGGCCTGTCTCGGCTGATGGACAGGCATCCGCTCATTGGTGATGTGAGGGGGTTGGGGCTGTTCATCGGCGTGGAACTGGTGCAGGATCAGGAGACGCTGGCCCCGGCCGCGTCCCAGGCCGCCTATATCGTGGAGCGGATGAAAGCACTGGGTATCCTGCTCAGCATTGACGGCCCGCTGCATAACGTGCTCAAGCTTAAGCCGCCGCTCGTTTTTACCAGGGAAAATGCGGATTGTTTGGTGCAGGTGCTGGACAGGGTTTTGGCAGAAGACGGCGCGCAACCGGGAGGCGGCCGCAACTCAGGCGAGTGAGAATGCAAAAACGCCGCGTCTTGTCATACGCGGCGTCCTTGCAGGAGGAGGAGGAGAAGGAGACAAGAAATTTTTAGCCAGGAGGAGGCTATTGTTTTGCTTGAGAGGACGCCAGTCGGCCAATTTTTCTTGAGCACCTGGCTGAACCTTTTGACCGCAGGTTGACCCTCGTCCAGGTCGCCTGGTGACTACAATTATTTGTTCCGTTTTGTTTAGGTCGCTCTCAATTTGCTGTTCTACTCAATAGACGCCATCTCCGATTTCTTTCTTACCTCTTCAGGTGACAGGACTTACGCACTTGAACGGAATCAATCCTTCAACGTGTCATGTTGAGCGCCAAGGAAGCATCCCTAAAGTCATTTTCTGGCGCGGCCGCGGATGGCAGGCGCCATCTGCCCTGTGATATGCTAAGATAGCAACAACGCTTTCGGCAGCACGGCTGTGACTCTGCAATGGGGAGTGCATGGCCGATGGCAGTATCGTCCGGCCGGACGCCCATTACGGAACTGTCAGGCTGGCGGCTACAATTTGTTTTCATAGCCACAGAGGGCAATCATGATTACACACGCTGACAGTAGTTCCCGGTTGCGCCGCCAGGCGCAGATGGCACTTATTGTGGTGGTTGTCCTTGGTTACGCCATTGCCTTTGTCGGGGCGACCGTTAGCGGGTTTCCGGCAAACGCCCCCTGGCGCGTGGGCATTTCTATGGGGGGGCGATCAACTCGATCAACTCCGCCCAAACACCCCCTGGCGCGTGGGCATTTCCCTCGTGTTGGGGATCGTTTTCCTGGCTTTGGGATTGAACGAGGAAAAAATCCTGGGCCGCTTTCCTCCAGGGCGTGGTGGAGTCGCTTACGTCTCTGTTTTACTGTCGCTGGCTGCGGGCGTGCAACTCGTTCTGGGATCAAATGGCACGTGGCTGATTCTGTTGCCAGTTGTGGCGGCGGCCGTAGAACAACTTTCGCCCCGCCAACGCTGGCCTGTTTACCTGGCTGTGTTGGCGAGCATGGCCTTGTCCACTGGGCTGTATAGCGGCTCATGGGAAAATGCCCTGAGCATCTCGCTTGTCTTCAGCCCGGCCGTTATGTTTGTAGCTGTTCTCACCAACTTGCGTATGAATGAACAACGGGAACGAGAACGGGTGGAGCAGTTGACAGTTGAGTTAGAAGGAGCGAACCGGCAGCTGGCGGATTATGCTTCCCAGGTTGAGGAATTGGCAACGACCAAAGAGCGCAACCGGTTGGCGCGGGAAATTCATGATAACCTGGGCCATTTCCTCACAGTGGTCAATGTGCAGTTGGAAGCGGCGCGGGCGGTGCTGAAACACGATCCGGACAAGGCGCTGGACGCTCTGGAGAAAGCGCAGAAGTTGACGAAGGAGGGGTTGACGGCCGTGCGCCAATCAGTGTCAGCTTTGCGCGAATCGCCCCTGGACACACAGTCGTTAGTGGACGCCATTACAGCACTTACCGAGGAAACGCGCAGTGCGGGTATCGTAACGGGATTTGAAATCAAGGACGCAAAGCGGCGGCTGACCCACCAGACCAAGTTAACCTTATACCGGGTGGCGCAAGAGGGATTGACGAATGTATGTAAGCACGCTCATGCCTCCCGCGTAGATGTGACGCTGGATTATGGCGAAGCGGATAAGGTGCGGTTGGTGGTGGCGGATAATGGGGTGGGTATGGCCGTTCCCGCAGATACCAGTTACAGTAACGGTTTTGGCCTCATCGGTATGCGCGAACGGGTGCGAATGCTGGGCGGTGACTTGGAAATCGAGACGGCTCCGGGCAAGGGATTTCAGTTGACGGCCGTTTTACCCGGCTAACAGGATGGTAGTCCGCAATATGATGCATCAGGGGATGTTGACTTTGAAGCTGGTGCAGTTTGCCGGCAAGAAGGGTATGTGGATTTCGTGAACCTGGTTCAATATTGTTTTTGGGAAGCCATCCAACTGGCAGAAGAGTGATGCCATGATAGGCAGCGAAATAGGCAATTATGAGATTGTTGCCCGCCTGGGAACGGGCGGGATGGCCGAGGTTTACAAGGCGTACCATCCTGACCTGAACCGGCACGTGGCCATCAAGATCATGCACCGCAATCTGATCCAGGATTCCAACTTCCTGGTGCGTTTTCGGCGCGAGGCGAGGAATGCGGCTGCCCTGCGCCATCCCCATATCGTCCAGGTGTACGATTTTGACGTGCAAGACGATCTCACTTACATGGTCATGGAATACGTGGACGGCCGTACCCTCCAGGAGTTGATTGCCGAAACGCGTAGTTGCAACCAGCGCATCCAGCTAGAGGAGTCACTGCGCATCATCTGCGAGGTGGGTGAGGCCCTGGTCTTCGCCCACCGGCAAGGAATCATTCACCGGGATGTAAAACCATCAAACGTCCTGCTGGACGAGCACGACCACGCCTTCCTGGCTGATTTCGGCCTGGCCAAGCTGGCCTCCGGCGCGCAACATACGGCCCCTGGCACGCTGTTGGGCACACCCGATTACATGGCTCCAGAACAATGTTTAGGCGAGGCTGGCGACGGCCGCACAGACTTGTACGCGCTGGGGGTAATACTGTTTGAACTGGCTACAGGCCGCCTGCCCTTCATTGCCGAAACCCAGGTTGGCCTCATCACGCAGCACATCAACGACGCGCCGCCGCTCCCACGTTCACTGAACCCCGACACGCCCTCACGGCTGGAGCGCGTTATCCTCAAGGCGTTGGCCAAGGACCCGGTCGGACGCTACGACACGGTTGAGCAGATGTTGCACGACATCGGTGAGGTCGGGCGCACAGTATCTATGCCCGCGGCGAAGCCTGACCCAGAACCACTTCGCACACCGGCACATCGTGGGGGCCCGTCTGACCTGGCAGCAGGAGATACGCCTATGCCTATCAGGGTTGTGCTGGTAGATGACCAGGCGCTGTTCCGGGAAGGGTTGCGCACCCTGTTGTCCGTCTGGCCGGACATCGAAATCGTGGGCGAGGCCAGCAATGGCGAGGAAGCCATCCAGACTGCGGCCGAACTCTGCCCCGACGTGATTCTCATGGACCTTCGCATGCCGGTGCTGGATGGGGTGGCCGCCACCCGCCGGATAACGGCCGCGTACACCAACACCCGCGTCATCGTCCTCACCACCTTCGATGATGACGAACACATCTTCGACGGCCTGCGCGCCGGAGCCGTTGGCTACCTGCTCAAAGATGTACCCTCCGAAAAACTAGTCGAAGCCATCCGGGCGACGGTGCGGGGCGAATCCTTCAGCCAGCCGCCCCACTTCCTGGCCGGGCTGGCGGCTACGGACGGCGGTGACAGCTCCCACCTGCGCTTTAACCGGGCGGCGCTGACCAGCGGCGGCGTGCAGATCATGGTGGAAGAAGACCCCACCTTCGACAGCGAGATGGCGCACACGACGGAACCGGTTGCTTTCCGGGCAATTGAGGGAGACGGCCTCCTCAACGGCCGCAGCGCCAGCGCGTCCCTGTGGGAAAGCAGCTACCAGTACGACCCGGCGGGGAACATCACCAGCATCGC
>JBHHTQ010000002.1:0-157728 GCA_046753445.1 Anaerolineae bacterium | reverse complement strand
ATGGCAGGCGACGCAGTCGCTGTCCCCGATGAAGGAATGGTCGAAGGTCGCGTTGGCGAAGCTGCTTGTGTCCGTGTGGCAGGCCCGGCAAGTTCCCGCGTAATGGCCGGGGGGCGGGTCGTGGCAGGCGACGCAGTCGCTGTCCCCGATGAAGGAATGGTCGAAGGTCGCGTTGCCGAAGCTGCTTGTGTCCGTGTGGCAGGCCCGGCAAGTTCCCGCGTAATGGCCAGGTGGCGGTTTATGACATCCTATGCAATCAGCCTCGCCAATAGTACCATGGATGAAGACAGCATTGGCGAAGCTGCTCGTGTCTGTGTGACAGACCCGGCATGTCCCCGCGTAATGGGCGGCGGGCGCGGGGTGACAATCGCCGCAGTCACTAGCTCCGATGATAGCGTGGTTGAAGATGGCATTGACAAAATTACTCCTGTCCGTGTGACAATCCCGGCATGCTCCCGCGTAATGGTCGAGCGGTGGCGCGTGGCAGACGACGCAGTCGCTGGCGCCGATGGTGGCGTGGTTGAAGACGGCGTTAATAAAGACGGCCGTGTCTATGTGACAGGCCCGGCATGTCCCCGCGTAATGGTCAGGTGGCGCTAGGTGACACTCACCGCAGTCACTGCCGGCCGCAGTGCCGTGGTCAAAGGCCGCATTGCGGAAATCATCAGTGTCATTGTGACATTGACGACATGCTCCAGCACGATGACCAGACGGTGCTAAATGGCATTGGGAACAATCGGTGTCGTCAATGTTACTGTGATCGAATCGAGTGTGATTCCAACCGTAGATGGAGTGACATTTGCCGCAGTTGATACCATATTCCCCACTGTGGACATCATTCAGGCTGTGGCAGGAGATGCACGTTCGACTGGTGCCGCGATAGTCACCCTGGTTATGACAAGAATCGCAACCTGTATTGGCATGTCCCCCGAACAGGGGAAAAGATCCATGGGCGACCGCACCTCTCGCGGCCGCGAGAAACGGCACGATTCTTGGGCGCTCCAGGTCAGAATCTCCCATCGACATGGCAAAGAGGTCAGGGGTTGAACGGAAATTAGAACTGAAGCGTGTCTTAATGGCGGCCAGGCTGGCGATGTCGGCCGCGGTGCTATCAGGATCGTTGGCAATTCGAAGTACGCTTTCGAGCTTGGCGCGCAGCATAAGGACGGTCGTTTCTGGCGTTCCATGCTGAGTCGCGTCAAGCGTGTCCATGACCGCCACTGCTCGGCCAGCGATAAGCGCGAGGGAAACTCGCAAGGAAGCGTGATCGTCGCCCGGCACCTCCCCAATAGCCCGGACAGCCCGGTCAAAGGCTTGATCCAGATATACCATCGCAGCGATTTCGTGATCGGTACCTTGTTCGGCCGCTAAATCCTCAGTGCGGCGGGCAAACAGCGTCAACAGAATATCTGCACGGTTGAGCTCATCACGATTGAAACCCAGCCCCCACACCTGCTCAGAGAAGACTTGAGCGGGGAATAACGGGTTTTGGGGAAGGAGAGGGGCGCTGGCGGCAATGCGATAGGATACGGCCGTGAAAAATAGGCTGAGGAGTAGAACAACTGCCACACAAACCCAAACTATTCGCAGCATAATCCATTACCAATCCAAGCCCAAACACAGCTTGTCTTGCTCGGTATGGGGGGGCTGGTTCCTCACCGGGCCAGTGCCTGGTGGGAACGGGCGTATGCCAGCCGCTCACCCGCAGGCGACCCTCGGATTACCTCAAATAGATGCCTGAGCAAATCATTGCGCGACATCGGGCTGGGCAGATACCGGATCGCACCGTCCCTGTCATTCTGCCTGTCCTCTTGCGGCCGCCCCCCGGCCCCCACAACGATAATCGGCAAATCGGCCGTTCCTCCCTCCCGCCGTAACCATTCACACAGGATGGAATCATCCACATCAGCTCTTTTCAAAGCCAGGATCACCATATCCGGTTGCTCCTGCCTCATTTTCTCCAGAGCATCCGGCCCATTCTCTGCTCCCAAGACTATTGCTCCCGCCGGTTCCAGCATGAGCCGGACCACAGCCAGGAACAGCGGTTCCTCATGGATCACCAGCACCGACCAATTCACCTGTCTGCTCCACCGATGAGATCAACACTGCATACGGCCTGGGCAGAGACATTTCCATTCACGTTAAAATCTGTTTCAACAAGCGAACTTTCCGAGAATGTTTGCCCTGGTTCCGGATGAATCGCGGACAATAACTCTCTCTCATGCGAGATGTAAGCCTGCTTCATTGTGAATACACTCACCAGGTTATCGCTCGCGTTCACGGTGACCAGACGCAAATTGGGGTAAGAGCCGAGCCTGGTCAACAACCGGCACGGGCCTGTCAGCTTGGAAGTCACGCTCAGGAAAAGCACACTGGGTTGAAGTTGCCAGATGGTGTTAATCAGCGCAGCCTCGCTCCCGGGAGAACAACCAATTACATTGAGATTACTGTCGTTAGACAGCAACCTCTCAAGGCAAGCTATCAGTAACGAGCCATCCTCAACCACAAGAACTGTGGTTGGGGTGACTGCTGCTGCCCAGGTATTCAATGGCAGGGCCTCTTCACTCCGAGACAAATGAAGCGCCAAAACTGGTTTTTGATTCATGATTGCCTTCACAACCCAGAGGGTCTATACAAACCGTTGTCCGACGATCTTATTGACATGACGAACGATTCGCATGGGATCAACCGGTTTCACCAGGAAATCGATCGCGCCACGTTTTTTCGCCTGGTCTTCCACTTCCGGGGCCGCATACGCTGTCAGAACAAGGACCGGAACGCCGGGGTTTGATCGGCGGATCGCGGGAAGGAGATCTAATCCATTCCCATCCGGCAATCGAACATCCAGGAGGAACAAGTCGTATTTCTCATCATCCAAATACTGTGCCACATCGCCCGCGCAGGTGGCAACGGAGACATCGTAGCCGGCACGTCGCAGAATCATCGCCAGCGTTGTACGCAGGTTTGGCTCGTCATCAATAATCAGCACTCTGACGATATCTTTCATTGGGCTGGTATCCATTGGCCCGGCAGGTGGCCCATTATCCTCTTACATTCCGTTGCCATTGCCGCCGGTACGCACTCGGTCAAGACACACCGGGTAAAGTTACCACCAAGTCAACCAAACCTCTTGATAACCTGGCTCAAGTTCATTATACGGATGAAACCGGCATAAATCGTACAGGTTTGTTGGAAGTAATCGGTTAAGTTCCAATGATGTGGGGAATGACCACCAGTGAACAATCGTAGGACGGGGGTGAAAAGCGTATATCCCAAGCAAGCCCGACCTCTTGTCCTCCATGGAAGAACCGGCGCTGCGGCCGTCGGAATCGTTTGCGGTTATTTGGGCTGCTGAAGGATGAAGAGAGGGAAAGACTTCGACTGGCCGGCGCTAGGTGACCAAACGGTAACCTGCACCTCTAACCGTGATAATGTAGCGCGGCTTTCTGGAATTTGGCTCGATTGCTTTGCGTAGTTCATGTATGCGCCAGCGAGCCATTTCTTTGGCCTCAATCTGGGACAGGTCGTATCCCTGGGACTCCACAACCAGCGTCTCATAAGGAACCGTGGCCGGAGAATGCCGCACCAATGTCACCAGATAGTCAAATGCCGTCGGTGTGAGCGAGACTGCCTTTCCCTCTACTTTGGCCTGTCGTGCGTGCAGGTCCAGGGTAATGGGGCCTCGCTGCAAGAATCGGGCCGGGTCAACAACGGCCGTTTCCTGTTCCGCCTGCGAGATTGAATCGATGTGAGGATCAGTCTGCGTCAATTCGGACAGAAGCTTGTGCATTTCTTGCATAATCTCCCGCCGGCGTCTTGGCTGCTGCTGTCTCGTTAACACCCTCTCCACCCGATTTAGAATCTCCGCCGGATCGATGGGTTTCAGCAGATAATCATTCGCGCCATGACGCACCGCTTCAATGGCGGATTCCAGGCTGGCGTGAGCAGTGAGGAGTAGTACAGGCATTTCGGGATACTGCTTGCGAATTTCTGCGAGCAAGGTTAATCCGCTTACTTCAGGCATTCTGATATCGAGGAAAGCCACATCGTAAGCGCCTACCTGAAGACATTGACGGGCTTCTTTGGCGTCGGCGGCCGTGGTCACAGAATATCCCGCACGCTGCAAAATGAGCGCCAATGTAGTACGCAAATTGGGTTCGTCATCAACCACTAGAACAGTACTCGCTGCCGGCATTACCAGCCTCCCCAGGTATTCAAGTTCGCGATTGCTGCTCTTTGAGCGGCAACCAAACCGTAAAAGCCGTTCCCTGTCCAGATGCGCTTTCCACGGTAATCTGTCCACCATGCTTCTGAATGATATCATAGCAGATGGCCAGCCCCAGCCCGGTACCTGACTCCTTAGTGGTAAAGAAGGGATCAAAGAGTTGCGGGATATTTTCGGCCAGAATGCCTGGCCCACTGTCGTTAATGGTTATTCCCACTTGCTCGCCCGCAGGATCTGAGAGCACATCTATTGCCATCAGTCCGCCGTCTGGTCCCATCGCCTCGATCCCATTCAGGCAGATATTCAGCAAAACCTGCTTCAACTCATCAGAAACGCCGTTGACAATCGTGTTGTCTGTCTGAATGGAAAGCTGCCATTCAACCTGATGCTGCTTCAGATGCGGATCGAGAATTAGGTATACCTCATCAAGGATTTGGCAGATCGGAAGCGGCCGCAAGGCAACATTCCGGCGAGGACGATAAACCTCACGTAGTTGCTGAACCAGGTTTGACAATCGTTGTGTTTCTGACAACACCATCTCCAGGTAGCGGCCAATTCCTGAATCCGGGAGACTATCCTGCTGCGTCAGAAATATGCAATTCCGAATGGTCTGTATGGGATTGTTAAGTTCGTGGGCGACAGAAGCCAGCATGCGTCCCATGGCGGCCAACTTTTCAGTCTGCACAAGTTGATCGCGCATCGTCTGCTCTTGCTGTAAGGCCTGCTCAAGATCATTGTAGAGTTGCGCGTTTTGAACGGCCAATGTCGCATGCGCCGCCAACGCTTCCAGCCGTCGGGTCGTTTCTGCTGTGAAGAATCCGGGCTTGCTGCTGTGAACGGCGAGAAAGCCAATATGAGTGCCCCCAACCCGCATGGGGGCAGCGGCAAAGGATTGCATCTGTGTAAAGTCATCTTCATTTGGCGTCATCCAGCCCACTTGTTCCTGGGAAAAGACAATGGGCTTGCCAGTCTCGATCATGAATCTCAATTGAGGGATAGCCTGGTACGCAACATCGGTCTGGACCTGATCCTGAGCCTCTGGCAACAGCAAAGCGGACGTGTATTCTGTGCCGCCGGAACGAACCAGGTAGGTGTCGTCTTCGCTCAAGAGGAAGATAGCGGCCCCCTGGCAGCCAACGACTTGCAGGCTCTGCTCCAAAATAACTTGAAGTACCTCGTCTAATTGCAGGCTGGTGCTAAACGCGGCCGCAGCTTGAACCAACGCCTCGGCCAGTTGTCGCTGGCTTCTTTCATACTCATACAGGCGAGAGGTTTCAATGGCGACTGCGGCCGAATCCGCCAGGCGCATGAGCACCCGTTCATTATCCAGTGAAAACGCGCCAGGCGTGAGGCTATGCACGCTAATCGTTCCCAATTGTCGCTTGCCGCTCTGCATCGGCGCTACCATTAGGGAAAGATGCGTGTTGGCAGTGCCGTGAGGCAGATAACGAGGGTCCTCCCGGACATTCGCCAGATTGATGATCTTCCCTTCGGCAATCGCGCGGCCGGCAATCCCCTCCCCCGGCCGTAAAAATAGGGTGGGACTGCCATATTCCGGCTGGCCGCTCCAGATAGCCGGATATAGCAGTTGCTCTTCCTCATTTAACAGGTGAATGACCACTCGATCAACCTTGTTGATGAGTTTGGGGACGGAATCTGCAATCAACTGTAAAAGATGATCCAGGACTAAGGTTTCGTTGAGCGATTGATTGATCGCCGCCAGCGTGGCTGTTTCCTGCAGGCGACGTCGAATTTCAGTATGCTGGCGGGCATGGCTGATGGCAATGGCAGCCCAGTTAGCGGCCGTTTGCAGCATACGCAAATCTTCAGCATCAAACGTAGCCGGCGTTGTGTTAAGCGCCTGTGCCAGGCCGATGACATTGTCCCCAACCTGTAACGGCACGATCATCATTGCTCCGGGCGTGTCACCATCAAGCAACGGCTCCGACCGCAGCACCGGCTCCCCGCTGTCGAGCACCTGCCCTAACACCCCATGGGATGCTGAAATGCGCGTCCCCTGAAGACTCTCTGCGTCCAGCCCGCCTACAGCCCGATAAACCAGCTCGGAATCCTCCAACAGGAGGATATAGAATGAATCCGCATGCAAAAGGTGCATGACCTGGGTGATGACATGGGCGAATACTGCTTCCAACTCAAGGCTGGATACCATCGTTTGCCCTAAACGGCTGAATATGCTTAGTTCCCGTATATGCCGTTCGAGCTGCGCTTCGGCCGTCTTGCGGGCGGTAATATCTTGTTTGATGGCAATGAAATAACAGATGTGTCCATCCTCGTCCCGTACAGGGGCGATGGTTTGCTCTTCATAATAATGCGAGCCATCCTTACGACGGTTTACCATTTCCCCGGACCAAACCAGCCCATTACATATGCGATCCCACAAGGTCTCATAAAATTCGAGGGAATGCTTGCCGGATTTAAGGACCCGAGGCGTTCGGCCCAGTACCTCCGACCGGGCATAGCCCGTCATTTCCACAAAAGCCGGGTTGACCCACTCGATGTTGCCGTCCCAGTCTGTGATTAAAATCCCGTTGGCGGCCGCATTCAGGGCCGCAGCTTGCAGGCGAAGCTGCCCCTCCACTTGCCTGCGCTCTTTGATGTGAAGAGTCAACGGCCGAAACGAAAAGTAGTAGAGTACGGGGAAAACGACCACGTTGAGCATGATCGCGTAGAGAACGGCCTCTATTGCGGCTTCGACCGCATGGCTTTCAATGTGCCAACTCTCTTCCAATATATACTCTACATAGAGCACAACAACAATTTCGACCGAGAAGACAGTACCAACGATGATTGCCAGGAAGCGCAACGGGGAAAGGCTCCTGTCCAATTGGGTTGATTCGTCAGCGCCCTGACCTATGGGCAGATAGATGTCAGTGTCAACTGATTTCTTCTGACCGTTGGATGCGTTCGCTTCTGTGTGTGTCTCACTCATCTGAACCACTCGTGAAATGACACTGCGCACAATAGAGGATCTCTGGCGCCAAAGGACAACCGAATACCATGCAATCATTGTAAAACACGTTGGTTAATAACTTGATTACAGTTGTGTGCATGCTCTCGCCAGGCGTTGTTGTCGTTGTGCGAGCCAACTACCGGTTCGCCTGCGCCACTGCCTGTTCATACAATCGGTGGTATCCCTGCGCTGATTGCCGCCAGGAAAAATCGGCCGTCATGCCGTTGATCTGGATCGTACGCCACCGCTCCCGATCCACATTGAACAGGTAAATGGCGCGCGCCAAGGCTTGCCAGAACGCCTCCGCACTATATTCCCGAAAACTAAAGCCTGTCACGCCATCCTGGACTGTGTCCACCAGGCCACCTGTGGCCCGCACCACCGGCACGCTCCCATAACGCATGGCAATCAACTGCCCCAGGCCGCATGGCTCAAACAGAGACGGCATCAAGAATATATCGCTCCCCCCGTAAATGAAGGGGGCAAGGCCGGCATTGTAATCTAAAAAGGCCGTCATCTTGCCCCGGTGATACTCTGCCAATTGGGCAAACATCGCTTCATAACGAGGCTCGCCAGTACCCAATACCACGAACTGCGCTTCCCCGGCACGGCCGTTCATCAGCAAATGAATGACATGCCCCGTGATATCCAACCCCTTCTGCCACGCCAGCCGCGTCACCATGGCCACCAACGGCACATCGTCCCGCTGCGGCAGACCCGCCTTCGCCTGCAGCGCATGCCGGTTCTGATTTCGCTGGTCCATGCTCCTGGCCGAGAATTGATACGGCAGCCGCTGGTCTGTTTCCGGATTCCACACTTCGTTGTCTAAGCCATTGAGAATACCGTGAAGCGCATCCCGGCGATGGTGCAGCAGACCATCCAGCCCGGCCCCGCCCTCAGGGGTCATGATTTCGCGGGCGTAGGTGGGACTGACCGTGTTGATGAGCGTGGCATGGTAAATGCCCCGCGCCATGAAGTTGACTTCGCCAAACGCCTCTTCCACCAGCGAGTGTGTCTGGATGCCCAGGTAGTCGAAGATGGCCCAGTTGGTGCGTCCCTGGTGCGCCAGATTGTGGATGGTGAACAGGCTAGGAATGCCCCGGAAGCGCGCGTCCGCCTGCCCGGCTGTGGCCAGCCAGGTAACAGCCGGCGCTGTGTGCCAGTCGTGGGTGTGGAGCAAATCCGGTCGCCAATCCAGCACGGCCGTTAGCTCAAGAGCCGCCCGGCTAAAAAAGGCAAAGCGGTATGGGTCATCATCGTAGCCATAGATTTTAGGCCGGTCAAAAAGGGCCCGCTCCGCCAGGAAGTAGACGGGCACGTCGCTGCCGGGCAGCTTGCCGTAAAAAACACCCGCGTTGACGGTACCGGCCGCGGTCGGCACATGCAGTTCAACGGCCAGCGGTTCAACGCCGGCGTATCCCGCCTCGATGTGCTGATAGGCAGGCATGACCACGCGGACATCGTGTCCTAAAGCTTGCAGCGCCTTGGGTAGCGATCCGGCAACGTCCGCCAGTCCACCTGTCTTGGCAAAGGGCGCAACTTCAGCGCTAAGAAAGAGGATCTGCATGAGTTCGAACCTTGTGCAAAGGGCCGGGTTGGCAGGTTCGTGTGCTCCCCTCGGTACCTGTCCAGGCCCAATTGCTGTCACTCCAGCTTATTGTCCCTGAATTTACCCGCTCGTCCAAACGCCGCCTTGTCGGTGGTGATCGGTGATGTACAATACGGTTTACTTGGAGAGGGTTATGTCTGTACGTCGCATGCTGCCTTTTGTCATCCTCAATATCTTCGTATCGGCCGCGGTGGTGCTCGGGATTTTGTTCTGGTGGGACAGCCGCCGGGCGGAAGAACCCACCACAATCGTCAACGCGCCCGGGGCCAGCCTCACCGCCGTGCAGGTGACCGCGGCCGCCCCCACGCCCCTTCCCCGGAATACCGACACCCCCACCCCTGATGCCGGGCCATTGACGCACATCGTCAAACCAGGCGATACGTTGGGTAGTATCAGCCAGTTCTATGACGTGACGCTGGATGACATCATGGCCGCCAACGGCATCAGCAATCCCAACCTGCTCTCCGTGGGGCAAGAATTGATCATCCCCGTCGGCGGGCTGGCCACCGCGACGCTTGTTGCCACCGCGACTCTCGATCCGAACCTGGTACCCAGCCCGATCCCCACCGATCCGGCGGACGAGCCGGCGGGCGAGGGAGAAGCGGTCATCGAAATCACGGCCGTCATTGGGGCCGGGAACTTGACCGCGGAAACGGTTCAGCTCACCAATCGCGGCGGCCGTCAGGTGGCCATGCTTGACTGGCAACTGGCGGACGCTGACGGGCACGTCTACACCTTCGGACAGGTAACCCTCTTCGGAGACGGCGCGGCCATCGAACTACACACCGAAACAGGACAAGACGGGCCGGCCGACTTATACTGGGGCCTGGAAGAACCTGTATGGGAACCGGGAGAATTGGTCACGCTGCTGGATGCAGAAGGGACCATTCGGGCCACTTTGCAGGTTCCGTAACCCCCCGCCGCCTATTCAAATTGGCTAAGGCCAAGACGGGCAGAGGAGTGAACGATGCGTGGTCTGATCGACAAGAAAGGAGAACAGTTCGCTTATTTACAGAACAATCTGCTGTACACGTTAGATGATGAGTTAACCGGCCGTCTGGAAGGGGATTTCATTGTGGACCTGGCCGGCAACAAAGTGTGGCGAATCGTCGGCGACGGCGTGTATTCATTAGACGGCATGGAAACAATTGGTTTCTTGGGCAGCGAGAAACCGGATGACGGTTGGTAGGTAAAGGAAAAATAAGGAAACTTTATGCGATTAGGGGCACACATCAGCACCGCCGGCGGCGTTTATAAAGCGTTTCAGCGCGGCGATGAAATCGGCTGCGACTCCATGTTGGTGTTCACGAAGAGCAACCGGCAATGGAAAGCGAAGCCGTTGGGCGAGGACGACATCGCCCGGTACAAGGCGGCCGAGATAGAATACAGTCACATTCGGCCAGTGGCGATTCACGCCGGCTACCTCATCAACATCGCCTCGCCCGATGAAGCGCTCTGGGAGAAATCATACCAGGCGCTCAAGGTGGAAGTAGAGCGGGCCGGCGCTTTGGGCATCCCCCTGTTGACATTCCACCCCGGCTCTTATGTCAAGAGCGACGAGGCCGCCGGGCTGGCCAATATCACCCGCGCACTGCGCCGGCTGCTGGCAGAAACGGCCGATTCTGCTCCGGACACAACCATTTGCTTGGAAACGATGGCCGGCCAGGGAACTAATCTCGGCCACCGGTTTGAGCAACTGGCCCACATTTTAGAACACGTCGGCGCTGACGGCCGTCTCGGCGTCTGCTTTGACACATGTCACGTCTTCGCTGCCGGATACGACATCCGCACGCCGGAAGCGTACCAGGCGACACTGGCCGAATTTGACCGGGTGATCGGCCTGGAGCATATTCGCTGCTTCCACTTCAATGACAGCAAGTTTGGGCTAGGCGAGCGCAAGGATCGTCACGCGCACATCGGCGAAGGACATATCGGCCGCGACGGGTTTGCCAATTTCCTCAATGACCCCCGCTGGAGAGATTACCCGGCTCACCTGGAAACGCCCAAAAAGGAAACAGATGACGACGGCAACGAGATTGAAATGGATCCGGTGAACCTCGCCGTTTTGCGCGGGCTGGAAAACGGACGTTAGCCGCCTTCGCCGCGCCGCCGCAATAGCCCCCCATGTTCATCGTAGACGCTCACCTTGATCTGGCTTACAACGCGCTGAATAACGGCCGTGATCTGCGCCTGCCTGTGCCTGAAATCCGGCAGCGGGAAGGCAAAAAACCTGCATCTGGCCTGGCAACCGTCTCCCTCCCGGATTTGCGCGCGGCCGGCGTTGGTCTGGTCTTTGGCTCCCTGTTTGTGATGCCCGCCCACGCCCAGGAGGGAGCGCTCGCCGGGGAAATCGTGTACCGGGATGCGGCCGAAGCCCACCGTCACGCCCTGGTTCAACTCGACTACTACCACCGGCTGGCGGACGAAGAGCCATACGTCCGGCTTGTGGGTAGCAGCCGGGACCTGGAAGCAGTCGTCGCCAGCCATCAGCCCGGCGGCGAGCCGTTATTGGGCATCCTCCCTCTCATGGAAGGCGCTGACCCTATCCGCAGGCCGGAAGAGGTAGCGTTCTGGTATGAACGGGGGCTGCGCGTCATTGGCCTCGCCTGGGATGATACACGCTACGCGTCCGGGGCATGGCGCGCCACCAGGAGCGGAGTGTCTCGCGGCGGGCTGGCGCTGCTGGAACGAATGGCTGAGCTAGGCATGATCCTGGACCTGACTCACTTGAGCGAGCCGGGCTGTTACGAAGCGCTAGACCGTTACGAAGGCCCTGTGGCAGCCACACATTGCAACACGCGCAGGATTGTACCGGGCCAGCGCCAACTCCCGGATCCGCTGATCCGTGCGCTCGGCGAACGGGATGGGGTGATTGGGGTCGTCCTCTACAATCGTTTCCTGCGCCCCCATCACATGAAGGGTGACGCGAAGGAACTGGTCACACTCGATCATGTCGTGGCGCACATTGACCATATTTGCCAGCTTCTCGGCGATGCCGGACATGTGGGCATCGGCAGCGACTTTGACGGCGGATTTGGCGCGGCCGATATTCCGGCAGAAATGGATGGCGTCAAAGACCTCTCCCTCATCGCCGCCAGGCTCGCAGAACGGGGATACGGGCCGGACGATGTGGCCAACGTCATGGGGGGCAATTGGGTCCGCCTGCTCCGCCGCACACTGGCCTGAACCACAACATTTTCTGATTTTCTGGCGGCATAGAACAGGCGGGGGAACCTTTCTTGAGGATGCGTCGTTAAAGTGGCATGCGTTCGTTTTGATTCCTAAAGGAGGATCACCATGCCCCCCAAACGCTTACACCTCACCGGATTCATCTTGTTGCTGCTGGCGGCCGTTCTGGCAGCATGCGGCGGCGCTGAAGTCGTGGAGGAAGTGGTCACCACCCCAGCCGGAATTGAGGAGCCGGATTATGCCACCGGCAGCGAGCGGTCCGGCGATGTCCCGCCTCCACCCGAGACCGGAGGGAAAGTGGCCGCCACCCGCGTTGCCCCGGAAGCGGC
Organism: Anaerolineae bacterium; assembly: GCA_046753445.1. Lineage (GTDB taxonomy): Bacteria > Chloroflexota > Anaerolineae > Promineifilales > Promineifilaceae > JAHEEY01. The sequence continues at coordinate 145,405 of JBHHTQ010000002.1, read as the reverse complement.
CGCGGCGGAAGCAGAAGCAGTGCGGAGCGAAGCCCCAGCCGATGCCATGTCGGTTGCTCCCTCAACGGCAGGCGAAACGGCCGCCGAATTACCTCCCAGTACGACCTTCGACCAAAACAGCCGGCTCACAGCAGGAGAAGTAGACGACAATGCCCGTTGGGATGATTACCTGCTCTATCTGCGTCACTACAGCGGCGCGGCCGTGGTCGAAGTCGCGGTGCAAGAACGGTACCAGATCAGGGTGACGGACACCGCCGGCAATCCTGTCTTAAGCGCACGCATCTCGATAGCGGCCGCCGGCCAGGAAGTCATGACGCTGCGCACTCACAGCAACGGTCTGGCCTACTTTTTCCCCCGCGCCCTCAACCAACAAGCCGACAGCTACCGCGTGACCGTCACGGCCGATAGTGCTTCTGAGACATTCGATATCCCCGCCGGTGGTTCGCAGCGCGAATGGGTGGTCACCCTTCAAAGCGGCGGGGGCGGCAGCCAGGAAGCCCGCCTGGATGTGCTGTTCTTAATTGACGCCACCGGCAGCATGGCGGACGAGATCTTTGAGCTAAAGGCGAACATTGAAGCCATCGCCGCCCAGGTTGATGCACTCCCCTCGCGGCCGAATGTGCGCTTCGGTATGGTCGCCTACCGGGATCGGGGAGATGAATACGTGACGCGCCTGTTTGATTTCACGCCGGATGTTCAAGTGTTTGCTGAGGCGCTGGCCGAAGTCAATGCGGACGGCGGGGGCGATTATCCAGAAGATTTGAATGAGGCCCTGTCACGCGCTATTCACGAACCGGAATGGCGGGTCGAGGGGGCGGTGAACCTCATCTTCCTCGTGGCAGACGCCCCGCCCCACCTGGACTACGGGCAACAAAATCATTACGCGGCCGAAAGCCTGGAAGCTGCCAGGCGCGGCATCAAAATTTATCCGATCGCCAGCAGCGGGTTGGATTCCCAGGGAGAGTACATCTTCAGGCAACTGGCGCAAATCACCGGCGGCCGGTTCATTTTCCTCACATACGGGCCTGAGGGGGCGGGGCCCAGCGGGACAGAAACCACTTTTGAGGTGTCGGACTATACCGTTTCAGCCCTGGACGATCTGGTCGTAGGGATCATCGAAGAAGAGCTTTCCTATCTCAGATAGATTCGGTTTAGATGCTGTCTAAAAAGGGGTTTCCTTTGGTAGATCAGGAGAGCAAGAGATTGAGGAAAGATCCTCCCAATCTCTTGGTTTCAGGCAGTATGAAGTGAAAACCGGTCGCACAAAAAACTGGAGACCGACATTCGGTCTCCAGTTTGGCCAAAAAATAAATAAGCACTGTGTGGTGTGAAGCTGCGGAGTTAGGTCCGAAGAAGCTATTTTCGACAACTGGGGCGTCCCTGGGGGCGCCGGCCAAGAATGCCATTTTTAGCCGAATGTTTTGACTCGCAACATCGCACCACAATGAAACAGTAGCCTGATAAACCTCATGATAACAGACGAGGGTTCAGGCACAAGATGACCAATGTCATACCGGCCGGAAGGTACTACTCGCTTCCGAGCTGCCCTTCCTCCCGTGCGGCCGCTGTGCGCACTAAACAGCCTAACCGCCGTTGCCGTTTCTCAATCCGGAGAAGAGCGCCCGCATGCCGGCTGCATAAACACGCCGCCCTTTTCTCAGCCTGCGCCGCATCTCATTCAATTTCTCCAGCCGACGCTGTGGCTCCTCCGGCGTCAACTCATACAGCTCGACGAGCACACCACCGGTTCCTTTCGGATGGACAAACGCGATCTTTTTGCCCCCGGTGCCAATGGTGGGTTCCTCGTTGATGAGGGGCACCCCAGCCGCTTTCAGGCGTTCCAACGTGGCGTTGATATCCTCTACCTCAAAACAAATGTGGTGCATGCCTGGGCCGCGCTTCTGCAGGTAGCGGGCCACACCGCTCTCCGGGTCAACCGGTTCCAACAGCTCGATGTCACTCTCGCCCGCCGGAAGGAAGGCGACGTCTACTCCCTGGTCACGGGCATGCTCAACATGGGCCAGGGAAAGGCCCAATGCCTCTACCCAAAAACTCATCGCCCCTTCCAATTCGGGGACGACGACGGCAATGTGGCTGATTTTCTTGATCATGATTTCTCTCAATGGTGTGGCGAAAGGGAGCCAGGCGCGGCCGCTTTAGAGTTGGAAAGAAGGCTGGTACTCTCCCCAAACATCACGCAACGTGTGGCAAATTTCACCCAGCGTCACGTTGTTTTCTACACATTCAATGAACAGGGGCATCAGATTCTCATCTGAACGCGCGGCCGCGGCCAATTGTCCCCGCAATTCCGCCACCCTGGTATTATTTCGACGCCGCCGCAGCCTTGCCAGATGCTCCCGCTGAGCCGCTTCGATGGCCGGGTCCAGCTTCATCATCTCAATGCCCGGTTCTTCTTCGTTCACGAAACGGTTGACGCCGACCACAATCTGCTCTTCGTTCTCCAACTGCCGTTGGTAACGGTAAGCCGCTTCCTGGATTTCATATTGCACATACCCGGACTCAATCGCCGCCAGCATCCCGCCCCGCTCGTCAATGGCCTCGATATACTGTGAAGCGCGCCGCTCCAATTCATCCGTCAGATACTCAATGTAATAGGACCCGGCCAGGGGGTCTATTGTGTCGGCGACGCCGCTTTCGTAAGCGATGATCTGCTGTGTTCGCAACGCGATTTGGGCGGACTCGGCCGTCGGCAGCGCCAGGGCTTCATCACGGCCGTTTGTGTGCAGACTTTGCGTGCCACCCAGGACAGCCGCCAGCGCCTGCAGGGCAACACGGACCACGTTATTCTCCGGCTGCTGGGCAGTCAACGCGCTGCCGGCTGTCTGGGTATGGAAGCGCAGCCGCCAGCTTCTGGGATCCTTCGCGCCAAACCGATCCCGCATGATCTTTGCCCACAGGCGGCGCGCGGCGCGAAACTTGGCGATCTCTTCCAGGAAGTTGTTGTGGGCATTGAAGAAGAATGAAATCTGCCGGGCGAAGCGATCCACGTCCAGACCGGCGTCGATGGCCGCCTGAACGTAGGTAATGCCATCGGCCAGGGTAAACGCGATCTCCTGGACGGCCGTGCTGCCTGCTTCACGAATATGGTAACCGGAAACCGAGATACTGTTCCAGCGAGGCGCTTCCCGGCCACAGTAGGCGAACACATCGGTGATAAGCCGCATGGAAGGGCGCGGGGGGAAGATGTACGTGCCGCGGGCGATGTACTCTTTCAAAATATCGTTCTGAATGGTACCGCGCAGCTTTCGGGCCGGCACACCCTGGCGCTTACCTACCGCAATCACCATGGCCAGCAAAACGGCCGCCGGCGCGTTAATCGTCATGCTGATGCTGACCTCATCCAGGGGGATGCCCTCCAAAAGAATCGCCATATCTTCCAGGCTGGGGATGCTGACGCCGACCTTCCCCACTTCCCCCTCGGCCATGGGATCATCCGCATCGTAGCCAATCTGCGTCGGCAGATCAAACGCCACGGAGAGACCGGTCTGCCCCTGCTTCAACAGGAACTTGAACCGCTCGTTCGACTCGGCCGCAGTGCCAAATCCGGCATACTGGCGCATCGTCCAGAAACGGCCGCGATACATCGTCGGCTGGACGCCCCGCGTGAAGGGGTATTGGCCGGGAAATCCCAGCTTCTCTTCATAATCGGGGTCAGGGTCCTGGGGCAGGGCAAGCCGCTCAATAGGAATCCCGGAACTCGTCTCAAACCGGGCCCGCCGCTCCGGGAAACGAGCCAGCGTCGGCTCCACAACCTCCCGCTCCCACTGTCTCTTGCTTTCCTGCAATGGTGTATCCATACAATTATTATACGCCAAGCCCGGCCCAGGCGCGATTGGGGAGAATGAGGGCAAGCACGACTATAACCCAATCAACTGCCCAGAATTTGTAGCCAGGATACCAGTATTCCGCCTCAAAGGGGAGTAAAATGCTGTCCATGCTAGAACACGCCAACAACTGCTAATCATTTCCTCTTTTCCTCTTCCTAAGCAGAAAGCCTCGCCCTGAACGAGGCTTTTTGTTGTGAAACGGAAGGCGTCCGCCAAAGAAATCAGGGGATGATCTGCATCACTAAAACCGCCGCTGTCGATGATGAGACGGAACGGCCGTAACTTGACATTGGCAACCCTCTTGGATAGAATCCCCCTTGTCTTGCAGAGGTAATTCGATCCCGCGCCGGGATAGCTCAGTTGGTAGAGCACTGCACTGAAAATGCAGGTGTCCCCAGTTCGAGTCTGGGTCCTGGCATTCGACAAGAGTTATTAGCTTGACGGGACGGAAACAATTCACAAGCGGGTGTAGTTCAGTGGTAGAACGTCTCCTTGCCAAGGAGAAGGTCGTGAGTTCGAATCTCATCGCCCGCTCTAGTTAACGGCAGGCTTTGTGCCTGCCGATCTTGTTTAGGGCGACGTGGCCAAGTGGTAAGGCGAGGGTCTGCAAAACCCTTATTCACCGGTTCGAATCCGGTCGTCGCCTCTTTTGTATAAAGCCCTTGCCCTAAAAGCAAGGGCTTTTCTTTGAAACCAAGGGGCAACCCATGTCAATGCGGGCTGTTTTTCAGGGCCTATCTTGAGGAGTAACAAAATGAGCTTTCCTGCCATGCCATCCACAGTTGATGAGATCAACCCGCGCGAGTGGGAGACATTCCGGCCGTATTTCGAGGAACTACAACAACGGCCGCTTTCCCAGGAAGGGATGCGGCGCTGGCTGGAAGATTGGTCGAAACTCAGCGAATTAATCTGGGAAGCGGGCGCCATGATTTACATTGAAAAATCATTGGACACCACGGATGCGGAAAGAGAGCAAGCTTTTCTCGATTTCATCGATCAGGTGCAGCCTAAGGCTCAGGTTGCCGACCAGGCATTGAAAGAACGCCTCCTGGCCAATGAAGCGGCCGTCAACGGGATGAGCGATATGAAGCTGGTATTGCGCAACATCCGCAATGAAACCGACCTCTTCCGAGAGAACAATATCCCTTTGCTGACGGAACTAGCTAAGCTGGACAACGAATACGACAAGGCCACCGGGGGGCTGAAAGCGGATTGGGACGGCGAGGAGAAAAACCTGAGCCAGCTCACGCTGTTCCTGCGTGAAAAGGATCGAGCCGTACGCACACGCGCCTGGAAGACGATCATGGCGCTATGGTTGGAAAAGCGGGAAACCTTGAACAAAATTTACGCCAACATGCTGGCTCTTCGCCGCCAGGTGGCTGCCAATGCCGGACTGCCCAACTACCGCGCCTACGCCTTTCGTGATAAAGGACGGTTTGACTACACGCCTGAAGATTGCTTCACCTTCCACGACGCGATTGAGAAAGTGGTTGTGCCGGCGGCGCTGCGCATCTACGACAAAAAGCGGACGCGTCTGCACCTGGATGCGCTGCGGCCGTGGGATGTGGAGGTAGATGCCAGCGATGCGCCCCCTCTCCAGCCATACCAGAAGCAAGAGCAGCTCATCACCGGCGCTCAACGGATGTTTAAGAATGTTGATCCGGAATTGGGGAGCCATTTCTCGGTGATGGCCGCGGAAAAGTTGCTGGACCTGGACACGAGGCAAGGCAAGGCGCTGGGCGGCTATTGCAGCACTCTCCCCCTGCGCAAGCGGCCGTTCATCTTCATGAACGGCGTGGGCATCCACGATAACGTACAGACATTGTTGCACGAAGCCGGGCATGCGTTCCACGTCTTTGAAACGGCATCACTTCCGCTGGTGTGGCACCTGGATGCGCCCATGGAGTTTTGCGAAGTGGCGTCCATGGCCATGGAACTGCTGGCCGCTCCCTATCTCACCAGGGATCAGGGCGGCTTCTACACAGAATCAGAAGCGGCCAGGGCGCGTATTGAGCACCTGGAAGGGATCATTCTCTTTCTGCCCTACATGGCCGTGGTGGACGCCTTTCAACATTGGGTTTATACGCACGCAGACGAAGCGATGGATGCAGCAAACTGTGATGCCGCCTGGGACAAGCTGTGGGCGCGATTCATGCCCGGCGTAAGTTGGGAAGGGTATGAAGATTCCCGTATGACCGGCTGGCATCGCAAGCCCCATATTTTTGGCTCCCCGTTCTACTACATTGAATACGGCATGGCCCAGGTGGGGGCGCTGCAGGTGTGGCGCAACAGCCTGAAGGATCAGGCAAGCGCGCTGGCCGCCTATCGTCGAGCGCTGTCGCTTGGCGGCACGAGGACGCTGCCAGAACTGTTCGCCGCCGCCGGAGCGGAATTTCGTTTTGACAGCGAGATGTTGACGGATTTAGTGGCGCTGGTGGAAAAAGCGGTGGACGAGCTGGAAACCGTAACCTGAACCAGAACGGCCGTCAAACCGTTGTTGGCAACGAGACGGCCTGATCTCCCTGGAAGCAGGTCAATGGGTGGTCGCCTCTGAATGAGACCTGCACGGCCGTGCCCGGAGCCAGCTTGATTGTGTGCGGCTGCCAGCTATGGACGTGGGAGCCATCCTCCAGCACCACATCGTAAATGTGAGCCATTCCCGTAAACTGTTGGGAGACAATACGGCCGTTACCGTTCTCGTTCGCGTGCAGGACAACGTCGTCAGAGCGGATGGCAACTTCCACGCGGGCGCCGACCGGCAGCGGCGGTAGCTGCGCCAGGCGGCCGAGCGGCGTTTCGATGCCGTCGGCCGTGACAACGCCAGGAATGAAGTCAGTCCCGCCCATAAACTCAGCCACGAACCGCGTTTGCGGCTGGTGAAAAATCTCTTCGGGCGTGCCTAACTGTTCCAGGCGGCCCTCATGCATCACCGCAATCTGATCCCCCAGAAACAAAGCCTCTTCTTGATCATGGGTAACGAATACGGCCGTGGCCCCATTTTGCTTGAGCAGATCGCGCACTTCCTGGCGAACCTGCGCCCGCAGGCCGGTGTCCAGGTTCGAGAATGGCTCATCCAGCAGCAGGATGGCCGGGTCCAGAGCTAGCGCCCGCGCCAGGGCCACGCGCTGCTGCTGCCCGCCGGAAAGCTCGTGCGGCATCTGATCCCCTACTTCATCAAGCCCTACCATTTCCAACATTTCCGCCGTCCTCACCTTCGCCTGCGGGCCGCGCCCCAGGCCAAAGGCGATGTTTTCAGCCACGCTCAGGTGAGGGAAAATGGCGTAATCCTGAAAAACCATGCCGACGCGCCGTTTCTCCGGGGGGAGGTGTGTCTGTCCATTGGCAACCACCTGGCCGGCGATTTCGATGCGGCCGCTGTCAAGGTATTCAAAACCGGCGATCAGGCGCAGCGAAGTCGTCTTGCCGCATCCGCTGGGGCCTAACAGGGCCAGGATGTGGCCCGATTCAATAGCAAACGAGACGTCCCGCACGACGGCCGTTTCTCCAAATGATTTGTGAAGCTCGTGGCAGACCACAGTTTGTTCCAACATAGGATGGGAATTGTATCTGAAGATCAACCGTCGCCCAACGTGCGCGGGCCGGCGCCCGGCCGCTGCACTTGGCGAGAACGAAGGGAATGGGTTAACATGGCACGTAAAGCGCAAGGAGTGATATGGAATGAAGCCCAGCGTTGCGATGCGCGAGTATCTAGCGGAAATCTACCGCCTTCAGGAAGACTCGCCCACGGTAAGCACCACCAGCTTGGCCGACCGGCTAGGCGTTTCAGCGCCGGCCGTGCCCCGCATGCTCAAACGCCTCAAAAGTGCAGGTTATGTCAAGCATATCCCATATCAGGGCGTAGAACTGACAGAACTTGGGCGCAAGGAAGCCCTCAACGAAATCCGCCGTCATCGCATCCTGGAGGTCTTTCTGGTGGAAATTATGGGCTTCGCCTGGGATGAAGCGCATGAACATGCGGATGATCTGGGAAAGGGCCTCAATGGGACAATCACTGAACGCATGGCTGACATGACCGGGTATCCGACGCGCTGCCCGCATGGGGAGCCGATTCCCAAAAGAGACGGTACCCTGCCGGAGATCCGCGACGTTTGCATCATCAATCTGGGCGTAGGCTACAAGGGAAGCGTCAGCCGTGTGCGCACCAACGAACCGGAGCGGTTGAAGTATTTTGCGTCATTGGGCTTAGTGCCTGACGCGGAATTTGAAATCGTGGGGCGCGCCCCGTTTAACGGCCCGATGCGCTTGCAGGTAGGCCGGGAAGAGGTGGTGCTGGGGGTGGAGTTGACCAAGTCGCTGTGGGTGAGCCCCCGAGACTGAAACTGCGCTCAGGGGAAAAGCCGCCTTGTTTTCACTTCTGCAATCGCATCTTTGCGGTACTGGTAAAGCATCGCCGGCCGACCTTCACCTTCACGCCGTTTGCGCCCTGTTTCTTCCAATATGCCGGAAGCGAGGATCTTGCGCCTGAAATTCCGTTTGTCCAGACGCTCTCCCAGGATAGTTTCATACGCCCGCTGTAATTCAGTCAACGTAAAGACGTCGGGCAGCAACTGGAACCCCACAGAGGTATATTCCAGCTTGTACCGCAGCCGGATAAGCGCGTATTTGAGAATCTCCCGATGGTCAAAAGCCAGGTCGGGCAGGTCAGCCATGGAGAACCAGCCCGTTTCGGCCGCATCGTCGCCGGGCCGGTGCTGAATGCTATCAGGGGGTACCAGGGCAAAGTAGGCGACAGTGACAACGCGCGTGCGCGGATCCCGGCCAGGGTCGCCGAATGTGTACAACTGCTCGATATACACATCGGTCACGCCCGTTTCCTCGGCCAGTTCACGCCGCGCTGCGGCTTCCAGCGACTCCTCAATGCGGACAAAGCCACCGGGAATGGCCCACATCCCGGCAAACGGCGGATATTTTCGCTTGACGAGCAAAACGCGCAAATCTTCCCCCACCAGGGAGAAAATGACAACATCTACCGTCACTGACGGCCGATCATAAACCGATGGATCGTAGTTCTCCAATTCCGTGCTCAAGAGTCCCTCAACTTCATCTGGATGGGTTGGATATCGCCTAAAACAAAAGTCCCCAGCCGCGCTGTGCCAGGGACATATTAAACGTAGACATCGGGAACAACCTAGTTCGGCGGCGGCTCATCCAACGGTTCCACCGGCAAACTTGGCGGCTCCACTTCTTCAGCCCGTGGATGCAGGTCAAAATCTGCCAGTTCCGGAATGACCAACCCGCCCTGATCAACAATCTGGGGCAGGCTGACACTGGTCGTGACGAAAGCGGTCGTATCACCTTGTGCCCGCAGGGCCAGGTCAATGTCAATGCCGCGTTCCAGCGCCCACTTCAATGCCAGGGCATCTTGTGAGGTCATAGACAATATAACGACATCCGGCTTCAACTCAAATCGGGCCGGGAAAGGAGGAGGAGCTACAGATTGGGCTGTTTCGGCCGCTGCACCCTCGGCCGCGGCGGCCGCGGCTTCTGCGGCCGCGTTCTGTGCCAGTTCCTGGGGATCCCGCCAGGTACCCACCCACAAGACTTCCGCCTGTTGAATCGTCAACTGTGTCACCCGTTTAGGGATTGGCTTACCAACCGCAAAATTCTCCCCCTGGGAGGAGGGATCGTTGGGCACAATCTCTGCCACCTGGTTGATTTCCGGGATAAATTCCAACCGGCCTTGCGCCGTCTCTTCAAACAGGAAACTACGCCCGGCCAGCAGTTCCGAATTGATCACGCGGTTTGTCGTGTTGGGCAGGGCCGTCTGGAACTCAGGGTCAACTTCCACCACTTGCAGCGTCATCAACACATCCACGCGGTCGCCCGGACGAAGGGCAAAGGCTGCGCCGGAGAATCTGTTGATGGGGAAGGCCACCGCTACCTTGCCGCGATCGATGTAAAGCGCTAGATCGGAGCCAAATGAAGCGAGATCGCTGGGGTTGAGCGCGACCATGGGCCTCAGAATCGCCTGGCCCTGGCTCACTTCCACCTTCACAATGCGGTCAAGCACCTCTTCCACGTCGGAAAATGTGTAGCCCCCCTGCAAAGCGATGTTGGTATCCGGGCGCATTTCGATGGTGATCAAGTCCGGGCGAATGCGCTCTCCCACCGGAAGATTGGCCGTGGCGATGACAACCGGCTGCATTCGAAATGCCGGCGTGGCCTGAGCCGCAGGCGCGGAGAGATCGGTTTCCTCTTCTTGCTCTGAAAATAAGGGCAGGCTGATACCAGAGGACTCTTCGGCCGTTTCCGTGGTTGTTGTGTCGCTCACGCCGGACTGGACTTCGTCCTGCGCATTCTCATTTGCATTGCGGTTAACGACCAGCACGGCCGTTGCCGCGCCAGCCAGTAGCACTAGGACAAGAAGGACAAGGGTTCTTGGACGCATAGCAGATTCCTTATCTGTACCGCCTTTCTATGGAATCGCCCAAACGATCTTTCCCAATCGGGGAAACGATTCCGTTCACAACGACCGCCTCACGCCGCCTGGTTAGTTGGTTTACCGCCAGGCTCATGCATTAGAACGGCCATTGCCCACTGTCAGCCGCCGCCCGAAGTCGTCCCGCCAGGACTCTCCGGGGTAGCCGGCGCGCCAGTCGAACTAGAAGCACCTGAATCAGGCCCATCAACCGAATAGCTGAAATTGGTTGGAACTTCGATATTAAACCGATTCAGAATGAAGTTCAGATCCACATTTTCAATGGTATAAAGCTGGCCGTCATTGGCGCTGCGCAGGGCAAAATCAATGTCTGCCTGGGATTCAAGGGCGTATTTCAGCAGCAACTGCTGCTGCGGAGCCAGAGCGAGCAGCAAGACATCGGGGCGGTTGGGCGTCGGCGTTACCTGTGCCTCCGGGCCACCGGCGGCCGGTGTAGCTCCCTCGGCCGGGGTTTCCCCTTCTAAGGGAGCGGCAATTACAGTGGGCGTGGGCTGCTGCACCGCAGAAGGAGGCTCCCAACCGCCGACCTGGATCACTTTCGCATTCTGGATCACCATCGCCACCGGAACCGGGCGCTGGAATTCTGAGGGGCCAACATGGGCCACATCCCCTGAAGGCAAATCCTCAAAGCGGCCGAACGGGGCGATCACAAAAACGCTGGGAACCGTGGTCTGGTCAGTTGTGGTTTGCGATCCGTCTGTACTCCCCTGCGATTCGGCGGCAGCAACGGCTTCTTCCAGGAAGAAAATACCCGCATTCCGCAGATACGTCTGGAACTCCTCGTCAATCTGGTAGAAGAGGAACGTGATCAGGATGTCCACGAAGTCCCCATCCTTGAGGCTGTATGCCACCCCGGAAAGCCGATCCATGGGCACGGCCGCGGCAATGGTTCCCGGAGGAATCAGCGATGAAGGGCCAAAGTCCTCGATGCCGATGAGCGTGGGATCACTGATCAGGGCGTCTTTGGTGAGGGTTTCACCCTGGAAGATGTCGCTGCGCGCATACAGGCCGATCACATCTTCGACTTTGGTGAAGACATTGTTGGGATCCACCTCACTGGTGAGGCGCAAATCGGTGGTGACCAACGATTCCAGTTCCGCTTCGGTGAAGAGCCAACCCCGGGGCACGGTCTGTAACGAGACAACGACCTCCATTGTGGGAGGCAAAGTGACTGCGGCTTCCGGTGCAACCTGCTCAAAGGCGGCTGTGCCCTCAAGCGGAGGTTCCACCTGCTCGCCTGCTGCGCCTCCTTCAACGGCCGGGGCTTCCAGCGCGGGGGGGGCTTCTTCAGGCTGGCGAACCAGGAGGACGGCAACCACCACCAGGATCAAAATACTGACGATAAAAACGAGAATAGCGATCGTACGACGGCCCATCGTTCTATCCCTTATAAACGAACTGTCTGAAACTTGTCAGGTAGTTTGACATAGGCAATATGGTAAGAATCTGTCCAAGAGGTCGAGGGCACGGCAGCAAGCTTTGTAGGGTCATGTTGGCCAAATAGAAGCAATCGCCAAACAATATGTAAACCTTTTCAATGACGCATATGTTATCATATGTCAAGTTGAATAGCAAATGCTTCCCCGGCAGCCGGTGGCATTCCCGGCAAGGAAACGATGTCTGCCAGCCCGGCCCCATACGGCCGTCTGGCTGAGCGCTTTTGCGGGGGTGATGAGTGCAGTGAAGCGACCCTGAGTGAGGACAGCCCTGCTGTCGCTGCGGGCAACTGTTTGTCGCCGCGGTCCTCATCCCTGGGTGACGGCCCCTTTTTTCACCGGGGGGCGGAACGGCGGTGTCTGTTTGGGCTGCTGGGTGGGGATGATGAAAGTGAATGTGCTGCCCTTATCCGGCGCGCTCTCAAACCAGATCCGCCCATAATAAGCTTCCACCAACGAGCGCACAATGGACAATCCCATCCCCATGCCTCTGGCCCGAATTTGCACAGCGTGCCGATCCGGGCGGTAAAAATCCTGGAAGATCAGGGCATGATCGGCGGGGTCAATGCCGATGCCCTCATCGCTGACGCTGACTACCACAAATGATTGATCCTGATCCGGTTCGGTGTCCAGCGCAGCTTTAATCTGGATGACGCCGCCAGGGCGGTTGAACTTGATGCTGTTAGACACCAGCTCTTCCACAATAGTGGCCATGTGCGTGGGGTCCGCCTGGATCGGTTGCAGCTTGCTGTCAATGTCCACCTTGATCTGCTGCCCATATTCGGCCGCGCGCGGCTGCATTTCGCGGGCAATCTGCTGAATCAATTGGGAGAAGTCCGTATGCCCGGAGCGGTATTCCTGGCGGCCCGCTTTGACAGAAGAGGCGAAGATAAGGCTGTTGATCAGATGCACCATCCGGGCGACGTTGCGCTGGATGGTCTGGGTGAACATATGCTGGGTTTCGGTTAAAGGGCCGCCCGTGCCGTTTTCCAGCAGTTCTACGTATCCTTTGATGGCGGTGAGGGGGGTGCGTAGTTCATGGGAAATCGTGGTCAAAAAACTGTCTTTGGCCTGTTCCGCCTGGAATTCGGCCGTCATATCGTGAAGCGTAGCCACGGCCCCCTGCGCCACTCCATTGTCATCGTAAATCAGATTTGCCTGCCCCTGGATGATACGGCCGTTCATCTCGAAGCGTTTGGAAGCGGGCGACCCGTTTGTGGGAGCCAGCATGGGCAGGCGGGTGAGGATGTCGGTCACCGGACGGCCAAGCATCTCCTCAATACTCATGCCCACCAAATCCAAAGCGGCCTGGTTGACAAACGTAATTGAGCCGTCCTGGTTGCTGAGAATGACCCCGTCAGAGAGGCATTCCAAAATGGAACGCTGCTGCTCCCCTTCAACGACCACCGGCTGCTTGCCGGGGGCGGGAGGGGCATCCGGTTGGGCCTGGAGCGGCAGCGAAGGAAGCGTGTCTGGCTGCTGCCGCCGAAATGCCGCAGCAGCCAGGGGCAGCGCCGCCACGAAGCCCCAGGTCAGCAAGGCCGCGGGCACGGCCGGGACCAGCAATACCAGCGCGGCCGCTCCTCCAACCATTATGGCTGCCAGCCGCCAATCCAGGGACAGCCCCCACGAGAGCGCCAGCCAGGACAGGAGTTGTAAGGCCAAAATGAGGGGGGCGTTGGTGAGGAATCCGGCGTAGCTCAACAAGCCTCGCGCCAGATCGAAAACCATGAGGAAATAAAGGGCGCGGGCAAAGCGGCCGCGCCCCTGTCCCTGCCGGATGAGCCAGGCAGCGATTGGGACTTGAACAAAAAACGATATGATATGAAACAGGGGCATGTAATCGCTCTCGTACTGCTTCAAAGCGGGCAGCGCCTTTGCGGCGCGCCCTCAGCCGCCTGGCTGCGGTGCGTCGGTCAACAACTGCCACCACGCCTGCCAGGGACGGGCGTTCGCGCCAGGATCCGGTGTAGGGGCAGGCGCAGGCGTCGGCTCCGGCGTGGCTTCGATGGCGAGCACGACGACGGGAACTTCGCCCGGCATAATGTTGTTCTCTTCGTTGCGGGCATAATCAATCACGTACTCTTCGCTGTATACGTACGCTTTCGTCGCCTGCAGCTCAACCTGGCGTGTTTCCTCCAGGGCGACCTCCGCCTGCAGCGGCTCTTCACCGACGCCAACCAGCCGCCCCGCTTGTGCCCGGCGGTTCAAATCCAATGCAACAGAGATGGCCGCGACAACTGCGAGTGAGAGGATGATTTGCGGCAAAGTCAGCAGAGGTCGTTGGCGCGGATGAGTTTTACGCATCACCCTGAAATCTTAGCTTTGATCCGGAAACAACGCAATAAGAACATGGTCTTGGATGACGGCCGTCTCGCCATTCCGCCTCTCGCCCGTTACCTTTCGCTATGTTAGAATCAGGTGCTTATGAGCCAAATAGATTACCTTGTTGCCGGGCATGTTTGCGCGGACGTGACGCCAGACGGCCTCGTGATGGGGGGCACGGCCGCTTATTCGGCCAAAACCGCCCAGGTGCTGGGGTGCCGCACAGCGGTGCTCACCAGCACGGCCGCTGACTACCAGCTTTGCGACGCCTTGACCGGCATTGCCATATGCCGGGTGGAAGCAGAAAACACCACCACCTTTGAAAACGTGTACACGCCTCAAGGCCGCCAGCAGGGGATTCACGCAGTTGCCGACCGGCTGACCGCCGAGCATGTGCCGGAAGCGTGGCGGAGGGCCTCAATCGTCCATCTGGGGCCAATCGCCAACGAAGTGGATCCGGAGATCATTGGCGCTTTCACCAACAGCACCATCGGCTTCACTCCCCAGGGATGGATGCGGTGCTGGGATGAGGACGGCCGTGTCTTCGCCCGTGAATGGCCGGCGGCTCCTCGCCTCCTGCCCCGGGCCGCGGTCGTGGTTTTGAGCAAGGAAGATTTGCTCAACGACGAGATGCTGCCGCTGTATCGCCGTTGGTCCAAACTCCTGGTGCTGACGCAAGGGCGAGCCGGCTGCACCGTCTTTTTCGGGGATGACGAGCGCCATTTCCCCGCCCCTCGCGTCAAAGAGGTGGAACCAACCGGCGCGGGAGACATCTTTGCCGCCGCCTTTCTCGTGCGTCTTTACCAGACGGCTGGCAATCCGTGGGAAGCAGCCCGCTTCGCCAACAAAATCGCGGCCCAGTCGGTCACACAAGCCGGGATTGACGGGAAGATCGCGGCGATCAAGAGATTGTTGAGCAGGAACGAAGCTTGATGGGCCGATACGGCCGCTGGCACACCAACCGGTTATGACTAAAATTTATGCAATCGCCAACCAGAAGGGCGGCGTAGGCAAAACCACAAGCGTCATCAACTTGAGCAGCTACCTGGCCAGCAGCGGCCGGCGTACGCTTATGGTAGATATCGATCCCCAGGCCAACGCCACCTCCGGCCTGGGTTATGACAAGTATTCACTCACCAAATCCACCTACGACCTGCTGTTGCAGCAGGCCACCCTGGATGAAATCTTGCTGCAAAATCAGGAGGGGTGCCTCGACCTGCTGCCGGCGCATCCCTCCCTGTCCGGCGCCGAGGTTGAGCTGGTGCACGCCATTGGCCGCGAATACCGGCTGCAGCAGGTGTTGGACGCGATCAACGGCCGTTACGATTACATCCTCATTGACTGCCCGCCGAGCCTGAGCCTGCTGACCGTCAATGCCCTGGCGGCCGCCCGCGACGGCGTGATCATTCCGGTGCAGTGCGAATACCTGGCGCTGGAAGGGTTAACTCAACTGGCACAAACCATTGAACTGGTCAACAAATACCTCAACCCGCAGCTCACGATTCGTGGCCTGATCATGACGATGTACGACAGTCGCACCAATCTCAGCCGCCAGGTAGTAGAAGAAGTGCGCAGCTACTTTCCGGGCAAAGTATTCAAGACAATTGTGCCGCGCAATGTGCGCTTGAGCGAAGCGCCCAGCTACGGCCAGCCAATCAATATCTACGCGCCCAACTCGCCGGGAGCAATTGCATACAAGGTGTTGGCGGCCGAGTTGATCAAAGGCGACCTGGCACAAGGGGGATCTGCATGAGTAAGAAGCGAGGGCTGGGCCGGGGGCTGGGTGCGCTGATTCCGGGCGGTCCGGCGGACGCCGAAGCGCAGCCGGAAGGGGTGCACACCGTGCCCATCACGTCCATCCAACCCAATCCCCACCAGCCGCGTGGCCGGATGGATGGGGAGAAGCTGGCGGAGCTGGCCGCCTCCATCCGGGAGCACGGCCTGATCCAGCCGCTCATCGTCACCGAAGCGGGCGACGGTTTTACGCTGATCGCCGGCGAACGACGCTGGCGCGCGTCCCAACTGGCGGGCATGGAAGCAGTGCCTGTCATTGTCAAAGAAGCCACGCCCCAGGAGATGTTGGAGCTGGCGCTGATCGAAAACATCCAGCGCGCCGACCTGAACCCGCTGGAAGAGGCGTTCGCTTACCAGCAGTTGACGGATGAGTTTGGCTTGACGCATGAGCAGGTGGCGCTGCGGGTGGGCAAGGGACGCTCAACCGTTACCAATCTGATTCGCCTGTTGGAACTGCCCGACTCCATCCAGCAGGCGGTGACCGACGGCCGTCTCTCCGGGGCGCATGCCCGCTCTCTCCTCCCCCTGCCCACGCCGGAGATGCAAAGGGCAGCCATGAAGCAAATCATCAAGCTCAGCCTCAGCGTCCGCCAGACGGAATCCCTGGTCAAGAAACTGCTGTCCGCCGAAAAGCCGAAACCGAAACCCCGCTCACGGCCGTCCCCTGAGCTGATGGCGCTGGAAACCAAATTTGAACAACGGCTGGGAACCCGCGTCAACATCCAAAAGAGCAAAAAAGGGGGCAAAGTCGTCATCCACTTTTATTCCGACGAAGAATTGCAAACCATCTACGAAACGATTTTGGGCGAAGTCACTTGAAATCCCAATCATGACTCTCTGAAAAACCACGGAGACACTGAGAACAGTGAGAAATTGACAAGAAAAACTCCGCGTCCTCTGTGCCTTCGTGGCAGCTTTTTTCGATGGCCTCAATCATGGGTTTAAGGGGTGCGGCAAACGGTTAATTTGGAGAGTGAGCTGAATCCATTCAAGAGATTAGAAAGAGCGGCCTTCTTGGGTGAAGTATTACACGATTATGGCATCATTGAAGAGCGTCGGATGGGGATTACGCGCACACGTGTTTCCCTTTTGCTGTGTAGAAAAAATGGTGAACTCCTCCTGGTGATTAAGGAATCTAATGTTGCGATTCTGGGAGCAAGCACAAGATACACTTACATTCACCAACCACAGTTAACAGCGTTCAAAGAAGCGATAGATGATGCATACAACCGAGTTAACGGTTTATTGAAGCTGTAGGTTTTTTACGGGCATGAAACAGCTCATCTCAGAGAAATTAAAGCAAACGGCCGCCATCCTCGATGAGTTTGACGTGGATGTGTGGCTGACCTTTGTCCGCGAGAGCACCATGATGGCCGATCCGGTGCTGGAACTCATCGCCGGCGTAGATGTGACCTGGCAGTCCGCCTTCCTGCTGACCCGGGACGGCCGCCGCCTGGCGATTGTGGGCCGGTTTGACACCGACACCCTGCAAAACCTGGGCCTGTACGACGAGGTGATCAGCTACGACAAAGGCATCGGCCGTCACCTGTGCGACGCCCTGGCCCGCCTCGATCCCCAAACCCTCGCCATCAATTATTCGGAGGGGGACGTGGCCGCCGACGGGCTGACGCACGGCATGTATCGCACGCTGCGCAAATATCTCGACGGCACGCCTTACGCAGAGCGGCTCGTTTCCGCAGAGCGGGTCATTGCCGCCCTGCGCGGCCGCAAGAGCGAGACTGAAGTGGCGCGGGTGCGGCAGGCCGTCGCCACCACCGAGCTGCTGTTCGCCGAAATCGGCCAATTCGCCAGGCCCGGTATGACCCAGCGGGAAATCGCCGCGTTCGTCCGCAACCGGGTGGACGGCCTGAGGCTGGGCTACGCCTGGCCTAAGCCGTTTAATCCCATCGTCACCTGCGGCCCCAATTCGGCCGTAGGGCACGCCGCCCCGGGGGAGACGGTCCTGCAAAAGGGGCACACACTCCACCTCGATTTGGGCATCAAGCAGGATGGGTACTGCTCCGACATTCAGCGGATGTGGTATGTACTGGAGGACGGGGAAACAGCCGCGCCGCCGGAAGTCCAGCGCACGTTTGAGGTCATATACGGGGCCATCAAGGCGGGAGAAGCAGCCTTACGCCCCGGCGTGCCCGGCTGGCAGGTAGACCAGGCTGCCCGCACCTTCATCACCGATAACGGCTACCCGGAATTCATGCACGCCTTTGGTCATTTGCTCGGTCGCACCGCCCATGATGGGGCCACCATTTTGGGGCCGCGCTGGGAGCGGTATGAAGGGGTGTGCGAGCGGTCGGTGGAAGTGGGCAATATCTTTACGCTGGAACTGCACGTCGTCGTGCCGGATCGGGGCATCATGAGCCTGGAAGAAGATGTGCTGGTGACAGAGGAGGGCGTGACTTATTTGAGCACGCCGCAGACAGAATTATGGGTGATCGGGTAAGCACGGCCGTGACCCCGCACCCTTAGGGATCGAGTATTGATAACTTTGGAATCGGGGGAATTGGTCATGGCGTAATTGGTAACCGGTAATTACCCAAGTACCCCATTACTAATAACCAGCAAACTGCAAAGTTAATTACGAACGAAACCATAATCCCATGACCCCAAAAGAATTCGTCGCCAAGTGGAGCCAGATACAG
Source organism: Anaerolineae bacterium (assembly GCA_046753445.1). Taxonomy (GTDB): domain Bacteria; phylum Chloroflexota; class Anaerolineae; order Promineifilales; family Promineifilaceae; genus JAHEEY01. The sequence continues at coordinate 126,885 of JBHHTQ010000002.1, read as the reverse complement.
CAACAGGAACGCCTGCTGGCGCTGAATCTGGAGCGGGCAGGGGATCAGTAACGCCATGCCCCCCATCCTCTCCCATTTTCAGGCCCGCGCCCTGCTGCAGGCGTGCGAGGCGGCCGCCGCCTCTGCCGCGGCAGAGGCGGTGATCTCCCTCGATTTAGGGTTGACGGAAACGGCCGTCACCCTCACCCCCGATCACATCCTCCTCCCCGGCGGGCAAACGCTCACCTGGGGGCACATCGCCGAGATCGCCGCCAACGAGATGGCCTGCTACCGGATAGAAAACGGCGGCATCGCCAAAATCCAGATTTATTCCGAGGCGTTCAACCGCTTTTACAGCCTCATGCCCACCGAAAGCGCCCCCACCCTGCTCATCTCCGGCATTCCCATGCACCGCATCAAGGACACCGATCCCCGCCGCGACACGTTGAGCAAAATTCGCGCCCTCGCCCCCATCACCGGGGAACTGCTGGACACGACGATGGGGCTGGGTTACACCACGATTGAGGCGGCCAAAACGGCCGTCCACGTCACCACCATCGAACTCGATCCGCTCGTCGTCGAAATTTGCCGCCACAATCCCTGGTCCCGGGGTTTGTTCGGCAACCCCAAAATCACGCGCCTCGTCGGCGACGCGTATGACGAAGTCGAGCAGTTGGCGGACGGCCGTTTCTCCCGCATCCTGCACGACCCGCCCATGTTCAGCCTGGCTGGGGATTTATACGCAGTCGATTTTTACCACCAGTTGTACCGCATCCTCACCCCCCGGGGGCGTCTCTTCCATTACATCGGCGATCCCCGGAGCAAGTCCGGCGCGGGTGTGACGCGGGGCGTGGTGCGCCGCCTGCAGGAAGCGGGGTTCAGCCGGATCAAACCGCGCCCGCAGGCGTTCGGCGTCGTGGCATACAAATGAGAAGGAGTCAATCATGTCTGCAGCGCTTGTATTAACCAACGGCCGTATCGTCACGTTTGATCCCGGCTGCCCCCAGGTCACGGCCGTCGCCGTTCAAAATGGCCGGATTCTGGCCATCGGCGATGACGAGGCGATGAAGGGGCTGCTGGGGTCGGACGGGGAATGGGTGGATTTAGGCGGCCGTACCGTTACTCCCGGCCTGGTAGACGCCCACGTCCACTTCCAGGGATTTGCGCTCAGTTTGCAGCGCGTCAACCTCGACGGGGCCAAAGACCTGGACGAAGCCCTGGATCGCGTGGCCGGCCATTTACGCCAGGCAGGTTCCCCCGCGCTGGACGAATGGCTATTGGGACGGGGCTGGGTGCAGGACGAATGGCCTTCGCGCGCCTTCCCCACGGCCGCGCACCTGGACCGGATCATCCCCGACCGGCCTGCCTGCCTCCACCACAAGAGCGGGCATGCCGCCTGGGTCAACAGCCTCGCCCTGAAAGTGGCGGGCATTGACGCCGCCACGGCCGATCCGCCAGGCGGGCAAATTCAGCGGGATGCGCAGGGACGGCCGACTGGGATATTGTTTGAGGACGCCAGCGACCTGGTCACGAAGCACATCCCCCGACCGACTGAAGCGGCGCTGGCCCGGGCAATGCAACTCGCTCAAGAAGTCTGCTGGCGCGTCGGTCTCACCGGCCTCCATGATTTTGACGGCCGTGCCTGTTTCCGGGCATTGCAGCTTTTGCGCCAACGAGGGAAGCTTGGGCTGCGAATCATCAAAAATATCCCGGTGGCGCGGCTGGCGTATGCCACCGGCGTGGGCCTCCGCTCCGGCTTTGGCGACGACTGGCTGCGCATCGGCGGGGTCAAAATCTTTGCCGACGGCGCGCTTGGCCCGCGCACGGCCGCCATGATCGCCCCGTATGAGGGGGAAGCGAGCGCCGGGGGCAATGTGGGCATCGTCGTCACCGACAAAGAAGAGATGATGGAAGCGGCCAGCGAAGCCAGCGCCCACGGCCTCAGCGTCACCGTCCACGCCATCGGCGACCGCGCCAACCATGAGGTATTGGATGTGTTTGAGGCTGTCCGGGCGGAGGAGAGCCGGAGAGCGGGAGTGGCGTTGCGTCACAGAATTGAACACGTCCAGCTCCTCCACCCGCAGGACCTGAACCGGCTGGCGCAGCTCAATATCATCGCCTCCATGCAGCCCATTCACGCCACCTCCGACATGGAGATGGCCGACAATTACTGGGGGGAGCGGGCGCAGTACAGCTACGCCTGGCGCACGATGCTGGACACGGGCGCGGCCCTCGCTTTCGGCTCCGACTGCCCCGTCGAACCGATTGGCCCGCTGTTGGGCTTATACGCGGCCGTCACTCGCCGCCGCGCCGATGGCTTTCCCGGCCCCGACGGCTGGCGTCCAGAGCAAAAACTAACCATGACGGAGGCGGTGCGCGCCTTCACGATGGGAGCCGCTTACGCTGCCGGCCAGGAAGCGCGGCAAGGGAGCATCACGCCCGGCAAGCTGGCCGACTTCACCATCTTCCCCCGGGATATTTTCACCATCCCTGCGGATGAACTGCTGGACATGGAGATCGCGGGCACCATCGTCGGCGGCCGTTTCCGGCGTCGCACCTGGTGAGAAGCGTGGGCTAAACGGTATGTTGTGTTTTGGTTGGTCTTGGGAGAATTGGGGTCATGCGCGAAGCGTGATGCGTGAAATTTTTCTACTCACGCATCACGTTTTACGTTTCACAACTTGCTCATTGCTCATTGATTTCGCCGCCGCGCCTGCATGCTCGCGGGCACAACCCGGCTTCTTCGCGGAAACGATGGCGCAGGCTCTCTCACCGGCCGCTGGGGCGCATCAGAACGGTTCGGGCCTGACGGCCGTGGGGAGATGGTGGTGAGCGGCGGCTGAACGGCCGTGCGTCCTCCCTCCCTCACCGGCGGGACCTCATCCGGCTTCATCTGCGGCCGTGCGGACGGCCGTCGCCGGGGTATACTGTCCCCCGCCTGGGCAAAGAGATGGTCGCCCGCCACCGACAAGGCCCCGATGAACAAAATGCGCGTCAGCCAGACCAGCGCCGCGACAAACACCGGTGCGGTCTGAAGCAGCTGCTCGCGGCCGAGCACTTCATTCCCAAATTCATGGGCGAGCAAAGTCAACGACACCGCCCACCAGGTCATGATGGCATTCATGGTCGCGCCCAGCAGCCACGCTCCGGTCAGGTACCAGACAGCGCGCGGTTCCTCCGGGCCGCTCTGCGGGGTGAACAACCGCGCCAGCCCAGCGAAATCAATAGCGCAAAAAGCGATGGCCAATATCGTAGCCCAGCGCAGCCCCAAGAAACTGACGTCCCCCAACAAGTCTCGTAGCGCGTAACGGGTCGTGTCGAAGTTGAATACCTCGAACGCCACCAACGCCACTAAAAGAATCAAGCCCAGAACCATCGCCCGGGACATGCCGCGAGGCGTGTACTCGTTGGCGCGTCTCCGAGGGGTGTTTGTTTGTTGTCCTATTTTGACTCGATAAACCCCCATCTTATTTTCTCCTCTACTATTCAGCCCTCGGCCTGTTTCCCTGGCGTCGTTTGGTTCAATGAAAGAGGGGGAGCTGGTAAGGGTCGCGCTTACCAGCTCCGTTCGGGAAGAGGATAGAGGGCAAATTGGTGTGATGCCTATAGATTAGCACAAATGTTCTAGTTTGTCAATAGCTTTTCAACCGCCCGATCTTGCGGGTTAATTATGCCTGTGATACCATGTGCGCATCATTAAACGTTCATCATTCAGGCATTATTTCACAGGTACAACACAGGCGGTTACGGCTCCATCAGAGTGAGTTCGGGTCTCTTTCATAAGGGTGAAACGCATCCGCCCGTGATGTATGGCCAGATCAACGTCAGCACCGGAACATCGGCCGCGGAATCGGCGCAACAGGTCTTAGCAGGGAAGGGATTTCAACACTCCCCCCCTATTTAGAGGAGTGCCCACGGGCGCTCCGGTAATCATCGCTTGAGCTTGGGGAGTCTGGCTCAGGCAGCAGGTCGTTTTTGCTGACTGCAAAAGACGGCCGTTGCTTGAGATGGATTGTTTTCGGAGAAGTTATCAAGAACGATTCCATCGCTCAACCACCGATTCGCCTGTAACACCGCCGCCCCTGCAAATGGTGGCGGAAGAAATAACACTCCCATGGTGAACGTGCCTGCTGTACGTTCACTTTTTGTTTTGTGCTGCGGAGTTCGAAGGAATTAGGAAGAGATGAGTTTTAGTGTAGAATTCGCATTTCGTATCATTGGCGCTGTGGCCGGAGCCATTGGGGCAGGCAAACTGGGGCAGAGTTTGGCCCGGTTTGTGGACATCTCCCCCGAATCGTATGTCGTCATTCTGGGTCTGGTTGGGTTTCTGGCCGGATTGGTACTGACGCCGTATGTCACGACGCGGCCGATGGTGAGGATGCGCCGGGGGCTGGCAGATACGCCGCCCGGACGGCTGGCGGCCGTCATTGTGGGCATTTTTCTTGGCTTGGTGGCCGCGGCGCTGTTCTCGTTGCCCCTGTCTTTGCTCCCCTCCCCGTTCCGGCAAATCATGCCGCTGGCCGCGGCGCTGTTCTTTTGCTATCTGAGCGTGGTCATCATGACTTCGCGCCAGGATGACCTGCAAGCGCTTTTCAACAGTTTCCGCGCGTCGTCGCTGCCGGCGGGCGCTGTTCCCGTCACCGAGGGGGAGGATAGCTACATTTTGCTGGATACGAGCGTCATCATTGACGGCCGTATCGCCGACATCAGCAAGACCGGGTTTATTCGCACCACGCTCCTTGTGCCCAACTTCGTTCTCTCTGAATTGCAGCATATCGCCGACAGTTCAGACAGACTGCGCCGCAATCGCGGCCGCCGAGGCCTGGAAATCCTGAGCAAAATGCAGAATGAATCCCCGATTCCGATTCTCATTGCCGACATGGACGTCAGTGAGGTGCGGGATGTGGACAGCAAGCTGGTCGCATTGGCGCGCAACTTGCATTGCCCAATTATGACCAATGATTACAATTTAAATCGTGTGGCGGAGTTGCAGGGCGTCACCGTGCTCAACATCAACGACCTGACCAATGCGGTCAAGGCCGCCTATTTGCCGGGCGAGGAACTGCGGGTGAAGATCATCCAGGACGGCAAGGAGGCGGGGCAGGGCGTGGGGTATCTGGAAGACGGCACGATGGTGGTTGTCGAAGATGGGCACAAGCTCATCAACAAGACATTGAACGTCACCGTGACCAAGGTGCTGCAAACCACGGCCGGCCGGATGATTTTCGCCAAGCCGTGACCAGGTTCTTGTAAAATTGTGAATGATGAATTGTGAACTGGAGTAAGCATGTCGCTCAAAATCTACAATGTTCTGACACGAAAAAAAGAGGAATTCGTCCCGCTCCACGAAGGGCGAGTCAACATCTACGTTTGCGGACCGACGGTGTATGATTTCTCGCACATTGGGCATGGCAAAACGTATGTCAGTTTCGATGTCATCGTCCGCTATCTGCGGTACATCGGCTATGACGTGCTGTACGTGCAGAACATCACGGACGTAGGTCACATGCTGGACACGGGCGAGGATCGCGTCTTGAAAAAGGCGCGCCAGATGTCGGCCGTTCCCATGCAGGTGGTTGAAAAGTACGCGCGCTACTACTTTGAAGACATGGATGCGTTGGGCGTGCGGCGACCGGATATCAGCCCGCGCGCCAGTGCCCACATCCCGGAACAGATCGCCATGATCCAGCGCTTGATTGACCAGGGGGCGGCGTATGTGGTGGACGGCTCGGTGTACTTTGACGTCTCGTCTTTCCCCGAATACGGCAAGTTGAGCGGCCGTGTGGTCGAAGAGTTGGAAGAAGGGGCGCGTATTACCGTCCGGGAGGAAAAGCGGCATCCGGCCGATTTCGCCCTGTGGAAGAAGGCAGACCCGGAGCATATCCTGCGCTGGGCCAGCCCCTGGAGCGAGGGCTTTCCCGGCTGGCACATTGAGTGCTCTGCCATGGCCGGCAAGTATCTTGGCCCCACATTTGATATTCACGGCGGGGGCATTGACAACATCTTCCCCCACAATGAGTGCGAAATTGCCCAGAGCGAGGCCGCCAACGGGAAACCGTTCGCCCGTTATTGGATGTTGACTGGCTCTCTCACGTTGGAAGGGGTGAAGATGAGCAAGAGCCTGGGCAACACGCTGACCATTCGGGACGCGCTCAAACGGTGGCGGCCGGAGGCCATTCGGGCTTTTGTCCTCTCCAGCCATTACAGCAGCCCCATTGATTTCTCCAACGAGGCGGTGGAAGCGGCCTTCAAAGGGTGGCAGCGTATCTGGGGCGCAGTCAGCCTGACCAGAGAGCAACTTCGTCACGCGGCCAAAGGAGACGCAGACCCGGCCATCGCCGATGCGCTGGCGTCGGTCAAAGCGGAGTTTATCGAGAAGATGAACGACGACTTCAACGCGCCGGCCGCATTGGCGCTGCTGCAAGACCTGACCCGCCGGGTGAACGTCTGGCTGAACGAGCAAGGCCCCCATACGAAGGGCACGCTGGCGGCGATTGACCAGTTGTACCGCGAACTGGGCGGCGAGGTGCTGGGTATTGTGCCGGAGCAAATCGAAGGCGGCCGCAATGCTGAGCGGGAGGAAGGGTTGATCCGGATGCTGATCGAGCTGCGGGCACAGGCACGCGCCAACAAGGATTGGGCCACCTCCGACCAGATTCGAGACCAGCTCAAGGAATTGGGCGTCATCCTGGAAGACCGGACGGACGGCACCATTTGGAAGCTGGAGTAGGGCACGGCATTGGCGCGCAAACCACGCTGACGGCCGTACGCCCCCCATTTACCCCATGACCGACATGTTAATCCGCCGCCACCCGGTGCTGGAAGCGCTGCGCGCGAACCGGCGCGTATGTCACCAGTTATGGCTGCAACGAGGCATCGATTCTCGGCTGACGGCCGACATCGTGGCGGCTGCCAAAGCGCGCGGTGTTCCGGTAAAAACGGCCGATAAGGAACGGATCGGCCGTCTGGCCCGCGACAGCCGCCATCAGGGGGTGCTACTGGAAGCGGGGCCTTACGTCTACAGCGACGTGGACGAGATGTTGGCCCTGGCGGCGGCACGGGAGGAGAAGCCTTTTCTTCTCCTGCTCGATCTGCTGCACGGCCCCCAAAACATTGGCGCGCTGCTGCGCACGGCCGAAATCTGCGGCGTGCATGGCGTCATCCTCCAGGAACGGCGCGCCCCTGACATTACCCCCTCGGTCGTCCAATTTTCAGCGGGCGCGGCCGAACATCTGTTGATCGCCCGCGTCACCAACCTGGTTCACACCATACGCCGGCTGCAGCAGGCGGACGTCTGGATTGTAGGCATGGACCTCGGCGGGGAAGCCCGCCCCCTGCCCCAGGTGGATTTGAATATGCCGCTGGGAATTGTCGTCGGGCATGAGGGGAGCGGCCTACGCCGCCTAGTGCGGGAGCGGTGCGATCTCTTGCTAGAGTTGCCGATGCGGGGGCGGGTGGAATCGCTCAATGCGGCCGTGGCCGGGTCCCTCCTGTTGTACTTTGCCTGGCAGGCCCGGGGATTCGCTGGAAGCACGATACCTAAAAATCGGTGAACGGCTCCGCCGATTACAATAGAGCGTCCAGCGCCGCCGGCAATTCGGTTAGATCGTCCAGAACGCGGCCGTGCGGGTGCGCCGCCACCACCTCAGCACACCAGGCGGGCGTGTACGAAGTGCGCAGCAAGAAGAAGGGGATGCCCATGATCAACGGCAGCGCGCCGGGCAGCGAGAATGTGTCGGCCACGACGACAAGCTGACCTCCTTCATCGGCCGTCTGCACCAGCGCGCGATAATATGCCGGGCGGCGTAAATCCACCCGGTACTGCGCCGTCACCGGCCACACCTGCACTGGGCCGAGTGTGGGATGGTGAAAATGGTACCCCCAGGTCGGATCCATCTCATACTGGCGGGTGTCGCCCAGCACAGCCACATCGTCGTCTAGTTCAAGGCTTTTCAACAGGCGCGTCACCTTGTCGCCCAGCGAGTTAGTGAGGATGATTGGCGTCCAGCGGGGGTGGTGGAGTAAGCCGTTCAGCACATCACGCGCGGCCGGGCGGAAGGCGGGGGGCAGTTCGGCCGTGTGCCGATGAAAGAGATAGTTACTGCAATCCACAACCGGATCGTACTCCACCTCAGGGAAGAATGCCTCGACCGCCCGGACGTATGCCTCATTTTGACGCAGCATCACCTGGATGGTAGTGGTATTGAGGATGAAGGCCCCTTCGTTACAGTAGGAGGCGATGAGGCCGTTGACTTCCCACCAATATTTGTGGGGAGCGGCCAGCAAGCGCGTCCGCGTCGCCCGGTAATCGGCCGCCAGTTGCGCGCGGGGCGCTTTAATAATTTCGCGGGCAAGCGTGTCCAGCGATTGTTCGGAAAGAGGGAGCGCCTGCTGCTCTTCGGCCGTCAGCGTCCCGTCGAAATCAATGATGATCTTCACAGCAGGGCAACTCCTTCACTGGCCTCCGGCTATTTCAGATATTGCAGCAGGTAAAGAACGTTGCCGTCCGGGTCTTTCACTCCTGCCAGGCGGATCCCTGCTTCTGGGAGGTCGGCCGGCTCGCCTAAAAACGCAACCCCCTTTGCTGTGAGATCAGCATACGCCCGATCGACATTTCCCACCAGAAAACTGATGTGATCAATGCCAGGCGGGTTTTGTCCCAAATTATCCGACCGCTGCACCGGTTGTGCATCCGCTCGCTTCGTCTGGAACAGAAACAAGACGGCGCTGCCAGTCGCCATAGCACAGCCAGTCACATCCGCTTCGTAATCATATTCCTTGGTGAAACCCAGTCGCTCATAAAATGCAATGGCGCGACCGAGATCGGAAACGGAAATACCTACGTTGTCAATACCTTTAATCATGGTCACCATCCTCCATCATTGAGCAGGGCAACGTCCATTCTGAGAGTATAAATGACCGGGGCCTTGTTCGCTACCGGTTCAGGAAGCCTGTGGATAAATTCACGCTAACATAGTACTAATTTCATTTCAAACGTTCAGTAGACGGACACGAAAGTACTATATTTGCGGGAAAGTAATTGTGGTAACTTAAACACAGTACCGGCAAACAGCAATACTTATCGGATTTTAGGCGATTTCCAAGCAACAACGATCCCGGAATGATTGCCGTTTTAGGAAAGCGTCAGACCTTTAACGTGGGGTTGAATTCCGAATGCTGTAATGAACGACCACTTACGGTACTCGGAACAATTCTCCCACCATATTCAACTCGATCAATATGATTAGCCGACTAGCTAGCAAGACAACGGGAATAGATATTCCTATTGAGCCGTTTAGCTGCCTGATTACCAGACATACCGGCATGCAAATTCGGCCGCAAGATGCGCGCAAACTGCAACAACTGATTGCAAGCCGTATGCGGGCGCGGGGAATTGAAGAACCGGAGCAATATTATCAATTATTATCAGAGGAAACAGCCCAGGGCCAGTGCGAGTGGGAAGCATTAGTCCCTTCGCTCACTACCGGCGAGAGTTACTTTTTCCGCGATCAGGGGCAATTCAATCTGTTGAAAGAGGTGCTGCTGCCTGAGCTACTCGCGCGGCGCCGCACTCAGCGAACGTTACGTGTGTGGAGCGCCGGCTGTTCAACTGGCGAGGAACCGTATTCTCTGGCGATTCTTCTGGACCAACTGCTGCCGGACCTCTCCCAATGGGATGTCCTGATTTTGGCCACAGATCTAAACCAGGAAGCAATCGCCCAGGCCAGGCAAGGCGTGTATTCGAACTGGTCGTTTCGTAGTGTGCAGCCTGAGGTGCAGCAACAATACTTCCGCCAACGCCGGAATGGATGGGAACTAGACGGCCGTATTCTAGAGATGGTCACTTTCCGCATGGGGAATTTGATACAGGATGCGTTTCCCAGCACCTATTCTGACATGCATGACATGGATCTGATCATCTGTCGCAACGTCTTCATCTACTTCCAGCGAGAAGCCCTCTTTTCCGTAGCGGAAAAGTTCGCCCACACGCTCAGGGAGGAGGGGTATTTAATGACCGGTCATGCGGAACTGCTTGGCCGGCAGCCTGATCTTTTACAGCCAAAGATTTACCCCGGTTCTGTCGTTTATCAGCGCATATCTCAGAAAAAGACGGCCGTGCGGGAAAACACCTCGTCCCCGGTTCCCACTAAGCTTGTTTTAGACAATGGGGAGAACAACGCCTCTCACCCGTTCCCCCCTAAGACTCAGAGGGGTGCCATTCACTCCCGGAAACAAAACACAGATACGGAAAAACCATATGCCACGACCTTTTGCACCCAAGCGAAAACCGCCGTGTATGAAACCGAGTTCCATCTGGCTCAACGTTTTGCAGACATGGGCCAATACGAACAGGCGGAACATTATTGCCGGCAGGCGATGGAAGCCGATCCCTTTGCAACAGGCCCATACTATCTTCTGGCTCAAATGGCAGAAGACCGGGGGGACCCAACCGCAACCAAGGCTTTCTTGAAAAAGGTGCTCTACATTTCTCCGACGGCCGTCGCCGCATATCTATTTCTGGCGTCTCTGTACCAACGCGAGGGACAGACAGCCCGCGCCAACAAAATGCGTGCGGCCGCGATAGAACTACTTCAACAACAGCCGGCCAATGCAGCCGTGGAACAATACCCTAATCTGACCGCCGGAGACCTGTTGAACCAACTTCACAGGAGCACCAGCGTAGCGGAAAAATCTGTTGGAGACGCATTGTTCAATGAACGATAAATCGTTCCTCGTTTTCGGTCACCACGGGGCCTGTTACGGTGTAGACGCGTCCCTGATTCGGGAGATTCTGGCGCTGCCGGAATTAACGCCAGCCCTGGAAAGCCCCGGCTATATCGTCGGACTCTTCAATCTGCGGGGCAAGATCGTGCCGGTAATGGATCTCGACCTTCGCACCGGGCGAACCCCACGGCCGTACCGGCTCAGCGACAATGTGATCATTCTTGAATGGCAAAGCGCCTTGCAGGGCTTGCTGGTCAACGAAGTCCACGACGTACTATCCATCCCCGACGCGGCCGTGGAAGCCCCACCCACTTATGTCCAGGATCAGGACCAACCCGCGCCGCCCTCTTTCTTCACCGGCGTGGCCAAAAGCGATCTGGGGCTGATCATGCTTCTCGACCCGGAGACCCTCTGGGGGATTCCCCCCACAGCAGAAGCAAAGGCGGCAGAAGAAACATCGGCCGCAGCGGAAAGCCGGCCCCTATTGTTTCCTGAGGCATCGCCCGCTGAACGCGCCATTTTTCGGGAGCGTGCCCGCAATTACAGCCAGCCAATCGCCAGCCAGGATTTCGCCGGACTGGTTCCCATGGCCGTCGTGAAGATAGGGAGGGAATGTTTCGGCTTTAATTTGCAGCACGTGCGCGAGTTTGCCGAGGTGCAGGCGATTACCCCCATCCCTTGCTGTCCTCAGCATATTGTAGGCGACATGAACTTACGCGGTGATATTCTGACCATTGTGGACATTCGCGGCATTCTGCAACTGCCAACCAGCGGCCGTCCGCCCATGGGGAAGATCGTTGCTGTCCGCATGGGGGAGATGCTTGTGGGTGTTCCCGTGGATGAGGTTCTGGAGATTATTTATTTGCGCCCGTCGGACATGACGTCACTGCCGGCGGCCGTTCATTCCACAGGCGACAACCATATCAACGGCCTTGCCCCTTATGGACAAAAGATGTTAAGCATCCTTGATTTACCCCGGATTTTGACCAGTGAAACGCTGATTGTGAATGAAAAGGTCGTTTGAAATGAATCAAACCAATAAGAAGAGCGGAGCAATTGGAGTGGAGGATCGTGTCATGCTGAAGAACTTGAAAATAACCCACCGCTTAATGTTCGGGTATGCGATTCCCATTATTTTATTCATCGGATTGGCAATCACAGTTTATTTTGGCAATATCCGGTCAGCACGCGCCCTGTTACAGCAAGACCAAACAAGTATGCTAATCGAGCAGGTAAAAAGTTTGAGATTGGGCATTGAAGAGATGCAGCGATCGGCGTTGAGCAGCGTCCTTACCCAGGAAGCAGCTTTCGAGCAGCATTATGCGGACGGCAAGGCCACCCTTGATAAGTCTATTAACCAGATCAATGCCATCCTGAACAACACAACCTCGTTAGAAGTCGCCTTGACTGACACCCAGCGGCACAATTTGTCTGATCTGGTATCAGCCAGCGAGGAACTGGGGCAGATCACAGATTCCTTAATCAGCAGCAACGATATCACCGAGGCCTCAGCGCTTGTGCGAGCAGAAGGAACGCGGGTTATTGACAATATTGAAGCGGCGGAACAGGCATTTATGTCCGAAACAAACCAGATATTACGCGAGGAAAGCGATGCTGCGGACAGCTCAATTCGCTTTGTCACAAGGGTAACGATTGCCGGAACGATCGCCATCATCATCTTTACCGTCGGGGGAGCCTCTTACATTTCCTCAGGGATTGTGAATACGATCAATCAGGCGATTATGGCAACGGCTTCCTCAGCAACCGAGATCGCGGCCACTGTGGAACAGCAGGAGCGGACAGCCTCGCAGCAGGCTGCTTCCGTGAATGAGACAACCACTACCATGGATGAACTGGATGCCTCCTCGCGGCAATCCGCGGAACAGGTGGATATGGCGATTGCTCAGGCCCGCCAGGCGATTGAGGTCGCAGAAACAGGGACGACCACTGTCCGTAAAACTTTGGCGGAAATGTCTGCCCTGAAAGAAAAAGTAGCGGCCATTGCCGAACAGATTCTGCAACTGAGCGAGCAAATCAGCCAGATTGGCGCCATCACCAATCTGGTTGGGGATCTGGCGAACCAGACGAATATGCTCGCGCTTAACGCGGCCGTCGAAGCGGCGCGCGCAGGAGAACACGGCAAAGGCTTTGCCGTTGTCGCCAGCGAAATACGCAAACTCGCTGACAAGAGCAAACAGTCGGCTGAGCGCATCAAAGGGCTGGTGGACGACATCCAGAATGCAACCAATTCCACGGTCATGGTGACCGAAGAAGGAACGAAGACGGTAGAAGCAGGTACAGAATTTGTGCAGGAGACTGGTGAAGCATTTGGCAACCTGGCATCTGCCATTAACAGCGTCTTCGAGAACATGCAGCGAATTGCCTTAAATGTGAAACAGCAGGCCGCGGCCATGGGGCAGGTAGTTCAGGCCATGAATGCGATTAACGCAGGGGCACAGGAAACAGCCAGCGGGATTCGGCAAACGAAAGAGGGCATTCTCCAATTAGATGAGACGGCCCAGGCGTTAAAAGTGCTGGTGTGAAATAAGGATGATGATCGAAGATCAGGAACTCCGCACTTTGTTCAAAACCGAGTGCGAGGAACATTTGCAGAGCCTCGATGCCGGACTGCTTCGCCTGGAACAGGACCCGGCCGATTCGACCACGTTAGAGCAGATGTTTCGGGATGCACACAGCCTCAAAGGCGCGGCCAGGATGCTGGGGGTGATGGACATCGGCCAGATTGCCCACCGCTTTGAAGACATTTTGGGCGCAGCGCGCCACGGGAAAGTCACTTTGACGTCGCAGACGGTGGATCGCCTGTATCACGGGCTGGACGCCATCCGCAAGCTGGTTCACGAGGCAGTCAGCGGCGAAGCCTCCGAGATTGATCTGCAAGCGATATTGGCTGATCTGGCTGATATCGAGGATGCGTTACCGGCAGACTCCCCGCCGCCGACGTCGCCGGAAAAGACAGCACAATCACCGGTTCCCTCCGCTTCGCACACCCTACCCGGCCAGAATGGCGCATCTGAGCTGGCCCCTTCTGCACCGGCCCCGCCGCCTCCGGCCATCAAGTATCAGTTGGACACGATTCGCGTGGAAGCGCGGAAATTAGACGCGCTTATGACCCAGGCGGGTGAATTGTCCGTCACCCAACTGCGAATCGCGCGCCGTCTGGCAGAGGTTGAGGAATTGGCGCGGCTGTGGGAAGAATGGAACCGGGTGCACGCTGCCGTCGGCGCCAGTCGGGGCAAAACCAACGGTACGGCCGTCAACGGCCGTGCGCGCCGGGCCGTTCCATCCGACCCCCGCACTTCTCAGCGATGGAGACAGATGGGAATGCTGCTGGGCCGGTTGCGGGAATCCATTTATCTGGACAGCGCCCGCCTTAATTTAATCACCAATGAGATTGAGTCCGGCATTCAATCCATTCGCATGCTGCCGCTTTCTACGCTTTTCAACCTCTTTCCCCGTATGGTGCGCGATTTAGCCAGAGAACAGGGAAAAGAGGTGCAGTTGCTCATCGAAGGGGGAGAAACTCGTGCCGACAAACGCATCCTGGAAGAGATGAAAGATCCGCTTATGCATATGCTGCGCAACAGCATTGATCATGGGCTGGAGCCGCCTGACGAGCGAGAGCAGCATGGGAAACCCCGGCAGGCAACCATCCGTTTGCGAGCGTACCAGACGACGAATAACATCATCATTAAGGTTGCAGATGACGGCCGTGGATTAAACACAGAAGCTATTGCCCGCAAAGCAGTCCAACGCGGCATTCTCCATCCCGATGAATTAGCAGCCATGTCCCCGGCGCAGATTCACGAACTCATCTTCGCCTCCGGCCTTTCAACCAGCGATCTCATCACTGACATTTCCGGCCGGGGCGTGGGCATGGATGTGGTGCGTGCCAATGTGGAACAGCTAAAAGGCACCATTCATGTAGAGTCCACCCCCAGCCAGGGAACCACTTTCCGCGTGCGGCTGCCCATCACGGTCGCCACCACTCGTGTGCTGGTCGTAGCCGCCATGGAGCGGGTGTATGCGCTGCCGATTGAGTTTGTGCACACCACCCAAATGGTGTCTGAAGGCGAGATATTCACCATCGAGGGAAGCGAAACAGTAACTATTGAAGGTAAACCGATCTCCATTGCCCGCCTGGCTGATATATTGGAAACAGGATCAGTTCCATCTGAAGCAGACCCCATTGGTCAGGAGCAAGCGTTCCCCTGCGTCATCCTATCTGTCAATGGCATTGAAGTCGGTTTGCTGGTGAACGAGCTGCTGGGCGTGCAAGAGGTGGTACTCAAGCCGCATAATGCCATCTTGCAGCGCGTGCGAAATGTGGCCGGGGCAACCATTTTGGGGGCGGGAGAGGTATGCATGGTGCTGAATGCTCATGACCTGGTTAAGAGCGTCCAGCGGAGGCCAGCTCACTCTATCCACACCCAACGGCCGACGAAGAAAAAGCGTCAACTGCGCCTGCTGTTGGCCGAAGATTCGATTACCACCCGCACGCAAGAAAAGCGCATTTTGGAAGCAGCCGGTTACGAGGTGGTAACGGCCGTGGACGGCCTGGACGCATACAACAAACTCAACACCCAGACATTTGATGCGCTTATTTCAGATGTGGAAATGCCCAATATGGACGGGCTGACCCTCACGGCAAAAGTGCGCCAAAACAATCAGTTTCAGGAACTACCCATCATCCTCATCACTTCATTGGCGTCCGAGGCCGACCGAAAGCGGGGCATAGAAGTAGGAGCCAATGCCTACATCACGAAGTCAGCCTTCGACCAGGAGCTGCTTCTGAGCACCTTGCGGAGGCTCATTTAGATGACAACATCACCAATTCGCGTTCTCTTGGTGGATGATTCCGTGTTGGCGCTGGCTATTCTAAAGCGAATCCTAGCCACATCAGATGACATCGAAGTGGTGGGCACAGCCCGGAATGGACAAGAAGCGTTAGAGCTTATCCCACGCACTCACCCGGACGTGATCTGCACAGATTATCATATGCCTGTGATGAACGGGCTGGAATTTATCCAGGAAGTGATGGCCCGTTTCCCCTGCCCCATTCTGGTAGTGAGCGTTTCTGTCCAGGCCCAGGGAGATGAACAAACTATCTTCAACCTCCTTGCAGCCGGAGCCATTGACGTATTCCCCAAGCCCCAGGGGGGCCTGGCAGCCGATTACGAACAGGTGGCCTCCACCTTAATCCAGAAGATTAGAGTCTTATCCGGCGTGGTCGCGTTCACCAGGCACCGCTCTCGTACCACAGCTCCGCTAAAGCCACCCGCTTTACCCGGACAACAATTGAACAATTCGCGAATCGTGGCGATTGGCGCTTCTACCGGTGGCCCACAAGTTTTGCACACAATCCTGAGCCAGTTGCCCCCATTTTTCCCCGTTCCGGTGCTTTGTGTACAGCACATCAGCCAGGGATTCTTATCTGGCCTGGTGGATTGGCTGGATTCAAACTGCATGATGCCGGTAAAGATCGCCCAGCCGGGTGAAATTCCCCACGCTGGAACTATTTATTTCCCACAAGAAAAACAGCACCTGGTCATAGACAATCTTGGCCGTTTACAGCTGTCGGATGAGCCGGCGATGGACGGTCACCGCCCGTCAGTCACCGTGCTGTTTGAGTCAGTAGCCAGCTACTACGGCACTTCAGCCGTCGGGGTGTTATTGACTGGAATGGGTCGGGACGGCGCCGCCGGGCTTCACGCAATCGCCCAAGCGGGAGGCGTGACCATCGCCCAAGACGAGGCAAGCTGCGCCGTTTTCGGAATGCCGAAACAGGCGATTGAACTGGGCGCGGCCGGACATGTTCTGCCGCCGGAACAGATCGCCCACATGATGCTCCACCACATTCGCTATGCGCAGCCAATGACGCCCCAGGCGTAGACGGGAGAACAGGATAGCCAACGCATATGTCCAAAGCATCCAAAATTCTCGTGGTTGATGACAGCTCCATTCAAGCAATGGTGCTTCAACGGTTGCTTGAGCAACGGGGATATGGAGCGTACACGGCTAAAAGCGGCCGTGACGGGTTGGCGCTTGTCCGTCAGGACCAACCCACCCTGGTGATCAGCGCCATCGCCATCCCGGATATGGACGGTTATGAATTGTGCCGGGCCATCAAGCAAGACCCAACCCTGTCCCATATCCCGGTAATCTTGTTAACATCCTTAACCGACCCGGAAGACATTATTAAGGGCGTGAACGCCGGGGCAGACAACTATGTGGCCAAACCATATAATGAGGAGCTTCTGCTGGCCAGAATTGAAAACCTGATTTCGACCATGGCCCTGCGCCCCTATGAGCGGGAAGAAGAGGAAATGGAAGTCTTCTTCGCCGGCAAGACACATGTTGTCCGTGTAGATCGGCGCCAGGTATTAGATTTACTGCTCTCGACTTTCGAAGGCGCGGTGCAAAAGAACCAGGAATTGGTCCGGCAGGCGGAGGAGCTGCATCGTCTGAAAAAGGAGCTGGACACAAAAAAGAAGCCGGAACAAGCCGAGGCCGCCGCAGAGACACAAGCAACACCGTCAAGCACGCCGGACACACCAACAAAGCGCCCCTTGCGCATTCTCCTGGCAGAAGATAACCGGGTCAACCAAAAATTAATCTCTCGCATGTTGCAGCGATTAGGGTATCAGATCGATGTGGTGGGCAACGGCCGGGAATTGTTGGATTCTTTACAGCGGCAATCTTATGACGTGGTATTGACGGATATTCAAATGCCTGAGATGGACGGGGATGAAGCCGCCCGGCAAATTGTGGCTCAATGGTCGCCAGAGCAACGGCCGCGCATCATTGCCATGACCGGCCATGATTCCGTTGAGGACCGCAAACGCTTTCTGGAAATGGGGATGGATGATTATGTGTGCAAACCGGTTCGTCCTGATGAGTTGAAAACGGTGCTATCGAAATGCCGCCCCCTACCGAAAAAAGTGGGCGTCAACTGCTGACCCCATCTGCTAACCACAACGATACCGAGTCCACATGAAAGGTCTGCGGCCGCATGTCCACTGGCTGCACTTCGACCAGGCGGTAGCCCGCTTTCTTCAGAAGCCGGCCATCCCGCGCCAGCGTGGCCACATCCGCGCTTACATACACCAGACGGGCCGACGCTTTAGCCGCAACTGCCTTGATGACGGCCGCGCTCATCCCGGCCCCCGGCGGATTGACCACCATCACTTCCGGCGACGCCTCCAGCAGCGGCAAGACTTCCTCAGCCGTGCCCTGGTACAAGGTCACGTTTTCCGTTTCCTCCAGGTTCACGGCCGCATCCGCAACTGCATCCGGATTTAATTCCACACCAATCACCCGGGCGGCCGCGGTGGAGAGGAAGGACGTCAACATGCCCACTCCGCTGTACAACTCCACCACTGTCTCCACCCCAGTCAAACCGGCGAGCCGCAAGACGCTGTCTACCAACTGCTCGGCCGCGGCCGGACTGGGCTGGAAGAAGCAGCCCGGCGACACGCGGAACGCCCGCCCCTTAACTGACCGCACCAGGAAGCTATCCCCGACCAGTGAAGCGGCCGTGCGGTCCGGCAAGACAATGGCCACCGAAACCGGGAAATCCACCGCCAGTTCCGGCGGCTCCACCCCCTCCACCTCCAGCGCGGCCAGCAGTGCCCCATCATCACCCACGCGCAGCGTCAACTTGCGCAGGCCGGGCAGTTCCAGGTCAAAGTCATGCCACAGTTCCTGCAGGCGCGGATGGATGATGGGACAGGTATCAATGGGCATCACCCGGCGCAAAAGAGGTGACCAATAGCCCAGCCCTCCTTCCGGCGTCTGGCTCAGGCTGACATCCACGCGGTACGCCCAGGGATCGGGATGGGCCAGTGTCGGCCGCACAAGGGCGTCTTTCAACCCGCCAATGCGCCGTAGCTGATCGGCCGCAACCTCACGCTTTAGCTCAAGCTGCCGCTCGTAGGCGATATGTTGAAAATGGCATCCCCCGCATTGGCCGAAATGGGGGCAGCGGGGTTCTATGCGGTCGGGAGATGCCGCAACCACCGCCACCAGGACGGCGCGGGCGAACTGCCGCTTCTCGGAGACGATCCGGGCCTGCACCGTCTCACCGGGAATGGTGAAAGGCACAAACACAGGCCGCCCCTGCCCGTCACGACCGAGGGCAGCGCCCCCATTGGCCATCGCTGTCAATTCCAGGGTGATGGATTTCATATCAGGCATCGTGTGGTGTGACCGGTCGCGCGGCGGCTTGCTACAAGCGGCCGCTGGCGATCAGCATGGTGAAGGAGGCGATAAACCAATGGATGAACCAGGGATACAAGAACGACTCTGATTGCCAGGCGATGAAACCGAACCCGATGCCGCCGAAGATAGTGCTCAATGTCTCCACCTCCGGCTTTCCCAGGTGCATGAAGGCGAATGGAACAGCCTGGAAGAGAATGGCCGGCCCCGGCCCCAGGATGCGGGCAAAGCCGAAGAGCAGCACGCCCCGCCAGATGAATTCCCAGCCGAAAAGGTCTACGCCGGTGAGGTAAACGAGGCGGAGGACGCTTTCAGGAGCGCGCGCTTCGTAATATTGCTGCATGCCCGGCGAACGGGCCACGAACCACAAGACTAGAGCCATTCCCGCACAGACTGCGGCCGTCCAGGTCAGGCCTGTACGCCAGCGGCCGATCTGGAAGCCATAGTCGAATGGGGTACCACGGAAGATCAGCAGGACAACCAGCAGGGGGATGATGAAGTAGAGGATCACCCGATCATACGCTTTCGTCCCCGTCAGGTGATGGCCGTAGTAGTCAATCATGGGCAGCACGGTGCTCAAAATGACCAGGAGCAGGAGTTGGGAGTTGAATTCAACCCCGCCAATTGTCACATTCACCTTCCTCATGGCGCGGGCGCGATCCCAACCAGCAGCGTCAGGCGGCCGTCTCCTTCATTGGCCACGCCATGCACCAACCCGGCCGGCGCCCAGACGACCTCACCGGCCACGGCTGTGACCCGTTCTTCCCCCAGCCAAAAGCGGCCGCGCCCTTCCACCACATAGTAAAACTTGTCCTGGCCCGCATGTTCATGCGGGTTCTGCACCTGCCCCGGTTCCAGGCAGTTCACGCCCAGCAGCAAAGCGTCGCTGCGAAACAGGGTCACCTTGTGAAATTTCTGCGGCCGCGTCCCTTCGTATTCACTTAATTGTTTGACGAGTTCTGACACGATGAGGTCCTCGAATCCCTTTATGCATGGGCCATCTGCTACAAACCAGGGCGACATTATAACAGAAAAACGCGCCCGGCTCCTGAAGAGTCGAGCGCGTTCTTGGCATCAATCCGGCGCAAAAAGCGCACAAAAAGTGACCAGTAACGGCACCCTACACGGTGCCAATCTCCACCATATTCGTCAGTAAACGCTCCATCGCCATGGTATGGCTGCACACACCACGAGAGCCGAAAAAGCCGCAGTCACAGCTCCAGGTGCCGTGGTCGTATTCCACGAGGTGAGGCGCATTGTTATCGCCCTGGATTTCTACCCGCATCATTTCAAACCGAATGCGGTCCCGCTCTTCTGCATAGATTTTGGCTTTCTCGATTTTACTGATCATCGAATAGTCCATGATTTTCACACTCCTCTGTTGTGGTCTTGGACTTGAACCATGTTAACTAGATTGCCCGGTCAAAAACAAAACGCACGCAGAGTTGCGTGCGTCTAAGAGACAGAATTTTGTTTTGGGCTTGCCGCCCGCGTCGTTGAAACGCTCATGTTTACAGTATACCCGACATCAATTCCCTGTCAATCCAAAAACGCATTTTCACAGGGGAATCGTATAATTCAGCCACCCCGATTCGTCACCGGCTACACTGCTTGCGGGATGGCAAAATGGAAAATTGTCCCTTTGCCCAATTCGCTCTCCACCCAAATACGGCCGCCGTGCAGTTCAACAATGCCTTTAGTGATGGAAAGCCCCAAGCCGGTACCGGTTGCTTTGCGGATATTGGCATCGTCCGAGCGAAAGAACTTGGTAAACAAACGCTGCTGATCCTCTTCGGAAATGCCGTAGCCGCGATCCACCACCGAGCAGACGACCACAGGCACAGGAGCCTGCCCATCTTCGGCCGCCAGCGTATCCGCTTTTAACCGTATGGTCACGTCGGTATCCGGCGGTGAATACTTGCACGCATTGCTGACCAGATTGGTCAGGACCTGCACCAGCCGTTCCTTATCCCCCATGACCAGTGGCAGATCGGCGGGCAGGTCAAGGTGGAGGTGAATATTCTTAGCGTCGCAAGGCCCCTGAACTGTTTGCAGGGTTTCGCTGATGATGTTGGTGAATGCAGTGGGGGCTTTCTCCATACGCAGGCGGCCGGTTTCGATGCGCGAAATATCGGTCAGGTCCTGAATCTGCCGCCCCATGCGGCGGATGTTGGCGGCGATCGTCTTCAGGAACTTGCGCTGCTGTTCATTCAATTCCCCCGTCATGCCCGACAGCATCAAATCTGTATAGCCGCGCATGGAAGTCATCGGCGTCTTCAACTCATGGGACACCATGGAAACGAACTCCGATTTGGTGCGGTTGGCCTCATTGACCTGCTCGTACAAGATGGCGTTGGCGATGGCGATGGCCGCATGGCTGGCGACGCGTAAGGCCGTGTCCAGCGTGTCCTGATCAAAAGCATCGCTCTTATCGCTTTCAATGACCAGTACGCCGATGAGCCGCTTCTGATGCATGATGGGGAGGGTCATCTGGGAACGCGTGGAGAAGGCAGCAGCAACGTATCCTTCCTCCTCAGACACATTGCCGGTCACATGGGGCTTGCCGCTCCGGATCACACGCCCAACCAAACCCACGTCCGACGAGTTCACAACCGCCGGGTCAAACTCCTCGTCGTAGCCGCGCGCGGCGCGCAGTTCCGGGCGGCCGTCATGATCCAACAGCACAATGGCCCCGGCATTGCCACCACAAATGCGCAACCCCCAATCCAGCGCCAGACTTAGCACCCGATCTAAGGTCAAGGTCGTGTTCAGGTCACGGTCTAATTGCTGCAACATGTACAGTTCGCTGACGCGGGCTTGCAGCGCCCTGTCTGTTTGCTGAAGCAGGCGGCTGTTTTCCAGGGCGACTACCGCTTGCCCGGCAAAGGCCATCAACAGCGTCTGGTCATCTTCGGTAAAGGGCGCGCCGTTGCGCTTGTTGATGACCTGAAGCACGCCCAGCACACTGTTTTGCCGTAACAACGGCACAGTCAGGCTGGAATGCGTCTCAAAGTCCGTATTGGCGTCTACCTGGGAGAACCAGCGGGTGTCTTCCCGAACGTTGTTGACTAAAACCGGCCGGCCTGTCTGCACGGCCGTTCCTGCCAGACCGGTTCCCGCCGGCAAAACAGTTCCCAGCAGCGCCTCGCTGGCCGGCCCCCGCACCACCCGGAATTCCAGGTCGCCCGTATCCTCCCTGGTCAACATGAGCGTGCCCGCCTCCGTATCCAACAGTTCCATCGCTTTGTCCAGCACCAGATCGAGCAGCGGTTCCAGTTCCAGCGTCGAGGTCAGGGAGAAGGTGATCTGGTTGATGGTTTCTAACTGCTGGGCGCGCGCCTCCAGCTTCTGCCGGGTCTGGATGCGGTCAAGGGCGGCGGCCGTGCGGTCGGCAAAGACGCTGAATAACTGTTCCTGCCGCTGCCGCAGGCTGAGGTCCGGTTGGCGGAAGAAGGTGTGAATCGCGCCCAATGTGTCGGCGCCCGCATTCAATGGGGCGGCGATCCAGGCGCGGCCGTCCTCATCCTGCCAGGTCAGCATTTGTCCGGTATCCATCACCTGGCAAATGCGCGGATCATGAACCCGATGCGCTTCCCCTTCTCGTTCGTGATGGCGCTCATTCCCTTCCACACAAAAAGCGGTGTGCGCCTGCCGGGTGTCTGGGTCGCGCCACGTCACATAAAAATCCTCAACGCCAAGCAGGCGCTGGAAGTTCGTGAAGGCCAGCTCCAGCAGATCATCGAAATCAATGGTGAAGTTGAGATATTGGGAGAATTGGCTCAGCAAATTCAACTCAGCCACACGCGCTTCCAGGCTGTGGATTACATTGGCCCGCTCCAGGCCAATGATTGTCTGGTCGGCCAGAGCGCTAAGGTAAGCCAATTCTGCCGGAGTGTAATGTTCATTGTCCGGCTTGTGGGAGAGGGTCAACCAGCCAAGCAATTCCTTGCCGCTGCTCAACGGCACGATCACGGCCGCGTCCAACGCCCGTACCGCTTCCCGGTTGTCGCGCAGAGCAGGCGGCCACGCCCCTTCCACTGCCAGATCGATGGCCCCCGACATCCCGGCTAAAAATGCCACCATCGGCGAGGCATTGTCCAAACGCAAATCGCCGTCATGGCCGCCGCCAATGCTGCTGAAACAGTTCATTGTGGCATCCGGGAGGAAAAGATGCGGCTCTGCATCCAGCACGGCCGTGCGGGCGTATTTCAGCAGCATGTCCGCCACCTGATCCACACGGGTGGCTCTGGTCAGGCCGCGATTGTACCCCCGCAGCAGTTCATCAAAGGCAATAGGTTTGCGGAAGAAATATTGGTCAACCAGCTTCTGCAAGCCGCTCCGCAGCGGGTCAAACAGGGTGGCGATGACGGCGATGAACAGCGCCAACAACACCGGATTGTCCAGATTAAGCGGCTGGCCGGTGGCAGCGGTGAACCCGGCCACCAGTAACGTGAGCGCGATGACGATCAATCCGGTCAGCAGGATGAAGGTCAGGCCGCGGCGCAGAACAATGTCTGTATTGAGCAGGCGAAAGCGGATGATGGTATAGCCGATGGCCAGGGGATAAATGACGAGCGGCGGAATGTACAAAGTGGGCGTGAGCCACGGCAAATGTATGGCCGCCGAGGACACGGCGAAGAACAGTAAGAGGGGAGCAAAGGCAATACCGGCGCTGGCGAGCACGATTCGCCCGATTTGGCGCACCAGGGGCGAAGGTGAGTTGAAGCTCCGGTAAGCTAAAATGGAGAAGGAAGCAAGTAAAGCCACCCCGTTGAAGAGATAGGCGGCCCGCCAGGGAATGGCATAAGACCATGGATCGGCCGTGCGGTACAACCAATGCTGCCCCCAAACGCCAATCGCTGCGCCGGGGAGCAGCGCCGCCCACTTCGCCCAGGGGCGATTGGCAATCAGCCGGCTTTCATGAGGAAACACGGCCGCCAGCCAGACGTTCAGGCCGCCAAACATAGAGAGAGCAAGGAGCCAGATACGGACGAAGCGCTGCGTCGTTCCCAGGTCAAACAGCGCGCCGATAGCCAGCGATCCCAAGGCCATCAACAGGGCAAAAACCTGAGCGGGTTCCGCCCCTGGGCGCGCCCGGAAAGTCCAGGCCCCAATGACCAGGGCAACCAGGCCGGTGAGGTACAGCAGCCAGAACTGGTTCCAAATGCTTTCGACGCTGATGGCGATCAGGGGCACGACTACTGTCCGGGAGGGCTGGGAGCGGGTTGGAGCCACCAGGGAATACTGCGGCTGAACTAGCGTAAATGCCAGTTCGTCCCCCACCCGGCTGTCGGCCAGAATTTGCCGGAATTGAGCCAGGCCAGCTACCGGCTCCCCGTTGACGGCCATGATTCGCTCCGGATAGGTAACCGGCGGCTGTAGCTGCTTCGCCGGCCAGGCATCATCACCGACTGCATTGATGACTAAGTTGGGGTCAATCAGAAATCCGGGGAATGGCGTTTGTGCCCAGCGCAACGCCTCTATCGGCATCAGCAGGAAAATGACGCCGCTCGCCAGCAGCACGGCCGCGACGACGCCGATGCGTATCTGGCTGATTCGTTGCTTGGACATAAGGCGTACCTTGCTGCTGTGTTTCGCTTGTCTGGAATCTACTGCATGTTACTGCCGTATGCGTACTGCTGCCAATAATAAGTGATCCGCCAGCCAGTGTCCATCGTCAGCGACGATATTCAGTGGCTCTTTAGTCATGGTGTCCAGCACAGCAATGTGAATGCGATAAAAACCGGACGGCAACGGCGTATCTCCCGGCGGCACCTGGTGGACATCCTGAACGATGCTGCCCGCCGTCCAGCCTTCCGCCGGCAGAGGGCCGTCGGCGATGGCGCGCAAGCCGCCGCTTTCGTCAAGCAGCCGCACCTGAACCAGATACCCCCCGGCTCGCGGCCGCATCGCTTCCCAATACAACGTCACCTGCAACGACTCATCCGGCCGTAACTCGCGTTGATTGTACTCGTACCCCACCAAACGCACCTCATCTTCAAATGAATGGTCCTGGGGGTTCGGCTGGGTCGAATCGGCCGGGTTCAGGGCAATCGAGGTCAGCGTCAGCGCGTCGCCCAGGACGGCGCCGTCCGGCCCGGTGATGCCCAACCGGTACGCGCCGGGCGCATAGAGGCCGACGCTCAAGGTGGCCTTGGTCGGCACATAGGCAGTTTCCGGAATTGGGAGCCGGATGGACTCCACAAAGCGATTACCAGGCCGCCACAGGCGGCTGGGGAAGTTGCCCAGACCGGGATGCGTGTCGCGCTGAGCCACAATCGTGCCGGTATCGTCAATCAGATGCACGAACAACAAATAGTCGCCCGGCGGCTGGGCTGTGACTTCCCAGTACAGGTCAATGTCAATCGCCCCGCCCGGCTGCGCGGCCGTCTGGATCACCTCGTATCCGCGCAGCTTGACCAACACATCGAACTGGGCATCTACAGGGTTAGGCACGGACGCATCTGCATCAAAACGGGGCGGCCGGGCGTAGGCTGGCGCCAAATAGCCAAAGAGCGCCACGGCGGTCAGTCCGGCCATGCCCAGATTGGCCACCAGCGCCAACGCAGCAAAGCGACGGTAATCCGGCTCCCGTTCCACCTCACCGCGCCGACGAAAGCGGCTGGAGAATATATCCACCCAGCGGCTG
The DNA here is from genome assembly GCA_046753445.1 of Anaerolineae bacterium. GTDB lineage: Bacteria > Chloroflexota > Anaerolineae > Promineifilales > Promineifilaceae > JAHEEY01. The sequence goes on along the minus strand of JBHHTQ010000002.1, from coordinate 101,297 downwards.
AGGCCGTAAAACATCAACAACGCCAGTGCGGGCAAGGCCGGGAAAAAGAAGCGTCCCATCGGCCCGGCCGGACTGACCAGCAGGTAGCCAAAGAGTACGCCGGAAAAGAGCAAGACGGTGAGCACGAGCAGCGTCAGCAAAGGAGCGGCGTCCTTCCATTCATCGCCGCGGCGGCGTATGAGCGGGATGAGCAGGCCAAGACCGGCCACGGCCGCAACCCAGCGCAACCCGCGATAGATAGTTTCCGGCAGGGGGATTTGCCCGTATCCAAACCGCCCCCATAGACTGGTCCAGGCGTAGGGCAGTTCGGAAACGGCGAGGCCAAAGCTGTTGGTTGGGTTGCGAACCCCCCACAACTCGGTCAGCCGCCGGAAGCCGGTCGATTCGCCATACAACACCTGGTTGCGCAGGAACCACCAGCCGGCCAGCAGCCCCGTGAGCAGCAAAATGAGGGCAGCCGCCTGCCACCACATTCGCCACTGCCGCCTGCGCCAGGCGACCCAGGTAACAACCACCCCTATCAGGGCAGCGATCACGGCCAGGTTGAATTTGCACATCAACGCCAGGCCATACAATATCCCCAGAGTGACGCCCCATCGCCGGCTCAATCCGCGCTCATCCCCCAGCAGGCGCGCGCAGGCCAGCGTTACGGCCGATCCGCTCAAGGCAGCGATGACATCATTGTTGATGGCGCCTGCCATGTAGACAAACATCGGGTTGAAGGCGACAAACGCGGCCGCTCCCAGAGCCAGAAACGGTCGTCGAGGCCAGATCGTACAGCCAAGCGCCCATGTGACAACGACCACACCGGCGCCGATGAGCACGTTCAACGCGCGAATGAGATGGGCAGCCAAGGCTTCGCCGTGCCAGGGAAATGCTTCATCCAGGCCATGAAGGTACTGGTTTTTATTGTCGCGGCCGACTTCCCAATAGCGGTAAGCCCAAAATGGGTTCTGCGGTGGCGCGTAGCAAAGATCGCGGCCCGTATCTATCCATGCTGTGGCCAGCGCACCCAGCGCATAAAACAGCGGCGGGTGGTGGCTTTGCATGCGGCACCCTTCCTCACCTTGCACAGGCAGCGTGTGGCGGACGGCGAGATGGCGCACAAAGCGATAATGACGCAGTTCATCCGTGGCCTCGTGCAGCGGATTGATCGCGCTGCCGGCCAGCGCCAGAACAAAGAAGGCGAGCAAAATCGCCGCTAGCGCCCGTTTCTCCGTTTTACCCACTTGATGCAGTTCCAAGCCTTTCGCTCCAAGGTTGAAATCCGGGACAATACCTTCCTCAATCAGGGGCATTCTCCACGCTCAACTCCAGGTGATCTCGGCCGTCCTCGGTGAGGATGCGTTCACCCGTCATGGGATCATACAAGCCGAAGAGTACCGTCGCCGCGTCCGCGCCGGGCGGTGCAGCCAGAAAGTGCTGCTGCAAGAAAATATCGCCTGCCTGCAATGTAGCCGGGTCTACCCACAGCCCATCGTCCCCGACCAGAAATTCGCCGCTGCTGTCCAGCAGTTGGCTAAAGACCAGCAGGCGCGGGCCGGCGTAGACGCCCGGCGGCGGCGGGTTGCTGATTAAGGGCATCGGCGGCAGGTCAGGGATTCGTTCAGCCAGCCAGCCTAACTCCAACCGCTGACGGGCCGGATCGTACACGGCCGTCAGCCAGCACAGGCCATCCCGGAAGCAAACAGGGTGCTTCGCCTCCAACGGTCGATTCACCCGGCTCAAAGTATAGCCGCCGATCCCTTGCACGCCCGGTTCAGGCTCAAACGCCGCGGCGTACGGCGAGGGGACATCGGGGAAACCGCTGAAACTGAGCGGCGGCTTCAGGAAGATGGCCCGCTCCGGATTGTACCAGCGCGGCCGAACGGCCGCTGCTCGTTCCGGGCCTAGGTCAATGGTCAGCGCTAGCTTGTCCCAGGGGCCGGCCAGCAAGCCGCTGATACCGAAATCCGTCAATTCCGGTCGTTCCGCCAGGAAGTGAGCCACGTCTCGCATATCGGCATGGTAGAGGAAGCGAACCATGCCCCGCTCCGGCCATTCCCGGAAATAGGCGGGCAGATCGCGCCGACCGATGCTCGTCACCAGGAGCAGTGCAGCCAGAAATGCAAACTGCCGCCTCCGGTCTGAAATGATCCCCTTTTGAAGTGCGTGCAGCGGCAATGCAGCCAGGATAAAGGTAGCCGGCTGGGCCACAATGGTGTGCCCCAGGCTGGCGGGGGGCACGCTGATGAAACCGGGCGAGATGCCAGCTAGCCACCACAAGAGCAAAAACGCGGCGGCCAGGGAAGGAGGTGAAGAACGTGAAACGTGAAACGTGAAACGTGAAATCACCGGTTTCAGAGCGTACCAGAGAGCAGTCGCCACCCCGACCCAAAAGAAGATCGCACCGATGAAGCCAAATACGGGGCGGTGGGGGAGATTGTACAGCCATTCATCATCCCCGTCGGCGTGGAACATGCTCAACGTAACCCGGAGGTGACGCCACAGCGGCGCGAAATTACCTTCCCGCGCCTCGACCAGAGGCACGGCCAGCTCGGCGACGCGAGCCTCTGATTCCGGCTGCTGCCCCAGCGTGATCAACAAGGGGAGCGCCAGCAGGAGCGTCACCCCGAACATGAGGGCGAGCCTGCGCCACTGCCGGAGGAAGGTTCGCCGGGCGAACAGCCAGAGGTAGCCGCAAAAGGCAATCAGGATCAATGGCATGCCGCGCGAGGCAAAGTAGGTGTAAAAGCCGAGGCCCATGAAGACGGCCGTCATGAGATAGGCGCTTCCCCGACGCTGGCTGGCCGTCCATCCGCGCCAGAAGGTGTAAAACGCCATCAACACCAGCAGCGGCATCAGCACGTGACGCAGCCCAATCCGAGAGTACATGAGAGACCAGAAGCTAAGCGCCAGCCCGGCCGCGGCCGTGATGCCCACACGCTCCCCAAATAGGCGTCGTCCTAGCGCATAGGTCATGGGCACGGTCAGCGTCCCGATGAAGGCAGACAGGGCGCGGATGCCGAACTTATTCAACCCAAACAGCGCCAATGTGACCGCGTTCAAGAGGTGGTAAAGCGCTTCATGGCCGGAGGCGTCAGGGTAATAAAGGGCCAGGTTTCCGTCCAGCGCCTTCTGCGAGATGACCAGCGAATTGATTAATTCATCGTCGCGCCAACCCGGCGGAACGCCATCCAGCCGCCACACCCGCAGGGCAAAGGCCAGCAGGATCACGGCCGTCATCAGGGCCAGTTCACGATGTGCGGGGCGGGTCAACTGTTTCATGGGATGACGTGAAGCGTCGTAAGGCGCAGGAGATCTCCCGCCGCCTCGCCATTCTGCAAAACAGGAAGCCTTTGCCTGTCGTGCTGCGTGTACACGCCGACAACGACGGGATAATCACCGGCGGCAGTATCCGGCGGCAACTGGAACTCGTGCAGTTGGATGAACACATCGCCGGGAATCCAGCCGTCGCTGGGGACATCCAGTTGGTCTGCCTGGGCGATAGGCGCGCCATCCGCCCCCTGGATGTGCGTGAACAGCATTCCGTCTGCCAGCGGCCGTTCGATGCGCCACAAAGTCGCCAGCCGGACCGGCTGCCCTGGGGAGACGGCTGTCGTCTGCAAATCATAACCCAGGAAGGTCAGAGCATCATCCAACCGAACGGGACCAGCGGGAGCAGGGATAAAACGGGTTTCCCAATCAGTGAGCAGCGTCTCTCTGTCTACCCGGTAAATGCGCAACGGCCGATCCTCGTCCGTCGGCCGCAGAGGCAGGGTCTCCACCAGGACGGCCGGGGCAAAGTAAGCATTCAGCGCCGGGGCTACCGGCGTGAATCCGGGGAGGATCACCAGGCTCTCCGCATCTGAAGGAAGGAGCAGGCTTCCTCTGGCATCGAACCAGCGGGGGCGGACAGATTCATTGCGCAGCATCATCTGCGCCAGGGCAGGCGTATGGAAACGGCCGGGCGTGATGGTAGAGACGGCCGCTGCGCCGGCCCCGTTCTCATTCAGATAGCGCATCGCCGCGGTCATGGTGCTCTCGTATTGTACACGCACCTGTGGCTGGTTGGCCCAACCGATGAAGTAATCCCGCGCCGTCAGCACGGCCGTGGCCGCATACAGTGCCAGCGGCAGCATGAAAGCAAAGCGGCGTTCGCCCAGTGTACGGCCCCTAAACCGCAGGCGTCCGATCGTGACCAGTGCCAGCGCTGGAAACAGGTAAAGCACCGGCTGCATACCAATCGCCTGCGTACTGCTTAACTCAGGCCCGGTCACCAACACGGGTGAGAAACCGGCCACCAGCCAGGCCAGGGCAAACAACGCGGCCGCCGGGCGCAGCCCACCTCCCTGCTTCTTACGCCTGATGCCATTCAAGACGTGGCTCACCGCGAGGGCGAGGCCCAGATAGAACAATCCGCCCATGACCGGCTGGAACAGCGGCCGTCCGGCGATGTTATAGCGCCAGGCCGTGTCTCCTGCCACGGTGAAGAGGCGGAGGCTGGCCGCGCTGTTGTGCAGCAGCGGGCCAAAATCCCTCGCGGCCGCGGCCGTCAGGGGTTGGCTCAATTCCCGAATGCGCACCTCAGCATCCGCATGCGCTGCCAGATAGCTTATCAACGGCAGAGAGGCAGCGATCATCACAGCCAGCATCCATGCCACACCCGGCCACACCGGCTTGAACAGTGACGGCTGCGTCATGAACAGGAAAGCGGCTGCGACCGGGAAAATGAACCAGAGGACGCGCGCCGGGATGTACGTGTACATGGTCAGGCCCAGGATGAGTCCGGCCGCCAGAAAATCGGTCGCGGGACGCCAAAGGCCGCGCAGCCCGCGGCCGCTGCTCCCCGTTATTCGTTCCTCACTGCCTACCCGGCGCAATCCGCGCCAAAAGAGGCAGGCGGCCAGCACAAAGAGGGCCGGCAGGGTCACGGAGCGTAAGGCGTGGCGAGCAGTCATGACGGGCCAGAAGCTGAGGGACAGCCCGGCTGCAGTCAACAGCGCTGTCTGGCGGCCGTAAGCGAGGCGGACCCAGCGAACCATGCCGGCGATGAGGAGCAAACCCATGAACACGGCCGCCACTCTGGCTGCCAGATAGGTCGGTCCGAGAAAGGTCATGAGCGCGGCCGTGCTGTAATCGTACAATGGCTCGCGGCCGTAGCCGATGGTGAAGTAAACCGCGCGCGCGCCGCGGACGATCTCCCAGGCCGTGTTGCCGTGATCCGCTTCGTCGTGCGTCAGGCCGGGCGGCACCCCGGTGATGGCATGCAGGCGAAGCCAGACGGCTGCCAGTAAAATCAGCAGCAACCAGGCATAATGGCGCGTATCGGCCGTCTTGGTCATCGTCCCTTCCGCCACTCCTCACCCTTGATGCGCATGCGCGAATAGCAGATGTTACTGAATGATACCGGTTCCAGACAAATACGAAACCTGTTCGCTTTCCCCCCTCTTATTCGCTGACGGCAGCGTATTCCGGCGGTCGCAGCAATCAGCAACTGCCTGTAAAGAAAAACGCCACCCCTGTAACCAGGCGTGACGTTCAATTTAATTGAGGGAAAGTGTGCTGAACGAACTCAGGCCAACGCCTGCTTCGCGATGTCTACAACAGCCGCAAATGCAGCCTCATCCCGTACGGCCAGATCCGCCAACACTTTGCGGTCCAGGCTGACATTGGCCAGTTTCAATCCGTGAATGAAGCGACTGTAGCTGAGTCCGTTGGCGCGGGTGGCGGCGTTGATGCGCGCGATCCACAAGCGTCGGAAGTCACGGCGGCGTGTGCGGCGATCCCGGTACGCATACCAGTATGACTTCATCATGGCCTCATTGGCCCGGCGGTACAGCTTGCTGCGCGTGCCCCACTGGCCTTTGGTCATTTGGATGATCTTCTTATGACGACGGCGTGTAACCGTCCCACCTTTTACTCGCATAGTTTAATTCCTCGCATTTCAAATTGGCCTGGACACTCAAGCAGCATCGCCGAGGCCAGGCAGCGGTTTATTGGATGTTACGCAGGCGGATTGGCCTTGTACTTTTTCATGTACGGGGCCAGGCGCTTGATCCGTCGGCGGTCCCCCGCTGACGTCACCACCAGCATCTTGGAAAAAGCCGCCTTCACCCGGCGCGATTTACGACGGCGGAGATGGCTCTTGCCGCCTTTGGTGCGGACGACTTTGCCGCTCCCTGTCACGCGGAAACGCTTGGCGGCCGCTTTGTATGTCTTCAGCTTATACTTCTTTTGCTTCGCCTTTGGCATCTTAATCCCTCACCAAAAAGCCCCGCTGGGGCTTTTTTTATCTCTCATTCGGCTGTCAATTTGAAGACGGGCCAGTGCGTCATGCACTATTGCTGGGTATGAGCATCAAGGTCATGGACCAGCCCTCCAATTTAGGCTGTTGCTCAATCTCAGACACGTCCTTTAATTCTTCAGCAATTTCGTTCAGTGTCTTCTGCCCGATTTCAGGGTAGGTAATCTCTCTCGCCTTGAACCGAACCTGAAACTTGACCTTTTTCCCTTCTGTTAACCATTGACGTGCTTTTCGCACCTGAATATCACGGTGAAAAGCAGAGGTGCGCGGCGTTAACTTCAGCGTCTTGATCTCGATCTGCTTTTGGTGCTTTCTCGCTTCACGCTCCCGCTTCGTCTTTTCGTACGAAAACTTGCCGTAATCCATGATACGGCAAACTGGGGGATTGGCGTTAGGAGACACCTCTACCAGGTCAAGACCAGCTTCGTCTGCCAGTTCTTGCGCCCGCGCAATGTCCACGACACCATGATTCGTGCCGTTATGATCAATGAGACGAACTTCACGCGCACGAATTCGCTTGTTCAGGCGATAGTTTACGGTGCTCGGTCGTCGTATGGTACGCCGTCGTCTTCTTATATTTCGCTCTCCAGTGAACTACATCCGGTGACTGTCAAATGAAGTCGCCAATTAACAACAATTAATCCGGCCAACCAGCCGGAACACGACCGAAATAATAGCACATGCCTGGGGGCGAGTCAAACCAGCCGCAGGGCAAGATTGAGCACGACCAACAGGATAAACATGGCCGCGGCCAGGATAAAGACTCGCCTTAAATCTTTGATGACATACGCATATTCCTGGCGGAATCGCTCGGCTGATGTGAGGCGCGGCTTGCCGTTCGATTGCTCTGCGGAGGAGGCTTTGCCGGCCGAGGTTGTGGTTCTTTGTTTAGCGTGTGTCTTACGCACGCGACGTACTTTTCGTGCCATGAGATTTCCTCTTGCAAATGTGGTTGAGCGCGTATGATACCAGACCTTACGCAGGATGCCCGCTTCCCCGGTTTCTCACGAATCTGTTGTGACCAGGTCGGCGAAGATGACAATGCGCTTGTTATTAACGCGGTATGGATAGCAGGAAATCAAAGTTGCGCTGGCATGTTCCGTCGGCGCCATCACGCCTACGTCAGTTGGCTCTACAATCTCCCAGCCGCGTACAATATAAGTGTAGGATGCCCGCTCGGTGGAAATGATGATTTCATCACCGGGTGACAGCTTGTCTAGATGGCGGAAAATTTCGCCGTAAATGTCATTGTGCGCGCCCAATACGATATTGCCGGACTGGCCCGGTTGGGCGGAGCCAATCCGTTGTGCCACTCCTTTTTTGAGCTGCTCCCAGTCGTATAACCCCTGGACGATTGGTTTGTCCACGTCAATCGCAGGAATCTGGATGCGCCTGGCTTGCTCCGGCGCAGGGGTTGGGATGGGCGGCGGGACGTAGGCATTGATGGCCGGTAATAAATGGGCGGGAATGTTGCCTGATTCGACCGGCTCCGGCGGCCGTCCTTCCACGTACCTGTGCCCGGTCGGCAGGATTGCCACGTCGATGATCGGTGTCGCAGTGGGTGTGGGCAGCGCCAGGCTCTGGGCTTCTTCTAACTGAATCTGAGCCAGCTCCTGATTGAGTTCCCGGCTCGTACCAAATAAATTCATGAGCACGGCCGCCAGCCCGACAACGGCCGCGACTTCCACTGCCAGCAGCACCTTATTTGCTACCCACCACCATTGAACTGCCGGTCGTGAGGCCGCGTCATCCACTCCGTCTGTGTCTTCCAGCGCATCTTCCTCGCCCGCCGGAGGCAACGCAGGGTGAGGCACAGGCGCTTCGATGACAGGCGGCCGTGAAAACGGCACAGGGTTGCTGTCCGGAGACGGGTATCCCGGCACCTCGACAACCCGGCCTGATCCTTTGAGCCGCTGCAACCGTTGCCGGCGCTGCTCCCGCTTCTTACGGTAAAGCAACTGCTGCAACTCTTCAAGCGTTAATTTATCTACAGATGGTTTCTCGCCCATTTCAATATAATGGTACGGTGAATCCGCTTGTCCGTAAAGTCAGATTCCGCACGTTTTCCGTCAGGGTCAGGGGGCAACGACTGCGAGCGGCGGGACAAAAGCGCGCGTTTCCCCAGGCCCGTCTGGCCCGATGATAGGCAGGCGCGCGCCGGAAGCGCGATCGTAGACGCCAACGGCCGTTTGATACTCGCCAGGCGCAGTTTCCGGGGGCACCATGACCGGGTGAACCTGGGCAATCAGATCGCCGGCCTGCCAGTCCCAGGACGGAGCTTCCAGCGAGTCCCGCTGGGTCAAAATCCCCCCTCTCTCGTCCAGCACGTGGGTGAACATGACCACATCGGTAGTGAAGGCGGGCGGGACAATGGGGCCAACGCGATCGGGATGGGTCACGCGCCAAATCGTCAGCAGGTCGGCCGTCTCCCCTGGCCGAACTTCCGGCTTCAGCCATCGCGCAGCCACCAGGTCAAGCGCGTCGTTAAAATTGACCGCCGCCCACGTCTCATCCGCTGCCCAGCGTGTAAACGGCCGCGCTTCCAGCGTGTACAGCGTGAATGACGGGTCGAGGTCGTCCGAGCGCAACGTGACCGTTTCTTCGGGGCGCAGTAGTTCGGCAAAGGCGGGATTGGCCGGCGTAGAGGCGGGGACAACCACGCGCACATCTCGGCCGGCAGGCAACGCCAGCGCGTACCGGGCATCCACCCAGCGCATCTCAAAGTGTGACTGGGGCAGCATGACGCGGGCGATGGAGGGGTCGTGGGCCGGGCCGGGGTACACGGTGGAGATGACGATGGGGAGATCGGCCGCATCCTGTTGCAGGCGCCTCAGGGCCTCAATCAAGGTGCGCTGGTACGCGCCCCGTACCTCAGGCGACTCGGCCCAGCGGAGGAAGTAGTCACGGGCAGAAAACCATCCGGCAAAAGCCAGCCAGGCCACAGCGGCCGTACCCCAGACTTTCCCGCTGATCGGCTGGCGGGCACGCGCCTGCAGCCACTCTACCGCTGCCGTGAAGCCCACAGGGGGCAGCAGAAAGACGGCCGAAATCGCTGCCAGATTGCGGGTGGTGTTGGCCGTAGGGCCGGTTACGAGCGAGGGCACAATGCCAACGCCAAACCATAAGAGCAAAAAGGCGAACGGCGGCCGCCGCCAGCGCCACAGGCAAACCAGAAGGCCGGTGACGAAGAAGACAGCCGAAATGATATCGAATACCGGCCGGCCAGGGATATTGTAGGCGAGAAAGGCGTCTCCATAGCCGGGCCAGACGAAGGCCAGCAGCGCTGCGGCCGCGTTGTTGAGCAGCGGGCGCAAATTCCCCGACTGAAGCTCTTGCAGCGGCCGATCCAGCATGTCGAGCCGTGTCAATGCCTCCGGATGGTATCGTAGGTAGACGAAGAGGGGGGTGACCAGCACGGCCGCCAGCCCCAGCCCCACCAGCGTTGGCCCCCACGCCCGCTTGAAGTGTCGGCGGTGAAACAGCGCCAGATACCCGACGAACAAGGGGAAAACGAGCCAGGCCACCCGCGCCGCCAGATAAATGTGCAGTGTGACGGCCACACTCACACCAAATGCAATGGCCAGGGCTGGTTGTACTGAGGTTTCCCCCGGGCCGGCTGTCTCGCTTCCCTGCCCGTAGAGAATCCGATCATGAAGGATTCGCCAGAAGAACCAGACGGCCGCGGCCATGAAAAAGGGCAGCATACCAGCCCGGAGCGCCTCCCGGCTGCTGGCCACCGGCCAAAACGAGACGGCCATCAACGCGACCGCTAACAAGGCCGTGCGCCGGCCTAATGCCTGCGCCGCCCAACGGTAAGTGAGCGCAATCGCGCCTAACCCGAAGAAGACATTAACCAGGCGCAGTGCCAGCATGTGTTGGCCGAACGCCAGCATGCTGCCGGCGACTGTGTAGGAGTAAAGTGGCTCGCTGCCGTAATTGAGTGGGAAGTAGAAGAGCAGCACGCCATCGAGAACGCCCAGGGCCTCGCGGCCGTGATTCGCCTCATCGTGGGTCAATCCGGGCGGGATACTTCCCAGGCGGGCTGTGCGTAGGGCAAAGGCAAACAGGAGAATGAGCAGAATAAGCGTATATTTTCTGGGCATAACCTGGCTGGTCAACAGCGGGCGGATCACCACTTTTCTGCGACAGCGAAAAGTTCTCGCTCAAAGAACCAACGGAAGGGGGGCATTCCAAAAGCAATGCGGCGCAAACCAGCCATGATGATACTCTCGTGCCGGTTTTGCGGTGGGGAATCAAGCCATACCTTGCTCCGAAACCCGGCCGCTTTCAATGCCTGGCCCAGGCTGCGCATGTCTTGCTCGTTGACGTGGACGTCCTGGTTAACGGGCGTAATGGCGCGCGGGTCCTTGGGATACCGATGCCCCTCGCCGAGGAGAGTACGCACACGCCGGACCCAGGGATAGGCGTAGGTATCGTACCAGCGGTTGGGCGCTGTGTGGACGATGAAGCGGCCGTCCGGCTTCAACACGCGCCTGACTTCAAGCATCGCCTGGTGCAGTTCCCAGGGGTATAAATGCTCTACCACGTCAAACATTAACACGCGGTCAAAGTAACCATCCGGAAAAGGGAGCCGCTTGGCATCCGACCGGCAAACGCCGGCTGTCACAACCACACCCCCCCCATCCGCGGCCGCTTGTTGTTCCGATTGAATGACATCACGGGTCATTTCCGTAGCCACCTCAGCATAATCAATGCCAATGGCCTCAACGCCAAGCCGCATGCAGTGACGGACGATCTCACCCCGGCCACAGCCCACATCTAGAAGGCACATACCGGGCCGAACCTCAGCCACAGCAAATGCGTCCTTCAGGCGGCGAGAGAGCTGCTGTCCTTCCGATTCCAGGAAGACTTCATACCCCTCACACGCGGTCAGGAAATACTCCTCTGTATAAAGGGCAGAGGGTAACGATTTTTTCTCGCTCATAGAAGACACCAAGCCATTACGATCATGTGCGGCATTATAGAACAGCCAACTACCCCAGTCAAAAGGGGGATGCAGTGGACCCAAGAGGGTTTTGGCAGCATTATCGTAATCGTTTTGTTGAAACAATGACCGCTTGCTATACTTGGGCCAATGTTTGAATGCGCATGAAACAGGTACTCTTAGCGGACACAATCACAGCGCAAACCTGTGTTATGGTTTAACATAGCAATAGCAATAAGAACAACAAGCGCCCTAGCGATGGTTCTTGTTCTAATCAGGTTGGGCATCGTCGGAGGATTATGTGAGAGACTTGGTTCCCGATAGTGGTTACTTCTATCCAAACAAGATGGGTCGCATCCTGCTGATGTCTATGGAAGAGGTAATGGGACGGAACGGGCTGAATGCGTTGCTTAATCTGACCAATCTGCGCCATTTGATCCATAATCCCCCTCCAGATAATCTGGAACGCCAGTTCGATTTCGCCCATCTCTCCAACCTCACCAGGGGGCTGGATGAAATTTATGGCCCTCGCGGGGGGCGCGGTTTGGCTCTGCGCGGGGGACGCGCCATGTTCTTTCGCGGGCTGCGGCAGTTCGGTGCGCTGGCCGGCGTTGGGGATTTAGCTTTTAAGGTGCTGCCGCTTTCGACCAAGCTCAAGGTCGGTATTCCGGCCGTCGCCCGCATTTTTTCGCAGTTCAGTGATCAGATCAGCCGGGTTGAAGATAAAGGGGACCACTTTCTTTATTACATTGACCGCTGTTCGATGTGCTGGGGACGTAAGACGGATCGGCCGATTTGCTTTATGGCTGTAGGCATACTGCAAGAAGCGTTGCGCTGGGTTAGCGGCGGCCTCGAATTTCGTGTTGAGGAAATCGAATGTGTCGCTATGGGGGCCGAATCGTGCGTGTTTCGCATTGACAAAGAGCCTATCAAGTAAACGGCCGCTTGCGTGCCTGGAGGCGAAAGGGGTGATGGCCCAGTCGTCAAACCCGGCAACAGCATGATGAACGCCTTTTTCTACAGGGTTGCGTAAGCTGAAGGGAAGGATGCCTGTGTCAGACGAACAGCAAGCATATAAGATATTCATCGTCGAGGATGATGTCGATCTCTCGGAGATGCTAAGCGCTTACTTCAAGGTGCAAGGCTACGATGTGGCCGGGGCCATCCGCGGTGAGGATGCGGTGCGGGGCATTGGTGAAACCTTGCCTGATGTCATCGTGCTCGATATTCGCCTGCCCGATATTGACGGCTACGAAGTATGCCGCCGTATCCGAAAAGCACGCCGCACGCAAAATATCCCCATCATCTTCCTGACCGAGAAGCGGGAACGTGAGGACAAATTGACGGGCCTGGAACTGGGGGCCGTGGATTACATTACCAAGCCATTTGATATTCAGGAGCTGCGCTTACGCGTTCGTAATGCGCTGCGGCGATCCCAAATGAGCACAATGCATCACCCGGTCACCGGATTACCGGAGGGCATTCTGGTACGAGAACGTCTGGAGCAGTTATCCCAGCAGGCGGATTGGGGCGTGATTCTGACCAGTATCCGCGCTCTGGATAAGTTTCGGGATAAGTTTGGCTTTGTATCGGCCGACGATGTGGCCCGCGCCGTGGCGTTGATGATCACCAATGTCGTCCAGGCAGGAGAAGGAGAGAATGATTTTGTAGGGCATACGGATGCCGGCGATTTTATCATTTTGACCACGTCGGCGCGGTGCCGGGATGTGGCTGAACGTTGTTTGGTGCGATTGGAGCGTTCTGTTCAATACTTTTATCCGGCCATGGAACGCCAGCGTCTGCACGAATTGCCGGAATCAGAGCGCCTGACAGTCTATGTGGCATGCCTGACTTCGCATGAGCATCGCTTTGTGGACATAGACACCCTGTTTGCCGAATTAACGAACCATCCGTTGTGAGCGCGTGCGCATGGTGTATTGGGCGCGTATAGCAAACAGCACCCCGTTAGGATACACTGGGCCAGGGCTAATTGTAGCCCTTTTTTGTTGCCATTTTCGTGATGACTCGGATTGGTTTGCGTAGGATTCCCTTCTTCTAATGATGAAGCGATTGACGCGGTACAAGATTGATTTGCTCATCGTGGCAGGCTTTTTGTTGTTGCCATTGCTTTTGTATGCCCCAGTGACGCTGGGCGGAAAAACGATGATCCCGGCGGATAATTTGTTCCAGTGGCAGCCCTGGGCCAGCTATGCTGCTGAATTGGGCGTGGAAACGCCGCACAACGGTTTGCTGACGGACCTGGTGATTGAAAATTACCCCTGGAAGCGGTTTTTCGTGGAAAGTGTGAAGAACCGGGAGATTCCGCTGTGGCAGCCGTATTTGTTTGCCGGGTCGCCTTTCCTGGCGACGGGGCAGCATTCGATGCTGTACCCGTTTAGCTGGCTCTTTTTCCTCATGCCCATCTGGAAGGCGTATGGCTGGTTCACGGTGAGCCAGTTGTGGCTGGCGGGGGCGTTGATGTATGTGTACGGCCGTACCCTTCGTATGCGTCGTGCCAGCGCTGCCATCGCCGGGCTGGCGTATCAGGGGAGCGGCTTCATGCTGACGAGCGCGGCCGTCTTCCCCATGATCATCGCGGCGGCGGCGTGGCTGCCGCTGCTGCTGGCGTGCGTGGAACGGATAACAACCAACAGCCAACAATCAACGGAAAACGGAAAACGGAAAACGACGGTGTTGTGGGTGTTGCGGGGGGCTGTTGCGCTGGGAATGCAGATTTTGGCCGGGCACATCGAAATCACCTACTACACGCTGCTGGTAATGGCGCTGTATGCCCTCTGGCGGCTTCTCCATTCACAATTCTCCATTCACAATTCACAATTCACAATTCTTCGGCCCTCTTCCTGGCTTCTGGCGATGGTTCTTCTCGGCTTGCTCCTCGGCTCCGTCCAGCTCGTCCCCTTTTATGAGGTAGGGCAGACCAACTTCCGCCAGGATTCCGCCACTTTTACCGAGGTGCGCAGCTATGGCTTCCCGGCGCGGCGGCTGTTGACGCTGGCGCTGCCTAACTTTTTCGGCAACCCCGCTCATCACAGCACCACCGACGCGCTGACGGGCGAGGTCACGCCGCTGACGACGAACTATTACGGCGAACCGAACCCGCACGGCCGTACCACCACAGATTGGGGCATAAAAAATTACGTGGAAGGCGGCATTTACCTGGGCATTTTGCCATTGCTGTTGGCGTTGTTGGGCATAGCAAACAGTAAACAGAAAACAGAAAACGGAAAACGGAAAACGCACATTCTGTTTTTCACTCTCCTCTCCCTCCTCTCCCTCGCCTTCATCTTCGGCACGCCGCTGTACGCGCTGGTGTATTACGGGCTGCCGTTTGCCAACCAACTGCGCACGCCGTTTCGCTGGGTGTTTCCGCTAACGCTGTGTGTGGCGGCGCTGGCCGGGTTTGGCATGGATTATCTGGCGAATACGCGCCAATGGGCGACGTATGCGGATTGGGCAGCGGCGCGGCAGAACGGCCGTCCCGCCAACGTCTGGGCCAGCGACCGCAGCGCGCCGAAATGGATACGGTGGTATTTCTTGTGGGCCAAACCGTCGCTCATCACCGGGCTGGCCGGATTGTCGTTTTGGGGCGGGCTGGGCTTACTGGTTGGGCTGCAGGTTTCGCGGCTGGTTTACGGCCGTATCGAACCGATCATCTCCCGCGTTTTCCTGGGACTGGCGCAGGCGGCCGATGCGTTCCCGTCGGCGCGGGCGTTTTACAGCTATGAGTACCGGCAGTTGTTCCTGCTGGGGCTGATGTTGGTGGGGACGGGAGCGGTCTTGCGCGTCAGCCGCTGCCCGATTTTTGTGGGAAGGGACGCGGATGAACGCGGATTAACACGGACATTTCCTGGCAAATTCCCGATTTATTTATTGATGGCGGCGGTGATTTTGACGCTGGATTTGTTTGCGGCGAATGTGGGGTTTAACACGGCCGTTTCCCCCGCCCTCCTCACCTTCAAGCCAGACCTGGTTAAATGGCTGGAAGCCCAGCCCGGCCAGTGGCGCATCACTAGCTTCAACCCGCACGGCGACAAGCCGTTCAACGCCAATTCCGGCTGGCTGTTCGATGTGCCGGACGTGCGCGGCTACGACTCCATCATCCCCAAACAGTACACCGATTACATGGCGGCGATTGAACCGCAAAATGAACTCCAGTTCAACCGCATCCAGCCCATCGCCAACTGGGAGTCGCTCAACTCGCCGCTGCTGGATGTGTTGGGGGTGAAGTACATCATCACCGCCGAGACGCTCGACCTGCCCAAGCTGAAGCTGGCCTGGGAAGGGGAAGGGCTGCGCGTTTACCAGAATCTGGCCGTAGCTCCCCGCGCCTACACGCTGCCAGCGTCGAGCGGAATTCTCGTCAAAGATAGCTTGGCCGCAATGACAAAATTTGACCCCAGGCAATATGTTATTGTGGCAGAAGAAGATTGGCAATCGGAACGGGCTATCCCTGGTGGGGCGATTCCAGGTGAACATACACCGGCCACAGTTGAAGCATACAGCAATATACAAGTTGTCGTCTCCGCTAAGGTAAAGGACGCATCATGGCTAATCCTTAACGACAGCTATCTCCCTGGATGGAAGGTTTTCAAATCTTTATATGTGCCGCCAGACGCCCCAGAAGAAGTTAAAAAAGCTGTTGCAGAAACAGAGAAACAGGCAGGAATTACTCGCGTCAACGGTAATTTTAGAGGCGTTTCGCTTGCCCCATGGGGCGCAACGAGAACAGAACAGGAAAAGCTGAGTACGCTCATTGAGAAATATCCGGAATGGTTGGATATTGAACATTGGACGGTGCGCTTCCGCTACAGCCCGGCCAGCTTCCAACTGGGCGCACTGGCCAACGCCATGGGCGGCGTCATTCTGCTGTTTGCCTTGGCCGTGTGGGGCTGGCAGCAGCTCGTCAAGCCGGACGCGGCAATGACGACGACGCGCAGCCTGGCCAAAAACAGCGTCGTCCCCATCGTTCTCAACCTGGTCAACAAATTCATTGACTTCGCCTTCGCCGCCTTTTACCTGCGCTTTTTGGGACCGGCGCAGGCGGGCAGTTACGCCTACGCCATCGCCACCGCCGGATTTTTCGACATCGTTTCCAACTTCGGCCTCAACATCCTGCTCACCCGCGACGTGTCCCAAGAGCGGGGCCGGGCCAGCAGCTACCTGCTCAACACCTCCGTCCTGCGGATGGGAACCGGCATCGTGGGCGCGCTGCCCATCCTGGTCTGGGTGTGGGCGACGGCGCAGGGGGGCAACCCGCCCACCGGCGCGGAAGTGGCCGCCATCATCCTCATCATGATCGGCATGGTCTTCTCCGGCATGGCGCAGGGGGTGACGGGGCTGTTTTACGTGTACGAAAAGGCGGAAGTCCCGGCGGCGATGACGACGGCGACGACGATCCTCAAGGTGGGGTTTGGGGTGACGGCGCTGCTATTGGGGTATGGTTTTGTGGGATTGGCGGCGGTGTCCATCCTGACGAACATCATCACCCTGAGCGTGCTGGCGGGGCTGGCGTTCCGCAGTTTCCACCTGCCCGGCCCCTGGCGGGTGGATTTTGGCTTGCAGCGGCGGATGTTGGGCAAAGGGTTCCCGCTCATGCTCATCCACCTGCTGCAAACGGTGTTCATCTCGATTGATGTGGTGCTGCTGCGCAATCTGCTGGCGAATGGGGCGGAGGTGGTCGGCTGGTACAATAGCGCCTACAAATGGTTCAATGCGCTGCAAATCGTGCCTTCGTTCTTCACGCTGGCGCTGTTCCCGGTCATTTCGCGGGAGATTCAGCGGTCGCTGGACGCGGCGCGGCGCATGTACCGGCTGTCGCTCAAACTCATGCTGCTGCTGGCCTTACCCATCGCCGTCCTGACCACATTTTGGGCGACGCCGCTGGTGAATTTGCTGGGCGGCGCGGAGTTTTTGCCGCATGGAGCGGTGGCGCTGCAAATCGTCATCTGGTCAATCCCGTTTGGCTGGCTGAACAGTGTGACGAACTATGTCCTCATTGCGCTCGGTTTGGAACGGATGCAGCCGCGGGCGTTTGCCACGGCCGTCGCCTTCAACATCATCGCCAATCTCATCTTCATCCCCCGCTTCAGCTACGTGGCCGCCTCGGTGACGACGATTTTGTCGGAACTGGCGCTGATGGGATTGTTTGCCTTTTATTTGCGCAAGCGAATGCCGGGGATGGATTGGGGCGAGTTGCTGGGACGGCCGTTGCTGGCGGGCATCATCATGGCCGTCGTGACCTTCCTGGGCAACCAGCTTCACCCTGTTGTCGGGCTGGTGTTGGGGCTGGCTGCTTACCCGGCCGCGCTCTGGCTCCTACGCGTTCTGGGCGAGGAGGAGCGGCGCATTTTGCGCTCGATCCTGCCCGCGCCAGTTGCCGCCCGGCTACAATTCCTGCAAAATGCGTAACCGTCTCTTCATACTTTCGATTCTGCTGGCAGCGGCCGTCCTCCGCCTGCACCGCCTCACCGCCCTGGGGCTGGAACATGACGAAGTCGCCAACTGGCTGATTGACCGCTCCATCCTGGACCAGGGGAACTACGCGGTCTACTACACGGCCGCTTACGGGCATGAAGCCGGCTTCCACTACCTACAGGCAGCCTTTGTGGCGCTCGTTGGGGATCACGCCCTGGCCCTGCGCCTGCCGGCCGCATTTGCAGGATTGTTGCTGGTGGCGGTAAGTTATGCTCTCGCCCGGCGGATGTTTAGCAAAGATACGGCGCTGATTTCCGCTGGACTGCTGGCAATCCTGTTTTGGCCCGTCTTCTACAGCCGCCTCGGTTTACGCGCCATCACCCTACCCCTCCTCTCCGGCCTTTCCGCCTACTTTTGGTGGCGCGCCTGGAGATTGGGAACTGGAACCAGGAGACTAGAGAGTAAAAATCACCCTGTCGCCTTGTCACCCCATCACCTTTTCACCCTGTCCGGTCTCTTTGCCGGCCTCAGCCTGCACACCTATATGGCCGGTCGCGCTGTCCCCCTGTTTTACGGGCTGTTCATCACCTACCTGGCTATATTTCATTGGCCAGACCTCAAGCGACGATGGCACGGGATATTATTGTTTACTGTGGTGATGACGGCCGTTTCCGCGCCCCTGTTTCTCTACCTGCAAACCAACCCCGGGGCTGAGTTTCGCATCACCGAGATCGATGCGCCACTGCGCGCTTTGCAGGAAGGCAACATACGTCCGGTGTTAGAAAACAGTCTAAAGGTATTAGGTATGTTCGGCTTCCGGGGCGATCCCCTATGGCGACAAAATATAGCCGGATTGCCAGTATTTGAACCCATCATCGCCACCCTCTTTTATCTAAGCCTGACTGTCAATCTATGGCGTTTGCAGGATAGCCGGTATGCTTTTTTACTACTTTGGCTTTTAACCTCAGCAATACCCAGCATAGTCACTATAAACGCGCCCAGCACGATTCGTATTATCAATAGCTTGCCGATTCTAACCCTCTTTCCCGCCCAAGTTATTCACATTTCAGGGCAGTTATCCACAGTTTTCCCCAAGTTATCCACAGAAACGCCTAAAATCGGGGGTAAACTGATCTTGACAATTCTGCTTCTATACTATATAGGCGGGACGGTGAAGAACACCTTTACTGTATGGCCGCAAAATGATGAAGTTCAGTTTGTATGGCAGGCAGCTTTGACGGACACGGCCGCTTATCTCGATACCTCTTCCGACCTCACTCCAACTGCCATTGGCGGCTGGTCGCCCGCCACCATGGATCCGCCCACGATGGCATTGAGCATGCGCCGTGACGATTTAAGCCTTCGCTACTTTGGCTCGGATTCAATGACCGCACCTATCAATACGCTCATTCTGCCCAAAGAAAGTGACGCAGTCCGCATCATCCGTCCCAACATCCGCGAGTTTGCCCCCGACCTTGAAGCCCAACTCATCCTCTGGGGCGCAAAAGTTGAAAGACGTGCCACTTTCACACTGTACACGCTGCACTTCCCCCCGCCCCTCCAGCCCCAATATCCGGACAGTGCCAACTTTGAAGATCAGTTGCTATTCCTGGGATACGACGCCCCCTCTCCTAACCACTTAATCACTTACTGGCAAGTTGTCGCTTCTCCCACCGGCTCCCGCCGCTTCTTCCTGCACTTACTTGATGCGAATGGCAACATCATCAGCCAGCATGACAGTCTGGATGCCCCGGCCATGCACTGGAAGCCGGGGGACATCCTGGTGCAACATCACGCATTAGAGCCAGACACGGCCGTTCCTGTCCGGTTCCGCCTCGGCGTGTACAATCCGGACACCTGTACGCATGGCCCTTGTCAGAATTTGTTGGCGGATGACGGTGCGCCTTTCTTGTTGTTACCGGTAAACAGGTCTCCGTAATTCAGTCGGTTTCTCGATTACCAACTCGTCGCAAAGAGGGTGCAATTTTCAGTGGATGTTGTAAAATGCGTAGTTGTCCTACGGACGACAATCAGGAAGTAGGGAATTCCAGCAAACTCGGTGAATCTCCGAGAAATCCACAGTTGTAGAAGGAAGTGTGATGTTTTTAAGGATGTCTGGAGTGTCAGTAGACACCATGTGGCTACGCAGTCAGCGAGCTCGTCGAACGCTTGACCGGCTCCAACCGCCTGACTCTCTAGTCTTAGTGGTGACTGCATTAGTTGTCGGGGCTGGTACCGGACTAGGAGCCGTCTTTTTTATCTGGTTATTAGGCCAAATCGAAGATTTTTCGCTTTATGTGCAAAGCATTCTTGGTAACCTCGTCGGTCTGTTTTCATTTTTGGCTATTGCCGGCCTCATTGTCGGCTACCTCATTGAAAAGTGGGCGAGCGAAGCAAAGGGGCATGGCGTCCCTGAGGTAATGGAAGCGATCGCTTTAAAAGGCGGCCGAATCCGGCCACAAGTCGCAGCTATCAAGGTTTTGGCATCGTCTGTTACGATTGGCGCCGGAGGATCGGCTGGGCGTGAAGGCCCTATTGTGCAGGTTGGTTCTGCGCTGGGGTCTACATTAGGACAACTGCTCCATTTCTCTGGGGAGCGCGTTCGCACGCTGGTGGCGTGTGGCGCGGCCGCCGGGATTGCGGCTACCTTTAATGCGCCAATCGCAGGCGCTATCTTCGCCTTAGAGGTCATTCTGGGTCAGTTTACAGTGCGGTATTTCGGTGCGGTTGTCATGAGTTCGGTGGCCGCCAGTATTGTAGGGCGTATTTTTCTTGGAGATAAACCAGCCTTTAATCTCCCCGCCTATCCCTTAAGCCATTTATCCGAAATCCCAATTTACGTCGTGCTGGGTATCCTGTCAGCGCTTGTTGCCGTTGCATTTATTCGCCTGCTCTACTGGTTAGAGGGCGTTTTCGACGAATGGGATATTCCTTTGTACTTTAAGACAGCTATCGGTCTGGTTCTGACCGGTGCGGTTGCCATGCTGCTGTCAGAGAAAGAAGTTTTGGGGCCGGGCCTGGAATTTATAGGTGAGGCAATTGCCCGGGACTTCACGCTACCTCTGGGATTGATGGGCGTGCTGCTTGTATTGAAGCTGCTGGCTACCAGCTTTACGTTGGGGTCGGGTAACTCCGGCGGCGTGTTTGCTCCGGGTCTGTTTATGGGCGCCATCCTGGGAGGCATGGTGGGGTCTGTGGCACAAACTATCTGGCCCAACACGGTGGTTGATCCAGGGGCCTATGCCATTGTGGGGATGGCGGCCGTTTTCGCGGGAGCAGCGCGCGCGCCGATCACGGCCGTTCTCATTGTCTTTGAGATGTCCAACGATTACAAGCTCATCCTGCCTCTCATGTTAGTCACCGTATTATCCACACTGCTGGCTGAGCACCTCTTCAGCGAATCCATTTACACGCTCAAGCTAAAACTGCGAGGGATTTCCCTACAACGCGGCCGTGATCTGGACCTGATGCAAAGCGTGCCCGTGGGAGAGGCAATGACACGCGATGTGTACGTGGTTCAGGCAGAGATGACCATTGATCAATTGGGCAATTACTTTCAACAAACCCACGCCCATAGTTTCCCTGTTGTAGATGAGGATTTCAATCTGGTTGGTATGGTGAGCTTGCGCGACTATGAACGGGCTTGCCAACATTATGCAAGCAATGATGAAATCAAAGTAAAAGATTTTGCCACGATGGGCGACTTGCTGATCACATATGAAGATGAGCCTCTGGCTGAGGTCGTGCAGCGGCTTGGCATTCGCGGAGTAAACAAAATGCCCGTCGTCTCACGCGATAACCCACGGCGGGTGGTCGGCGTCGTTCGACGGCGAGATGTGATTCGTGCGTATAACATCGTGTTGGCCCGCCGTGCGAAAGGCCAATTTGATGAGGATCTGATTCGTTTACGGCACGTGGACGGCACTGAATTTGTGGAAGTCAAAATACAGCCTGACAGCGCGGCCGCTCATCGAACTGTAGCCTCTTTAGCGCCTGAGCTGCCGCGAGATTGTGTGTTTGTGTCCATTCGCCGTTACGGAAATGTATTCATCCCCCATGGGGATACGGTCATTCAGCCTGACGACCTGGTGACTGTTTTTGTGCGGCAGCAAGAGGAACATCTCCTGCAAGAGTGCCTTCTTGGGAAAAAGAAACCCGAACCGGCCAGCGATGGGATGGGAGCGTAACATTGCATCAATGCGGAAACGAGTCGTCAGCCGTAAACAAAATAAGGGCCGCTCTTTTTTAGAGCGGCCCTTTTCAATGCTTAGCTCCGTGCACATCGTCATTCAATCGCTCTGACGCGCAGCCGAATTTCCCCGGCAGGCGTATTAGCACTCACGACTTGCCCTTTCCTGGCTCCCAGTAAAGCGCGGCCAAAAGGCGATTCGTTAGAAATACGGCCGTTGCTGGGGTCTGCTTCATGGGGGCCAACAATGTTATACGTTTCTGTCTCATCATGCCCCTCTTCAACTACAGTAACGATGCTGCCAACGCGAACAATGTCCGATGGCCCATTTTCCTCAATCACTTTGGCCCGCCGCAAAGAATCTTCTAGATCGCGAATACGACCTTCCACAAATCCCTGCTCTTCTTTGGCAGCATGGTAATCCGCATTTTCACTCAGATCGCCCTGAGCAATAGCTGCCTCAAGCTTGGCCGCCAGTTCTTCCCGCTTTACCGTTGTCAGAAACTCTAACTCTTCCTTGATCTTCTGCAACCCTTCTTTAGTTACATAGAGTACGTTATCTTCGAGTTTCATATTTATCCTCTCTAAGATACAGTGATGCGTGGCAATTTCCCAATCGCCAACCGGACAGGTGTATGGTGCAGAAAGAGCATCAACCCTGCGCACGTTCAAATTTAGATCAAATAACCCCGCCCTCTGCAGAGCGAGGCTACAATTCAGCTTTCATTTAGCAGGCTAAAATGATGGGAATCTAGTATAGCCCAGCCTATTGTTTCTGTCTAACGAGGGTTACACTGCCATCATAGCTGGAGTATTTGCGGCCGTCCGTTCTCCTGACAAAGCAGCTACGGCGTACAGGGTGGATACCCACAAGGCGTAGCCGTCGGCGTGGGTGTAGGTGTAGGCGTCGGTGTGGGTGTAGGCGTCGGAGTTGGCGTTGGCGTAAACGTCGGTGTGGGCGTCGCCACAGGATTGCCAGCAGCATTACCGCCCTCTACCACCGGCAAATAAACACACCCAGGATACGGGCCAACATATGGATTAACACCAGAGCTTGCACCCGGATAAGATGGGTAAGCGTCGCACCCCACTGGCGGAGGTGGATATTCTTGCGGAACCAACGTCTCCTTGCCCACGACGACAAACACAGTAACGAACAAACCCACCACGCTTAACAGCACAAAAACGACCTCAAACACACGTCTCAGGTTGCTCATGAACGCCTCCTCTCAACCATATCCCCAAACTCGAGCAGGTCAAAACACGAGGTAAAAACACCCTCATCTTAACATGACCCACTTACACAAATCAAGCTGATTGCGGTACACTTGAGATTGGGAGTGGTTGTATCCCGGTGGGTGCCCCAGTCTTCAAAACTGGCGGCCGGTTGCGCAGAGCAAGCGGCGGTGGGTTCGACTCCCATCCACTCCCGCCTGAAGAGAGGAGCCGGGTTTCTTAACCCAGAAACCCGGCTCGTTCGTTTATTATTGTTACTCAATTAAAACTAAACGCCGCGTCACGATCAACTGGTACAAAGCGCCATCTTGCGCGCCAAAATACACATTTCCGTCTGGGCCTACCACCACGCCAGAGCGCACATCTCCCTTACCCTTGTTCGTGCCGGGGCAGGTTGGTTCAACACAAGGCCCAGACCCATCATAGAGGTTCGTATCAAAATGGCCCAGGTCATGTCCATCCTGCCACCATAATCCCCACATGCTGCCACCGCTTCCGCCTAAACTGGTCTGATTCGCGCCTACCATGATAATGCCGTCCACAACGGCCGGGGCAGACTTCACCCCGCCGGGAATGAGCCGGGTACCCAGCGCATTGTACGCCGGCCCGCCACCGGGATTGGTGTCACCAAGGCGTGGATTGGCGTGATCTGCATCGCCAGCCCCGTCGCTATCCACGCCATCCCAGATGGAAAAGCCGTCTACGCCATCCAGAGCATAGACGCCCTCATTGTTACCGCCAAAGACGATGTTGCGGTAAATTGCCGGGTCGCTCCGATGGTTATCGGCCCCGGTATGCGCCCGCCACAACCGGGTTCCTGTGATGGCGTTGTACGCATACAGATACTCATCCGTTGGATTGGCAAACACGCGCCATTGATCTGGCGTTCCATCTCGATTCGTATCAATCTTGCCTACGGCGTTAGAGTTCCGATCTGACGGGTTTGTAGGAGCCGTGTAATCATCGAGAATATCGTACCAGATATGCTCCCCGGTTGCCGCGTCCAAGGCATAAATATAGGGAGAGTCGATAAAGCTGCCGGTCGCAGCGTCGTTAAAGTAAATCACTTCCAGGTCTTTATTGGACCCGTCCGGCCAGGAAATCCAGACGCGGCTGATCTTTTGTGGGTTGGGATCTGACCCTTGAGAAATGGGGAGAGTCACTCGCTTCCCGCTAACGCTCAACGCCAGCGTGGAGGTGATAACGCCGCCGCAGGCAGAGCCATCCCCGGCTGAAAGCAAGATCGAATCGGCTCCACATCCTTCAAACCAAACTTGAATATCGTAGTTTCCCGCCCCTCCTTGTGCATTATTTTTGAAAACAAAGACCAAATTCTTCTGCGCACCGGTTTGAATGGTTCTCTCCACATCTTTCTCACCAGGGGAAAAGGTGTAATCTAACGGAGACGTTTTCTGTCCTGCGGACCAAATATCCACATCGGTGCCGCCGCCTCCCCCTTTGCCACTCTCTCCAAAAGAGGAAATGAAAATTACCCCTTCTGCGTACCCCGCATTGGCGAAGTCGGTATCTTCCACATAGTTCGCCGTACCGTAAAATGGGCCAGTGATGCGTGTGCGGCTCAGGGCGAGTGTATCATTGCCTGTTGTCACCCAGGTAGATGCCAGAGACGGCAAAGGCGTGGAACGCCACAAAACAGCGCCTGTTTCTGCATCATATGCGTAGATATTGCCGCCGTAGGTGCCATTGAAGATCACACCATCATACGTAACGCCGCCAATGGTGATCTGGCCGCAGGAATAAACGGGAGAGGAGCGGTACTTCTGCGTTCCACTCTCCAAGGCGTCTGAGGAAATTCCGGGCGTATCCCAGACGATGCTTCCGTCGCGGGCATCCAGGGCATATTCATGACCATTATGACCGGCGACGATAATCATAGGGAACCCTTGATTGGCATCATTGGTCACCGCCTGATCATCGAGGAAGAAGGGTGAGGAGCGAACCATTGTATTGAGAACAGTGAACCAGAGCTGGCTGCCATCGGCGGCATTGAAGGCCATCACCCCGCCGCCAACTCCATTTTTTGAAGGACCATTGGTCCCGATATACGCGATTGGCCGGTTGCTGGCAATGAGGGGATGTGTGCCTATCACGGGCGTTGAGCGGTGATTTTCGGTATCGCCGTTCAAGTCCCAGCGGAAGCCCCATAAGTAATTCAACTGGAAGTCACCCTGGGAAGCCTGATTGTAGGTGTGGGTCCAGCTGGCGTCCTGGTATCCGGTACGGCCGCAACCGCCGCGGAAGAGGCTCCAATGCTGATCAGACGCCCAGGATGTAGCGAGCACGGCCGAATGAGCATGTAATTTCACAGTATCAAAGCCCAGGACAGGCATAAAGGCCAGTTTCTGATCCTTGTATAGGTCTACAACAATCACGTCATTGTCAAAACGACGACGCCCGAAAGAGATGACGATCTCCGTATCTCCCCCGCTGGGTACATCAACAATATCGTTCAGATACAGGTACTGTTCCGCCTTGGCGCGCGCTTCATCGGCCAATGTGAGTTCCTGCCCACCAGCCAGCGCGGCCGCATCGGCACGGCCGTTCAACAGCGTCTGGTTATACCACAGGATGCCACCATCCACTGCTAGGCCCGTGATAGCTATCAATCCAATCATGGCAAAGGCAATGATCACGAGCGCCTGTCCAGGCTCTTTTCGAGATAGGAACCGGTTACCCGACAGAATCTTCTTCATCTTCATAACATTACCCTCCACAGGGCAATTGTGACTTATTGTCCAATAATCCGCATGATCGAATATGAATACAGCGTCAATCCCTGAGGCGCGACAACGGTCAGGCCAAAAAGCGGGTCATGGTGATGAAAATATTCCACGACGATAAAATCGTCGGTACCAAAAGACCCGCCTAAGTCAACACCCATCTGGATGATTTTGGCCTGCAGGTCCGCACAGGAAACCCTGGATGTATCGGGGCCGGGGCTGCCTGTATCGGGCCAGACGGCCGACATGGATTCGCAATACGTTAACGACCCCTGGCTGTTGGACGTGGCGCGTGTGACGATGACGGTATCGTTCGTGCTGTTGGGACTGATGTAATCATTCGAGGTTGATTTGATCACATCTGTCAACACCAGAGAAGCCCAATCTTGAATGGTCTTGGGATCTAATACGTTTTCCTTGGCGGCAACGCGCGCGCCTTCGCGGGCCGTATTGTGCACAATATTGGCCGCGTACATATACCAGCCAACCTCCACCATCCCCAGGAATAAAATCAACAAAAACGGCAGCGCTAGCGCCACTTCCACCAGGCTTTGCCCCCGATTTCGCTCATCTACCGAAGGGCCGGTCTGTGCCGCCCGTTTGCTGATCGCTTTGCCTTGTATGTTCATATTTACACCCTCGCAGCAATCCATCTGTGCTGCATTAGACGTAACCTACCCAGACACAGCCTGCTCATTGAACCATGCCGGTAGTCGCATTCAGGAAGAAAAGCACCGTCGGCTGGCCGGGGGCAGACAATGCTGTGATATTCCACTCCACACGTTGATCTTCGGAGGCCAGCAGTTGCAAGTGGACGTTGGAATGCGCATTGACCTGCAAAAACTGACGGCCGCCATGGTCGAGGAAATCGCGAATGGCTTGCGGGCTGTCAACCACCCACTGGGCCAGCGGAATGAGCGGAGGAGCTTGCGGCTCATCATTGATTCTGCTTTCATGAACCTCCGCGCCCGCGGCCGATACGATATACGTTTGTCCGGCTGAAGGGGAGTAAAAGTAGAAGGCCCAGCTCGTCTTGCCGCTCAACAATTCTTCCTCGGTCGGACTGCGCCAGGCGGCCGTGACCCGGCTTAATTGAGCGTCGATGCGCCATTGGCGCGCCAACGTTTCTGCCTGGGGATATGCTTCGGCCGCAGTGGCATACTCACTCAAATTACGCGGTCCATCTGCCCGCGGCACCACTTCCTGATAAACAAAACGAACCAGGATCGCGGCTGTTACCACCAAGGCCAGGAACATTACTCCAAGCAACAGCTTTTCCTTCCTGCTGAACCTCATGCGCTGGCACAACCTCCCCTAAGGACTTTTGCTAATCACCGGCAAATAAACAAGCCACACCGTATGCGCATACTGTATTTCAAAAACGCCGCTCACTTGCTCTTGCCACACGACATGCACAATCCCGCCCGCCTCCGGAACAATTCTTGGGTATAAGGATTGTGCGCCGCCGGATCGGGAAATATTGATGGGCGTCGCCCAGGTATTCCCCTGATCCTCGGAGAAAGTGAGATAAACATCTTCCGCATTGGTCGGATCATTCAAATTGTCATGCCAGGCTATATAGAGATTGCCGTTCGCAACAGCGATGACAGGCGACACGTAGAGGGGAGAAACATTGGCTCCAACTGCCTGGCTCGCGACGCGTACAGGAGTACTCCACGTCGTGCCACCATTCACGGAATGGGCATAATAGACGTACTGCTCGTCACTGGTAACATGATCAACCCACGTCACATGGATCGCATCATTATCATCCACCGCAATAGCCGGCCGGACAGCGTTGGTCGTGCCAACCCCCACTGATACAGTAACAGGTGCTGTCCATGAGATTGCTCCGCCGCCGGTACCTTTGCTGTAGTAAATTACACCGTCCGTTGTGGACTTATTCTGCTGCCAAACCACATGCTTGGCCCCCTGGCTACCTATGGCTATCGCCGGATACTGGGAGCCGGTTCCGCTGCTGGTGTTGGTGTAAACTCGCATAGCCTGAGGCCACACCGATGCACTTGAGGGTTTCCAACTATACAGCACATGGTAGGGGGTTGACTGACTCGGACTAGTATTTCCCTGTACCACCAGATGCAAATTGCTGTTGTTATCAACAGCAATGTCATGTGCCGAAGGTGCCAGGATAATTGTGGGAGGTGCGGTGATCACCGCTGTGGCGGTCAACATTTTCTGGTAAGCAAGATGGGAAAACACCCCCCCTTCATCCCACACAACCTGGACGCCAAACGTGGTATTCGTAGCCATGATCGGCCGCAACGAGTCTACGCCAGAGTTATAAATCGCTGTCGGGGCCGCCCAGTTATTCCCCCCATTAGCCGATGTGCTGTAATAAGGATTGGTCTGCCCCCCAGCCTCAACTTGCTCCCAGGCTACATAGAGTGTGCCGTCTCCCCCAAGCGCAATGGTCGGCCGGGTGGCATCGCTTGCGCTGTTAGAAATAGTCACCGGAGACGTGACCGTGGTCGGCAAGATGGCCGTCTGCGAGGACAACGCCCGGCCACCTCCCACAACCCACACCAGCAAAAACAACAGGTTAGCACTCAATCCGACAACAACGAGTATCTTTCTGTTCATCTGATCAGCCACCCGTCCCGCTAGTGCAGGATCAATGTTACGAATTGAGTCGTATTATTAGAAGTGACAGTCACGCCGGTGATCAGGTCACTATACACCACATTATTCAGCACTGTCTGTCCATAGACATCATAAGTACCCGGCGGCAGCACCATCCCAAAGTTGTAGTTACCAGACGCATCTGACACAGTTGTAGCGACCACGCTCCCGCCCGATCTGGCCTCAACCGTCACAAAGCCCATGGGTACCAGGTCGCCATTAAGCAGCAACCAGGTTGACCCGCTAATACTACCGTTATTTGGCGCCGGCGTCGGCGTAAGCGTAGGTGTGGGAACAGGGGTGGCCGGGATGCTCACAGTCAAAGTGATCGGTCCATACAGGTTATTGACCTCACTTTCTTCCACTATTTGATTGCGTACATCAATCTGGGCATAAAGTTGATGCGTGCCTTCAGACACAAAGCCGGGATGGCTGAAAGTCACGGTGATTTGCGTGCCGGCCGCTAACGAATCAATGGCCGCCCAGGCATAGCCATCCTGGTTCACAGTCGGAGGAGCCGGAGACGGGTCCATGTAGAAATGGAGCCAGGAGATGCTGAGCAAATCACCCAGGCCCTGATTCTCCACCACAACTTCCACTGTGATGGGCTGGCCGGCATCTACCGTGGCGACCGGGGCAATGCTCATACCGGCCACAACCAAATCGGGCAGCGCCGGCGTAGGAGACGGGGTCGGCGTCGGGGTTGTCCCCTCGATGGTTACACAAGCGCCGGCCGTCGCTCCATTGTCCTTCGTAAACGAGATAATCACATTGTTGCTGCCGCCGATATTGACTGTGGGGAAGCTATCGTAATCGTAGTTGGTCGTATCCCCCGTAACTGCGTTTATACTGAGCAAATCTACAAGCGTGGTCAGAGACAGGGACAGGTTCTTATTCTCATAAACCTTATTCCCATCATACTTAATGCGAATCTCCTCAATAACAACCGGATTCCCTTTGAACTTGAGCCGGTACTCCCACACATGGGAGGCATCTGTTACCGTCGCTTTCAGCTCGTCGCCGTCATCAATGCCCGAAAGATCACTCACGGTGAAGGTCTGGATGCCGTTGCTGCTGGGCATATTTTGCGTGACATAGGTGGAGGTAAAGCATTGCGCTCCCACAGGGGGCGATGCCGTTCCTTCTTCAATCGTCAGGCAGGCGGACCCGGGCGCACCATTGTCTTTTTTGAAATTGACTGACATTGTGTTGCTGCTTGAAATATTAACAAACGCAGTGCTGTCATAATCGTAATTGCTGGTGTCGCCGGTTACCGCGTTAATGTTCAACAAATCCACCGTCGTGCTCAACGGCAGCGACAGGTTTTTGTTCTCGTATACTTTATTGGCGTCATACTTGATGCGGATCTCTTTAATGATGGCCGGATTGCCCTTGAACTTGATCCGGTATTCCCAGATATGCCCACCATCATTCACAATGACCTCAAGCTCATCTCCGTCGTCAATGCCGGCAAAGTTGGTAAGTGTGAATGTACCGATGCTGCTGCTTCCCGGGATATTGCTTTCGTTGTGGGATGAGGTGAAGCACGTCATTGAAGGGGGCAGCGTAGGTGTAGGAGTGGGTGTTGCTGTACCGACCACAATGGCAAAATCAGTGGAAGTAGCAGCCGAAGCCACAATGATGTGCCCACCAATCAACGCAGGTACAGAAATAGAAAAGGTACCGTCTGCTTGAATAACCCCTGTGCCGATCACAGGCGAACCAGGCTGGCTGAAATCCCTGAGAGTCACAGTTTCTCCCGGTTCCCCGGTCCCGGTCACAATCGTATCTCCCTCGTTTAACGGCTCATTCAACTGCACATTAATGGTCGGCGCCGGTGTATTGGTCGCCGTTGGGGTGATCGTAGGTGTTGCGCTCGGCGGCACGGCCGTGGCAGTGCTGGTAATGGTCGGGGTTGCCGTCTGTGTGATGACAGTTGTTGGCGTCGGCGTCAAGGTCGGCCCACCACCCGCACCGGCTGTGGGGGTAGGGGTTGGTGTTTGCCCCGTGGGAGAAGGCGTCGGGGATTCCAGCGGGATGGGGGTATAAAGTCGCGCTCCCGGTGTGGGATCAAAGGCCTCGTTCTGCATCACCGTTTGGCCTGTGACATGCACAACCCCTCCCACAATATCCCGGATTAACGGCGTTAATAAGGGCACATTGTAATGGACGGTAACAGTAATCGTGTCCCTGTCGCTAATGCCATAGGGATCACCCCCATCGGGGGGGTCTAAGACCACATCATAATAAAACGGTGTGTCCTGACCGGGAGTCCACTCCTGCGCGGGTGTATCCATATCACCCGGCAGTCTCCTCTTTACCAGTCCCAGTCCAGCATTATGCGTCGTGGAAATAATGGATTGCGCCCGGCTGGCCCATACCTCTCCCGGGCTAAAATTACCCGGAATGCCGTCATCGTCGTTAATGAGGATGTATTGGCCGGTCACAGCATAGCGGGCGCCCTCTCTAGCCGCCTGCTGGACAGTGAGGTACCCCTGAAAAATTCGCGCGAACTCAAACAACCCCCAAACGACCAACAGCAGAATCGGCAAAATCAGGGCAAACTCAACCAGCCCCTGGCCGCGCCGTGGCCTATCAGGGGATGCTAACAACTTCCGTTTTTTCTCACCACGTTCAAACATTTTGACCACCATCCACTGGAACCGGCTCGCTTTGTGTATGGGCGGGATTCATTGACGTTGCCAATCTTGGGCGTCGATTTGTTAGTCGCAGCCAGTTGTTGAAAGTAACGGGCTGCCGAAATGTGCGGTATTGGCAATCTGGCAAACTCGATACGGATTCCAAGCTAAAATACATGCGCTGCCAAAATACGTGGGGAAAACTTCCTCATCAGCAGAAATATCAGGAACAAGGAAGGAACTTTTCTCCCGATTACAGTACGATGCTTTACTCTCACCAGAATGTTGTAAGACCCTAAAACGCCAAAAACAAATACAGGCTTAGGCCTTGACAGCAGGCAGGAAACACCCAAAAGGCCGTCAAGTCCCTAAGCTTTCCACGTGATGAGTCTTCTGGCGCAGCCGCCTTGTTTGAATGGCCGGCCTCGCCTTTTCTATGATAGAACTGGCTAACAGGGTTCGATGAGTATTGCCTGGCAACACCGGTTTGTGGCAGCAATGAAATCTTCGACGAACCAGGAACCACCATCCAAAGACACTACTGACAGGATGATTAGCCGGTCGCCTAACCCTCATAGTAGTCAAGCCGCGCATAAAAGTGTATGCGTAAATAGTACCAGATTTGACCACGCTGGGCATTTTCGCCAACGATGGCTAGGGGGCCCAGACATCAAACGGCGGGTTGGTGACGCCATTGATTTCAACCAGCACGGCCGTTGCTCCAGAGAGGTTGCCGCCAGATAAAGTCCAAGCGTTCCCGGAACCAGCAGCGACAACAAAGGATGTCTCTGTCAACCAACGGCCCGCGGCCGCGATCTGGCCGGCAGGCAAAAGGGTTTCAGTTGGAAGTGCGCCAGCCTGACCCACCCCGTAATAGCCGTCACCGGCGAAGAGAAAATTGAGGTTGTTCTGGCTCCAGCCAAACAGCGCCAGTTGAGGGATCGTCACATACGGCCCCGGATCATGGCCGGCGCCGTCCGCGATCATCAACACCGGGGGCGGGTTCGATACATCCATCTCATGAAAAATGTATGTCAAAGCGGAGCCGTCAGGCGACCACAGAACCGGGTCGAACAAGAAACCGCCGGGCAGGCTTTCCAAAGACTCGGCCGGGCCGGCAGCGGGAATGCGCCATAAAGCGGCCGAAGCATCCGGGCTGAACGGGTCGGCGCTGGGAATGGCCACATAGGCGGCACTGCCGTCAGCCGTCCATTGTGCCTGCGGCACGAAGGCATACTCACTTGCTGTGTTGACGAAATCAAACGGAATGACCGTTTCCCGTTCGCTGCCATCCAGATTGACACGAATGACAAACTCACTCTGACCCAGGATGACGCGGTTCTGGGGGGAGATGGCGAAGGTACCGCCGCCCGTACCAGCTGGGAACTGCTCGGTCAGAGCGCCATCGGCCGTCACCAGCCATAAATCCTCTTGCGGGCCTGTGCCGGGACCAACCAGGTTGACCACATCCGTGTTAAAGGCCAGCGTACGGCCGTCCGCCAACCATTGCACATCGTGAATAGCGGCCGCCAGCGTACTGGTGTCACCTTCGGCCGCGACCGGCAAATCAGACGCCTCAACCAGCTTCCGGGCATCGCCGCCATCAACGCCGACAAGGTACAGCGCATTGACATCCCCGCTCTCCGCGAGATAAGCGACCTGGCCTCCATCCGGCGAGATCAAGACTGCTCCGACGCCGGCCGCATCCGCCAGTTTGGCAGGCTCTCCGGCCGTAGGCGGATTCTGGCTCATATCGAGCCTGGCCAGCCAAACGCCAGCCGCATCCGCATAGGCCAGTAAGCCGGTATCCGGTTCAGGCGTAGGCGGAACCGGCGTGGGGGTCGGCGGCACGGCCACAACCGGCACACCGTCAGCATTTTCTGCGGCCGAATATTTCGCCCCGCCAGACACCCAGCATTCCGTCACGGCCGCTCGCGGCGGGCACTCGATCTTCCACCACCCGGTCGCAGGATCATGCCCGATGATGCGCGCCTGCTCCCCCTTCAGCAGGAAACTGACGCGATCATACTGCACGCCTGGCCCGCCGCGCACATTCAGGTCTACCAACACGGTAATCAACGCCTCGGCGGAGGCATCGGGAGTTACCTCACTCGTGCCTTCCGTTTCCAGCGTCGCTGTCGCCGCCGCTCCGCCTGTTCCCGGGGCTGCCGTCGCCGGCGATTCCAACGTGGGTGGAGGCGGCAGCGTCAACGCCGGTTCCACGGCGCCGGCAAAGGCATTACAGGCCAGCGATGTCACAATGAGTAAGCCAATGGCCAATCCGGCCGTGTTCAGGCGCTTCATCCATACCCTCCAAATAAACTGTGAAGACCTCTTCTCATCAAATCAGGGTAAAATACCGTTCATGCAGCGTGTATATGCGCGCAATAGGCATTGTGCACATTACCTAAACGCACGAGTTGAGGCATTCAAGAAAATGAGTTTTCGCCGATTCATTCAACTGGCCGCTGACAGCGGCGACTTGGTAACAATAGAACGACCGGTCAGCACGACTTATGAGCTGGCAAATGTGGCACACGCTCTGGCCGGGCGGCCGGTCTTGTTTAATCATATCGTTGATTACCCTGGTTGGCGCGTTTGCGCCGGGCCTTGCTCAGACAGAAAGTATTTTAGCATGGAGTTGGGCGTTCCTGTCAATCAACTCGTCCACCGTATGGCTGAGGCAGCAGCAAACCCCCAGCTCCCGCCGATGGTGGAGGAAGCTCCCTGCCAGGAAATGGTGCTCCATGATTTCGATTTGCACCAACTGCCGATCTTGCTGCATCTGCCGCAAGACGCTGGCCACTACATCGCCAGCAATGTGGTGATCACCAAAGACCCCGACTTCGGCCGTAACATGTGCTACCATCGTCTACTGCGCCTGGACGGGAAGCATTTTGCCGCGCGCATTGTAGAACGGCGTGGTACAGACACGGCGTTGAAAAAGACAAAAGGAGACCTGCCGGTGGCGATTTGCATCGGCGTTTCCCTGGCCACACACCTGGCTGCATCTATGTCGCCGCCGCCGGAAGTAGATGAGTTGTCGGTCGCCCACGCGCTGGCTCCCACCCCGCTGGTAAAATGCCTGACCAGTGACCTGGAGGTTCCGGCCGACGCTGAAATCGTGCTGGAAGGGCGCGTCACGCGGAGACGCACCAGCGAAGGCCCGTTTATGGACCTGACGGAAACGATGGACATTGTACGGGAACAGCCAGTAATTGAGATTGACGTGATCACGCTCCGGCGCGATCCCATCTTCCATGCGCTGCTGCCGGGCGGCCTGGAACATAAGCTGCTCATGGGGATGCCCAGGGAACCGACGATCTTCGCCGAGGTGAACCGGGTAGCTCGCTGCACCGGCGTGGCCATCACCCCAGGCGGCGCTTCCTGGCTTCATGCTGTGGTGCAGATTGAGAAGCAAGGGCCGGATGACGGCCGTCTGGCGGTTGCGGCCGCGTTCAAGGGACACAAGTCACTGAAACATGTGTGGGTGGTAGACACCGACATCAACATCTATGACCCGGTCCAGGTAGAATGGGCGATGGCCACCCGCTTCCAGGCTGCCCGTGACCTGATCGTGACGGAAGACCAGCCGGGCAGTTCCCTGGATCCCTCCGGCAGTCACGTTCCTGGTCAGAAGAGCCGCAGCGACAAAGCGGGATTCGACTGCACCATTCCCTGGGGTAAAGATACACACAAGTTCCAAAAAGGGGCGTACGGTCCGGTTGACCTCAGCGCGTATCTACCTGGCAGCTCGTAAGAAACGCCTGGACATTCATTCCTGATTTTGAGACTGGTGACCAAGAAACCGAGATTGGCCCACCCTAATCTCTGGTTTGGGCGGAGGCGCCTATGAATATCACGCAACTAGCGACTGAAGGAAGCAGCCTTATCCAACAAGAATTGGGTTTTGTCAGCCTGCTCTTTGTGGCCTCTATTGTCGCCATCATCGTCCGCCGCATTCGATTGCCCTATACAGTGGCCCTGGTCGTTGTAGGTCTGGTGTTGTCGTTCTTCCCTAACTTTCTCCGGTTCAGTGTCAGCAGCGACCTGATCCTGGGCATCCTGGTACCGCCGCTGCTATTTGAAGCCACGCTCCACATCAAGTGGAACAAACTGCGCAACGATTTGGGATCGGTTACTTTATTGGCCATCGTTGGCACGCTCATCGGCACGTTCATGGTCGGCGGAATCGTGCATATGGTGTTGAATATCCCCCTGGTCGCCGCTATCGCCTTCGGCGCGCTGATCTCAGCGACGGATCCGATTGCGGTCATCGCCTTCTTCCGCACGCTGGGTGTCAGCCAGCGGCTTTCGCTGCTCGTGGAAGGGGAGAGTTTGGTCAATGATGGGGTGTCTATCGTCGTCTTTAATCTGGCCATTGCCGCGGCCGCTACGGTGGGCGGCACGGTCGCTCCCAGCTTGAGCAATGCCGTACTCGAATTCCTGCGGGTAGCGTTGGGCGGCCTGGGGGTGGGCCTCACCCTGGGCTATGCGGTGTCGTATCTCATCCTCCAAAATCTGGATGACCATCTCATCGAGACAGCCACCACCGTCGTGCTCGCCTTTGGCTCTTTCGTCATTGCGGAGGAGTTTCATCTCAGTGGCATCCTGGCAGTCGTAGCCGCCGGCCTCATGGTGGGCAACATTGGTTTGCAGAGCACAACGCCCACGACGCGCATCACTCTGGAAAATTTCTGGGAATTTCTAGCCTTTGCCGTCAACTCGCTGATTTTCCTGCTCATCGGTCTTGAAATTGACCTGACCCAGCTGCTACCCAACATTGGCGCTATCATCATAGCTATCGGGGCCATTTTGTTGAGCCGGGCCGTGATCATTTACGGGTTGAACTACCTGCACAGCCGCCTGGATGCCAGACGCCGCGTGCCTGTCCCATACCGGCACGTGATGTATTGGGGCGGTCTGCGCGGCGCGATCAGCCTGGCACTGGCGCTAACGCTGACCGGGAAGGTTTTGGGCACGGCCGTAGCCCAGGAACTGCGCGTGATGACCTTCGGCGTCGTGCTCTTTACTCTCCTCATCCAGGGCACAAGCATACAGCGGCTGATCCGCCGCCTGAAGCTGGCCGACAAGCCCCCCCAGCGTGAGGAACAGCAGCGACGGCAGGCGCTGCTCTATGCCAAACAAGCAGGCCGCCACGAATTGGGCCGCATGCAAAAAGACGGGCTTTACTTCCCCGATGTATGGGAATCTATGGCCATGGTCTACGACAAAGAAATAAACCATTACAAACTCGCCCTAAGCGAGCATTTGCAGAAATATCCAGAACTGGAACAGGAAATTTACATTCAGGCGCGTGCTGATGTGCTCAAAGCGGAACGAAGTGCTATTACCGACGCCATGAGGCGAGGGTTTATCTCAGAGGAAATGTACGTGGAACTAATCCGCAATGCAGACAATCACTCGGCCGCATTAGATTTGATTAGGGCCAATCTTATCAACAACCGGGAATTGACCAGTACAATTGGTGAAGAAAGTGAGTAAACAACCCCATAACCAGAACTGCATCGTTTGCGCCACGCGGGGCGGCGAAGCCAGCCGCGCTGTACAAATGGAAGCGATCAAACAGGCCAAATTACAAGGCAAGCCGCTGGTATTTCTCTACGTCACCAACCCTGCCAGTCTTGGTGAGTTAGACTCCAGCTTGATGGCGGCCGTGCGTGAGGAGCTAAACTGGATGGGGCAGGCGCTGCTCCACATCGCCAGCCTGCGCGCCCGCGCCGCCGGCATCCAGGCCCAACTCGTCGTCCGCGAGGGAGATGTGCGCGAGGAAATTGTTTCGTTCCTGCGCGACTCCGAGTCTTGTCTGCTTTTGCTGGGCGCCCCTCGTAAGGCAAGCTTTAATGTGTTTGGCGATGATGCCGTGGAACAGTTTGCCGCCTCCATTCGGGAAAAAACAGGGGCAGAAGTGCGGGTGATCAGGCCGGTTCCGCCAGAAAGAAGCCTGCCGGGCGCTGAAC
The DNA here is from genome assembly GCA_046753445.1 of Anaerolineae bacterium. Taxonomy (GTDB): domain Bacteria; phylum Chloroflexota; class Anaerolineae; order Promineifilales; family Promineifilaceae; genus JAHEEY01. The sequence goes on along the minus strand of JBHHTQ010000002.1, from coordinate 64,205 downwards.
CTACCATCAAAAGTTTACCCGCCCCCCAATCTGAGGGATCGTCCAAGGACAAGTTTTAATTTCGGGCATTTACCGTGACACACTTAATCACGAGCTCCAAAGAGGATCAATGAACAAAATTGCCCTCAACAATGAACAGGAAGCGATGCTGGCCGGCCAACGGGGCTTGGCCAAGCAGATGGGTATGAGGTTACTGCTGGACATGGCGGCCGCGGCCGGAGCCAGCGAACTCATCCCCATCAGCAGCGCCCATCTCGCCGGCGTTTCTCCATTGACCGGCGGGCTGGGTCTGCGCCGGTTCCTGGCCAAGCTGGCCGCCGATCCTCAGGCGCAGGTTGCCGTGCCGACCACCCTTAACTCAGCCGGCTGCGATGTGGCGCAGTTCGAGGCGATGCGCATTGTCGTTCCCGACTTCCTCGACCACAGCCGGGAGATCGTATCCCTCTACACCCGGCTGGGCGTGCGGCCGACCCAATCCTGCATCCCGTACGAGTGGGACGGGGTGATTACCGAAGGTACGGCCGCCTGGGCGGAGTCCAACGCCATTTGCTTCGGCAATTCTTACTGCGGGCTGCACACCAACCGGGAATCGGGTCTGTCGGCGCTGGCGTGCGCCCTCACCGGCTACACTCCCCGGTACGGCCTGCTGCGGCCGGATGCACGACGGCCGAATCTGGCGGTAGTGGTCACAGCACGGCTGGAAGACCCGACCGACTTCTCCATCCTGGGGGATTGGATTGGCAAGCAGCGGCAGCCTGAGTGGCAAATGCCGCTGGGCCTCATCCCCCTCATTCGCGGGCTGCCTGATGATCTCACGCACGAGCAGAAGAAGGCGCTGACAGCGGCCGCCGCCAATTATGGCTGCCCGTTATTATACATCGAGGGGGTGAGCGACGCGCCCGAAGGGGCCATCCAGCCCACACTGCGCTTTGGCCCCGATGAGCTGGCGCAGCGGTATGAAGAGCTGCTTCCAAAGACGGCCGTCTCCCTGATCACCATCGGCTGTCCCCAAGCATCCATTGGCGAACTGCGGGCTACGGCCGTCTTACTGAAGGGCAAGAAGCTCCCTTCCACCGCGCCCCCATTGTGGGTGTTCACCTCATCGGCCAACAAAGCGATTGCCGAAAAGACGGGCGTGGCCGACATCATCCGCCGGAGTGGCGCATTACTGCTGGAAAACACCTGCCCGGAGGTCGTCCCTTATGATCCGGCCTGGGTGCGGCACGTGCTCACCAATTCCATGAAAGCCGAACATTACATCAAGTCCGGGCTGAACGGCATTCCTACTTCCGTCATGAAACTGGCCGACTGCATCGCGGTGGCAATGGGAGAACAGCAAGATTGGCAATCGGACAATACCAGGCACGAAGAAGCCCAGGCGAAGCGTGAAGCGGCTCAAGCCCAGGCGCGTACCGCTGCCGCGGCTTCTCCCGCCGCCGGGCCTTTCACTGCGGCCGGCCATGGGCTTCCCTCCCAGTCCGACTTCACGGTGACGGGTGAAGCCTTTGTGTCCGAAGCCCCCATCACATTCCTGGGCTTCGTCAACCGAGAAACAGGGGTCATTGAGGAACCGGGGCATCCGGCCGATGGCCGCAGCCTGGCCGGAAAAATCGCCATCTTCCCCAAAGGAAGCGGCTCCACCGTCGCCCCGTACGTTCTGCTGGAATTGTTTTATCGGGGCAAAGCGCCGTTGGCCATCTGCAACAGCGAGATCGACCAACAAAGCGCGCCCGCCTGCTCGCTGGAAGGCATCCCGTACGCTTACGCCTTTGACGCCGACATCATCCGCCAGGTAAACCACGGCGATATTGTGGAGTTAAAACGGCAGGGGGAGAAGGTGACGCTGCGGGTCTTGTCGCGTCGTTCTGCGTAGCGGCGAATCATCCGGGCATACAAAAGCTCCCCCTGACCTGCACAGTACAGGGGGAGCTTACAGAGGGGATGTTTTCAGCGGGCGATGGGATTATCACCTGCGCCAAAAGGGTATTGCCCGGTTCACAAATTACCTTAACGCCGACGCAAGAAAGCGGGAATGTCCAGCGTATTGGGCGTGAACTTCGGCTGCTGCTGGCTGCTCTCTCGGACCGGAGGCTTTGTTGGTTTGTCGCCCCCCTTGCTGGATGAGGAAGCCCTGGGGGAACGGCTGTACTGCTGCATCACCTGACGCCGCGCCGGCGCGCGTTCAAACCCGGTCGCGACGACGGTAATCCGAATCTCGTCCTCCATCTCTTCATCAATCACAGCGCCAAAAATCAGGTTGGCGTCAGGATGGGCCGTTTCGCGGATGATGGCCGCCGCTTCATTGACCTCATACAAGCTCATGCCCGGCCCGCCGGTCACGTTAAACAAGATGCCGCGCGCGCCATCAATGGTGATGTCCAACAGGCGGGAACTGATGGCCTGCTCGGCCGCAATACGCGCCCGGTCCTCTCCCTGGCCGCGGCCGACTGCCATGAGCGCCGCCCCGCCTTCAGACATGACGGTTTTGACATCGGCAAAGTCCAGGTTAATCAACCCGGGAATGGTAATCAATTCGCTGATACCTTGAATGCCCTGGCGCAGCACGTCATCCGCCATGCTAAACGACTCTGTCAGAGAAACGCGCCGGTCGGTCAACTCAAGCAGGCGGTCATTGGGAATGACGATCAACGTGTCCACCTGCTCTTTGAGCGTCTCGATGCCCTGGTCGGCCGTCTTCGTGCGCTTGCTGCCCTCGAACAGGAACGGCCGGGTTACCACGCCAATAGTCAGCGCACCCAATTCGCGCGCCACCTTGGCCACGATTGGGGCTGCGCCTGTGCCTGTGCCGCCACCCATACCGGCGGTAATGAAAACCATATCGGAGCCATCCATTACTTCATAAAGCTCTTCCATGGACTCATTTGCCGCCTTCTCGCCCTGCTCCGGGTTGCCGCCCGCACCCAGCCCACGCGTCAGCTTATCGCCGATGCGCACGCGAGTTGGCGCATCTGAAAGGAGCAATGCCTGGTTGTCTGTGTTAATGGCGATGAAGTCAACGCCGCTGACGTTCTCGGCGATCATGCGATTGACTGCGTTACAACCGCCGCCACCCACACCGACCACACGGATGCAAGCTGCGTTCTCTAACTCAGGTGCTCTCTGCATTTGTCTACCCTCATTCCCGGAGAAAGGGCGTCAGAAATCGCATCGGCCGTGTTTCCCAACCGCCAGCTCCGGTTCCAATACTTCAAAGAAGTGTAGCCTTATTTCCGGGACGCGGATCATAATGGCTAGCATACTGCTCCAACGTCGCTTTCTCAACCAGCCACTTGTTGCCGAATTTAATCGCGGGCAGCTTGCCCTGGCGAATGAGTCTCCGCACCGATTCAGGGTGGATATTCAGCCGTTTGCTCACTTCAGCAACGCCGGCATAGCTTTCTAACAAAGTTTCCTTGCTCATCTCACCATGAAAGAATCAGATAGTGCGGGATAATACAACAATTGGTATTGTTGAAAAAATACAACAAAACTTGATATATGTCAAGTAACCCGTTGATTTTTGGGGAGATCCGAAGCCGGGCGAGTGACATTCTACTCCAGCAGCAGGCCGCAAATGGAAACGAGAGAGGTGTCTTGGGGATCGGCCGGGCAATGGTCGTAGGCGACTTCCATCCCCTCTGTCTCACCCAGGAAGCGAAGCATGAGGTAAATAGAGGAAAACCCGCAAATACGATGGCGATCCTGAACGGCCGCTATCTGGTCGTAGAAATCGGCCACATCTCCCTTCAGGATCGCCCGGATCAAGCGTTGATCAGCCTGCGCCAACTGTTCGCGCCGCGCCTCATCCATGGGAAAGTTGTCGCCAAAGTTCGGCCCTACGTGGGCCAGATCCACCGAAGCGACGGCGAGCACCCGCTTCCCTTCCGTCACCTGCCGCAGCGTTTCCACCAAAGCGGCCAGCCGGTCATCGTTCGCCGGATGCGCCCCATTCATCACGAAATGGTGAAAGGAACCGCAGAGGATGGGTACCATTGGGCGAGGGGTCGCGCCGGCGCGATGGTAAACGTGGTGCAGCCACACGGCCGACAACTCCACTGAATGCTCTGTGCGATGGTGAAGCTCCTCAGCAAAGGCTGCCTCGGGACCAATGGCCTCGGCCAGTTGCTCGACCAATTCCCGGTCGGCGGGCAACGTGCCAAACGGCGTGGCATACGGCTGGCGCGTCAACGTGACCGAGCCGGGGCTGCCATTGTGATCGGTGCCAAAGATGAGCACCAGATCAGCTTCTAGAACGGCCACTTCTGCCCGCCGCCACACCCTGGCATAGACCGGCCCGCCGCGCTGGTAATCAATATGGGGGGAGATAATCCCCCGGCCGTGCCACGGCCGCCAGCCGTTCAAATCATCCCCGTCGGCATAGCTGCTGAAGGTGTAGGCCACTTTTTCTGCCTCAGCAGGATAGCTCAGGCCGGCCAGGGCCGGCAGGCGGTGGGGGAGCGTGCGGTATTCCTTCAGGAGCGTCTGTTTCACGGCCGTGGAGCGCGCATTATCCAGCAAACATGCTTCATCCAGCTGCGCCAGCGCATCAGCAACGACCTGGAAATCGACGGTAACGCCCACTCGCTGGCAAAACGCCTCATGAATCTCTTCCGGCGTTCGCGTCCCGTCGCAGAAAACGAGCAGTTGGGCCAACGCCTGCGGCACAATCAGTTGGATCGGCGTAAGTTGCAGCGGGTCTCGTAGCAGCCACATTTGCTGCCCTTCGTGGATAACCGGCTGAAAATCAAGTGGGCGAAGAATGGGTTTTTCAGACAATGGAGACTCCTGACAAAATTGTCGCCTACAGGCTGGTGCTCAAGAAATCAAACTGTCCTTACTCAACTGAGAAAAGGCAACGGCGCACCTGTGGCAGCGTTTAACGCACACGCAGGTGAGAAGCCAAACGGTCCCAGCGCCGCCTCAAAAAGAGGTTGCAGCGGCCCGCAGTAGAGCAACCGTCCCCCCTCATATGCGTCCAGAAAGAAAAGTGCGGCGGCGCAGGCAAAGACAGCGAGCAAGAAGAGGCACCCACAGGCCAGAAACTGACGGCCGCAATTGGGTTCAGCATCAGGCATCGGCGCGGCAAAATCATCCACATCGTCCAGCGTGCGCACGCCAGAATCAGCGGCCGCGGGGACAGGGGACGGCGGGGCAGGCGGCGGCGCTTCCATCATGGTCGCCTCAGCCAACGTATCAAACGGAGACCCGGCATCCGCAGCTGGTTCCGCCGCCGGCCCCTCCTGGAACTCCAGAGTGAATATCTCGCCCAACGCCACCATATCCCCGTGATGAAGCAGGGTCAGGCCAGTAACGCGCTGGTTATTGACGAAGCTGCCGTTGGTGCTGCCCAGGTCTTGAATCGCATACTCGTCTTCCTGGCGTATAATCTGGGCATGCCGGCGGGAGATTTCAGGGTCTGCCAGCACAATGTCGTTGGCCGCAGAACGGCCAATGCTGGCACTCTCCTGAGTCAATTCAAAGATGGCGCCTGGGTTGGGGCCGAGACGCACAATCAGGCGGGCCGGCACATTGCTCATGGGAACCACTCCTTTCGTGAGGCTTGACGTAACCTGGAATTAAGGCGATCATTTGATCATGGTTGCCATCCAGAAATGATTGCCCATTGTATCATGCTCACGCTCTGGGTGGCACACAGGGACGGCCAAGATCTGTCGCGATGAAGAGAGTTTATGTTAACTGAGGCGCGAAACGTATTGTCCCGAATAGGCGGCCGCTTGCACAGCGGCGGCTCCGATCGAAAATTCGGTACCTTTGCCGGCGTATTTGTGCCCACAACCCTCACCATCCTGGGGGCGATCATGTACCTCCGCCTGGGCTGGGTCGTGGGCAATGCCGGGTTGGGGGGCGCTGTTCTGATCATCCTCCTGGCCCACATCATCACCATCTGCACCGGGCTGTCCGTCTCTTCCATTGCCACCAATATCCGCGTGGGCGCAGGCGGCGCATTCGCCATCATCTCCCAATCGCTGGGCCTGGAAGTGGGCGGCAGTATCAGTGTCCCTTTGTACCTGGCCCAGGCCATCTCGACCTCGCTCTATGTCTTCGCCTTTGCTGAGGGGTGGCAGCGTATTTTCCCCGGCAGCTCGCAAGTATGGGTGGTGCTCGCCACCTTTATCGCGCTCTTTCTCATCGCCTACGCCAGCGCCACGCTGGCCTCCCGCGTGCAATTCCTGATCCTGGCTGTGGTCGGGTTTTCCCTGTTCTCCATCTTGCTGGGCAGCTTCCCCACGGCCGTACAGCCAGGCATGGTACAGTCTCCAACCTTATGGGGAGCATTCCCCGACGGCGATTTCTGGTATGTCTTCTCCGTCTTCTTCCCGGCCGTCACCGGCATCATGGCCGGCATCAGTTTGAGCGGCGATCTGAAAGAGCCGCGCCGGAGCATTCCCATCGGCACCATGAGCGCCATCAGCCTGGCGCTGCTCATCTACCTGGCGCTTGCCTTCTGGCTGGCCCGCGTGGCAACGCCGGCCGATCTGCTGGCAAACACAACCATCATGGTGGACAAGGCTTATTTCGGCTGGGCGGTGCTGGCGGGGCTGCTTGGGGCCACATTTTCCTCCGCTCTGGGTTCGATGCTGGCCGCGCCGCGGGTGATGCAGGCTTTAGGCGAACACGGCATCCTGCCGCATGGCCAATTCTTTGCCCTTGAAACGGAAGATGGCGAACCACGTAAAGCGATGATAGCCACCGGCATGGTGGCCCTGGCATCTATCTTGTTCGCGCTCACCGGCGGCGGATTGAACAGCGTCGCGCCGCTTCTGACGATGTTCTTTCTGATCACTTATTTCATGCTGAACGCCGTGGTGCTTGTCGAACAAATGCTGGGCATGGTCAGCTTTCGGCCGACCTTCGCCATACCCCGCGCCATCCCTTTGATCGGCATGCTTGGCTGTCTCCTGGCAATGTTCCTGGTTAACCCCATTTTTGGGCTGGTGGCCATCGCGGCGACGGCCGGCATTTACGGGTACCTGCTGCACCGGCAGCTCAACGCACCCTGGGAGGATGTACGCAGCGGTCTGTTCCTGTCCATCGCGCACTGGGCCGCCAAACAGGTGCGTTTGATGCCGCAGGCGTCGGAGCGAACCTGGAGTCCCAATATTCTGGCTCCGGTCACTTCGACACAATCGTTGATGGGCAGTTACCGTTTCCTGCGCGCCATCGCCTTGCCCCAAGGTTCTGTGCATGCCCTGGGCATTTATGCGCCGAATGAACGGCAGCAGGTCGCTGACCTGGCATCGCTGGCGCGGGCGTTTAACGAAGATGGGATTGACGGCCGCTACACCCTGCTGCAAGAAGAGGATTTTCTCGACGGGATGCGAGCCGCGATGGAAGTGTTGAGCAGCGTCTTTTTCCGGCCCAATATTTTGTTCCTGCCGGTACTGTCCGGGGAGATTCCGTGCGACCTGGCGCAGCTGCTGGCGCGCACGACCGAATACCGCATGGGCCTCATCCTCTTTGCCCGCAACAAGCTGGTCGAACTGGGGCGGGAAAAGCAGATCAACGTCTGGGTGCGGGAGCAGTCGCCGGAATGGCGGCTGGGCTTGCGCCTCACCAACCTTGACCTGGCCGTGCTGCTCGCCTACCAACTGGCCCGAAACTGGCGCGGCCGCATCAATCTGTGCATGGCGGTGACAGGCAATGAAATGAGCGAGCAGGCCACCCATTTCCTGACGCGGCTGATTAACCTGGCCCGCCTGCCGTCCACGACGCAGGCTGTCGTATTCGAGGGCGCATTCTGGGATTCACTACCGCGCGCGCCGCAGGCTGATTTGAGCATCTTCGGCCTGCAAAACAAACCTGACCTTGCATTTGTGGAACGCGTCGCTGAGACGTTGGGCGCTTCCTGCATCTTTGTCCGCGACTCCGGTGACGAAAGTGCCCTGGCCTGAAAGAAGGAATGGAACCCATGAATGAGACTGAGAACACAACAATGCCCAATGACATGGAAAAGATCGACCTGAACCGCGCCGATACGGCCGCGTTGACCCAACTTCCCGGCATCGGGCCGGCCCTGGCCCAACGAATCATCGAATATCGCGAGACGGTTCATCCGTTTGAGGAAGTGATTGAACTGACGGCTGTGCCCGGCATCTCGGAACGGCTGGTGCGCTCGTTTGCTAACCGGGTCACTGTAATGGTTCCGCCCTCAGCGGCCGAGGCGGAGATAGAGACCGTGACAGAGATGGGGGTGGAAACAGAGGCTGAGACAGAGACGGAGAAAGAGATAGTGACAGAAAAGGGGCGAATTGATGCCGGGGCTGAGGTGGGGCCGGCGGCTGAAGCAGAAATGAGTCAGGCGGAGGACGCGGCCGCGCCGGCGGCCGAGGAAGTGGATGCAGAGAGCAGCGTGGGTGAAACAGACGTGGCCGGGGCGCAGACAGCGGTTGCCCCTCCTGCCCTGGAAACGGCCGTGCCTCCTCTACCTCCGGCTGCGGCAGATCAAGGGCGGCGGCGCGGTTGTGTATTCCTGGTGTTGGGCGCGATCTTGGGCGCGCTGCTGGGTACCGCATTGACGCTGGCGCTCCTGGCCCAACTGAACCGGGGCACGCTTTCATTCGCCCAGGCGGACGCCAATCTGCGCCAGGGACTGGATCGGGCGGTACAATCTCAAGGGAAACTGGAAGACGATCTGGCAACGACCGAAGCCCAAATCAAGCATATGAACGAGATAGAAGCGGGCATGGCGACTCGTCAGGTTGAGCTTGAGCAAACGGTGGCAGGGCTGGAGGAGAGTGTGATCCAGACTCAGGAGGAAGCAGTACGCCTGGCGGAGCAAGTAAATGGGCTGGATGAGCGTCTCACCCGCGTCGCCACGGCCTCCGAAACATTCCAGGCTTTTTTGGACGGGTTACGCTCTTTGCTGGCTGATCTACAAGGGGAGGCGCCGCCTGCAACGCCGGCCGGCGCTGCGCCTGCCACGGAAGCGGCCGCTACGGAAACTCCCGCCGCGTCGCTCACACCGGACACAGTCACTCCAGGCCCGTCGCCAACCGCCGGGCGTTCACCCACACGCACACCCCGCCCGACGGCGACGCCCTTTGCCCTGCCCACCGTCACGCCGCAGCCACAACCTTAAATGGCTGCGAAGACTGCCTTCGCGGCCCGAATTCAGTCGGCGCAAGCCGGCCTGGCAGATATTGGTGCAGTTTTCAACTGCCGCAACAAAAGTTAACTTATTTGAAACACACCCTTAGGCAATTCGCTCTACATTTACGAAGGAGTAGCAAATGCGCACTGGCACACGATATGGACGACTCGCCCGCGTTGGACGAAGTATCTTATGGGTCTTGAAAACCTCATTGGTATCTATCGTGATCCTCGGTGTGATCACCGGGCTGGCCTGGGGAGGATTCCTCGTCTTCGCGGAAATTCAACGCTCATTCGACAGCATCGCAGTCCGCGTGGAAGCCAATCAAAGCAATTTGGAACTGCTGCAAAGTGATGTTGACGCGCTAGCAGAGGCGGGGACATCACAGCGGGAACAGCTCGGCAGCCTGCGCGACAAGACGGCCGAACAGGAAACACAACTTACCAACATAACGCGCCAGCTTGACAGCGGCTTGCAGCGCCAGGGGGAACTGCTCGCGGCGCTTCAGGAACAGGTGGATGCGGCCGTCGGCGATCAGGACAAAGCGGCCGAAGATATGGCCGCTCTGGGCAGCGCTCTGGTTGCGCTTCAGCGTGATGTCAATCAAAACAGCGGCCGTATCGACGATCTGGGAGGCGAAGTGGATGCGCTGCGAGCAGAAACGGAAACGCTTGGCGCGAGCGTCGCTTTGGTGCACGAAGCAGCTGTGACCAATGCCCAATCCGGTGTGGGCGACGTCCAACTGACGCTGGCTCTCTTCCGCGTATGGGAGCTAACAGCCCGCGCCAGCCTGCGCCTGGTTCAGAACAACGTGGGTCTGGCCACGGCCGATGTCGAAGCGGCCGTGCGCGCGATGGATGAATTGCTGCTCCTCGTCCCGGAGACGGAGGTAGAGCCGCTGCAGATGGTTCAGGCGCGGCTGGCCCTGGCTTTCGCCAGCCTGCCCGACGATCCGGCCCTGGCCGCGCGCGATTTGGAAACGGCCTGGGATGAATTAGACGGCGTGCTGTCGGCGCGAATCTCTCCCTCAGCCACAGCGAAGACGGCGACGGCCGCATCAGCTGCGGCCGCAGATACCATTACCGCTACCCCGGAAGCAACTGCCCAGCCCACGCCCTCGCCGACACCCACGCCCGCTTCTCCTTGACGCAGCAGCCTGTTCTGGCCGCGGCTACGGGCTGCGTATCACCGCGGGTAGATAGACAAAAAACTGGGGCGAAGGCAGCACTGTCAGGGAGGCGCGCGCGTCAAGCGTAGCGTACAACGCCCCATCAAAACCGCTCCAATCGAAGCCTGTGCTGCCGTTCCAGCCCGCATCAGGCACAAATGAGAGTTTGTCAAGATCGGCCGCGACTATCTCCTGGTTCAGTGCGACGGCCGTCCCGTTGAGCTTCAGCGTTCCGCTCAGGGGCAGGCTTGTTACCTTCACCCGGTCCAGCCCGTCCCCATCCACATCATCAAAGTGGGTTTCAAAATCCGCCCGCGAGAAAAGCAGGTCGTTGTCCTGGAAAACCGTTTTGCTGAAATCAGATACCGTCGGGGCATGATTGAGCGCCTGCACGGTGACGGCCGTCTGGGCGCTGAAGCTCGACATCGTCCCGCTGATGACGCCGGCAATCACGGCCGTATTGGTGAAAATGGTTCCCGCGGCCGTGTTCCCGTTGATGACGCCCGTGATGGTGATGAGGCCGCCGGCTCCCGGCCCCACTGTGCCCACGTCCCACACAAACGCAGACCCGCCCGTGGGCGTGACCGGCACGCTGCTGGTAAAGCCGGGCGCGGTCAATACGGACGGGATCACGTCTGTGATCACAACGCCGGTACTAGTTCCCGCACTGTTGTTGTGGAAACTTAATGTATAGGTCACGGCCTGGCCGGGCACGGCCGTCACCGGCGTGACTGATTGGGCGATCACCAGAGTGGCAGGCGTCGCTTCCCACCAGGCGATGGCATCGTCATTGAAGGCAGCTCCCAGCACATCCAGGTCGTGATCCCCATCCACATCGGCCGCGTACACCGCATGCGCCCCGCCAAAAGCCCCATCCACCACATGTTCTGTCCAGGCTGTCCCGTCCCCGGCCGTGTTTTCCCACCAGGTGATATCATTGGCGTTCATTCCTGCCCCCAACATATCCAGATCGCCGTCCCGATCCACATCGGCTGCAAAAACAGACATCGCCCCGGCAAAAGCGGCGCTGACGGTATGCTTCGTCCAGGCCGTGCCGTCCCCGGCCGTGTTCTCCCACCAGGCGATCTCCCCGGCAAACCGGGCCGCGCCCAGGAGGTCGTCGTCCCCATCTCCATCCACATCGGCCGCATAAACCGAGCGTGCGCCGTTAAACGCATTATCCACCGCGTGTTTGGTCCAGGCCGAACCATCCCCGGCCGTGTTTTCCCACCAGGCGATGTCATTCGCCAGCAGGGCCGCGGCCGTGACATCCAGATCATTGTCCCCGTCCAAATCAGCGGCATATAGTGCGTAAGCGCCGCTGAAGCCGCCGTCTATCACCTGCTTCGTCCAGGCTGTGCCGTCTCCGGCCGTGTTCTCCCACCAGGCCACATCATTGGCGATCAAGGCTGTGCCTAGAACATCGAGGTCGGCGTCTCCGTCAATGTCGGCCGCAAAAACGGAGGTTGCCCCTTCAAATATCGAGTCCAGCAAATGTTTCGTCCAGGCAGAGCCGTCTCCGGCCGTGTTCTCCCACCAGGCGATCTCGTTGGTATTGAGAGCTGAGGCGAGGACATCGAGGTCGGTATCCCCATCGAGGTCAGCGGCAAAAACAGAGTAAGGAGCCTCAAAAGCAGTATCTACCGCGTGCTTCGTCCAGGCCGTGCCATCCCCGGCCGTATTCTCCCACCAGGCAATCATGTTCCCGTTCCAGGCAGCGCCAAGGATGTCCAGATCGGCGTCCCCATCGAGGTCGGCGGCATAGACCGATGACGCCCCGTCAAACGCACCTGTGGTCACGTTGTGCTTCGTGGGAAAGGGGACTTCAATGGCCTGCACCCGGTAAAGGGTCAGGATCAGGACCAGGGGGATCACCATTGCAAAGGCAATCAGGCTCAGGGCTTGACCGTGATGACCTCTGGGTTTTGATAAACGGGCAAGCCATTGCAGATGCGTTTCTTTGTCAAATGCTACTTGCAAACGCATCGTTAGACGTTGACGAAGCATCCTTCCTCCCACGATTGTTTCAGGCACGGCACACTGCCTGCAGCCAGGCCGCAGGCAATCGACTGCTTTATCTTATGTCCGGCCGCTTACACCGCGCCTTAAGCGGTACGGGGGGCATCGGTCATGATATTGTGCCAGACGAGATGATGATCTTGGGCATTTTCAAATGTGAGGTAGATGGTGCGCCGGGGCAGACGGCCGTCATTTTCGGCATCGCGGCGAAAGCTGAAAAGCTGTCCCGCCTCAGCCGCCTGCGGCCCCCACCGGACCTTAAAGGTGATGGCCAGTGTGCGGTGAGGGGAGGAACCGAACAGAAGCCGGCCGGATTGCACGCGAATCAGGTTGGCGGCATCGAAAAACTGGTACAGGTAACTGCCCGGCCGCCGTTCCACCATGACGGCATGGTCGCCCAAAGGCGCCTGCCAGTAAAGCGCTGGGCGCAGCAAGACGCGGACCTCACGCTCGGTCGTGCTGAACACACCGCTAGCCAGCAACCTGACGCGATGGTCAGCCGGTAAAGGGTCTATATCTTCCCGCGGCATCACGGCCGCCTCATCGGGAACGAACTTGCTGTAACCGGCCCGGTCTGCCCGCCAATACGCGAACTGCACCCAGAGCACAGCCAGCAGCGCCAGCCACAGCCACGGCCGTCCCCAATTCTGCTGCCACGCCAGCCCCAAAAGGAGGAGCGACGTCCATCGAACCAAACGGCCGACCTTGATACCGAGCAGACGACGATGCTGCGTGCGGTACGTAAACGCAAACACCAGGCCCAGATAGCGGAATTGAATACGTTTGAGCAACGAGTCGTGGCCCATAGTCACTCCGGCCGGCGCAGGACGCCTACCAGGTGCAGGCGACGGCCGCGCGGCAGGCGGGCCTCCATCCAGCACATCAGGCGAAACAAAGCGGGCGTAAGGGCCAGGTAGGTGGGATCGGCAATCGCTTCCAGTGATTCCAGCGCCATCCCATTTTGCCCGGCCAGGCGGCGCAGCGCAACGGCCGTATTGGCCCGGTAGCAGGTGGGAAAAGTATCAGCATGGGCGCGGCCGTACAGCCGGGCAACAATCCGGCTCTGCAGGCGGCCGTCGTGACCTAACGCCCGGTTGAGCCATGTGAGGGGATGGCGGCCGTTGGGGGTAATGAACACAAACGCGCCGCCCGGCCGCAACACGCGCCGGACCTCCCCCAATGTGGCAGAGGGCCGCGCCAGGTGTTCCAACAGCCAACTGGCAAAGACGAGGTCAAAACTGCCGCCGGCGAAGGGGAGATGATGGCTGAATGCGGCCGCACGCGGTAGGGGAAGCCGGTGCTCACGCAGCGACTGCAAATCGGGATCCACCCCCGCCGCCTGTCGCAGCGGGTGATCCAACTGCTCTACCAGCCCGCCGCGGCCGCACCCCAGGTCCAGCAAGCGCGCACCCGGCCGCAACTGCTGCCGCACCAGGTCTGCGTACACTTCAGTCGCCGGCCGCCAACCGGGGTTGGCCTGCCGGTAAGCCTCGCGCAGCGCATTTTGTCGTTCCAATGAAAGCATGAGCAATGTCCGAATCCGCCACGGATTCTACCGAAAACGGCCGGGAAAAGAAAAGAGATGGTAAGGCAAGACAGGCAAAGCAGAAATGGTATGATTACATGGAACGCGATCATCCCTGCTCGTCGTCGGGAAATTTGTAATGAGGTAATTGGTAATCACTCAATTCCTCAATGACAAATTGCCACCCAATGGCACAATCATTTGCTCAAACCTTTGGGAATATATCTGACGCTGAACAATCGAGGTCTCTATGCGCAATATTGTATGTTTGCTGCTGATGATGTTCCTGGCCGCCTGTGATACGGCCGTGTCCCCAAGCCCGCCCGCTCCCACCCCATCTTCGCTCCCGCCGGCGACGACAGCAGTGAACCCGGCGCCGCCGCCGCCCACATCTGCCCCGACACCCATCCCTGAATTAAACAGCGATCAGCCGGCTGCCGCGCAGGAGCCATCTCCCACGCCGACCTGGCCGCCGCCTATGCCCACGATTGCCCCGTTTTCGCGCACAGAAGCCACGGCCGCCGAACGCGCGGCCGCTGAAGCATTGGCCCACGCGTCGCCTCCGGAACGGGACGATGTGGCGCTGGCCATGGCTTATGCCGGGCTGGTCGAAGCGCCGTCGTTAACCGCCCCGCCTGTGACCGGGCCGCTGCCGGTGGGCACGCGCCAGCGATTGGTCATCTCCAACCTGGACACCAATACGGAAACAGAGATCGAGGCGATCTTGCTGGCGGTGAGCGAACATGGGTACTTCTGGTTCGACGCCGGTCCCGGCTCGCTGCAACCGGGCCAGGCGGCATTGGACGAAGCGACCGCGGCCTTTGACGCAATCTATGAGACCAGCGTGCAACTGTTCGGCTCGGAAAACAATCCGGGCATTGACGGCGATCCGCGCATTCACATCGTGCATGCATCGCCGTTGGTGTTGTGTGATGTGACGCTGACCACGGCCGCCAACTGCGGCATCGCCGGCTACTACAGCGCCAGCAACACGCTGCCTGCGGCCGTCCGGGAGCGGTCCAACGAGCGCGAGATGTTCATCATGAACGCACAGCAGTTCGGCACCGGCTTCTACCTGAATGTGTTGGGGCACGAGTTTCGGCACATGATTGAAGACCATTATGACCGGGGAGACATTGATTGGGAGGTGGAGGGATCGGCCGTGCTGGCTGAAGAGTTGCTGGGCCTGGGGAACAGCGGCCAACAGCGTGGTAACCTCTTCCTGCGCAACCCGGATCAGCAGCTCAACAGTTGGACGGACGACAACACGCTGCCGTTTTACGGGCAGGGGTACCTGCTGAACCGCGCCATTTACGACCGGCTGGGACCGGACTTGTACCGCCAGTTTGCCACCAGCCCGGAACCGGGACTGGCGGCGGTGGATCAGATCGCGGCCGCGAACGGGCTGGCGATCAGTGGCGAATCCGTGTGGCTCGACTGGCTGGCGACGCTGACGCTGCACAATGACCCCAACGCAGCTGATGTGTATCATTTTCCGGGCCTGACGCTGGACACGGTTGCCATGACGGCCGTCTCCTCGTTGCCGTTCGTTTTCGACACGACCGTCTCGCAGTATGCGGCCGACTATTACTCACTGCCTGTTTCCGGGAAGATCACCGTCCAATTCACGGGGGAGGCGGTAACGCCGCTGCTGGACACCCTCCCCGTCTCAGGGGAGCGAATGTGGTATGCGCAGCGCGCCAACTACAGCAACCCACGCCTGACGCGGACGGTTGATCTGCGGGAGGTTCCTTCGGCTACACTCCAATATGCAGCCTATGTGGACATTGAGCAGGGATATGACTTTGCCTACGTCTCGGTCTCAACTGACAGCGGCCGTACCTGGCAGGGGCTTGCGTCTCCGCACATGCAGGGAGCAGATCCGGCCGATGATCCGGCCGGCAGCGCGCTCACTGAACGCTTTTACACCGGCCGGCAGCGCAACTGGGTCGAGGAGCGTGTAGACCTGACGCCGTTTGCAGGCCGGCAAATACAAATCCGGTTCGAGTATGTCACCGACCTCATCCTCACCTACGGCGGCTTTGCCCTGGATAACATCGCCATCCCGGAGATCGGCTTTTACGATGATGTGGAGACGGTAGATGACGGCTGGCAGGCGGAGGGATTCACCCCGGTTACGGCCGTCCTGCCGCAGACGTGGCGCCTTCAGTTGATTCGTTACGTGGATGGGGTTCCGGTCGTGGAAGCGCTCGCTCTCGACGAAGGGCAGCGTCTCACATTCACGGTAACAGGGAACGGCGGGAAACGGCCGATCCTCATTGTGGCCGCCATCGCGCCCATGACCCTGGAACCGGCCCGTTACCAGCTGGTGATTGAGAGCCAGGGGAGCGGCGGTTGATGAAAGGCTGGTTAACTGGAGACTTCCACTCTCCCGTCTCCAGTCACAGGGAAAAATATCAGCGCTGACCCAGCTATTGAAGGCCCGTTAACTCGTAAATCTGCACCAGCTCCTGCCGTCCTTTGACCTGAGTCAGCGGCAAGGGTTGGGCAGTCACCCATTCTTTCACCTGCTCATACACAGCCTGACTGATAAGAATCTGGCCCGGCACTGCTTTCTCTTGCAGCCGCTTGGCCATGTTCACCGCGTCGCCGATGGCGGAGTAATCCTTGCGCAGATGGCTGCCGACGTTGCCGACCACCGCCTCCCCCACATGAATGCCGGTGCCGAAATATAACCGGCGATCTTCGGGCAGCGCGGCGTGATATTCGCGCATATTGGCCTGGATCATGAGCGCGGTTTCCACGGCCCGCCGCACGTGATTTTCCTGCGGATTGAGCGGCGTGTTGAACAGGGCCATGACCGCGTCGCCCATGAATTTATCGGTCAGACCTTGAAAATGGGAAATCGCCTGGACCGCTTCCGTGAAGTAGCCGTTGATGACCTGGATTAGTTTCTCCGGGTCCATCTGCTCGCTGTAGCTGCTGAAGCCCCGTACGTCGGCGAAGAGCACGCTGATGATGCGGCGCTGCGGCCGCTGCGCGGCGTCCAGGTCCCGCACCTGATCCACCAAAGCCGGCGGCAGATAACGGCGCACGCTCTCCAGCCGCTTTTGCTCCGAGACGTCATCCAGCACCATTGCCACGCCCAGCATCTCCTGTTCCGTATCCCGCAGCGGCGATAAGGTCAGGTTGAGCGTGGTGACGCCGGGGCGCTTGCTCACCACAATATCCATCTCTGTGCTGCGCGTACCGCCGTTGGTTCTGACATCACTGATCAGCGGCTCTACAGATGCCCCCAGGGCCGACAGCACAATATGGTAGGTCTGGCGGAGTACGGACTCAATCGGCAGCCCAAGGATGCGTTCGGCCGCCCGATTGTAGAGGGCCACCCGGTCCGCCTCATCAATGGTGATGACGCCGCTGGCGATGGAGGCAAACACGTTGTCCATCAAGTCCTTCATCTCAGTGATCTCAACCAGGCGATCCCGCAACTGCCGGTAGAGACGGGCGTTTTCAATGGCCACGGCCGCCTGGTTAGCGAAGGCCGCCAGCAAATCCCGGTCTGCATCCCCAAAAATGCCGGATGCTACCCGGTTGTCGGCATAAATTACGCCGGTGATGCTCTCCTTGATCTTGAGTGGGGCGCAGAGGATCGAACGCAAATTGTAGCTGATGATGCTTTCCTGGGTGGCGAAGCGGGGGTCTGCCTGCGCATTCATCGTCGCCACTGGCTCACCCGTCTCCGCCACACTGCGCACAATGCTACGGCTGATCTCAAAGGATTCAGACTTCTCAATCGTCTCTTTGTCCATATTGCGCGCCACCTGGACCTCAAGACGGCCGCTCTCTTCATCTTTAAGCAGGAGGATGGCCCGTTCCGCCCTGGTCAGCTCAATGATGGCGTCCATGACAAAGCTGAGCACCTGGTTGAGGTCCAGCGACGAGTTGACGACCGCCCCAACCTGCTGCAGCGCCTTGAGCTGCTCATGCTCCTTCTCCCGGGCATCGACGCGCTGCTCCAGGTCTTCCATCTGGCGGCGAACGTAAGCCAGGAGGCGGTCCAATTCTGCTCCCGCCTGGAAGGCGGCCTGGCGCGCGACCTCCTCTCGCGTCATGATCAGCGTCTGGTGCTGCCGGCTCACCGTACCGCCTAATTCATCAATGAGTTCCCGTAACCGTTTGAGATTGATTTGAAGTTGAGTAAGGGATGGGTCGTTCAACCGAGTATCCTTCTACCAAGCTGCGGTTGCAGCAAAACAGGGCAGCAGTCAGGTAGCTGCGCCCTCTTACGGAGACAACTTGCGTCTGACTGCCCTAGATTATAACAGAATTGTGGCCCGCTTTGAGGGAGGATAAATGATCTGGGTGGTCCGGCAAATGAATTCGATGGGTTTTAACTGCCGGGCTGGGCGGGTTACCTGCCCGGCTTTCTCCCCGGCAAACGGCGCGGCGTTTGCCGCAGTTTTTGGAGAATCGTTTTGCGCAGTAAAATCGGCCGCAACACACGCCACTCTTCCAGCGGATCAAACCCCGCCTCATAAGAGCGGCCGCGGCTGAACTGCTGCAAGACGAACTGCCGGGTCAGGTTGCGGATGGGGGTCTTTCCTTCGGGCACGGCCGTAGCCATCAGGTCGGCTCTCTCGTGAGGGGTATGGGTGGGGTGGACCCGGATGCCCAGCCGGCGCGCCCAACTGCCCAGCCGCGAATAGCTCCGCCGCACATCAGATTCAACTCGCCGGTTCACCTCGCTGGCCAAAACAAGGAGGAGGGCTGCGAACATCAGAACCGCAACGCCGATCAAGACCTGCCAGATGGAGAACTCCCGGCGGACGACCGAACCAGCAGGCCCGGCCGCTTCCTCATCTTCCTGAAGCCCTCGCTCAAAATCACTCTGCGGGTCGCTGTCGGGCAAATCCTCGACATTCGGGTCTTCCTCAGGAAGCAGGGGTGTTTCAAAGGCATCGCCGCCGCCGGATGACTCCGGCCGTGACACGGTGGGGATAGAGGCGGTCGGCTCAAATTGAATCCAGCCGTAATTTGGGAAGTACACCTCGGCCCAGGTGTGGGCATTGCTGGCGCGCACGCGATAAGAACCGGTATCCTCATCGTAATCTCCCTGAGCGTAACCGCTGACAATGCGCGCCGGGACGCCCTGCGAGCGCAGCATGACCGCCATGGAGGAAGCATAGTAGTTGCAGTATCCTTGCTTGATGTCGAAGAGCGTGTAATGCACGGGGTCTACCCCTTCCGGGGGAGCGCTGATCTGGTCGTTGTAGGTGATATTCTCGCGCAGATAATCGCGCACGGCGATGGCCATGTCAAACGGATTGTCGTGTGCGGCCGTTAATTGTTCAGCCAGCTCTATCGTCTCCGGCGTGATCGTGTCTGGCAATTGCAGATAGGTATCCATCACCCAGTCGGGATAATCACGGGACGCCGCCCGCAGGCTTTCAGCATCGGCAACCGAAACGCGCGAGGTGACGTTGTACACATCCCCCTGACGCAGGATGTAACGGGAGCGGATCGATGAGACGAGACTGTGCCCATCCCCGTCCGGCCGTGCATTCACGAACATCTGCCGGTCGGATCCGATGACCTCCGGCGCCGCATACAGGAAGCTGGTGTTGGGGATGTAGGAGTACACCGTTTGTGTGATCGCTTCTCTGGCCTGGGAAGGGGGCGTTTGCAGCACGCCGTCATCCGGGTAATGGAGCGTGGTGTCTCCTCCCGATTCAATGGACCAGATGCCGTTTTCGTAGGTGTCGTACCCGACAGCCTGCCAATACACGGCTGGGATCGCCTGGGGGACGTATACATCCATGATGGGCGTATTGCCCACATTGCGGGGGCCGCCTAACACCAATGTGTTCTGGTAGGGATCGCTGGTGTCGGCGCTGTAGGAACGCAGGGCGGAGAAGAGACGTGTCCAGTTGTCCTGAAATCTTCGCCAGGGGCCGCGGGTGCTGACGAGGGCGTCGCTGACGGCCGCGTTGGCGGGCATCGCCGGAATGCTCCAGGCGACGACCAGGGCCAGAAGGGAGAGGAGGAATCCGGCGCGTAAAAAGCTGAACCAGATGCTCTCTTCATACTGCACGGCCGCGTCACGCCACATCTTTTCCTGCATCACGAGATGCGTGCGGGCAACGAATATGAAGGCCAGTAAAATGTAGACAGCCAGGTAAAGCGGCAGGCGGCCGGGGCCGGTGTAATAGTAGACGACGCTGAGCAGCACCAGGCCGGTGGGCAGGATGGCGCGCCACACTCGCGGCGTGCGAAAGGTGTACCAGGCGGCCGAATAGCCCAACACCCAGAAAACGGCCGAGGTGTGGATGACGAAAATCAATCCGTCCCGGCTTGTTCCCCCCTGAAACGCCTTACCGAACCAGACAACCTGGCGGTTCATCAGGTCAAATACGCGCTCACGCCACACCATTTCCGGAGGCAGCGTCGTGCCGACCATGTACAGCACGATGAAAAGGCCGTAAATCAGCGAATAGGTGTTGGCCTTGCCGGGGGAGAAGCGGCTCTTGGCCAGGAGCAAACCGGAGAAGACGGCCGCGGTGGCCACGACCGGCACAATATGCAGCCCCTCAATCAGGTCGGCCTGGTTGATGGCCATAGCGGCGACCAACAACAGCGCCCAGAGCAAGGCCAGCGTGGACCACCCTTCTTCCAATCTCAGACGCACGCGCATGGTTCTCATCACCTTGTCGCCAACAATCAAGCTATGTTTGACGGTTGTCAAAGTGTACGCAAACCGCCTTCAAAGTCCGGCAGGGAGTTTACATTGGACTGCGAGGTGGGGCCGCCCGCCAGGAAATGAGATTATAGCAAGGCAAACGGGGAACTGCCCCTCGTTTCATATGCGGCTCATCTACGGGCAGGCCAAGGGAGGACACGAAAAGTCGTTGGGAGGATTCTGGTGGGGAAGGAGCGATCTCAAAACAGAACACAAACAACCTCTCCATCCTCACCTTCACATTGTAATACCTATGAACACGGTTAAGTGTTTGGCGGTTTATCTCATAAATAAAATCAGCGGAATTAACCGCCAAACCTCGCAGTGTCACGGTTTTCCTTTCTTAAACTATAAACCGTGACACACTCAGCCCGGCATCTGTACTAACTCCGAAACCTCCAATGAACCGCCGATATCAAGAAAAGGGCAAGCCTTGGCCATTGACAGTGCCGCCTCCATAGAATCCGCTTCAACTATGGTGTAACCAGACATTGTGGTTGTACCCCCAGAGGTTACAGTGCCATCAGCGTGTGCTGTGCTCGTATTCTTGAGCGGATTCGCAGGACTTACAGCTGAGTCGCCTAATGAAGCTAACCACTCCATATATTTCGAAAAATGCTGCTTGCCTTCCTCTGGGCTAGATGGCTGATCGCCACCAAGATAAACAATGACATATTGAGGCATTTGCGATTCTCCCTTGTGAATTTTAAATTTTTTCAGCACGCCCTCAGAAACATAACGCTTGAGCTCACCTGCGCTGGGCCAGTCCCGAATAGCATCATCACATGCAACTTCGCTGCCCAACCGGAGAGTGAAAAAGTCACGATTAGCCGTTAAATTGAACAACAAACAAGATAAACCGCCAAACCTCGCGGTGTCGCAGTTTTTCTTTCTTAAATGATAAACCGTGACACACTTAATCCGGACTCACTTGAAACCGGTTAGCAAATGCACTTTGAAACCACGGGGCATTATAAAAAACCGGCGGCTTAAATTTTTATTCCGAAATGGTGGAGGTAAAGAGCTGCATATTCATCTGAAGTCATCTCTCGACCCAAATCTACCCATTCTTCATCTGTCATTGCCTGGCGGCCGGCTGCCCATCCTGCTGCATCTTCACCAACCAGATAGCGGAGCTTTGGCTGATCCGTCTCCAAGGAAACCTGAATGGTTTCTGCCACCAATTCAGGTGGAGAAGGGTTTTCTAACCGTTTGGTAAACATCCGACTACTTCTTAGAGCGAGTTCATAATAAGGAGAGTTTGGATCTGGCCCCGGCCCACCCTTTTCAAAGATGGGAGTTTGGATAACTCCTGGCTCGATGATTATTACCCGGATGTTAAAGCGTCTTACTTCCTGCGCCAAGGCTTCGCTAGCCGCCTCAAGAGCGAACTTCGTCCGGCATAGGCGCTGCTACGTGCCCCTGCCAGTCGTCCCGCGATGGAAGAGACATTGACAATGGCCCCGCTTCTAGCCCGCCGCATCGTTGGCAACACCAATCGCATCATGCGCACGGCTCCAAAAAAGTTGGTCTCAAAGACAGCCCTCAGAACTTCCTCCGGCGTTTCTTCGACTGGGCCACCCCCGCCGATGCCAGCATTGTTGATCAAGACATCGAGCTTCCCAGCCCGTTCAAGAACCTCTTGGACAGCTTGCTCTGACGATTTGGAATCGTTCACATCGAGTTGAATGACCTCCAGCTTCAGGCCTTCCTGACGGGCCGATTGTGTCAGTACCGCTGAACCTGAAGCTGGATTACGCATACTAGCAAAGACATGATGCCCCTGCCTAGCTAATGGGGTTGTCAAACCGCCCAACTACCTACCTGCATAAATATCGAAAAACCCCGAATACCCTCTCCTTTCACAAACAAAAACCGGGGACTCCTCCTCCAATTGGGAGTGGAATATCTAAAATTTGTAGGTACTCAGATGAAAAGTGGGGACTGATCAGGCGCATTGGTCGGATAATCTCATGCTCAGGGATTTACCGGCACAGGGAACAACGAAAAACAGTATAAAACCCAATTGTTTATTTGGCAACCACCGGAGGATTTTTGGATGCGAAGCTTTTGTGGAAGGGAAATAACCACTGGATGCAGTTCTGGCTGATTGACTTCCGCTCTCTGGGTTGGTGATAAATATTTGGCGGTGTCACGGTTTTCCTTTCTTAGGGTATAAACCGTGACACACCTAATCTCACCTGACGACCGTATTTAGGTTTTTGGCGCTTGTTCAATGTTCTCAGTAACCAACAGCTTGTTGCCAAGTGTTGTTCCTTCGTCATTTCCTGACTCTGTTTTTTCTGGCCACGGTGGCAGTCCCAGCAGTTTGCGGTGAACGTAACGGCCGATCACCTTCCCGGTAGCAATAACGGGCACGATGACCAACGCGCCCAACACGCCGCTCAACGCCAGCGCCCCAATTAAACCTACAAAGACGATGCCGGGATGCAGCCGTAACTGTTTGCCCAAAAATTGGGGGCGCAGCCATAAATTGTCTACCTGCTGCACGGCCGTATACACCCCCAGCAGCAGCAAAATAAAGCCAAACAGCGACCATTGCACCAGGCCAGACCGGAACAGCCACACCACCAGCAGCGTGCCAATGGCCCCCAGTACCGCCAATATGAGAAAGATAAGCAGCTGCACGCGCAGGAATTTACCCCAAATACGATCCACTTCATCCAGCAGCCGGCGAACTTCGCCCTGATAATTGACCGGCGCCAGCTCCGCCAGCCAGGGCTTAATCCGGGGGCCATCCTTGAGAAAATAATACAGCGTCACCAGCACCGCGCTGCCCCACAGCAAATTGGTCGTCACGCTGGACAGGATGTCGAGCGACCCGCTGGGCAATGTCGCCAGCGTCTCCCCGGTCAGGGCCGGTAGATTACGCATCAAATCAGGAAAATGGAATGGAACGCCTAAGATGATAACCGGCTGGGTCAACCACTGCCCGATGGCGGCCACCGCCGCCAGAAAATCCGTTTCCAGGCGAATCAACTGGGCCACAGCGACCGATCCCAGCCAGGCCGGAATGCCCACCAAAACCAGTAGAAACAGCAGGAACGTGACGCCGGCCGCCCAGGAACGGCGCATCCGGGCGCGGCGCATAAAAAAGCGCACCGCCGGGTCCAGCAAATAGGCCAGCAGCGCGGCGATGCCCACCGCTTGCAGCAGCGGGCTGGCGACCACCGCAATCCAGACGGCCGTCGCCAGCGCCATCACAATGACCAAAATTCGAGTGGGTGTTGACCAGGTTGCATCCATAATGAAAACCTATGCCTGTGCTTGGCAGCGTTTGAACCACTTCTCAATTTCCACGCCCCAGAAAACAACCGAACTCAACAACAGACTCAGCCCCAAATCGGCCGGGGGCAGCCCCACCGTCTTGAACAATTCCTGCAAAAACGGCGCGTAAACCACCGCCAGTTGCAAGACAAACGTCAGCAGCACCGCGCCTAGCAGCGGCTTGTTGGAACGCAGTCCGGTGGTGAACAGCGACTCCCGCCCTGAACGCACCGCCAGCGCGTGCCCCATCTGCGACAGGGTGAGGGTGGTGAAGACCATCGTCTGCCAGTTGCCCCGCCCGGCGCTCCACGCCCAATAGCCCAGCCCCAGCGTCACGATCCCCATCAGCAGCCCCACCCACAGGATATGCTGCCACATGCCCCGGCCAAAGATATTCTCCTGAGGATGGAATGGAGAACGGCGCACCACCCCCTTCTCCGCCGGTTCCAGCGTCAGCGCCAGACCGGGCAGCCCGTCCGTCACCAGGTTAATCCATAAAATTTGCAGCGGCAGCAGCGGCAGCGGCATCCCCAAAAAGGGAGCGAACAGCATGACATAAATTTCGCCGGAGTTGGAGGTGAGAGTGTACTTGATGAATTTGCGGATGTTATCATAAATGACCCGCCCTTCTTTGATGGCGGCGACGATGGTGGCGAAGTTGTCGTCCAGCAGTACCATGTCGGCCGCCTCTTTAGAAACGTCGGCGCCGGTGATGCCCATCGCGATGCCGATGTCGGCCGTTTTCAGCGCCGGCGCGTCATTCACCCCGTCGCCGGTCATGGCGACGATGTGGCCTCTATCCTGGAGCGCCTGGACGATTTTTAGCTTGTGTTCCGGGGAGACGCGGGCGTAGACGGGCACTTCTTCCACCAACGATTCCAGCCTGTCGGGCGACATCTGCGCCAACTGCTGGCCGGTCAACGCCTTTTGCCCGTTGTGGCTGATGCCCAACTCCTGGGCGATAGTCTGGGCGGTCAGCGGGTGGTCGCCGGTGATCATCACCGGGCGGATGCCGGCCGTCTGGCAGATTTGCACCGCCTCTTTCACTTCGGAGCGGGGCGGATCCATCATGCCGATGAGGCCGATGAAAATCATATCTCGTTCCAGTGCGGCTTCACCGGCGTGGCCCGGTTCGTCGGCCAACGGCCGAAACGCTGCACCCAACACCCGCTGCCCATTCTGGGCCAATCCATCATTGGCGGCCATGATCCGTTCGTGCAGTTCGGCCGTCAGGGGGACGGCTTTATCCCCTGACCACACCTGCCGGGTGATCACCAGCAAACTATCCACCGCCCCTTTGCAAAAAGCGACGTGGGGGTTGTCGCGCCAGGGCGTGTTGGTCTGGTCGGCGGCAACGTCTACCCGGTGAACGGTAGTCATCCGTTTGCGTTCGGAAGTGAAGGGGATTTCGGCGACGCGCGGCCACCGTTTGTCCAATTTCGCCTTGTTCATGCCTAACTGGGCGGCGGCGACGATCAACGCCCCCTCGGTGGGGTCACCGATGGCACGGAACCGCCCTGGCTCGGCCGCAGATTTGGTCAGCGCGGCGTCGTTGCACAGGGCGGCCGCCTTGATCAGCAGCTCCAGGCTGCGCGCGTGGGGTTTTTCGGCCGGCGACAAATCGGCGTCCAGCGCCGGCACGCCATGATCCAGCAGGGTATCCACGCTTTGCGTCTCGCCCAACACGTCCAGGACGGTGACACTCATCCGGTTTTCGGTCAGCGTGCCCGTTTTGTCGGAGCAGATGACGGTGACGGAGCCGAGCGTTTCCACAGCCGGCAGTTTGCGGATGAGCGCCTGCCGTTTGAGCATCCGCTGCGCGCCCAGGGCCAGGCCGATGGTGACGACGGCGGGCAGCCCTTCGGGGATGGCGGCCACGGCCATGCTGATGGCGGTGAGGAACATCAGCTGGGGGTCTTCGCCGCGCAGCAGCCCCAGCAGGAAGACGATGGCCACGATGGCGACGGAGGCGGCGGCCAGGCCGCGCCCCAATTGTTCCAGCCGCCGTTGCAGCGGCGTCGGCTCTCGTGTGACGCTTTGCAGCATGTGGGCGATGTAGCCCAGTTCCGTGTCCATGCCGGTTTCGGTGATGACGGCCGCGCCCCGACCATACGTCACCACCGTGCCCATGAAGACCATGTTTTTGCGGTCGCCCAGAGGGATGTCCGCGCCCAGGATCGGCCCGGTTGTTTTTTTCACCGGCTCCGATTCGCCGGTCAGGGCCGCTTCCTGGACGTGCAGGCTGGCGTTTTCCAGCAAACGGCCGTCGGCGGGGATCACAACGCCCGCTTCCAGCAGCACCATATCGCCGGGAACGAGTTCTTTAGCTGGGATTTCACGCACCTGGCCGTCGCGCCGCACTTTGACGGTGGGCACGGCCAGCTTTTTCAGGGCGGCTATCGCCTTCTCCGCCCGGTATTCCTGGGTGAACCCCAACACGGCGTTCAGGACGACAATGACCAGGATGGCGACGGCGTCTTTGACATCGCCGATGAAGGCGGAGATGATGGCGGTGATGATGAGGATGATGACCATGACGGCCGTCAACTGCTCCCATAAAATGCGCCAGGGAGAACTCGTCCCTTGTTCGACCAGTTCGTTCGGGCCATAGTGGGACAACCGCCGTTCTGCTTCCGCGACCGTCAACCCCCGTTCCCAGTCACTCTTTAATTCGGCTAATAACGGCTCTGTTTCCCACTGAGACCACGTCGTCATCTTTTCACTCCTGACCGCGCGCCCGCTTTTGCGCCCCGTGCAACCCTACTACCCGCGTCACCGGCAGCACAAACAAAACGCCGTTGTGCGCGTTTTCCAGATCGCCGGTGATAGCCTGGGTCGTTTCAATAATCTGATCCACCTGTGCCTCGTCTTGCACCACCGTGAAAAGGGTGCGGTGATGCTCCTCGCGCCCCTTGAGTAAGCTGGTGATACTGGGCATCAGCGGCAGATCATCACGAATGCCCGACTTCATGCGGGCCAGTCCCGTGCTTTCTAGTATCGTGACGCCGGGTGCGCCAGCCGCTTCCCAGGCGTCGAGTACGGAGGGACATTGTTCTAAATTATCCAGGACGAGCAATATCATGTAGTACATAAATGTCTCCTTATTTCGTTTTCCGTGTTCGGTATTCCGTATTCCGTGTTCCGTGTTCCGATAACGGATAACGGAATACGGACAACGGATAACGGAATACGGACAACGGCCTACCGTTTGGCAAACGACGCCCGCAGCATTGGTGGTGTCACCAGCGTGGCCATGATGACCATAAAAACGACTACCGAAAAATTCTCTACAGAAAGCAGCCCTTCGGCCAGGGCAAAAGAAGCGACGATGAGGCCAACTTCGCCGCGAGAAACCATGCCGATACCTAACTGCCACGATTCCCGGCGGCTGAGGCCGCCCAGCCGCGCGCCCAAGCCGCTGCTGGCCAGCTTGCTGAGGACGGCGACGAGGGTGATAGCCAGCGCAAACCAGAAAACGCCTCCGCCAATAGCGCGCATGTTCACTTCCAGGCCGATGTTGACGAAGAAAATGGGGACAAAAAAGCCATACGCCAGCGCCGATGCGCCAGATTCGATCTGTTTTTTGAAGGGCGTGCGGGCCAGAAACAGGCCGACCAGAAAAGCGCCGGTGATGGCGGCCATCCCGCCGACGACTTCGGCCGCCCAGGCGTAAATCAAGCTGGACGCCAGGGTAAAGGCCAGCACCCCCTGGCTGATGGGCAGCCGGTCAATCCAGTACGCCAGCCGCGGCAGCAGCCAAAATCCCAACAGGGAAGCAGCAACCAGATAGCCGACCATGC
Organism: Anaerolineae bacterium; assembly: GCA_046753445.1. Taxonomy (GTDB): domain Bacteria; phylum Chloroflexota; class Anaerolineae; order Promineifilales; family Promineifilaceae; genus JAHEEY01. Next base: position 36,593 of record JBHHTQ010000002.1, on the reverse strand, counting down.
TCAGGATGGTGATGATGACGCTGCTCACCCCCCCGGCCGCGCCGCCGACCAGGATGAATGAAACGGAGAGGATGAGGATGACCAGGATGTCGTCGAAAACGGCCGCGCCCAACAACGCCAATCCCACCCGGCTGCGCAATACTTTTAACTCCATCAACGTCTGCGCCGAAATGCTGACGCTGGTGGCGGCCAGGGTCAGGCCGATGAACATCGCTTCGGATGAAGGCGCGCCGAATAAGACGGCCGTGCCCCAGCCCAATCCCAACGGTATGACAACGCCCAGCGTCCCGGCCAGCGCCGCTACTTTGCCCGATTTGAGCAACTCGGACAGGTGCAGTTCCAACCCGGCCAGCATCAGCAGCAGCAGGACGCCTAACTCGGCCATGAGGGTGAGGGATTCGCCCAGCAGCTCATCGCCGCCAAAGACGGGCCAGGCGTGGAGCATATCCAACAGGGTCGGTCCCAGGATGAGGCCAGCTAACAGCTCGCCCAACACCGATGGCTGCTTGAGGCGGACGCTGAGATACCCGCCCGTTTTGGCGGCCGTGATGATGATGACAAGCGCCAGGATGAAGTTCAAAAATTCTTGACTCATGGATCTCCTTGAGTCCGTGTTGCGTAATCCGTGTTCTGTTCACGGATAACGGAATACGGATTACGGTTCACGGATTTCGGGCAACGGACAGCGGGTTCCGGCTGCGAATGTATTCGATGATCATGGGTAAAATGGATACGAAGATGATGCCCAGAATGACCATCTCGAAGTTGGTTTTGATGAAGGGTAGGTTGCCGAAGAAATAACCGCCAAAGATGAACAGGGATGTCCAGATGAATGCGCCAAAAACGTTGTAGAAGGCGAAACGGCCGTACCCCATCGTCCCCACCCCGGCCACAAAGGGAGCAAATGTGCGCACAATGGGCACAAACCGGGCCAGCACAATCGTCTTGCCGCCATGCTTCTCGTAAAATTTATGCGTCTTCTCCAGATGTGACCGCTTCAAAAAGCGGATGTTCTGCTCAAAAGCGCGAGGGCCGACGGTGCGGCCGATCCAATAGTTGACCGCATCGCCTAAAACGGCGGCCGCGAAGAGCAGGAGGAACAGCAGCAGCACGCTAAAGGAACCGAGCGCGGCAAAGGCGCCGGCGGCAAATAACAAAGAATCGCCGGGCAGGAAAGGGGTGATGACCAGCCCCGTTTCCATGAAAATGACCAGAAACAGAATCGCATATGTCCAGACGCCGTAGTTCTGGATAATTTCGTTCAGGTGTTCATCCAGGTTTAGAAATAAATCAATTAAAAAGTTTAGATATTCCATCGGTTGCCTCTTTGGGGTTGCGTGTCAGGTGCCAGGTGTCAGGTGTCAGGTGTCAAAGCGTAGCATTACTTCTTCTAATTTCTCCTGGGGGCCGACCATGGTCACTTTGTCGCCCAGGTGCAGTTGGGTGTGCCCGCGTGAAACCAGGGTGTGGCCGTTGCGGTGGATGGATAGGATCAACACGTCTAAAGGCAAGCGCAAATCGCGCAGGGCCACGCCGTGCAAGTTGGGGTCGCGTACTTCCAGGTCAATGACATCTTGCCCTTCATCCATCCCCAGCAGCAGGGAGGTGCCGGCGGGGGAGCGCACGAGATGTTCTAGCAGGCTGACGACGGCCGTTTGCGGCTCCACTACCATCACCCCCAACTTGTGGAAACGCTCGAAATCAGCCCGGTCCCTCAAGCGTACCACCATCGTTTCCGTGCCGAAATGTTCATAAGCCAGCTCGCAAAGCTGGTAGCTTTGCTCATTCGGCAGGAAAGAAACCAGGGCGTCGGCGTGGTCGGCATCCAGTTTCCGCAGCGCCTCTACTGACAAATCCTCAACCATTTGAATATCAATATCCGGCGCAACCAGTTCCTCCATCGCCTGTTCGCTGGTGCAAACCAGCTTCACCTGCCAATCATGCCGCCGCAACTGGCGGGCCAACGAAATCGCCTGCGCTTTCAGGCCAAAAATGAGAACATCGCGCACGCCGTCAAACGGAGCTACTTCCCCGCGCGGGTGCGCTTCGCCCACCCGATTAATGGCAAACTTAAAGAAAATAGGGCCGACCATCTCGTTTAACACCACTACTGCGATAATCATGGTAGCGAAAGCATTGCCGAACTCGGGGAATTCTCCGGCCACCTCTTTGGCTAGACCCAGCGCTACACCGGCTTGTGTGACGAAGCCCATCCATTTCAGCCGGTTGTGCGGCATTGGGTCGCCGGCCAATACGCCGCTGGTGAAGGAACCGATCATGATGGACAACAGGCGAACGGCAAACAGGGCCAAAGCGATGGGCCAGATTGAGGCCAGCACGTCCAATTCGAGCGAAGCGCCGGTCAGCGTAAAGAAGGCGACAAAAACGAGCGGTCCGGCGTCATGTAAAATTTTGGCGAACTCCACGCGGTGACGGCTGTAATTATTCACCATAAACCCGGCCACCATACAAACAAGCAGCGGCTCAACCAGGATTTCAAACGGTAAATTGGCGTTGCTGGCGTCACGGATCATGGTTGACAAGAGAAAAACGGTAAACCCGCTCAACAAAATCAGGACCGTCTTCACGGTGAGACCGGCGCGCATCGCCAATATCCTCTCTAATACCTTGAACAAACCATAGGCGGACAGCAGCGCTAGCAGCAAGTCAACCCCTACTAGAACAATAAAACCCAGGTTGACACTGGTCTGATTTAAGAGTGCATCAGCCATGGCGGCGGTCATGGCGAACAACGTGATCACCACCACGTCCATGATCACCGTAACGCCCAGAACAACCTGAGTGAAAGGCCCTTTGGCGCGCAGTTCGTTGACGATGGCGATGGCTGAGGAGGGGGAACGAGCCACCAAAATGGCGCCGGCCAGGATGGAAATAGCGACCAGACTCATTGTCGGCATCCCGTTCATGAAGGGGATGAAGCGAGCCAGGAGAAAAACGGCCGTGCTGACCAAAGTAAAGGTGGCGATGACCAGTCCGGCCGTGACCCAACCAATACTTCTAAAACGGCCGCGCAGCTCCGGCAGGAACAACTCGTTCCCGGCGGCAAAAGCGATGAAAGCCAGCGAAATTTCATCTATGAATCGCAGGCTGTGGACGGCTTCTTCAGGCACAAAGCCCAGGACGAACCCGCCAGCTACCAGGCCAGTGAAAAGATAGCCGGTGATTTTGGGGATTTTAATTCTGGCAAAAAATGCCCCTATTTGTTTGGACGCCAGCGCGACTACAGCAAAACTTGCGATAAAAACAATCAGGTTGTACAAGGATACATTCTCCATACATTTATGCTCAAGGCCCTTTGGGAATTTGTAGGGGCAATCATGACAGGAAACATGAATCGTAAACCGTGACCAGAAAAGCGCCACGCATCATGCATCATGTTTCGTTTCTGGCAGGCGGGGATAGTTATGTAGTTGCACCAGATGACCAGCCCGGCGCAGTCGCAAATTGATCATCTCGATGAAAAAGGAGAAAGCCATGGCGAAGTAAATGTAATTCTTCAGCTGCAAGGCGTGAGCCGCTTCCGCATTCCATCCTTCGACCACCAGCAGGACGCCAATAAGGATGAGAAAGGATAGGGCCAACATTTTGACGGTAGGATGCCGGCCGACAAAGTCGCTGACCCGGCGGGCGAATGAGACCATGACGGCCGCTGCCAGCAAGATAGCCGAGATCATCACAAATAAGACGTTGGAGATACCGACGGCCGTGATCACCGAATCCAGCGAAAAGACAATATCAATCACAATCACCTGTGCTACCATCGCCGTCAGTGTCATTGCGGCCTTGTTGCTTCCATGTTTGGCATACTCTGCTACTTCCAGCTTTTCATGCATTTCATACGTACTTTTTCCAATCAGGAAAAGCCCCCCCAACAACAAAACCAAGCCCTTGCCACTGATGGCATTGCCCAGAAGCGTAAACACCTCCGTATTTTCCAATGATTGCACCCAGGTGATCACCAACAAAAGAAGAAGCCGCCCGATGACGGCGCAGCCAATCCCAAGTCGTTGCCCCAACACCCTTTGCGACGCTGGTAATTTGTCCGACAAAATCGAGATAAAAATGACGTTATCAATGCCAAGTACAATTTCCAGCGCCAGAAGCGTTAGAAACGCCACTAGATTTTCCGTTGTTAGCAATTCCATGAACCCGCTCTCTTTCTAATCGAATAAGTGTGTCACGGTTTATCATTTAAGAAAGGAAACCCGCGTCACCGCGAGGTTTGGCGATTTGTTCCGCTGAATTTATTTATGAGATAAACCGCCAAACACTTAAGACTTACAAGGTTTTGACAACCCCGCAGGTCTTATATAGTACAGAAGGGCATATCTTTTTGTCCTTACAGAGGGTTTATAGCAACCTCAAGGTATCCTTAAGGTGCAAATGGGGGGAAGCTTCAGATTTGAGAGAGAAGGGACAGCGCGGCCTGGAAGAAATTTGGATCCCTCCTATCGCTATTTTCCCCAAGCAGGCACAGAAGTAGAGCTGCAACCTACCCGCCGTTGATGGATCATGGTTTGTATGACCAGGAGATATTTAGACTTCAGGAGGTGTAACCGGTATCCAGATCGTAAACTGACTACCTACACTGGGCTTGCTAATGACATTTACTCGCCCGCCATGCGCAGTTACCAGATCATGGGCAATGCTTAACCCTAATCCCATACCATCGGCAAAGCGGCTGTTAGAGGTACCACGATAAAAAGGGGTGAAGATTTGTGCCAAATCGTCTTGAGCAATACCCACGCCGGTATCGCTGACCCGAATCCAAACTTCATCCCCCTGGCAACCGGCGCTAACCGAAACAGCATGCTCTGGGAGTGTATACTTAATCGCATTGCTCAACAAATTCCCCACCACCTGGGCCAGTCTGTCTTCATCGGCGGCTATCGTTGGCAGCCCATCGGGAATGTCAACCTGCCATTCCAGCCCTTTGTAATAGGCTGCCTCCCGCCAGACGCTGACAGTCCGAAACAAGAATGGGGTGAGGGGAAATGGTTTAATTTGTAATTTCAAAGCGCCTGATAGTTGATCATACAACCCAGCCAAATCAGCTAACAAACGATTCAGGCGCTCTTCTTCCCCCTGCATCCCAATCAACAGATTCTGGCGTAACTTTTTGTCATCTCCGGCTCCACCCAGTAGCGCATTGGTGGCTGAGCGTAACGCACTCAGCGGGTTACTGAGTTCATGTACCAAATTAGACAATAATTGCCGCCGATTTTGTTCCAACATCTCTAATTGCGACACCAGGTTGTTAACGGCGCGAGACAATTGTTTGATTTCTCCTGGCCCTTGTTCCGGTAATGGCTCCAGACGCTGTCGGTTTGACAACCCGTGTGCTGCTTGCGTGACTTGGTGCAACAATTGGCCCAGGTTGTTCCCCAAGAACCAAGCCACAGTACCCCCTACAAGCAACCCCACTGCCAGTACAACCGCGATGAGATAACGGAGCATCAGGAATTGATCATATACATTAGTTAACTGTTGTGTCAGACGAACAACGCCCACGACCTGCAGATCTGACCCCCTGACTGGCACAAAAACATCCACCACATTGGTTCGCAAATCTCGACCAAAATCTGTTAGTACAGTAACCTCGCTACTTAACAGATCGGTCATGTTTGGCATATTTTCCAGCGGCTCCCCTATTTGAGTGGCATCGGCGGCGGCCGTCGAAGCCAACAAAACGCCATCAACATCTACTAACATCGCTCGTGCCGCCACTGGCAGACTGGCCCGATTAACGAATACCTGGGCTTGTTTTGGATCATCCCAAATCTCAGGATGGTCTGTTGCTAACTCCGCCACCAGCACAGTTTCTTCCCTTAACTCCCCAATCAGATTGGCTACTAAGAAGCGGGTTTCTAATACATAGTCCAAAGCCAAACCAGTGAGAGGAATGATGATCAGGAACGGCAGCACATGGCTTAAGATCAACCGCCCGGTCAACGTGCGTATCATGATAATCCCTCGGGTTGAAGTCTATACCCGACTCCACGTACGGTAATAATGCGGTTGGGTTGGTTAGGGTTCTCTTCCAGCTTCTCACGCAGCCAGCGAATATGAACGTAAACGACCTGCGGCTGCCCTTCATATTCCGCTCCCCAAACGCGAGTCAGAAGATTGTCTACGGATATTACTCGGCCCGCTTCCAACGCCAATGTATGTAACAATGCAAATTCACGTGGGGAAAGGGAGACTATTTCTTGATTCAGGCGGACGATGTGTGCTGCTAGATCAATTTCCAGATTTCCCACAACAAGTGGTCCCCCTTCTACAGTGGGGAGTGCGGTAGTCTCCCGTTTTGCCCGCCGTAGAACCGCTTTAATACGTGCCAGGAGAACGTTTTCGTCAAACGGCTTGGTGATGTAATCATCCGCGCCTAATTCCAACCCCAATGCTTCGTCCAGTTGCCGCCTCCGCCCGGTGAGGAAGATCACAGGGGCGCCGACCTGATCGCGAAAGCGAGGCAGCGCGTCCAGGCCGTCCATCCCCGGCAGCCCGATGTCCAAAAGAACTAAATCAGGTGGATCGCGACGGGAAAAAGCTAAAGCGAATTCAGCATTAGCGGCCGTCGTTACTCGGTAGCCTGCGCTTTCCAAGTTAAAGGCCAAGCTGCGTCTTAAAAGAACATTATCCTCTACCAATAAAATGTGTGTCGCCATCTTGCACCTAATTTCAGAATAGAGGCTGACTTCCCCACACCAAATTCAAGACAATAGTACTGTCACCCATCCCGTTTCCCCTGTCGCGTTCCCCAAGCCGATTCAAGCTCCCTAAGGCGGAGCCTTATCCGTTCCACAAAGTTGGTTGATCCCATCGCATCGTACTCTTCCAAGGCCTCGGTGAGGAGTTGTTTTGCCCGTGCGATGCCCTCCTCCCCCCCCCCGCTGCAGGTGAGCATCTGTCCAATCGTATAACAGGCCCGCCCGCCAGAAGCGTGGTGCCGCCCGCTGCATCCTTTCTGCAGCCAGCTCAAAAGCAACCGGAATCTCATCCCAACGCTTTTATCTTGCCGGGTGGTGCATTTTTAAAATATCGTAAACAGTCGGCAACGGCCGTACCATCCGGTACAGGCCGATGATCACCGCAATCCCCAGACTGATCAACACAATGGTCAGCCAGTTGACGCCCGCCGGCGGTTCCACAGCGATATCGAGGCCGATTTCTCCTTCCCCTGCCGGGCCGTTGATAGTGATGTCTGCCCGGTACGCTCCTTGCTCCGGCGCAGTCAGGTCCACCTCGTAGATCAGCCGGTTGGCGGCCGAAGCAGGCGCCGTCGTTGAAGTCACAACCGCTTTGCTGTCTCTGGCCGACAACTGTACCGCGACCTGGGCATCCAGAACCGGCGTTTCACGGCCGTCGTCGCTGACGATGCTGATTGAGAGATGAAACGGCTTGCCCGCCCGCACCGGTGTGGGCGACAGCCAGACAGTGACCAGGTATGGCCCGGCCGGTTCGCGAGAAACCTGAACCATGCCCCCGCCATGCGCGGCCGCCGTCTGCCAGCGAGCCAGCGCCAGCCCCAACATAATGATCAGAAGGACATATCGAAATCGGTAAGTGTTCATTGGCTCTCTCAATAACGGCCGGCAATCGATGAGCCGCCCCCAAAGGCGCGGCCGTTCCCAACACGGAATACGGACAACGAGTCACGGGTTACGGGCCACTGCTTACGGCTTACGGACAGTCACCTATTCCTCCGCTATCTGCGCCGCTGCCTGCGCCGCTGCCTGCGCCGCTCCCTTCACGTCATGCTTATACACATAGAGTACGTAGACGACGGCCAATGTCAAGCTGAAGAGAAACCATTGAATCGCATAGCCCATATGCGGCCCTTCCGATAAATCCACTTCCAGCGCACTCCGAATCGGGAGCTGAACATCCCCTTCCCCCGCAGGCGTTTGCACCACGTAAAACGGCAGTAGTTGGTAAGGCATCTGCTGCTGAATCGCTTCGATTTCCACGCGAAACCACTCCGACTTGGGTTCCACCGGGGTCGGTTCGGCCGTCCTCCCTCCGGGCAAGGTTTGGGAGGGGGCAATGTACCCTTCCACAGTCACGACGCCGGGTTCTTCATACTGCGACCAGCGGGCGGGATCGGCTTCCGCCTCAGGAATCCATCCCCGGTCCACCAGGACGGCCGTGTCTTCCCGGCCGTCAATCACCAATGGCGCGATCAAACGGACGCCGGGCCGCCCCTGCCAGTTTTGCAGCTTCAAAGCAATCTGCTGCTCGAAATCAAACCGGCCGGTCACAGTGGCGCTCCGGTTCTTCAAGCCGGACACATCGACCGGTAAGGCGTCTTCATTCAGCAACAGCGGCGGGGCGTCCAATACCTGCAACAGCGCAGCGTTGAAAGCGCGCCGCTGCTCCAGCCGGTCAAGCTGCCAGATGCCCAGCCGGGCCAACACGCCCATGCCGAGAATGACCACCAGCGTGGCCCACCAATTTTTGCGGCCGAACAGGCACTTCAACAGCAACCACGCGCGTTTCATCATTAGTTCGACCTATCCTCAAGGCCGGGAGCCAACAACGCCTCATCCATCCCCCATTCCTGCTCCGGCAGCGCGGGTTTCTGGTCATCCCCCTCCAGCAGACGCGCGGCCAACACCAGCGCAGCGATGATATACATCATACTGCCCGGCACCCACATGATCACGCCCCCAAGCTGCTGATCCATCATCACCGTCAGCCCCCAAAGGCGCGGAGCATCCAGATAGTAAGTGTAGATTGGTTCGCGGGCGAAGGCGATGGCCACCCCAATGAGCATATTGGGAGGGATGGCTGACAGCAGGAAGGCGATACGGCCGATCGGTCCAAAGCGTTTGTGAATGCGCGGCCCGGCCCCGGTGACATGCCACCAGAACAACATCCCCGCCAGGAAAAAGGTGAGATGTTCTACATCATGCACCAGTTCATGGCGGAGGGCTGCATTGTACGCATTCGGATCGTGCCATCCCAACAAGGAGACCACCCAGGCCATCCAGATGATGCCCGGTGTGGTGACTTTGCGCAGATTTCGCCGGAAAGGGGCCTTGCTGTTCAGTAAGCGTGTCAGCGCCCGGCCTACCTTGCGCCGCCAGGGGGCAGGAAGTCCCCACAGCATGAAGGGCATCGGGTTGGCGACCATGAGCAATGGAGGGGCGATCATGATCAGCAGCAAATGCTGGATCATGTGAAATGTGAAGAGGGCCGCGCCCAATGTGTCTAACGGGGACATGAGGGCGATGCCCGTAAGAAGCAGGCCGCTCAGGTAAGCAGTCAGCCGCCAGGCGGAGGAGAGCTGCCAGCGGCCGGAAGGCAGAGCGCCTGGGCGCTGCCGGATGCGCCGCCGCAGCCGCCGCCACCCCATAGAATAAAGAGTCCCGGCCACTGCCAGGAGTACAATCACATCTGCCCGCCACCCCCAAGACAGCAGGGCCGCTTTCAGGACAGGATCCATCTCTTACTAACCGCCTGCGAATGAATAGGTACTGCCGAAGGTTTGTGCAAACTTAACTTGGTAATTTGCCGGGATAGAGTAATTGGGTGATTAGGTAATTGGGTAATTACCGGTTGCCAATTACTCAACTACAATTCCGCCATGACCCAAGTGATGAATGCACAACCCAGGGATGATAATTCTCGCCCTTAAACCGCTTTGCCAATCAGGTAAAGTGCAGGGTAGAAGAACACCCACACCACGTCCACGTAGTGCCAGTATATCGCGCAGGCTTCGACTCCCCAATGCTTTTCGGCCGAATAATGCCCTTTACGGCCGTTGGCCCATACGATCAGGATGAAAATGATGCCGCTCAACACATGCAGTGCGTGCATGCCTGTCATCGCAAAGAAAACGGCGCCAAATATGCCGTCGGTCGGCTTCAGATGGCCAAACAACTCCACCCCGAACAGCGACCCTTCCAGGCCAAAGACATTCCATTCCATAACCACTACGCTCACAAAGAACAGCGTGCCCAGGAAGGCGGCGATCAACATGCCGTTGAGGAAGGTGTTCCGGTCATCGTGAGCCACGGCCGATTCAGCCCGGTTCACAAAAAAGCTGCTGGCTAACAACACGCTGGTGGCCACGAGGCCCAACACCTGGCTCAAATCCGGCCGGGTGTTGCCCCACAGGAAGAAGCGGGCCATTAACAGCGCCGCAAATAAAAATATTTCAGAAAAGCAAAACAACCACAGCCCCAGACGGTTCGCTCTCAGTTGAACAGCGTACGGGAGTTGGTGACTGTGGGCGTCATCGTGATGGGCAGTGGCAACGCTACTCATTCAGTGACTCTCCTCACTCCATAAACGGGCGATGTGCATGAAACTCTGCGCGATCGCGGCCGCTTTCAGCAAAGCAATAATAATCAACCAGACCGTCGGATTCCCGATGCTGATGCCGATCCAATATTCGACGGCCGTCAGCACAGCCAGAATCACCAACGTAATCACACCCTGGCGGTACGCCGCCGCTCGTTTCTCATTCACGCTGTATCTCTCCGCTAATCGCCGGCCGCCGGAGCCGGCATCATCCTGATGTACTCAGCATCATCCAATCCGTAATCATATGGATCGCCAACCACCTCAAACGGCACATCATAATTAAATTCAGGCACGGGGGAAGGGATCTGCCATTCAGGCGAACGGGACCGCCATGGATTGGGATCGGCCGCTTCCTTCTGCCGGGCGCTGCTGATCAGATTGTAGACCATGATTAACACAGACCAGCCAATGACCAATCCGGCAATGGTGATTAAAATTTGTAGGTTCTGGACACCCAGCGCCGGGTCATAATCAACGATCCGCCGCCGCATCCCCATGATGCCCGCCCGCATCTGGCTCAAACTCATCAGCCAAAAGCCCGGCGTCATCAGCCAGAAGTGCAGCTTACCCAACGACTCCTTGTACATGCGGCCGGTGACCTTTGGATACCAATAATAGATGGCGGCAAAGAAGGGGAAAACAAATCCGCCAAACATTGTCGCGTGGAAATGACCCACGATCCAATAACTGTCGTGAAGGTGCAAGTCAGTGGGGACCGTGCCCAGGATCGGCCCGGTGACGCCGCCGATCAGGAAAACTGAGATTGCACCCAGAACAAACAACATGGGCGTCTCAAACGACAGCTTACCTTCCCAAATCGTGGCTACCCAACTAAAGAATTTCACTCCGGTCGGTACCGCCACAAACAGCGTGGAAACCATGAAGGGAACGCGCAATGCCTCCGGCATGCCGGAAGTAAACATATGGTGCGCCCAAACCAGGAACCCGACCAGCGCAATACCCAGGCTGGACAGCGCAATCCACTTATAGCCGAACAATGGCTTGCGCGAGAAGACAGGCAGCAGCTCGCTGATCACGCCGAGGCCGGGCAAGATGAACACATACACCACCGGGTGGGAGTAGAACCAGAAAAGATGCTGGTACAAGATCGGGTTGCCGCCGCCGGCCGGGTTGAAGAAATTCAATCCGATGCTGCGTTCAGCTACCACCATGAGCAGCGCCATACCCACAGTTTGCGTAGCCGTGAACTGAATAATGGAGGCGGCTATCGCGCCCCAGACAAAGATCGGCATACGGAACAGAGTCATGCCCTTCGCCCGCATCGTGGCCACTGTCACCAGCAGGTTGATGGAACCGGCGATGGAAGAGAGGCCGTTGACATAAAACCCCAGCAGGAAAAGCTGAACGCCCAACGGAGCACGCAAGCTCAAGGGAGGATATGCGACCCAGCCGGTGTCCCAACCACCGACGACCATCCCCCCCAGGATCAGCACGACCGCCGGGATACCCACCCAGTAGCTAAACGCATTGAGGCGGGGAAAAGCCATATCCGGCGCCCCAATCATCAATGGTACCAGGTAGTTCACCATCGCTCCGACTCCCAGGAGAATACTGGCGATCATCACAATCCCGTGGGCGCTGAACAGCGTATTGTAAGTACTGTTGCCGTTCTGGCCGGTGAACAGTTGAATACCAGGCATGGCCAGTTCCAATCGGAATAAAATAGCAAAGAGGCCACCTACGAGGAGCACGAAAAGGCTGGTGAATCCGTATTGAATGCCAATCACCTTATGATTGACGTCCACATTGATGTAGCGCGACCATTCAGGCTGCCCCGGACGCGCGCCGTGGCGCAAAGGAGTTTCTTTGCCGAAAATCCACTTGATCCAGTCGGTGAGCACCCCTGCGCCGAGGAGAAAGCCGATTACGCCCACCAACCCACCAAACACAACACCGGGTTCGATGGAAGTTTCTAACCCCATGAGGGATCGAATGCCGGCGATAAAGCCGATGCCCAAGGCTGTGCCAATCGCCTGACCAATCAGGCCGCGCACATAGCTTGAAATAAGCCAAATTCGTAAAGTTTTCATACACGTTCTCCGCCCTGGCGTTTTGTCAGCGATGCCGCACACGCCAGCGAGTCCATCAAGATAATTTACTCTTCTAAAGTCTTTATGTAGGCAATGATGTCCGCAATGATGTCAATCTCTACGCCTTGCTCGGCCAGGATTTGCTCCTGCTTTTCAACAATCTTGGCTTCGTAATCTTGCGGCATGATATTAGGATTAAATCCGGACACGATTTGGGCATTGGGGTCAAGGATGGACTGCCGGATGTATTCCTCGTCAATGACCACGGTCGTACCGTCTGCCAGTTGTTCTTCACGGCCGTATAAACCAAGCCAAGTCGGGCCGGCGCCCACAGAGCCGTCCACAGTATGGCAGGCGGAGCAAATGGCGAAGCCCCCTTCGGGAGAGCTATACCAAATCTGGCCCCGCTCTTCCGGCGTCAGCTCGCCATAGGCTGTCACCTGCGTACGTTCCGCCACCCAGGCATCGAAATCCGACTGCGACAGCACGCGCACATCAGCGAGCATCGTCGCATGATCACGGCCGCAAATTTCGGCGCATCTCACCTTGTACGTCCCTACCTTGGTCGGCGTAATCCGAAGCTGTGTCACCCGGCCCGGCACCAGGTCTTGCTTGACGCGGAATTCAGGCACCCAAAAAGAGTGGAGCACGTCACGCGCTTCCATCTGGAGCAAGATCGGCTGGTTCACAGGCAGCACCAATTCGGCCGATGCCAGGCTGTCATGATCGGGATATTCAAAGCTCCACGACCATTGCTGGCCAAACACCTTGACCACTTTCTCTTTCGGGTCCGGCCGTACCAGGTCATTCAGCGTCGTTGTACCCCATATGCCAAAACTAATGACCAGGATTACCGGCAAAACCGTCCAGGAGACTTCCAGGCCGGTATGCCCGTGCACATGGGGGCCGTCTTCTTCGTCTCCCGGCTTGCGGCGGAACACGACGACGGAATAAAGCACAAACACCATGATCAATGAAAAAAGAACGGAAATGACAATGAAATGGGCACGGAACATGGTATCAATCGGCCCAGCCTGGGCGCTGGCAGCTACTGGAAGCTGGTAGAGGTTGCTTAACACAACAAACAGCAGCGCCGCCACGACCACAAAAATCAGCGTCACAGCAATCAAATGCTTTCGGTTTCTCATAACTGTTCCCTAAATACACCGTGAAGATGGATTTTTTGCAATAAAACAAATGGTTTGTTTACGGTGTACTAAATCATGAAATTAGATTTTCTCGACCTTCTCGATCCGTTCATCGCGTGCTACATTCTTGCGTTTTACCGCACAGCCTGCGACAAAACTATGATGTGGCACAATGACCGGACGCTCCCCCGCACGCGTCAGGAGCGCCCGCATCAGGATGGGGTATTCAGGTAAACCATGAAGCCGACGCCTAATCCGACAACGAGCAGCCCGGTCAGCAAAACCCAGATGAAATCCCAGGGGATGGGACCGTTGTCAGTTTCTTCCACAGCGTCCAGGCTTTGGGGGCGCAGCCACCAGGCGAGAATGAGGAGCGTGACGGCGACGAAGCCGACGACGATGGGCACGGCCGAGTTCACCAGCCGGCCGCCAACCATATACTCACCCTGCGGAACCAACGCGCTATCCACCAACATGCCGAAGAACACGGCAAACAGCACAGCAATCAGCCCTGTGCTGATGACGGACCAACGCGGCATCTTGTGTTCCGGCACTCCGGCGATGGTGCGGCCGTTGCGCAGCGCTTCAAGCTGTTTCTTGTCCAATTTGGCCAAAGCCGCCCGGCGCACCTGAAACGATTCATCTTCTTCAAGCGCAGCCGCCTGGTTTGCCAGAAGCGTGTAGAGCAGCGCCAATCCTAAACCGGCCACCACCACGACTACAGCGACGACGGCCGCCAGCACGCCAAGCGCCTGCAACATAGTCAGCGACACTTCTCCTACTTGGGGCAAAACCAACGTAATTATCTGCGGTTCAGGCGGGGCAGCCGGGGCGCCGCCAAACCACGACGTCAGTACCGGCCATATCGCCGCCACCAGACTGGTGCCTACCAGCAGGGCAACGATAATGGCCCCATTTTTCCATGATTCCCTGTTGCTCAAGAGGGCTTCTCCTCACTCTTCTGCGAGCCTGGCCAATGCAGACAATTATCAACAAGCACGCCGTCTTGCTCTGACATCGTACAGATTCGACTGGTTTCTAAAAGCGCTACGGGATTGGCGGCCGAGAGGCATTTTAAGATGCGCGTTGGTGCCGTTTGTCGTTCAACATGGGCCGCCATTCACCCACTACGAATTCGGCCCGAAATTCTAGCACAATCTGACCATTGGGCAATACGGGAACGGCCGCGCCAATATGACGGTTCAAATAAATGGCTGGCCGGCCGCACAAGCCGCTACACGGCCGTCGTCAACGGCCGCGTTTTGCCCTGCCCCAGCCTGACACGACGCAGCAGCCACAGAATCAACCCGGCCAGCGACAGCGCCGAGCCGATGACGGCCGCCCCCAGCCAGACCATGCGCCGGGCAGGCCGTAACTCTACCTCCACCGTCGGGGCATAATTCTCCAGCCGGTGCCGTAATTCAGACTTAAAGAGCAGCGGCGGCGCGACCGGCGCCAATACGCGCTTAATTGCATGGGCCAGCAGCAGCAAAGAGAGAAAGCGCCCCGCCTCGGACGGATAATTCCTGGCCACCCAGGCCGCGGAATCAAACGCTTCTCCATCCGCGCCGGCGTTCAAGGCGTCCGCATGTGCTGCTAACAAGTTGCGTAACTCCCTGTTCTTCATCACACACCATAATACACAATACCCACTGTGCCAGGGCCGACATGGGCGCCCACCACCGGGCTCATTTCAGCCATTAGGAGTTCAGCCGGGTTCAGCCGTTGACGGACTTCATCGCAAACACTCCCCGCATCTGTTGCGGCCAGCGCATGAATTACGGCCGCATGCACATTGGATTTTCCCTGCATTCCCTCTTCCATGACGCTCAGCATATGCTGGATCGCTTTCCGCTTGGTCCGCACCGAGGCCAGCGGCTCAATGCGGCCGTCATGCAAATGAAGCACCGGCTTGACAGAAAGCATAGACCCCACCAGGCGTTTAGCTCCCCCGATACGGCCGCCCCGGTGGAGGAACTCCAAAGTGTCTACCACAAAGATAAGGCGCATCTTGGGCACAAGGGCGCGAGCCGTTTCGGCCGCCTGCTTGTAATCCGCCCCATTTTCAACGGCGCGCGCCGCCGCCAGAGCCATGAACCCTAATCCCATCGCCGTGGAGCGGGAATCAACGATCTCGATGGGGTAATCCGACATCATCTCAGCGGCCGTGTGCGCCGAAGCTTGTGTACCACTCAACGGCTTGGAGATGAGAACCGCAACAATGGAATCGGCCGTTTCCGCCACCTTGGAAAAGAACTCGTAAAATTCTCCCGCAGACGGCTGAGAGGTTGTCGGCATCTCTTTCGCCGTCTTCAAGCGCTCGTAGAATTCGCTGGCCGAAATATCAATCTCGTCCTTCAAGCTCTCCCCCTCCCAGTTCAAAATCTGGGGGATGACATGCAAGTTGTATTGGGACACAAGGTCTGACGGGATATAGGCGGTGCTGTCTACGACAACGGCGACTTTGGCCTTTGACATCATATTCCTCCGATTCACTCTAAAAACAGGTTATGGCTCTCCATTCACCTCCGTGAACGTCTCCTGAAAATCGTTCGCGGTCTCGCCGGGGTTTCTGTGCCTTGCCCGCGCAGCTCTTCCCGCAGTGCCAGCAACGTTCGATGGTACAGTGACTTAATCGCGCCCTCACTGCGCCCCATGATGTCCCCAATTTCCGCGTTGGAAAGCCGTTCCACAAACTTCAGGATGAGCAGCTCTTGCCGGTCGGCTGGCAAACGGCGAATCGCTTGTAGGAGCGCTTCCTGATTCTCCATCAGTTGCGCCGCCAACTCCGGGCCGTTTTCGTTTACCTGCCATTGGCCAATATCATCAAGAGAGATGATCTTGCGCCGGCTGCGATCCCGGTGCCAATTGGCAACAAGATTATGAGCGATGCGGTAAAGCCAGGCAGAAAAAGGGACACCCTGGTCCTTGTAGTTGCCGATGTGCTGCATCGCCCGAAAGAAAATACGCGCTGTTAAATCTTCCGCATCAGCGACATTGCCGGTGCGATAGTATACGTAGCTGTAAATCCGATCGACGTACCGTTCGTACAGCTCGCCAAACGCTTCTTTGTCTGTTTTTGCCCGCTCGATGAGGGCGGACTCGTCCATGCCAGAATTCAAAGTTAAGCTTCCTCAAGAAAGTCGCTGGCATGTCACTAAAGACAACACGCCATCGGACTGTTGGTTGCGGCACGCAGTATATCACAACGCATCAGGAAGGCTGAACAAACTGCCTCACGGCCGTCGGCCGGGCTGCGCCCCATCTTGACGTGTTTCTGCCCCTCAGCTATCCTCCAAATCGTATGAACGACGATTATCAGGGCAATGTCCCAACCAATCATAAAGAAAGTGTGGACGGCATCAGTTGTGTGGGCACGCTGCTGCTGCTCCTTTTCATGGTATTCATCATAGGCGCAGTCAAGGGCGGCCGTGAATTGGACGCCCCGCAGCCATCCTCACCGGCGGCCGCAGCCACGCCGACAAGCTTGGCCACCCGGCACGCATTATCGGCCAAGGTATCCACACCGCAACCGACGAATTCGCCTGCGCCCTCTCCCAGCAGCACGCCCACTTCAACCCCTACCATGACAGCAACGGCCACGGAAACGGCGACAGCGACGGAGACCGCGACACCGACGGCCACGAACACCCCAACCCACACGCCTTCCCCAACAGCAACCGCTACGGCGACGGCCACGCCGACAGCCACGCCCACGCCTTCGCCGCTGCCCACGCCCAACGGCATCTACAGCCGCACGCTGAAGGTGCCTATTCTTATGTACCATTACATCAGCCGTCCGCCGGAAGACGCCGACAATTACCGGATTGGCTTATCCGTCGCGCTGGAACAATTCCGGGAACAGATGGCGTATCTGGCTGAAAACGGGTACCAGGCCATTGATTTTTATGATCTGTCGCTGGCCATCACTTACAAGCAGGAACTGCCCCTCAAACCGGTGATCATTACCATTGACGACGGCTACCGCGACAATTACGAAAACGCTTTCCCCATCCTACAAGAATACGGCCTGACCGCAACCATTTTCCTGGTCACTGAATTCATTGACCAGGGGTACGAACCATACCTGACCTGGCCCATGGTGGAGGAAATGGCAGCCGCCGGCATCCGTTTCGAGTCGCACACCAAGACTCACCCCGATCTGCGGGGGCAGCCGCGTGATTATTTGATCTGGCAGTTACTCGGCTCGCAGCAGACCATTGCGGTGCACATCGGCTATACGCCGCGATACTTCGCCTACCCTTCCGGCCGCTATGATGACAAGAGTATTGGCATCTTGAAAGAATTGGATTTCTGGGGGGCGGTGACGACGCTGCCGGGCAAATGGCATGGGTTCCCCGATCGTTACGAATGGACCCGTCTGCGCGTTCGCAATAACACCCCTTTGGCGGAGTTTATTGACTTGGTGGACCCCGGCGATACCGTTCGCGGAATGCCCGCCGACAATCAGTAGCCTGCAGCGAGGAGACGTTTATGAATTTAACCGGCAAAGCCGCACTCATCACCGGCGGCGCAGTGCGCGTCGGCCGCGCCCTCACCCTGGCTCTGGCCGGGGCCGGGTGCGATGTATTCATCCATTACGGCCGTTCCGCCGGGCCGGCCCAACAGACGAAAGCGGATGCAGAAGTACTTGGCGTTCGCGCCGCCATTCACAGCGCCAATTTGGCTGACGCCGCGGCCGTGCAGGCGGTGGTCCCGGCCGCGGTGGAGCAGTTGGGGCGGCTGGACATCCTCATCAACAGCGCGGCCGTCTTCCCCGAAGAGGATGCGTTTGAGGGCACCAGCGCCGATCTTTGGGACACCTTGTTTGCCGTCAACTTGCGCGCTCCCTTCCTGCTCAGCCAGGCATTTGCCGCCCAGGCAGCGGAGGGGAATGTGTCTGTTGGCGGTAAAATCATCAACATCATAGATGCCCGCGTGCGCCGCCCGGCCCCCGATCATTTCGCCTACCGCCTCACCAAGGGCGGCCTATGGCAAATGACCGAGATGATGGCCCATGCCCTGGCCCCGCGCATGACCGTCAACGGCGTGGCCCTGGGAGCCATCCTACCCCCGCCGGGCCAGGACGAACGGTATCTGGAGGAGCTGGCTCAATCTCGCGTGCCGCTGCGCCGGGCGGGCAGCAGCGACATCGTGGCGGAGAATGTCCTTCATTTGCTGCGCCAGGATTTCCTCACCGGCGTGGTCATCCCCATCGACGGCGGCGAGTTTCTGTAGGGCACAAATCCGGGCCCTCAGCAAGCATTTCGGTGTAAAATGAGGCCATGGGAATGACAAAAACTGTGGGAGTCAGTACGGCTGCAGGACTTCTGTTCGTAATGGGTATGCTCACATAGCCAGAGCAAATTACGGTGTGGGTCAGGAAAATGAACCGGCGGTCACAACGCCGACATTCGCTTATTACTTGCCTGTCGTACAAAAGGCTTCCCTATTCTCCCGGACAGAAAACAGTCCGTTTTATTTGCAGAACTATGCCAATCACGCCGGCTGCAACTGGCTAGGAATAGCAGGTGAGGTGTTTGACTTAACTGGCGAACCAGTTCTGGTAGATAGTTACCAAGTACACATTTGGGGGAGTGGTATTGACAATCATGTCGCGGTTGGCTCGGCTCCTGAATATGGCCCGGCCGCCTGGGAACTTGTTTTGAATGATTCACCTTTGGTGCGAGACTACAGCATCCGGTTGGAAACAATTCATGGGACGGCCGTCTCACCAACCTACCACCTGCAGACGCGAGCCAAATGCGCTGAGAATCTAATCATCTTTAACTTTGTGCAAGTGACGCCAACTTGATACGATAATAGGAAGCAAGAGCGGCTTGTTGCCCGTTCACCCATTCACCCGTTCACCTTGTCATGCTCAGGAGAAAGCAGTTATGAAGCATCACGAAGGAACATTCACCGGATACGGCGGCCAGGAATTGTATACCCAAAGCTGGCTACCGGACGAACCGGCCAGGGCAGTCATTGCCCTGGTGCATGGCCTGGGAGAGCACAGCGGCCGTTATACCCACGTCGTCAATCATCTCGTCTCCAAAGGATACGCCATTTACGGGTTCGACCTCCGGGGGCACGGCCGTTCTGCCGAGAAGCTGTGCGCCCACATCAACAGTTGGGACGAGTATCGCGGCGATGTGAGGGCGTTTCTGGAGATGGTGCGGGAGCAGGAAGCGGGACGGCCGTTGTTCCTGATGGGGCACAGCATGGGCGGCTTGATGGTGCTGGAATACACGCTTCACAATCCCGACGGGTTGAAAGGAGTTATCGCTTCCGCCCCGGCCGTAGGCGCGGTGGATGCCTCTCCCATCTTACTGTTCATCGGCCGCATCTTATCCCGCCTTAAACCGGACTTCTGCCTTGATTCACAGTTAGACGTGAAGGCTATCTCCCGCGACCCGGCCGTGGTGCAGGCTTACGTGGACGACCCGTTGGTCAGCAGCAAAGTCTCCGCCCGCTGGAGCACCGAGTTTATGAGGGCTATTGAGTGGACGCAGACCCACGCGGCCGAGTTCAAACCGCCGCTGCTCATCATTCATGGGGAAGCCGACACACTGGTTCCCGAAAGCGGCAGCCGCGCCTTCTTCGACAAGATAACCCAGCCGGACAAGGAGCGCATTCTTTATCCCGGCGGCTATCATGAAAATCATAATGACCTCCACCACGAGCAGGTGACGGCCGATCTAGAACGATGGCTGGACGCACACGTATGATGGACAAGATCATCATTAAAGACCTGCTCCTGCGCGGCATCATCGGCATCAATCCCGAAGAGCGCGTCAAGCGGCAGGATATTTGTATCAATATGGTGCTGTACGCAGACATCCGCAAAGCGGCCGAAAGCGACGCCATTGAGGACGCGGTCAACTATAAAAGCATCACCAAACGGGTGATTGACCATGTAGAAAATGCGTCTGATTTCCTGGTGGAAAAGCTCGTCACCGATATCGCTCGCATCATTCTCGCTGAGTTCCCGGTCGAGCGGGTACAGGTGCGGGTGGAAAAGCCGGGCGCGTTACGTTTCGCCCAATCGGTCGGCATCGAGATCGAGCGCACGCGCGCGGATTTCGAGTAGCATGAACCGGGTCGTCATTCTGCTCGGCTCCAACATTGACAAGGAGAAGAATCTGCCGCTGGCGGTGCGGATGCTGGCCGGGCAGTGCCGGGTGGCGGCCGTGTCCCCCGTCTACGAAACGGTCCCCGCCGGCCTGTTGGATCAGCCTAACTTCTACAATGCGGCCGTGCTCATAGAAACCGGTAAAAGTGCGGCTCAAATCAAAGAGGGCCTACTCGGTCAAATTGAGAACAGACTCGGGCGTATGCGCCAGGCGGACAAGAACGCTCCCCGCACCATTGACGCCGACCTTGTCCTCTTCAATGATGAAGCTTTTGAGTACAACTGCGAGGATGGCTCCTGCCGCCGCGTACCGGACCCCGACCTGCTCCGATTCGCCCATGTGGCTGTGCCGGTGGCCGACCTCGTGGGCGATATGCCCCACCCTGAAACAGGCGAACCCATTGCCCGCATCGCCCAACGCTTGCTGCAAGAGGCCGGCGGGGACGGCCGTCTCCCGTTGTGGCCCTGTCCTGATGTGCAATTAGACATAAACTGAACCGTGTGACGGGGTTGCGCTCTTTCATCCAGCGGTCATTCCGCTTGATGCTGGAATTGCTCCATGTACGCCTTGATGGTGGGCACGGCCGTCAGCTTCTCATAAAAGAAGTTATTGACGATGTTGATGACCGCGCCCCGCGCGGCTTGCACGTCCGCCTGCCACGCTTCCTGGTCGCTCTGCTGGTGCGCCATCGCGTTCCGCAGCCGGAGCAGTAAGCGCACGATCTCCGTTTCTTCGGCCCCCTCCAACACATCCACCACCGCCACGATCAACTGATCGGCCTGTTTGTAAGCCGCTTCCATGGTAATATCACAATCAGGCTGGAGGGCTTCATCAATCGTACGGATGAGCGCCCACACCTGATACAACAGCGTCGTTGGTTCATCAAACAACTCGCGCACGTAGGCGGCTTCCTCGTAACGGCCGGTGAGGCGGAACACATTGTACATGCGCTTGGCGGCCTTGCCGTAGTTGATCTGCTTGCTGACGTATTTGTGGACTTCCTTCTCCAGTTGGGTCACATACTCATCGAGGGCATCGGCCGACACGTGCCGGCTTAGTTTGGAGAAAATGGGGATGGACTCAGCTTCCAGGTAAACTTCCTGGAAGTACGGGTCAAGGTACCCGTCCAACGGCGTGATGCCGCCGTCAGGCGCTTCCCAGGTGACATCAAGCATGTTGCTGGCATTGGCCAGACGGCCGCGAACCGGGTCCGCAATCACCCAATCCAGCTTACACCACCCGGAGTCAAGCGCCGCATCTTCCCAACTAATCTCCACTCGACGGCCGTCCGGGGTGAAACACTCAATCCGCCCCGCTCGAACCTCATCCGGACTCCACGATATGGAGGCCCCCGCCTTAAAGGGACGGCCGTCCTTGACAACGGCTTCCGGGTAAGAGCCAAGCCGCACCTCCATGAGCTGGTATGTCGGCCCCTTCTCCGCGCTCAATGCCTTCTCGCGCAAGATACGGGCCAGCGTCCGGCATGCTTCTTCCCGCGTGCCCGCCTTGATATTGATCCGTTCAAAGAAATCGCAGTCGCCGGGGTAGGTTTGAATCCTGGACTGGGCGGCCGATCCAGAGAGCGCCAGCGCTGTCTCCACGCCCGGCTCATCCGGAAACCCGACCAACTCCCCAATCTTGCGGAAGTATGCCAGGTCATCCGGGCTGAAATCAAGCATAGTGACCGCATGGCCAAACACGCCGGTGCGGGTGTCCACCACAATTTGCTCGTCGCTTTGCATGGCCGCCATCGCCGTCAACCATTGCACAGCTTCGCTTTCATCTATTTCCACGCCCAGCCGTTCGGCTGATTTAATGATGCGGGCAATGTCCGAGGATGGGGTTGGCTGTGATGAATCATTCATGGATATCCTCCTTATTTTGGCGTTCCTTGAGCAGAACCAGAGTTTGATTGGTGAGATCTCACCAAACACCCCCAAAGCTTATCAGGACAGCGCGGGCAAGTCTAGCCCCGATCTCTTGTTCGAGAATTTTTGCTTTTGCGAATTTTTGCGATAAGATGATTCCATGCACGATGAGTCAGGTACCATTGAACAACTCCGCGCACGCGGCTACCGCATTACGCCGCAAAGACAGTTCATCCTCGGCACGTTATGTCATCTCGGCGGGCACGCGACGGCCGGACAGCTTTTTGAGCGTGCGCGCCAGCAAATGCCCGGCATTAATCAGGCCACAGTTTATCGCGTCCTCGATTTCTTTTGCCGGGCAAATGTCGTCGCCAAGACCGTGTTGGGCAGCAGCACGGTGTATGAAGTCATCGGCGATACTCCGCACCATCACCTGGTATGCCGCTCCTGCGGCAAGACGGAACAACTTGATCATCAACATCTGACAGCATTGACTGAACATTTGCTGCAAACGTATGGCTTCCAGGCGGAAATCAACCATCTGGCGATCCGTGGCCTTTGCGCCGAATGTGCCTTACAGGGAGACAATTCATGATTCTGGCAGGTATTCAACTACTGCATATCCCGGACGGCTTCCTTAGTTTGCCGGTGTCTATCGCTTGCTGGCTGGTGACATTGGCCCTACTGACTGCGGCCGTGCGCCGGACGCGCGATTTGTTTGATGAGCGGCTGGCCCCTCTGGCGGGCATTATGGCCGCCTTCATCTTCGCAGCGCAGATGTTGAACTTCCCCGTCGCGGGCGGCACATCGGGGCACATGATCGGGGGTACGTTGGCGGCGATTGCGCTCGGTCCCTGGGTGGGCATGCTGGTGATGACGGCCGTCATTACACTCCAGGCCCTGTTGTTCCAGGATGGCGGCCTGGTGGTGATGGGCGCGAACATCCTCAACATGGGCCTCCTGTCCGTGCTGGTAGGATACGGCCTGTATCGCGGGGTTGCCGGCCGCAGCCCGCGCGTCAGAATGGTGGTGACGGCCGTCGCTGCCTGGCTGTCCGTGATGGCCGGCGCGCTCTCCACCTCCCTGCAATTGTGGCTGAGCGGCGCCTCCAGCCTCAGCGTGGTGATCCCCGCTATGCTCGGCGTGCACGCGCTCATCGGCATTGGCGAAGCGCTTATCACGGTAGCCGCCTTGAGCTTCATTGTCCGCGCCCGGCCCGAATTGTTGCAGGAAAATCAAGAACGGAACGGCCGTGCCTGGGTTGTGCCCGGCCTGTTAATCGCGCTGGCCGTTGTCTTGTTGTCCCCATTGGCCGCAAGCGATCCTGACGGCCTGGAAAGCGTGGCAATGGAGTTGGGCTTCTTCAACGCCAAATTGGGCACGCCCTATGAACTGATGCCCGCTTACACGCTCCCCTTCCTCGGCCAAAGCAGCCTCTCCACCATCGCCGCCGGGTTGGTGGGAGCGCTGGCGGTCGCCGCGGCCGCAACCATTCTGGTGCGGGTGTTACGGCGTCGCGCCAAAGCCAACACTTAACCCCCAGTAAGCATGAGCATCACATTCGACCGTTTCCTGCACCGAGACAGCCTGGTTCACCGGCTTGACCCGCGCGTTAAAGTCGCTGTGACGGTGTTGTTCATCCTCTCCAATGCACTGCTGCCGGACGGGGCGTGGCTGGCATTTCTCCTGGCCTGGATCATGGTGCTGCTGGCCGGATACCTGGCCCAGATTGGGCCGTCGTTTGTCCTCAAGCGGGCATTAGTGGCGCTGCCCTTTGCCCTGGCGGCCGTGACAGTGCTGTTCACCCTGCCGGGACGGCCGCTGCTCATGCTTCATCTCGGCCGCTGGGACATGGTGCTCACCGATACCGGGCTGCGGCGATTCCTTAGCATCCTGGTACGAAGCTGGCTCTCCGTGCAAATGGCTATCCTGTTAACGGCCGTGACCCCGTTCCCCGACCTCATCCATGCCCTGCGCCACTTGCGCGTGCCCCACCCCATCGTGACCATCATCTCGTTCATGTACCGCTATCTCTTCCTGCTGGTAGATGAAGCATCCCGGCTGCTGCGGGCGCGTGAAGCCCGCAGCGCAGAGCCGGCCGTCGGCCGCGGCGGCTCTATTCGGTGGCGGGCACAGGTAACAGGCCATATGGCAGGGCAATTATTCCTGCGCAGCTACGAGCGCAGTGAGCGCGTATATCAGGCAATGCTGTCCCGCGGCTACCGGGGCCATATGCTGACGATAAACCCGCACACAATGCGCAGGCCGGATTGGGTAACATTGGCAGCGGCCGTGTCCTGGCTCGTCGCCTTACAGCTGATCGGCCGTCTATTCTAAAAAGGTTTGTTTATGCCCATTGTCCATCCTGATGCGCTCCCGGCCGCCCAAACCGCTGCCGGCCCGCCCACCCTTCTCGTTCACGACCTCCACTTCAGCTACCCGGACGGGCTAGTCGCCCTGCGCGGCGTCTCTTTCAGCATCGCGCCGGGAGAAAAAGTAGCCCTGGTCGGGCCAAACGGCGCCGGCAAGAGCACGCTCGCCCTCCATCTGAACGGTATTCTGCAAGGCCAGGGCCGGGTTGAGGTAGCCGGTCTGCCCGTGCTCAAGCCCAATTTGCCGGCGGTCAGGGCCAGGGTAGGCATGGTATTCCAGAACCCCGACGACCAGCTATTTTCGCCGACCGTCTTTGAGGATGTCGCTTTCGGGCCACTGCACATGGGTCTCCCGGAGGCGGAGGTGGGAACGAGGGTGACGCGCGCGCTGGACATGGTGGGGATGAGCGAATTCGGCCCGCGGATGCCCTATCACATGAGCATGGGACAAAAGAAACGGGTGGCCATTGCCACTGTGCTGGCAATGGAACCGGAGATTCTGATCCTGGACGAACCCACGGCCGGGCTTGATCCGCGCGCCCGCCGCGCGCTCATTCAACTGCTGCATGACCTACCCATGACGATGCTGGTGTCCACGCATGACTTACGCATGGTGCAGGAATTGTTCCCCCGCACGCTGATCATGGATGAGGGGCAAATTGTAGTAGATGGCGAGACGGCCGCTTTGATGGAAGACGAAACCCTGCTGGAAGCACATGGGTTGGAGCGGCCGTAAAACGCTCTGGCATGATGCCCCGTTTCGTGTTATTGTTCCCCGCACGGCCGCACATGACTTACCATAACAAGCCGTAACAAAGAGGGACATCCCCAGAAAACTCACCCTTCAGAGGAACGAATGCTGCCCAGTACCATCAGCAAAACGGTGGCTCACCAGTTAGACAGGTTGGTGCTGTTCACTATGAACCAGCGCTTACCGGCATCGTTTGAACGGAACTATCGGCAGGAACCCGGGCTGGAATCTGTGCTTGCCCACACCACAGTCAACCGGGAGAAAACTGTGGAGTACGCTCTCTCCGCGCCGGGCGAACACACAGTCTGGCTGGATACGGCCGATGGCGAATTGCAATGCCGCATCCGGGTGCAGCCGGCCGTTCGCCCGCAAGCCCCACTGCTACTATACCATCACGGCTTTAACGAGTGGCCCTACGACAACTCCTGGCGGCGCATTTTCCGCCAACCCAGCCCATTTCCCGCGCATGCCGTCTGCATCCAGGCCCCCTATCACTACAACTGGATCGACCCCCTGGCCAGGGGTTTTGCCTCGCTCCAGAACATTTTTCAGATCTTCGCCGGCTCACTGCGCATCATGGAACTGGTGCAATCCCATTTTGAAGCACAGGGAGCGGCCTTCACCCTGTTGTGCGGAGTGAGCTGGGGTGGCATTACCAGCCTATTGTATGAAAGCCTCTTTCAGCAAACGCGCGCCGTAATTCCGATGCTCTCCTCCCCCGATCTGGCACAAGTGTTGCAGGATATCGCAGCCCTGTTTCGGCGGCCGATTGCCGTGCCTGTAGACACCTTGCGGGCCTCCCTCGATTTCACCCGGTATTACCGGCGCGTTGATGCCGACAAGGTTTTCCCGCTCATGGGCGAATATGATCTCTTCTTCCGTTTGGAACACCACTCAGCCATTTTCGCCGAACGGCCGCTGGTCACTGTGCCCGGCGGCCATATCACCGGCTTTTGGCAAGTAGCCCCTTTGCGCCATCACATCCTCCATGTTCTGCAACAAGTCGAGAGCAGCTCTCGCTCAATATAAAAAGCAAGGATAGCACCACCGAGAAAAATACCATGACCTTTCGTACAGATGCAGCATACGCACGAGAACTAGACCAACAGGATGAACTGGCTCGCTTTCGGGCGCAATTCATCATTGAAGACCCTGACCTGATCTACCTGGACGGCAACTCGCTCGGCCGTCTGCCTGTGACCACGCGCGCTCACTTGCAGTCGCTTGTGGACACAGCGTGGGGCGAGCGGTTGATCCGCGGTTGGAATGAGGGCTGGTTCACGGCACAGGAGCAAATCGGCGGCAAGATCGCCCGGCTGCTGGGCGCTCAACCGGATGAGGTCATCGTGGCCGATTCCACGTCGGTGAACCTGTTCAAGCTGGCGCTGGCCGCCCTCCTGGCCCAGCCAGATCGGCACAAGGTCATTACCGATGACCTGAACTTCCCCTCTGACCTCTACATCCTGAAAAGCGCCTGCGCGCTTGCCGGTTCGCAGCGCCAGCTGCAAGTCGTACCGTCGGCCGATGGCATTCACGGCCCGGTGGACGCGTTAACCACGGCGATTGACGACCAGACAGCCCTGGTTTCGCTTTCCCACACTGTCTTCAAGAGCGGGTACACCTATGACATGGCCGCGCTCACGGAGGCGGCTCACCAGGCCGGGGCGCTGGTTTTGTGGGACCTGAGCCACTCGGCCGGGTCGGTGCCGATTGCCCTGAACAGTGCGGGCGCCGATCTGGCGGTGGGCTGCACGTATAAGTACCTCAACGGCGGGCCTGGTTCGCCCGCGTTCCTGTATGTCCGCCGCGACTGGCAAGAGCGACTGGCCAATCCCATCTCCGGCTGGATGGGCCGCCGCGATTTGTTCGCCTTTGATCTTGATTATGAGCCAGCGCCGGGAATGCGTCATTTTCTCACCGGCACGCCCCCAATCCTCTCCCTCAGCGCGATTGAACCAGGGGTTGATCTGTTGTTAGAAGCAGGCATGGAACGGCTGCGGGCCAAGTCTGTCCGCCAGACTGGGTACTTGATTGCCCTATGGCAGGCGTTGCTGGAACCGGTGGGCTTCACGCTGAATTCGCCGCGCAACGCGTCGCACCGCGGATCGCATGTATCACTGGGGCATGAAGAGGGGCTGCGCATTGACCAGGCTTTGATCCATGAAATGAACGTGCTGCCCGACTTCCGCCGGCCTGACAATATCCGGTTGGGAATCGCGCCTCTCTACACTTCGTTCGAGGAGATTCATACGGCCGTGACGCGGCTGCGAACTGTAGTGACAGAACGGCTGTATGAACGGTACAGCGCAGATGGCATCCTCGTGACATAAAATTAACCGGCGGACATCAAGGGGGCGCATCGTTGCAGGACAGGCTTTGCCTGTCGAATCTCGCTCCGTCTCATCCCAAAAAACGGCTATAATCCGCTCATGAAACCCGCAAGTAAGTTCACAACGTCTAACGGCCGTACTATTTACAGCTTTCCCGTGCAATCCTTCCCCAGGCTGGTCAACAACGTCTACATTATTGACGACGGCGACCAGTTGATTCTGGTAGACACCGGCTCCGGCTGGGAGGAGGCCAACCAACAACTCTTGGACGGCTTTTCGGCCGTCAGCGAGACATTCGGCAAGGCCATTTCCCTGGCCGATATCGGCGCCGTTCTGGTTACACATGGGCACATTGATCACTTCGGCGGGCTGCCCTTCGTACGCCAGTTCACCGACGCCCCGGTCGGCATTCACGTATTAGATCGGCGCGTTATTTCCAATCATGAAGAACGGGTCGTCTTTGCTGCTAGCCGTCTCGAGATATTCCTGGAGCGGGCGGGCGTTTCCGACCAGCACCTTCAAAACCTGATGTCCGTTTATCTCTTCTCCAAGAATTACTACCGCTCCATGCCGGTGCAGTTCTTGTTAGAGGAAAGTCGCCAGACTGTGGGCGGGATTGATGTATTCCATGTGCCCGGCCACTGCCCGGGACAGGTCTGTCTGCGCGTGGACGATATTTTACTGACGGCCGATCACGTCCTTTCCAAAACAACACCGCATCAGGCCCCGGAAAGCATCACCAACAATATGGGGCTGGGCCACTACCTGGACTCGTTGACAAAAGTGGCGGGGGTTAACGGCATCCGGCTGGCACTTGGCGGCCATGAAGAGCCGATGCCAGACTTATACGGCCGTGTAGCGGCCATCAAGCAGGCGCATCAGGAGCGGCTGAACCGGGTTCTCGACATTTGCCAGACGCCCAAGTCCACGGCCGACATCAGCCGCGAGCTGTTTGGCCAGGTCGAAAGCTACCACGTGCTATTGGCGCTGGAAGAAGCGGGAGCGCACGTAGAGTACCTGTACCAGCGCGGCGAGTTGGTGGCAGCGAATCTGGATGAACTGGAACACAAAAGCCACCCCGTCGTCCGCTACGTGCGCGCCTGAATCATGTCTGATTCACCCGACATCGCTCCCTTACTGCTCGCCTGGTGGGACGCGGGGCATGCCGACCTCCCCTGGCGCGAAACGCGCGACTCGTATGCCGTGTGGGTGGCTGAGGTCATGCTGCAACAAACGCAGATCGCCACCGTCATCCCTTATTACGGCCGCTGGATGGCGCGTTTCCCCACGGTACAGGACCTGGCGGCCGCTTCGCTGGATGAGGTGCTCAAGGCGTGGGAGGGGCTGGGCTATTATAGTCGGGCGCGCAACTTGCATGCGGCCGCACAAACGGTCGTCCGCGAATATAGCGGCCGCCTCCCTCAAACGCTCCCTGAGCTGACCCGTCTCAAAGGGATCGGCCGCTACACAGCCGGAGCCATCGCCTCCATCGCTTACGGCCAGCCCGTCCCCATTCTCGATGGCAATGTCGTCCGTGTGCTCAGCCGCCTCACCGACCTGGCCGACGATGTCACCCTCACGGCCACAAAGAACCGGTTGTGGCAGTTGGCTGCCGATCTCGTCCCTGCCCATCGTCCGGGGGACTTCAACCAGGCGTTAATGGAACTGGGCCAGCAGGTGTGCGCGCCCGCCCGGCCCCGCTGCCTGCTCTGCCCTGTTTCATCCCATTGCCTGGCGCGGCAGCGGGGCACACAGTTGGAACGGCCGGTACGGCCGCCGCGTAAGCGCACACCTCACTACGAAGTCGCGGCTGGCATCATCTGGCAAAACAGAGGAAGCACGCCATCCCTCCACTCCAGCTTTTTGATTGCGCAGCGGCCGCTCGATGGGTTGCTCGGCGGCCTTTGGGAATTCCCCGGCGGCAAGCAGGAAGCGGGCGAAACCCTGCCTGACGCCTTGCGCCGTGAAATCAGGGAAGAACTGGATATCGAAATCGAGGTCGGCCGTTTGTTGACCAGCGTGCCACATGCTTTCACCCACTTCCGTATCACCCTCCACGCCTTTCATGCTGTTCATCTGAACGGACGGCCGCAGCACCTCGGCGTAGCCGGCCACGCCTGGGTCAATCTGGCGGAACTGGGCGCGTATGCATTCGCCGTCACCGACCGCAAAATCATCGCCGCGCTCAAACGAGAATTGGAAGAGAAACGATAACCGATTCACGTCTTCTTGATGGCTAAATTCCTTCGTCCAGGTATGATTGATATATGCCACAAAATGTCGTCTCCGGATATTTTGATACGACAGGGATCTCGGCCGCAGCGATGGCTGCCTACGGCGAGGGGAGTAAAGCAGCCAATCGCCAGGATTACGCCAAGGCAATCGAATATTACACTGAAGCGCTGGCATTTGAAGGCACCCGTGATTCTTTCAGGGCGCGCGTCCTTGAATATCGCGGATTGTGCCATTGGCTGCTGGGCGACTTCGACGCGGCCGGGCGGGACTACCGGGCATCGTTGACTGTGAGCGACGATCAAGACCAGATGGCCCGCGCCCGCGTGCGGCTGGGGGAGCTGGCAGATTTTCGCGGCTACTACGGCAAAGCAGAAGAACTGTACCGCCAGGCGCTGGCTGAAGGCACGGCCGCCCAAAATCTATCTGTCATCGGCCGGGCGCGCCGCGGGCTGGGCATTCTCAACCGGCGGCAAGGTCACACCGAAACAGCGATCCGGCATTTGAGCCAGGCGCTGGCTGTTTTCCGGCAAACCAGCGAAGCGCGAGAACAGGCTCGCGTCCTGATCTCTCTCGGCCGCACCCGCCACGCTCGCGGCGAGTACCAACACGCACTCACAGCATACGGCGAAGCCCTCAGCATCGTGGAAGCGATGCAGGATAGATGGCGGGTCGTGCAAACCATCAACGAAATCGGTGAATGCCATCAGGCGCTGTACGACATCGAAAACGCGCTGCGACACCATGAACATGCTCTGCGATTGGCTGAAGAATATGGGGCAAACTTGATTAAGCCGGAAATCGAACGAAATCTGGGCGTGGACTTGATCGAGGAAAACCAGTTTGAAGAGGGCATGACCTACTTGAAGTCAGCGTTGAACGGGGCGCGGCGTGTCGGCGACCGCGAATTAGAAGCCCTGGCGCTGTTCAATCTGACCCAGGCGTATCTCAGCCAGGATTGTGTGGAGGAAGCGGCTCAGGCTGCGGCCGAATTGGGCAGTGTGGCTGAGGCTCTGCCCACGGAACGATTTCGCGCGCTGACTGCCTTTGCCAGCGGCGAGGTGCGCTTCCGCCGGGGCGACCGGGCGGCCGCCGCGGCTGACTTGAATCAGGCGATGCTGGCGGCCCAAACTTCCGTCGATCGCAGTGTGTTGTGGAAGCTGCACGCCACTTTGAGCCAGGTGGTAGATAATGAGGCAATCGCGACGGTGCACTGCACGCTGGCGGCCGATTTTATCCGGGAGATGGCTGAAGAATTGCAGGATCGTCATCTAAAGTCCTGCTTTGTTCATGCCCCGCCGGTGACGGCCGTGCTCAAACTGGCCGGAGTTGACCCCGACTTCCTATAATTTCCCTCAGGAAACAATCAACGGCCGGGCCGATAACCCATCCCCTAAACCAGGTGATTGCATGGCGACTCGCCTGATTCGATTGACGACTTTGTGGTTGAGCGAGCGTCTCTACGACGCAGCCATGTGGCCCATCAACCTGATCCGCGATTTCCCGGTGCGCCTTGCCCGGCTGGGGCACACAATGTGGCGCGGCCTGACAGGCATTCCCCATACATTCCTCCGCGCGAACAGTGCGGGAGACGGCCGCACCTCCATCCCCGGCCGCGCCGCCGGTTGGCTGCACCAACTGCTGGCCCAGCTTTTTGACCTGGCTGGCGGGCCGGAACTGGCTCAGCTCCTGATGCACCTCATCACCCACACCACTCCTCTTTCCGGCCGCGAGATCGCCATGATCGCCTCGGTGTTGGGGGAGACGGCCCTGCGCTTCAGCGAGGTACGGGTGGCGGAAGGCGGGCTTCTGGCCCTCGTTTTTCGGCTGAACGGCAACCTGGCGTTTGCCACCTGGCACACCATTTACCTGCCCCAAAGCGGCCGTCACACGCGCCGCAATCTACCGATCATGGTGCATGAACTGACCCATGTGTATCAATACGAGCGCGTCGGCTCTCGTTACCTGGGAGAAGCAGTTTATATGCTGATGAAAACAAAGCGGGACTGCTATGATTATGGCTCCGCCGCGGGCCTGCGCACAGCCCATGAAGCCGGCAAACATTTTTGCGACTTTAACCGGGAACAGCAGGCGATGATCGTCCAGGATTATTTCACCCTCAAGCAGCATGGCGCAGATGTCACCGCCTACGAACCGTTTATGAGCCAACTTCGCGCCGGTGAGGTTTGAGATACATACGTGTTCTCGTTTTGCCCTCCGGCACAATTATGATAAGGTTCCCGTATGCTGCAGAACAGTCGACGGGTGCCATTCGTCGTGTTCATCGCCGTCATCGCAGTTGTCACGGCAGCCTGCCGGACCCAGGCTGAAACGGTGACTGTCGCTGTCACTCGCGTCTACGAAGAGACGATATCGAATCCTCCGGAAACTGCTTTTACCCCTGAACCCGAAGCCAGCCCTACACCCGAACCCAAGCCGCCTGCTCCCAAGGAGTTGACCGTCTGCATGGCACAGGAGCCGGTCACACTGTACCGTTACGGCCGTTCCCTGCTGGTCGAAGATGCTGTGCTCCACGGCTTGTTTGAAAATGATTTCACCACCTTGTCGTACGCCACCCAGGCGCAGGGATTGGAGAAGTTACCCAGCCTCGCCGATGGCGACGCCGTCATCACGGCCGTCGAGGTTGCCCAAGGCGACCGGGTTGTTGACACCTCCGGCAATGTGGTTCCCCTGGAACCGGGCACGCGGGTGATGACCACAGACGGCAGCGAAATCGTGTTCGATGGCGCGCCGCTCACGCTGCCTCAGATGGAAGTCAACTTCCATATGAAACAGCGCTTCTGGTCTGACGGCGCGCCGGTAACGGCCGAGGACTCCGTGTTCGGCTTTACGCTCGACGCTGACCCCGCCACGCCTTCTGATAAAGCCGGGGTGGCGCGAACTGCCAGTTATGAGGCCGCCGGCGAATTAAGTACGCGCTGGAAGGGACTGCCCGGCTTCCTCGATCACCAATACTTCACCCGATTCTGGCCCCCCTTACCCCGGCATTTACTGGGCAACCTGGCCGTAGCCGACTTGCCGGAAACGGAAGCGGCCGCCCGACTGCCGGTAGGGGATGGGCCGTTCAAGATCACGTCGTGGGTTGCCGGGGAGAGCATCCGGCTGGAACGGAACCCATTTTATTACCGGGCCGATGAAGGAGTGCCCCGGCTGGACAACGTCACATTCCGCTTCAAAAAGGACCCCAACGATCTGGTTGGCCAACTGCTTCAGGGCCGCTGCGATGTCGTGACTCACGACGGGTTGACGATGGAGCTGGCTTCATTCCTCATCGAAGCGGAAAACAACAACCTGCTTGTCTCACACTTCCAAACTGGCACCGTCTACGAACACATTGACTTCGGCATCAATTCATGGGGAGATTATGGGGACGGCCGGGGACGGCCAGATTGGTTTGAAGACGTCCGCGTCCGCCGGGCGATAACCATGTGCACCGACCGGGAACGCATGGTAGAAGATATTCTGTTCGGCCGCTCGTCCGTGATGCACACCTTTGTCCCAGACATTCACCCGCTCTATCCCGCCGACTTGCCGACATGGCCATATGATATCGCCGCGGCCAACCGTCTCCTGGATGAGGCAGGTTATGTGGACAGTGATGGGAACGGCATCCGGGAAGACCCGGCTTCAGGGAAGGAGTTTCAGGTGACGCTGGACGCGACCGGTAATTATCGCATGAACCAACAGATGGCCGAAGCGTTCCGGCGGAATATGCTGGACTGCGGCATTGAGGTCTCGTTAAACTACCTGCCGCCCAGCGAAATGTTTTCTGACGATCCCGCCAGCCCATTGTTCGGCCGTCGTTTTGACCTGGGCCTGTTCTCCTGGCCTGTCGGCGGCGAGCCTCTCTGCCGCCTGTACGCTTCCTGGGAGATCACCGGGCCAGACACCGAAACAAACAAGGCCACCGGCGCGCCCTACGGCGGCTGGCAGTCTGTTAACAATACCGGCTGGTGGGACGCCGGATTTGACGCCGCCTGCCGCCGGGCCATGCGTGCGCTGCCGGGCACGCCGGATTACACGGAGGGGCATCAGGAAGCCCTGCGCATCTTTGCCGATCAAGTTCCCGCCATCCCCCTGCTCCTGCGCCTGAAGGTCGCGGCCGTCAGCCCAGAGGTGCGCCATTTCCAACTCGACCCCACGCAAAAGTCTGAACTTTGGAACCTGTTTGAAATTGACCTGCAGGAGTGACGCCGAGAAACAGCGCTCCAACAACCAATTACCAATTACCGATTACAAATCACCAAATGATCAAACCCTGGAGATGATTGCATGCCCACGAATCAGTTGCCGCACGCCCAACATCCTGCCCGTATTTTCAGTAAACTCAGGAGTCGATCAATTCTGGCATGCATCCTGCTCCTGAGCGTTGGGCTATTCGCCGCCTGCCGCTCACAACCAGAACAGATCACCGTAGAGGTCACCCGCCTTGTACCGCAACTGGTCACCGTGCCTGCCGAGCCGGTGGAAGTGACGCGCATGGTGCAGCAGACGGTTGAAGTTACCGTGGTTCCCACACCCACGCCGGCCGAGACAGCAGAAAAGGAACTGGTTGTCTGCCTGACTCACGAACCGGCCAGCCTTTACTTGTATCAACGGGCGCCAGCCGGCACGCCGACGCTGGCGCGCCAGGCCATCTTCCACGCCATCTACGAAAACCTGTACACGACCCTCTCTTTCGAGTACCAGGCACAGAGCATCGTTAAGATGCCCAACATCGCGGACGGCGATGCAGAGATTGTCAGCACGGCCGTGCAGGCAGGTGCTACCGTCCTGAATGCGGCCGGGGATGTGGTGACGCTGCGGGAGGGGATCGCGGTGCTGGACAGTGAAGGGAATGAAGTTGTGTTTGACGGGAACCCGGTACGCATGGCGCACATGGTCGTGCGCTTTGAACTGAAACCGATGCGTTGGTCGGACGGCGCGCCGGTTACGGCCGTTGATTCGGTGTTCAGCTTCCAGGTTGCGGCCGATCTGGACACGCCGGGTGACAAGAGCCGCATTGAGCGAACCGCCGGGTACGTAGCCCTGGATGAATTGACCTTGCAATGGACGGGCATCCCCGGCTGGCTGGACCCCACCTATTTCACCAACATCTGGACGCCGCTGCCCGCCCACCAGTTAAGCGGGTACACGGCCGCCGAGTTGTTGAACGCGCCGGAAACGGCCGTCACGCCGCTGAGTAACGGCCCCTTTGTGGTCACCGCCTGGCTGCCCGGCGACCGAATTACCCTGAACAGGAATGAACAATATTACCGCCTCGACGAAGGATTCCCTCGCGTGGACACAGTCACATTCCGCTTTGTCGAAAATGCCAACCAGCTGCTCGCCATGCTGCTGGCCGGCGCATGCGACATCGGCACTCAGGACAGTCTGAACGTAACCCAGCTTCCGTTCCTGCTGGATGCCGAAGCCGCCGGCGTGCTGGCCCCCGCCATTCAGCCCAGCACGCTTGTCGAACATATCGCCTTCGGCATCAACCCGGAGGAAGATTACGCTAAGACTCGCCCCGACTGGTTCGAAGACGCCCGCGTGCGCCAGGCGATGACGACATGTACCGACCGGCAAGGGATCGTGGACTTGCTGTTCTCCGGCCGCAGCGAGGTCGCCTATGCATACGTGCCCACGACTCACCCGGTGTACCCGCCCGATCTAACCGAATGGCCTTACGACGTTGCCGCCGCCAACACCCTGTTGGATCAAGCAAACTACCGCGATCTGGACAGGGACGGCTTCCGCCAAGACCCCATCACAAAGACGCCGTTTTATATCACCTTGGGCATTGACGCCGACAATGATCTGCGGTTGCGCGCAGCGCAGATGTTTGCCGAGAATATGGCGGATTGCGGCATCGAGGTGGAGGTGCTGTCCCGGCCGGCGGTGGATTGGTTCTCCCCGGAAGGCCCCCTCTTCCGGCGACGCTTCGACCTTGTTCAGTTCCCCTGGCTCACCGGGTTGATGCCAAGCTGTGGTCTGTACATTGCGGCCGCTACCCCCTCTGCCGGAAATGGTTGGCTGGGCAACAATGTCACCGGATGGGCTAATCCGGCCTTTGACGGCGCCTGCGGAGCCGCGTTAA
Source organism: Anaerolineae bacterium (assembly GCA_046753445.1). Taxonomy (GTDB): domain Bacteria; phylum Chloroflexota; class Anaerolineae; order Promineifilales; family Promineifilaceae; genus JAHEEY01. The sequence continues at coordinate 273 of JBHHTQ010000002.1, read as the reverse complement.
CTTCATTCTTTGGCACTGAGCCATATGTCACACATCACCAGGAAGCGCTGCGTCTATTCACGGAAGCCATGCCTGCCATTCCGCTGTTCTGGCACCCAAAAATCGCTGCCAGCCGGCCGGAAGTGCGTCACTTCGCTCCCAATGTCACACAGGCTTCGGAGCTGTGGAACTTGTATGAGATCGACACGAACCGCTAGGGAATAACTTCTCGGTTCCGTGTTCCGTGTTCCGTGTTCCGTGTTCCGTGTTCCGTGTTCCGTGTTCCGTGTTCCG
>JBHHTQ010000001.1:0-197295 GCA_046753445.1 Anaerolineae bacterium | reverse complement strand
ATTCCGCCATTAAAATATTCCGCCATTAAAATATTCCGCCATTAAAATATTCCGCTACGGCAGTTAAAAACTGCACCATTTGCCAGATCGGCCTGGGCCGACTCAATCCAGACCACAAAAGCGGCCTTCGCAGCCACAGTCACGATTTCAACTGCCGGGAAAGATTAAGTGTTTGGCGGTATATTCTCAAAATAAAATCACTGGAATAAACCGCCAAACCTCGCGGTGTCACGGTTTTCCTTTCTTAAATGATAAACCGTGACACATTTAAATCATGACTACGATGACAAACAAAAAGACCACAACGACCAGAAACGGTAAATATGGGGCCAGCAGCGGCAGCGGCAGTTTGGTAATTAAGGAGAGGAGCGGCGAGTCCACCGGCGGCCGTGTCAAAATCATCTCGGCGAAAGGATACTTCACGCCCACAGCCAGCGGTACATACCCGTCCGGCCCAACCTGATACTCAAGGAAGGCCCAAATGGTGCCGACGATCAGGTAGCCGTTCAGCGCACCTACGATGGCGCCCAGCACCTTGTCCTGTAAGCTGTCTCGCACGCGAAGCCGGTCGCGCAGCGCACGCCCCGCAATCGCCGGCCCTTGATAGCTGAAGAACGCAATTCCCAGATGGACAAAGGTCAAAATGTAAAATTGCTGCCGGCGCAGGGCGTCAGGGTCAGCCGCCTGCACGCCGCCGCTGGCCGTCGCTCCCAGCAGGGAGACCAGGAAGAAACCGAACTGGTTTAGGGCGAACAGCGACAGCACCAGACCGGAGGTGGCGATGACCTCTTTCGTCCATCCCCGCAGTGTGCCAATCAAGGCGAAAAAGCAGACCATCAGCCAGAATGTGGTGCCCAGTCCAATCATGCGTGTGCTCCTTGCGTCGCTCTTTGCCCTACTGCCAGGATCATATCGGCCAACCTCTTGGTTGCATCGGGCACGTCCAAAGCGGCCGCGGCCGCGCTCATTTGCTTCAGCCGGGCATCGTCTTCCAGCAGTTCCCGCACAGCCGGGAGCAGTTGTGCCGGCAGTTGTTCATCGGTCAACTGCACGGCCGCGCCCCGCTCCGTCAGGTAGTCGGCATTCACTTTTTGGTAGCGCCAGGCAAAGGTCAGCGGCACCAGGATGGCAGGCACGCCAAATGCGGGGCACTCGCCCAACATACTGGCCCCAGCGCGAGCCACCACCAGATCGGCCGCGCGATAAGCCGCCCCCATTTTCTCATGCAGGTACGGGAACGGCCGGTACCGCTGGCGCACCCCATCGGGCAGCGTGGCGGCGATCGCTTCCACTTCAGGCCAGGTGAGGACGCCGCTGATATGGATGACCTGCTCCCGGTTGAGCAGCTGCGGCAGTATGCCCATCAACGCCCGGTTGATGTTGCGCGCGCCCCGGCTGCCGCCGAACACAAACAGCGTCGGCCGTCCCGGTTCCAGATCGAATTGTGCCAATGCCTCCCGCTTGCTCAACCTGGTCGCGGCCCGCAGTTCCGGCCGCACCGGATAGCCGGTGACGACCAGTTTGTCGTCGGGGACGAATGCGCGTGAGCCGTCACTGGTGCATGCGACCTTCCGGGCGAAGCGCAGCGCGAAGCGAATGGCAGAGCCGGGTTCCACATCGGGCAGGTAAATGGTGATGGGAACCTGGTGCAGCCTGGCGGCCACAGCGACTGGCGCAGCTACATAGCCGCCTGTCATAAAAACGACGTCCGGCTTGAACCGTCGTATCAGCCCGGAAGCTTTGCCGACGCTCCAGGTTAATTTGGCCGCATTTTTCATCATCACCTGTGGCGCAACGCCCACAATCGCCCCGCCGGATATGGTTTCCAGTTTCAAACCGGCATCGGGCACCAGCTTTTCTTCCATTTCGCCGCGCGTGCCCACCCAGCAGAACTGCCCGGTTGACATGCCCTGCCGGCACAACTCAGTCACGGCCGCCAGGGCCGGGTAAATACCGCCGCCAGTTCCGCCCGCGCAAATCATCACTCTCATCATCCGCTCTTGTACGCGGCCGATCTTGGGTTGCGACGCGTACTTCTTGCCGCCGGCCGTTGCGACCGCGTTTTCAGCGAAGCATCGCGCGAGACGCTGAGTAACACACCGACCCCAAGCAAGGTAGAAAACAAGGAAGACCCGCCGTAGCTGATGAAGGGCAGGGGGATGCCGGTGAATGGAATTACATTGGCGATGACGGCGATGTTAATCAAAGCCTGGTAAGCGATCCAACTGGTCACCCCCAGCGCCAGCATCGCCCCGTAGCTGTCGCGGGCTAGGCGCGCTGTCCGAAATCCGCGCCACACCAACGCCGCTAACATGCCAATCAGCAGCAGGCTGCCGAACAGCCCCAGCTCTTCGGCCAGAATGGCGAAGACGGCATCGTTGTGGGCGAAGGGTAGGGGGCCGAACTTCTGTGTGCTTTCTCCCAACCCCACGCCAAAAATGCCTCCCCGGCTTAGACCGACCAGTGACTGTTGGGTCTGCCAGCCGGCCAGACTGGGGTCCATGACCCCCTTCCAGAACTCTTGCAGGCGTTGAGAAGCGTGGGGAAAGATGTTGATGAGCACAGCGAAAGCGGCCGTACCGAACAGCCCGGCCACAACAAACTGACGCCAATCCGCGCCGGCGATGAAGAAGAGGGTCAGGCTGATCAGGGCAATCAAAATGGCCGTGCTCAAATCAGGCTCCATCGCAATCAAGGCGCAAACCACGCCGGTGATCACGGAGAAGGGAAACAGCCCGTAGGTCAAATCTTTGATCCGATCCCCCTTTGACGAGAGCCAATGGGAGATATACAGGATGGTGGCCAGCTTAGCAATTTCCGACGGTTGGAAAGAGCCTTCATATAAACCGCGCCGCGCCCCCAGGCTGGGCTCGCCGAAGAACAGGACATAAGAGAGGATGATGAGGGTGAATACCATAAAGAAAATAGAGGTGTTACGGAATGCGTGGTAATCGAACTGGGTGATGATAAAAATTCCAAACGACCCCAGTATGAGCGCGATAACCTGCCGCTTGAAAAAGTAGGCTGCATCACCCACTTCCTGGCGCAGTCCCAGGTCAAAGGTTGTGCTGTACACCATGAGCAGGCCCAAAACCAGGAGGCCGGTGACGATCAGCAAAAGCCAGTAGTCGAACCTGAACTTGAGAGCAGGTTGAATTCGGGCGCTTTTCTTTCGCACAACGTTTACGTTGGCCATTGTCACTCTCTCCATCTGCCCTGTGTCAACGGGTCTTGCCTAATTTGCGGACGAGCTGCCGGAACACCTCACCTCGCTCGGTGAAGTTGGTGAACGTATCAAAGCTGGTGCCGCCGGGCGAAAGCAATACCACGTCTCCGGATTCGGCCGTTTCGGCCGCGACCGTGACTGCTTCCGCTAATGTGTCTACGCGCGTCAGGCGGAGACGGCCGTTATCGGGCGAGGGTTCTGTGAGGTGTTTCTCCAGCATTTCGGCCAGATCGCCGAACAGGATGACGTGTTTGACCTGTGCCCGCACGCGCTCAACCCAGGGCGCCCATTCCATCTCCTTATCGCGGCCGCCGGCCAGCAGGATGATCGGCTCGCTGAATGAGGCCAATGCCGCCAGCACGCGTTCGGGTGCAGTGGCGATGGAATCGTTAATATAATGTACGCCGCGCCAGGTGCGTACCAGTTCCAGGCGGTGTTCGATTCCCGTAAACGCGCGAATGGCGCGCCGCATCGCTTCAATGGGCGTGCCCACGGAATCGGCCAGGGTCACGGCCGCCAGGATGTTGAGCACGTTATGACGACCGCGCAGCCGAATGTCTTCCACCGTGCATACGGCCGATTCTGAGCCATTCCGCAGCCAGATACGCCCATCACGCAAAAACGCCCCGTCTTCCACCTCGCGCATCAGGCTGAACAGCCGTAAACGTCCTTGAACCAACCGGGAAAGGGCCAGGGAACCTGAATCGTCGGCCGAAAGGACGGCCGTGTCTCCGGCCTGCTGATAGCGGAGGATGTTGGCCTTCGCCTTCACGTAAGCGGCCATCGTTTTGTGCCGGTCCAGGTGGTTGGGCGTGATGTTGAGCACGGCCGCCACCGACGGGCTTTGCCGCCACAATTCCAACTGGAAGCTAGATAGTTCTTGGACAACCATGTCGTCGGCCGCCATTTTGTGCAGATCGGCCAGCAAAGGACGGCCGATATTGCCGCCCACCCAGGTGCGCCGCCCTGCCATCTGTCCCATCAGGCCGGTCAGCGCCGTGGTCGTGGATTTGCCCGCCGAGCCGGTGATGCCAATCACAGAGGCCGGCGCGCGCTTGACGAACTCTTGCGAGTCGTTTGTGACAGGAATTCCGCGCCGTTGCGCCTCTTCTACCAGCGGAGCATCTATGGGGACGCCGCCACTGATGGCCAGTGCGTCTGTGCCATCTAACAATTCCATCGGATGTTCTCCCAATACATACGTGATACGCAATCCTTCCAATTCGGCCATCACATCCTGCAGCTTCTCGGCCGATCGCAAGTCGGAGACGGTCACGCGGGCGCCGGCCTGTGCGGCAAATGCTGCCAGAGCCTTGCCTTGCCTTGCCAGCCCCAAAATGACCAGTCGTTTGCCATAAAAATCATCCATGTCGATGAACGATGAACAATGAACAATGAGTAATGAGCAAATGGCTTTTGTTAATTGATCATTGCTAATTGCTAATTGTTCATTGTTAGACCAGCGCCAAGGCCACACCCAGCATGGCCGCCAGGATACCAATCAGCCACCATCGCTGCACGATTTGCGTTTCGCTCCATCCAATCAGCTCAAAATGGTGGTGGAGCGGGGCCATCTTAAAGAGCCGTTTACCGCCGGTTGCCTTAAAGTAGAGCACCTGGATCGTGGTGGACAGCAGGGTGGCCAGAGGCACGGCCGCGATGACTGGCAGGATCAGCCATTGGTTGGTCATCAGCGCGATGACGCCAAGCGTCCCGCCCAAAGCCTGCGAGCCGACATCACCCATAAACATTTGCGCCGGTTTGGCGTTGAACCAGAGAAAGGCGAAGCAGGCGCCCACGATGGTGAAACTCAACACCACCAGGAACTGCTGATCGTATAAAAAAGCAATGATGCCGTAAGCGGCAAAGGCGGTGGCGGCGATGATGCCCGCTAACCCGTCCAGGCCGTCGGTGATGTTAACCGCGTTGGCCGTACCAGTGATGATGATCGTGGCTACGGGCACATACAGAATGCCGATGTCTACCAGGAAAGGCACTGTAGGGATAGCCATAAACCCGTGTCCGTCGTTGACCACCCAATAAATCAAGGCGGCCGCCAGCAGAGCGATGCCCAGTTGGAACCAGATTTTCACCCTCGCCCGCATTCCTTCTCCCGGCCGCAGCCGAAACCCCTGGTAATCGTCAATGCCTCCCAGGATAGAATAGGCGACCATGACGCCCAGCGGAATCACCACGCTTTCCGCAACCTCCAATGCCTTCACTATTTGTACGATGTTGACTACGACGCTGATCACCACTACCCAGCCAACGATTAACACGCCGCCCATCGCCGGCGTGCCCATTTTGGAGGCATGGGTTTGAGGGCCGTCAATGCGTATCTGCTTGCCCAGTTTGAGGCGGCGCATCAGTTCTACCAGCGGACTGCCCCAAATGACGGCCATGAGAAAGGTCACGCCTCCCACCGTTAATGCAAAAACCATCAGGTATCCTGTCCCAAGGCGGCTACAATGCGGTCCATGCGCATGCCTAGCGACCCCTTGATTAAAACCATGTCGTCTGGGCTGATGAGGTCTTCCAGGATTGGCACGGCCGTGGCCGCGTCATCCACGATAAAGACCTGATCCGCCGCCATGCCCACCGCCAATGCTTCTTCGCCAATCATGCGGGCGCGCCGCCCGACGGTGACGAGCACCTGGGCCACATCCGCGGCCCGCCGGCCAACCAGGCGATGAGATTGCTCTTCAGCCGCGCCCAATTCCAACATATCGCCCAGCACCGCCACCCGACGGCCGTCCAGGTCTTGCAGCAGGTTTAGGGCAGCCAGGGCCGAGTCGGGGCTGGAATTGTATGTATCGTCAATGATCAGTGATCCATGTGGGCCGGGTACCACCACCAGCCGTAACTGAGCAGTGGTATGCCCCAGACCGGCGATGATCTCCGGCCACGACATATTTTCGACCAACCCGACGGCGGCCGCGCGCAGCGCGGTATGCACACTGTGCCGGCCCAGCAGCGGGACGCTGACGTTCAGGGATTCTCCCTCATGATGCAGCGTGAAGCGAATTCCCCCCAGGCCCATCGAGTGAATGCCATCTGCCCAAAGTTCGGCGTCGCTGCTGAGGCCGTAAGTGAAGACGCGGGCGACCGTTCGCTCGGCCATGCTCATCACCTGTTCGTCATCCCGGTTCAGGATGGCCACGCCATTGGCGGGAAGCGCTTCCACCAGTTCGCATTTGGCGGCGACGATCTCATCCATGCTGCCGACCCGCTCCAGATGGACCGGGCCGATCATTGTCACCACACCGATTTCCGGTTTGGCCAGGTCACATAAGCGGGCGATTTCGCCCCGGTAATACATGCCCATTTCCAGGACAGCCCGTTCGTGAAACCGCTGTAGGCTCAACAACGTCAGCGGCAGCCCAATCTCATTATTCTGGTTGCCGGTTGATTTTAAGGTCCGAAACCGCTGTGACAGGACGGCGTGTGTCAATTCCTTTGTCGAGGTCTTGCCTACGCTGCCGGTGATGCCGATGATGCGGGTGGAAAAGCGCGCGCGCCATGCCCTGGCGCATTCTTGCAATGCGGTCATGGTGTTCTCGACCAGCAGGCACACCGGCGTGTGCAGGGTCAACGGCGATTCTCCACTGCGCGTGTCAATGGTCAAGTGTGCTCCCTCGATCGGCCGCTCAACAATAGCGGCAACAGCCCCTCGCGCAAACGCCTCTTGCACATAGTCGTGGCCATCTACATGTTCTCCTGGGAAGGCGACGAACAGACTGCCGGGGACAACTTCGCGGCTGTCAACAGTCACAGCAACGATGGCTGGTTCAGCGCCGGTCGCTGTGTGATTCGTCAGCGTTTCCAGGAAATGGCCTAGATTTAACATAATCAAAAAGGGACAGATACCGCCCCTAATTTCGCAGCCTCGCTGCCATAACGTCGGCCCGGAGGCGGACGTTATCGGGTGGAATGTCTAAAAGGATGACGAGTTCTTGGGCCAGATCAGCGAACAGTGGCGCGGCCGTCAACGAACCCCACGGTGCGCTTTTAGGCCGGTCCAGTTTCACCAGGATGATAATTTCGGGCGCGTCGGCGGGCAGCCAGCCGATGAATGACCCAATGACGTCGTCGGGCAGGTAGACGCCGTTCTCCGGAATCTGCGCAGTACCTGTTTTTCCGGCAACCGTGTACCCATCGACCAAAGCAGCCGGTACTTCTTTGGCCACGGCCGTGATCGCCATGGTCGTTACCTGCTCCGCAGTCTCGCGGCTGACAGGATGGCTCAGAATCGTTGGTCGGTGCGTAAATGAGCCGTTTTTCTGAACGATGTAAGGCTGCATTAGATAGCCGTCGTTTGCCAGGGCGGAAACGGAGGCGATCATTTGTAGCGGGGTCACAGCCAATCCCTGCCCGTAGGCGTTTGTGGCCAGTTGGGCCTCTGTCCAGATATCATCACCGGGCAATGGCAGTAGCCCGCCGGTTTCCTGGGCCAGATCAATGCCGGTCGGACGACCGAAGCTGAAATCCTGGAAATACTTGTAGAACGTATCTTGCCCCATCCACACAGCCAGCGTCGCCGCGCCCACATTCAACGAACGAGCCAGTAGCGTCGTCATGTCCGTGAGACCAGGCGCGCTCCCATCCCAGTTACGGGTGGTGTGTCCGCCAACCTCAATGCTTCCGGAGTCGTAATAAGTTGATTGCGGAGTCACTGTCCCTGAATCCAGCGCCGCAGCCATCGTCACCAGCTTCATAACCGATCCCGGCTCGTACACCTGGCTGACGGCCGGATTGGGCGAGATGTCCCCACGCTCTTCAAAATAGTTGGCCGGATTAAAACAAGGAGAGTTGGCCAGCGCCAAAATCGCTCCGGTGTGTGGGTTCATGACGATAATTGTGCCGCTTTGCGCGCCGTATTCGCGCAAACCGCGCTCCAGATGTTCTTCAACGATAAATTGAATCGTGCGGTCAATCGTCAACACCAGATCGTTTCCGTCGCGGGCGATGACGCTTTGCTGGACGGCCAGCGGCGAGATGTTCCCTGTGGTGGATACCCCTTCACCCGCCAGCTCTTGCTGATAATACCGCTCAAGTCCAGACCAAAGGTCGCGTTCAAAGTCGGCGTACCCAAGCGTATGGCAAAGCATCTTTCCCTGCGGATAATATCGCTTTGGCATTGCTTCGATTTGAATCCCGTTGTAGGAAAGGGTGCGCAGCACATCGGCCGCTTCTTCCGGTAGATGTTTTGCCAGGATGACGAAGGGAGCGTCCGATGTCAATGTTTGGAGGATTTCGTACCGGTTCTTTTGCAGAATAGGAGCCAGATCCGTAGCCATCTCATCAACTTGACTCTTATCCACCATATCCGGGAAAGCATCCACCTCGTAGTCTGCGCTGTTGGCCACGAGTACAGCTCCGTTGCGATCGTAGATCGTACCTCGTTCTGGTTCAGCCTTGATGTACGCCTGGCCACCCCCTATCGGGTCGGGATCGAAGGGGGGGGCAACCTGATAGCTCAACAGGCGGCCTACGATTAGAAAGGTTACGAAACAAAGGGCAACGCCCACAAGCGTCAGGCGCTTGCGCTGATTGCTATCCAATGGGGGGCCTCCTGGTTTGTCGGCGAAGTCGCAACCTGATCATGGCTCCCCTGCTTCTCCCCGGATGAGATTGCTGATACTTGATTGCAGCGTAAGCCAAAGCGCTTCCCGCATGGTTTCCGGAACCGCGGGCGCTTCAGAGGGCGGATTGGTTGGATGCGGCTCCGGCGCTTCCTCTGCAACCGGATAATTCGGCACAACGATGTACTCAATGTCTTCGGGGCGGGGGGAGATAAACCCCAGTTTTTTAATCTCCTCATGGAGACGGTCGATAGCCTGTGCTTCCGCGATTTGCTGTTCCAGGGCGGCATTCTCCCGCTTTAGCGTGTTCAAGTCGTACTGCAACTGCTGCACGCGCCGGCCGACAGCGGCAATGTGGCTTGTCTGGCGCAGATAAATCGTGCCCAGCAGCGCAGCCAGAATGAGGATGACGCCCCATCCCAAGGCCACCTGGGCTTCATCCAGCCAGCCGATTCGTTTAAGCCGCTCTCTCCTAACTCTCGTCATGTGCCGATTTTTTCCACGACCCGCAGACGGGCGCTGCGACTGCGGGGATTGGCCTCAATCTCTGCGTTCGATGCCTTGATTGGCTTTCGCGTAATCAAGCGCACTGCGGCCGCTGCATCGCATGTACAGACGATCTGCTCCGGCGGGCAAATACAATCCCGGCTTAATTCGCGGAACCGGTGTTTGACCATGCGGTCTTCCAGCGAGTGAAAACTAATAACGGCAAGGCGGCCGCCCGGCTTCAGTAAAGTCAAGGCTGCCGACAACCCTTGCTCCAGCGCTTCCAATTCCCGGTTGGTTGCGATGCGCAGCGCCTGGAATGTCTTGGTGGCAGGGTGAATCCGCCTGCGCTGTTTGATTTGCCCGGCGACGACCGCAGCCAACTGTCCGGATGTGCGGATCGGCCGATTGGCCACGATGGCCCTGGACACTTTACGGCTTTGTTTTTCTTCCCCATAGCGCCAGATAATATCTGCCAGCTCTGCCTCGCTTAATTCATTGACCAGGTCTGCGGCCGTCGGTCCCTGGGTCGGGTCAAACCGCATGTCCAGCGGCCCATCCTTCATAAAGGAGAAACCGCGCTTATCGTCGGCCAACTGCCGGGAAGACAGGCCAAGGTCGAGTAAAATGCCGTCGATCTGTTCAAATCCGTGCGCCGGCGCCAATTGGCCCATTTCCGCGAAACTGGCATTGACGAAGGTGATTCTGCCGCTAAACGATGCCAGACGCCGTCTGGTGAAGGCAATTGCATTCGGGTCGCGGTCAAAGGCCAAAACGCGCCCAGAGGGCGCGGATGCTTCCAGGATACCCTGTGAGTGGCCGCCGGCGCCTACGGTCCCATCCAGGTAACGGCCGTGTGCCTGAGGCTGTAATAGCTGCAAAACCTCAGCGAGTAGGACAGGGACGTGGGTGTTGTTATCCATGGTTGGTATTGATGGCCACATTGTTGCCGGCGGCTACGGCCGTTTGCTGCCGTGGGTATTGTCCATTCGCTCATATGCCCAAATCATGCCAGCGAGCGACATCACCATCGTTCTCGATCGTATCTCGCACTGTTTGCCAGGTATCAACATCCCATATTTCCATATAATCATACAAACCGGCGATGATGACGTTGCCGTTAATGCCGGCAAACTGGCGGAGGTAGGCGGGAAGTAGAATCCGTCCCTGGCGGTCGGGCATTAAGTCCACAGCGCCGGAGAAGAAGCGCCGCCGAAAATCAAGCATGGCGGAGTCGGCCAATGGCCGGGCCGCTATCTTGTCAGCCAGTTCCTTCCACCCTTCCAGGGGATAAAGCATCAGGTTTCGGTTGAAGCCGCGTGTGACCACGAGGCCAGCAGCTAGTAGGCCTCGATATTTGGCGGGGATAGTCAGGCGTCCCTTTTCGTCGATGGTGTGTTTGTATTCGCCCAGGAACATGGTTAGAATAGCGACCGGAACAGGCGTTCTACCGACTGCTCCATTTCAGCACAATTAAGTGGCGTCTTACCGTTACTTTGATCCACTTTAACCCACATTAAACCACAATTGCCCATCAGTATACACCAAAGACCCATTTATGTGAAGGTACGGAGACAAACTTTTAAGGTAGGGAGGGAAATGGAGATGCGGTAAGAGGGAAAAAAAGAAGCTCCGGGTGGGGCGCCCGGAGCTAGTCAGGAGGAGGAAAATGAGTCGAAAGTCTTGCCCTTGCTAACGACCTGTGAACATCTTATAACGCGATCCGCGGATTGTAAATGGGATAAGTGTGCTAGTCCTTTAGTGCTAATGGGGGGGATCGTCAACATAACGTGATTCGTCGAGCTGGCTGCGTAATGATTGTTCTTCGCTCTTATCTCCCGCTGTACCCGGATTGGCCGTGATCGCCTCCTGATCGGCGGCTTCAGCGGCCGCTCGCAATGCGTCAGGATGGGCGCGTCGAACCAGATTCCATTTGCCGCAATGTGGGCAGCGATCGAGTTTGCCTATGACCAGGTTGAGGCCCCAAAAATGGAGGGCGAATGGACGGTCGCAGTTGGGGCACAGGGTCCCGCCAAACGGGCCTGTAAACGCCGTAAGTTTCCTGCTTTGCCCGCGGCCGGCGATCCGGCTAGCCGCCATACGGCCGCCGACGGTAAGGATGAGCATGGCCGTGACAAGCACCGCAGCCAGCTTAGTTGCTGTTGCCCCGTTCAGGAATTGGCGTTGCAGCGAATTGGAAGGCAATTCACGGCCGTCGCTGGTTATCCCCACGGCGTGCAGCACATGTATGCCAGCCGGGAACTGATCCGTATGAAACTGCATCCGATAGGGAGGGTGGGTGTCTTCGCCGATGATTTCATCGTCAATAAGGAAGACCACGCGGGTCAGGTTTTCCGGTCCATTTGCCTGCACGGTGAAAGTGCCTTGGATGAGAACGCCAAAACCCAGACCTAAATTGCGGCTCAGACGGATCTGAACCGCCTCCTCCGATTGGGCCTGAAGCGAGGGTATCAGATTGAGTAGAAGCAAGAGGCTTAAAACAGTTGCAGCAATCCGTTTTGGGTGGTCCATCGGCGACTCCGATTTCAAGACACGGCCGTGACTCCCTGGTGCAACAACGTTACCAGTTCGTCTAACCGGTTTCGGTGCATAAGGTGAAGCAGTAAATTGCGAACCATCTCTTTTTTGCCGCCGGCTCCAAGTTGTTCCCAATCCACCCCAAGTGCGTCTGCCATGTCTCTAAGCTGGGCCAGGGTGTAAGTGGCCAGCAAGTAATGACGCAATATCGTGGGAGGAGAGTCAACGTCAATCTTTTCTGGCCTGGGCAGGTTTTCAGGGGGTGGTGGTGTCAGGATACGTTCGACGGCTAATGCCAATGCGCCAATACGGCCGTGCGCTTCAGCATAGTCCATAAGCCGGATGATGAGTTGGTTCATATCCTGATGCAGCGTCGCCACATCATTTTCGTTGATTTCCAGGTCAAAGATGAGATCGAGGATATCCTCACGGCCAAGGCGGTGACGGATTTCGTCGAAGAGCATCTGCCGGTCGAAAGCGGTTCCGGCGTTTTCAGAAGAGTTGGGGGTGGGTGTTTGATGTTGGTGACTTGTACGCGTTGGCTTTCCCATTTCCGGGGAGAGGGTGCCAGTAGATGATGATTGCAGCAGCGGTCGCAACATGCTCCACGTCCATACGGCCGCGCCGCCAAGCAGGACGCCGCTGATCACATAGAAGAAGAACCCCAGTTCAGCCAGCATTTCCTCGCGGCCGAATGTGCTCAAGAAGGTATCTAAAAGCACTGCGCTGGTAGCTGTGAGCAGGCCGATGCCCCAGGCGAGGGAGGGGCGGCGCAAGAATACGACCAGGGCTGCGAGGACGATGAGTAGTTTGAAAACCAGAAAAATTGTCATTGGATTTGTCAGTAAAAGAGAGGACGCCATGAGTGTTGGGAAAGCGCCCCGCGAGCCGGATTGTAGCACTCACAACGGCCGTCGCAAAGCGGAGGCAATGACCGGGGGGACATCGGAACGGCACAATTCCTTTTGCCCTTCATCCCAATTTGTGTTAGAAGTTTGGGAGCTTTCACTGCTGTTGCAGTGGGACAGCAACTCTGGTGATGCCGGGACGTAATGGGGGTGTCTGTGAAAAATGACAAACATGAGGGAAAGCTTATGAGCGAATCATCCACCTTGCCTCGAAACACAAAAGAGCCGGGTTTCTGGCGGGATTTGTGGCAGCAGTTTCGGCTCGTGATTTATCTACTCCGCGATCCTGAAGTGCCTTTTTACTTGAAACTCCTGCCCTTTGCCGCTGTAGCCTATGTCATGTTTCCGTTCGATTTCATTGCAGACTTTGCCCCTATCATTGGCCAGCTCGATGATGTCACGGCGTTGTTGGTGAGTTCCAAGGTGTTCATTGATCTGGCGCCGCCAGAAGTGGTGGCCCGCCACATGAAAACGATCAAAGAGCAGAACGGCCGTGCCGGTTCCGGAGACGTTTCTGCTGAGGATGCGGATGTGGCTGACGCCATTATCATTGACGGTCAGCATGAGGTCGTGAGCAAAGAGAGCGGACAGTAAGAGAAAAGACCGGGGAAGCCCGGCCTTCTTATTTTGTGCGAATAGAAAAATGGTGGATGGCCCGGTTCGTTTATGGGATCGTCCCGCTGCTCTGTAACGCCTCCAGCAAGAAATCCCCTCCAACCTGGTACATAAAAATCAGGAATGCACAACAGCAGCATAGCAAAAGCGCAATCACCACGCCGATGATGATAGTGCGCCGGCGCCGGCCGCCGGCGTTGGTTGCCTGTTCTGATGGCGGGGCGGGGGGCGGCGGCGGTGATGGCGGGGGCGTGAACTGTGGCTCACTCGCGGGTTCAGGAGCGGTTGGGACCGGCGTCTCCTCCAGATCAGGCAAGGGAGGAGGCGAGCCGGTTGGATCTGGGGGCGCGGCCGGCACTTCTGCTAAGGTAGGGCCATGTGCAGCGTCAATGATGGTGGCCATCGCTGCCTCATCAGCCCCGATTTCCTCATAGATCAGCGCCACGCTGCTGCCCAGGACAATTTCCTGGCCCGGCAAGAGCTGGATGACCTCACTGCCCATCCGCTGGCCGTTTATGAATGTGCCATTGGTACTGCCCAGGTCCTGAATCTGGTATCCGGTACCCGTTTGTTCGAGCCGGGCATGGGTTCTGGATACCTCGGGATCGCCGATGGCGATGTCGGACATGGGGTCGCGGCCGATGGTGATTTTCGCCGCCTGAAGGGGATACACTCGGCCCGGTTCGGGGCCTGTCTGGACAACGAGTTGATAATTCTTGACTGACACGGCCGTTTCCTTTGTAGACGATATGGTGCAAGTCGAACTCGATGCTGAACATGAACCATTGCATTTTACACGATTTGAAATGAAGTTCAAAGAAGGGCCGAAAGATTATGCTTTTTTGCGGCGGCGTAAGGTCTGGGGCAGCGATTTAGCGTCGCGGATATCGAGCACGGCCACCGAGACAACGTAGACGGCCAGCCCGGCGGCTCCACTGGAGGCAACCACCAGCAGCCGGGAGAGGAGTCCGGCGGGCGTTACCCACTGCACAACCATCATGGAGGCCCCGTAGGCGGCCGCGCCGGTGACCACGGCCGCAATGAGCGATTTAATGACGGCGGCTGCCACGTGGTAGCCGGCCAGACCCCCTAAATGCCGTTTCAGCAGCCAGAGCATCATCAGAGTGTGGACGACGTGCTTGGTTGCATCCGCGATCATAAGACTGAGCAAACCGAGCGGCTGCAACAGAGCCACAGCTACGGCCGTGTAGATGAGGATGCTGATGACCCCCACTGCTGCTGGTCGCCAGGTGTCCTTGCGGGCATAGGACGCGAACACCAACATCTGATCTACGGCCGCAAACGGCAGCCCAAACAAGTACACGCGCAGCACCAACGCCGTCGTCTGCGTGTCGGCGGGCGTGAACGCCCCATGTTCAAACAGTAAGGCTACAATGGGTACCGCCAGGGCAAACAGACCAGTCGTAGCCGGCAGAATAAGCGTGATTACCAGCCGCAGCCCTTCGGCCAACGTCCCTTTGAAAGCATCCAATCGGCCGAGGGCCTGTCGCGACAGCGTGGGCAGCGTGGCGATGGAGAGTGCAGTGACCACCAGGCCCAGGGGGAATTGGGTCAACGTGGTGGCGAACTTCATATACGACACGCTTTGATCCCCGGTGCTCGTGGCCAGCTTCAAGCTGAGGGCCACCGCTAGCTGGTTGACCACCAGTCCGGCGACGATAGGGGCGTATAAGCGCAGAATGCGGCGGATGGCCGGGTGCTGCCAGTTGAACTGCCAGCGGATCCGGGCGTCTCGCAATGCCGGCAGTTGAAGCAATACCTGCAGGACGGAGCCGATGAGGACGCCCCAGGCCAGGCTCGTGATCTCCCGCGGCCGCACGATGGCCACGATGACGATGGTGCCGTTAAAAGTCGCGCTGATGAAAGCGGGCATTGTGAAACGCTTAAGGGCGTATAGCGCTCCGGTGAGGATACTGGACAGCCCCAGAAAGAGGACGGCGGGTGTGACCAGGCGCATCAGGTGAATGCTGCCGGCCGTCAGCGCCGGATCAGTGAATTCGTTGGCCCCGACCAGCCAGGCGACCTGCGACGCGAACAACTCCACCAGCATCACGACCACCAGGAGGACAGCCGTGGCCACGCTTAACACGGTACTCACGACCTGCCACAGCGTCTCCCGCCGCTCTTCGGCTGCATAATCGCTGAACACGGGCACCAGCGACGAGCTGACCATGCCGCCCACAATCAGGTCGAACAGGCTTGTAGGGACGTAGGCGGCCACATTGAACGCGCTCAGCAGGCCGGAAGCGCCGAACAGATTGGCCTTCACAATTTCCCGGGCCAGGCCCAGAATGCGGCTGGTGATGTTGCCGAACGCCAGAATGATGGCTGCTTTCGCAATGCCACGCCGTTCCCCATCGGCGAGCGGCTGGCCTGGTGTGGGCGTTGCCAGGTCCACATCAGTGGATTCAATCAAAGTAAGCTCCTTGCTGGTCGAGGCATTCTAGCTGATGGCTATGCTCGCAGCAAACACGACCCGGCCACGACTTGACACCGCTTACCGCACGGACGGCCGTCTCCGTGATCTGCATCACTCGCAATCCCCCAGGCTGCCCAGTATAATCTGAACATAGTTTCCTCTGGCAAAAGAATGGCAAGGATCCGCCATTTGCAAGAGGGTATGTTTCATTTCGATTGATACGATTCTTTCTGGCGATTAAAATCGCGGCTATGGTTGCGAAGACTGCCTCCGCGGTCTGGATTGAGTCGGCGCAGACTGGCCTGGCCGGCGTTGGTGCAGTTTTCAACTGCCACAGCAAGAGTTTACCAACTCATTTGAAACACACCCTTTGCAAGATTAGATGGTAAGGAGTGCTGCTGAATGTACGATAAAAATAAGCTGGCAGAGATTGCGGCCAGTAAAGAAAAATGGGAAGAAACAACTTTGCACCGTGCCTCCGCCCGCTTTCCGGAGCGCAAGGAGCAGTTCCTCACGACCTCGAGCGAGCCGATAGAGCGTTTATACACGCCGCTGGATGTGGCTGATCTTGACTATATCCGAGACCTGGGCCATCCCGGGGAGTATCCCTTCACGCGAGGCGTGCATGCTACCATGTACCGGGGACGGCCGTGGACGATGCGTATGTTTGCCGGCTTCGGCACGGCCGAAGAAACCAATCAACGGTACCATTACCTGTTAGAGCAGGGCAACATGGGCCTATCCGTGGCTTTTGACTTGCCCACATTGATGGGGTATGACACCGATGCCCCGGAAGCATTGGGCGAATTCGGGAAATGCGGCGTCGCCGTCAGCAGCCTGAAGGATATGGAAATCCTGTTCGATGGGATTCCGCTGGACAAAGTGAGCACCAGTATGACCATCAACAGCCCGGCGGCCATCATCTGGGCCATGTACATCGCTGCGGCCGAGAAGCAAGGGGTGCCCATGGAACAGTTGCGGGGCACGATTCAAAATGACATTCTCAAGGAGTATATCGCCCAGAAAGAGTATATTTTCCCCCCTGAACCTTCGATGCGACTGGTCACAGATACCGTTGAATTCGGCACAAAGTACCTGCCTCAGTGGAACACTGTTTCTATCAGCGGCTATCATATTCGCGAAGCCGGCTCGACGGCCGCTCAGGAATTGGCGTTCACGCTGGGTGATGGGCTGGAATATGTGCGGTGGGCATTGGATCGGGGGCTGGATATTGATGCATTTGCTCCCCGCCTGAGCCTGTTCTTCAATGCCCACAACGACTTCTTTGAGGAGATCGCCAAATACCGGGCCGCGCGCCGCATTTGGGCACGGGAGATAAAGGAGACGTTTGGGGCCAAGAATCCGCGCTCCTGGCTTTGCCGCTTCCACACGCAAACGGCGGGCGTCTCTCTGACGGCCCAGCAGCCGGAAAACAATATCGTGCGAGTGGCGATCCAGGCGCTTGCGGCCGTCATCGGCGGCACACAAAGCCTTCACACGAACAGCATGGACGAAGCGTGGGCCTTGCCTAGCGAACACGCCGTCACCATCGCTTTGCGCACCCAACAGATCATCGCCGAAGAAAGCGGGGTGGCCAACACTACAGATCCGCTGGCCGGCTCCTTCTTTGTGGAGACGCTCACCAACCGGATTGAGAAGCAGGTATACGATTATTGGAAGCAAGTCGAAGAATTAGGCGGCGTGCTGCCCGCCATTGAACAAGGGTTCTTCCAACGTGAAATTTCTAACGCGGCGTATCAGTATCAGCGGGAAATTGATGCCAATCAGCGCACCATCGTGGGCGTCAACGGGTATGCTGACGCCAGGGAAAATCTGCGGATTCCTATCCTGAAGATGGACCCGCACGGGTATGAACGGCAGGTAGCGCGGCTGAACCAGTTGCGCCGGGAGCGGGATAGTGAGAAGGTGGGACAAACGCTGGCAGCGCTGCGGCAGGCGGCCGAGGGCACGGAGAATTTGATGCCCTACATCTTGGAAGCGGTGAAAGCCTATGTCACCCTGGGCGAAATTACCGACGTATTCCGCGAGGTGTTTGGGACGTATATGGAGCCGAATTGGATTTAGTTTGAATGTAGTTTGAATGATATTGAAGACGGCCGTTTCGAGGGAAACGGCCGTTTTTCGTCTTGACATTCCCCCCCGCCTATTGTATAGTATCGCTATGGAACCGGTTCCATAGATTGAGCTGGTACCCGGTGCAATAGCTGTCCCCCCAGCCATCAAAAAGGCGATGCAGCAAAAGCAGAAACGTGGAAGAGGATGAGCAAAACTACCATCCGTGACGTTGCCAAGTTCGCCGGCGTCGGTGTAGGCACAGTCTCAAGAGTGTTAAACAACAGTCCTGCCGTCAGTGAATCCACACGCCTTAAAGTCCAAGCCGCCATTAAAGCCCTCAATTTCTCCCCCAATCTGGCCGCCCGGCGTCTTTCTCAGGGCAAGAGCATGGCCATCGGCGTCATCGTTCCCTTTTTTACCAATCCCTCCGTCGTCCGGCGGCTGCAGGGGGTGGTGTCCGTGCTGTCTGTCAGCGAATACGATCTCATTCTATTTGACATTGAAAAAATTGACCAGCGGGATATGTCGCTGCGCACCATCCCGCAACGCAAACTGGCTGACGGCCTGCTGCTAATTTCGTTGACGCCTTCGGATATGGACGTAGAACAGTTCGCCCTGGCCAATATCCCCACTGTTCTGGTGGACGCTTATCATCCGGCTTTAAGCCGTGTCCGCGTAGATAATGTGGAAGGCGGCTACCTGGCCACCAGGCATCTCATTGATCTGGGCCACCGCCAAATCGGATACATCAGCGATTATCTGGATGATCCGTTTAATTCGCCGGTGCGAGACCGATTTACAGGCTATAAGCGGGCGCTGGCGGAGGCCGGGATTGAGTTTTGCTCTGAATATCATTTGCAGGGGGAACACGGCCGTACCCAGGCCCGGCAAATGGCCCATGATTTGCTAACTCTTCCCGATCCTCCCTCCGCCATATTTGCTTACAGCGACACCCAGGCCATCGGCGTGATCGAAGCGGCCAAAGCATTGGGAATACGGATTCCCGAACATTTGTCAGTTGTTGGCTTCGATAACATTGAAGCCGCTGAATATTTGCATATTACAACCGTCCGCCAGGCACTATTTGAATCCGGTGTGAAAGGGGCAAAACTGTTGCTGGAAATCATGGCCACTCCCTCATCTCCCCCCCAGGAATTGGTTTTGCCGACGGAATTAGTCATTCGTAACACGACGGCGCCTTATGCGGGCACAACAGCAACGGCCGTCACTTAAAGTTTATAGGGTTTTAAAAGGAGGTGAGACTTAAATCCCCAAAAAGCGACGACAATACCTATCCCATTAGGCTATTTCATTATGGAAATCGCCTGGATTGAACCAACAGAATGGAGTAATTTCCCCTGAGGAGGATAAGAAACAATGTCCAAACAAAGAAAATGGAGTGTAGTCAGTTTGTTCCTGATCTTGATCCTGGTCTTCGTGGCCTGTGGAGGACAAGAACCGGAGCCGACGAAAGAACAGCCAACCGAAGCCCCAGCGCAGGCAGAGCCAACTGAAGCCGCCCCGGCGCAGGCAGAACCCACCGAAGCACCCCCGGTACAAGAAATGCCGGATGTCGGTTTTGCCGTCATGCCGGGCGGATTCCTGGAACGCGCCATCGCTGGCGAGTTTGCGGGAACGACTGTCACCGTAGACGGCGCGTTTGAAGGCAATGATCCGGACGGGGTCAAGATGAACCGTTCGGTGGCAGCGTTTGAAGAGTTAACCGGCATCGACGTGAACTACATCGGGAACAAAGAGTTCGAGGCCACCATCTCCGTCCGCGTGGAAGCAGGTGATGCGCCCGACATCGTAGACTTCCCCCAGCCGGGTAAAGCGGCCGGTTTTGTTCGTGACGGCAAAGTGGTTGATGTCACCTCCTGGATGAGCGAAGATTGGTTGAGCCAGCAGTACAACCAAAGCTGGCGCGACATGGCCACGATTGACGGCATTGAGGCCGGCGTGTTCCACCGCTTCAACGGGAAGAGCCTGGTGTGGTATCCGAAGGATGATTGGGAAGCGGCTGGGTATGAAATTCCGCAGACGTGGGACGAACTGATGGCTTTGAATGACACAATCGTCTCCGATGGCGACACCCCGTGGTGTATCGGCATCGAATCGGGTGCGGCCACCGGTTGGGCAGCCACCGACTGGACGGAAGAGATGATGCTGCGGACGACGTCGTTGGAGAACTACGACGCGTGGGTGGCGGGCGACCTGCCTTTCGATTCCCCTGAGGTGCGGAAGGCGATTGAGACGTGGAGCGAGTTGTGGTTCAATGATGACTACGTCTTCGGCGGCCGCGCCTCTATCGTTTCCACCTTCTTTGGTGACTCTCCGGCGCCGATGTTTGAAGACCCGCCGAAGTGCTGGATGCACAAGCAGGGCAACTTCATCACCGGTTTCTTCCCCGAAGGGGCCGAAGCAGGTGTGGATTACGGCTTCTTCTACTTCCCGCCGGTGGATGAGCAGTACGGCAAGCCGTTCCTGGTCGCCGGCGATGTCATGGCGATGTTCAACGACCGGCCGGAAGTGCGGGCGTTGATGGAATACTTCACGGTACCCGAATCGGCCGCGGGTTGGCTGGAAGGGGGCGGGGCGCTGGCGGCGCACCAGACGGCGACACCGGATATGTACGGTGTTGATATGGAACGGGGCATTGCCGAACTGGTAGCCGAAGCGACCAGCTTCCGCTTTGACGGCTCGGACTTGATGCCGGGTGAAGTAGGGGCCGGTTCCTTCTGGGAACAGATTTCCAGTTATGTGGCCGGTTCGATTGATCTGGACACGGCCCTCCAAGAGATTGACGCTTCCTGGCCGGCTGGCGTCTCCGGCGCTCCCGGCCCGTCTGAAGAGGCCGCAGCCGCCCCCTTCGATGTCATGCCGGGCGGATTCCTGGAGCGTGCACTGGCGGGTGAGTTTGCGGGGACGACTGTCACCGTAGACGGCGCGTTTGAAGGCAATGATCCGGACGGGGTCAAGATGAACCGTTCGGTGGCAGCGTTTGAAGAGTTAACCGGCATCGACGTGAACTACATCGGGAACAAAGAGTTCGAGGCCACCATCTCCGTCCGCGTGGAAGCAGGTGATGCGCCCGACATCGTAGACTTCCCCCAGCCGGGTAAAGCGGCCGGTTTTGTTCGTGACGGCAAAGTGGTTGATGTCACCTCCTGGATGAGCGAAGATTGGTTGAGCCAGCAGTACAACCAAAGCTGGCGCGACATGGCCACGATTGACGGCATTGAGGCCGGCGTGTTCCACCGCTTCAACGGGAAGAGCCTGGTGTGGTATCCGAAGGATGATTGGGAAGCGGCTGGGTATGAAATTCCGCAGACGTGGGACGAACTGATGGCTTTGAATGACACAATCGTCTCCGATGGCGACACCCCGTGGTGTATCGGCATCGAATCGGGTGCGGCCACCGGTTGGGCAGCCACCGACTGGACGGAAGAGATGATGCTGCGGACGACGTCGTTGGAGAACTACGACGCGTGGGTGGCGGGCGACCTGCCTTTCGATTCCCCTGAGGTGCGGAAGGCGATTGAGACGTGGAGCGAGTTGTGGTTCAATGATGACTACGTCTTCGGCGGCCGCGCCTCTATCGTTTCCACCTTCTTTGGTGACTCTCCGGCGCCGATGTTTGAAGACCCGCCGAAGTGCTGGATGCACAAGCAGGGCAACTTCATCACCGGTTTCTTCCCCGAAGGGGCCGAAGCAGGTGTGGATTACGGCTTCTTCTACTTCCCGCCGGTGGATGAGCAGTACGGCAAGCCGTTCCTGGTCGCCGGCGATGTCATGGCGATGTTCAACGACCGGCCGGAAGTGCGGGCGTTGATGGAATACTTCACGGTACCCGAATCGGCCGCGGGTTGGCTGGAAGGGGGCGGGGCGCTGGCGGCGCACCAGACGGCGACACCGGATATGTACGGTGTTGATATGGAACGGGGCATTGCCGAACTGGTAGCCGAAGCGACCAGCTTCCGCTTTGACGGCTCGGACTTGATGCCGGGTGAAGTAGGGGCCGGTTCCTTCTGGGAACAGATTTCCAGTTATGTGGCCGGTTCGATTGATCTGGACACGGCCCTCCAAGAGATTGACGCTTCCTGGCCGCGGTAATGTTTGAATAAGTAAGTTTTTTAGGATTTTAGTGGGATAAAGCGTGAAACGTGATTCGTGATGTTTTCTTAATCGTACATTGCGTTTCACGTTTCACGCAATGATTATCCCTTGAATCTCTTAAGAGTCGCTGTTTTTCAAAAGGAGTGGGCTTATGGATTCCCTTCGCGGAGTAGAAGAACGCGGCCAGAAGCCGGTGGCGAATCTAATTTCTTTCATCGGCGGTTTGCTGCTGACTGTTAGCATCCCGGCAATCGCTTTTTATGTCCTCTATCGGGGATTTCTCTTTTTAAGGGACAGTGAAGCATCGCGGGAAATCATTGCCCTGGTGGCCATTGTTTGGGGCGTTGGCGGCGTCGCCGTTTTATATTGGATTTTCAACAACCTTGTTGAAAAACTGCCGGATGAGTGGACAGCCCGCCTGCAACCCTATGTTTTTGTGGGGCCTGCTATGGCCATTCTGACTTGGTATCTAGCCTTCCCTACTTTGCGTACGTTTTGGATCAGTCTCTTCGATCGGGGTGGGCCGCCAGCCGGGCTTTCCTTGTTGGAACAATTAAACAGTGACGCCTTTGTGGGGTTGGGGAATTATGCGGCCGTCTTCACTGAGCGGTTAATGCTGGAGGCATTCCGCAACAACATCATGTGGATCGTCTTTGGTAGCACGCTCTCTGTAGTTTTTGGCCTGATAATTGCTGTTCTGGCAGACCGCAGCAGTTTTGAGAAACTGGCCAAATCAATGATCTTTTTGCCTATGGCCATTTCGTTTGTGGGCGCCAGTATCATTTGGAACTTTATCTACGAATTTCGGCCGGCCGGCCAGCCGCAAGTAGGCTTGCTAAATGCGCTTGTCGTAAGTTTTGGGGGCGAACCAAGAGCGTGGCCGCAGTGGGCCGACATCATCCCGTGGAATAATATATTCTTGATTATCATCGTTGTATGGCTGCAGGCCGGCTTTTCCATGGTGTTGTTTTCAGCCGCGTTGAAAGGCATCCCGGAGGAGTTGATGGAAGCGGGCCGGATGGATGGGGCCAATGAATTCCAGATATTTTTCCGGATTATGATCCCTTACATTCAGGGGACAATTATTACTGTCTGGACGACCATCGTCATCTTTACCTTGAAGATATTTGACGTCGTTTGGGTGATGACGGGGGGGCAGTTTGGCACACATGTGATTGCCACCCAATTTTATCGGCAAGCATTTACGGCCGGGAACAAGGGCTTTGGCTCGGCCATTGCCATTGTTTTGCTCATTGCTGTTATCCCGGTGATGATTTACAACCTGAGACAATTCAGGGAACAGGAGGCATTTTAAGGTGGGCAAGGTAACCAGACAGCGACGGTTGAGCAGATTGTTTGTCAATGGCACATTACTTCTGCTCATTCTCATATGGACTGTGCCCACATTGGGCATATTTGTCTCCTCTTTTCGCCACCGGGATGATATTGCTGCATCAGGATGGTGGAACGTCCTGCCGCACCGGGAATGGCGGTCAACAAGAGAGATAGACCCCAAGGCGGAAGGGCTTGATCCCAACGACGTAATGGAAATTGAAGGCGCGACGGGTACATTTAAGGAGTTTCGGGAAGGGATTGAAACGCCGGACGGGAAGCGTATTACCTGGATTGGCAACAAACGCATCGGCCGGATAGAAATTCAAGAACGGGTTTGGACGGTTTCCTGGAATTTCTCACTGGACAACTATAAACAGGTTTGGGGTGGTACGGATTATGAATTTACTAAAGCGGATGGCACCGTTGAGGTGGTTCCTGGTGATGATATGTCCAGGGCTTTCTTAAACAGTCTGGCGGTCACGATACCGGCAACAGTGATTCCCATTCTGATTGCCGCTTTTGCAGCCTATGCTTTTGCCTGGATGAAATTTCCGGGGCGGCGCTGGATGTTTATCATGGTGGTGGCCCTGCTGGTGGTGCCGCTTCAGATAGCGCTGGTTCCCATCTTGCGCGACTACAAAAAATTAGATTTGAACGGTACGTTTCTGGCGATCTGGCTGGCGCACACCGGGTTTGGCTTGGCGTTGGCTACCTATCTGCTTTACAACTACATTAGTGGCCTGCCGCGGGAGACGCTAGAATCGGCGTTTATTGACGGCGCTTCCCACTTCACGGTGTTTACCAAACTGATTTTACCTTTGTCGGTGCCGGCGTTGGCCAGCTTTGCCATCTTTCAATTTCTTTGGGTGTGGAATGATTACCTGGTTGCCTTGATTTTCCTGGGCGGCAACCCGGAGTTTGAACTGGTTACACAGCGGATGGCGGCTATCGTGGGCTCGCGGGGGCAGGATTGGCATTTGTTGACGGCCGGCGCATTTATTTCGATGGTTTTGCCCCTGCTGGTTTTCTTCTCCCTGCAACGGTATTTTGTGCGCGGGCTGCTGGCGGGGTCGGTGAAAGGCTAATCAATAGTGAATTATGAATTGTGAATTGTAAATTGTGAATCGTTAATTGGGTGGAACGTGATGTGTGAAACGTGACCGAATGGGGCTTCACACATCACGTTTTACGTTTCACGGGAGAATTGAATGGGGTTTTTGCAGTTTCCCCACGACTTTGTTTGGGGCGTGGCCACGTCGGCGTATCAGATTGAAGGGGCGTGGGATGAGGACGGCCGTTCCCCCTCCATCTGGGACACCTTTAGCCACACACCCGGCAAAACCAAAAATGGCGCGACGGGGGATGTGGCCTGCGACCATTACCACCGCTGGCCGGAAGACGTGGCCTTGATGCAAGCGTTGGGCGTCCAGGCGTACCGCTTTTCCGTCTCCTGGCCGCGCATTTTGCCGGACGGCCGGGGGCGGGTGAATCAGAAGGGCTTGGATTTTTATAACCGGCTGGTGGATGGCCTTTTGGAAGCAGGCATTACGCCCTTTTTGACGCTGTACCATTGGGAACTCCCCCAGGTTTTGCAGGAAAAAGGGGGATGGCCGGAAAGGGAAACCGTTTCCGCCTTCGCCGAACTGGCGGACGTGACCAGCCGCGCCCTGGGCGACCGGGTGACGAACTGGATCACGCACAACGAACCGTGGTGTACCAGCCTGCTTAGCCACCAGGTGGGCGTCCACGCGCCGGGCTGGACGGATTGGTACGCTGCGCTTAGAGCCGCCCATCACGTGCTGCTCTCGCACGGCCATGCCGCCCAACGCATTCGCGCCAACGCCCCAGACGCCGAAGTGGGCATCGCCATCAATTTTGAACCGGCGACGCCGGCGACGGACACCCCCGCCGACACTCACGCGGCGCGGATTTGGGAAGGGTATTACTTTCGCTGGTTTGTGGATGCGGTGTACGGCCGTCATTACCCGGCCGACATGGTTCACCATTACACCAATAACCAATACCTCCCCAATGGCCTCGACTTTGTTCACGACGGCGACATGGACGAAATCGCCGCCCCGCTCGACTTTTTCGGCGTCAACTATTACACGCGCCACACCGCTCAAGCAGGTGAAAGGCTGGACGTTCACCGCTCGGCGCCTAATCCGGGCGCAGAATACACAGCAATGGGCTGGGAAGTGTATCCTGACGGCCTGTGCTGGCTGCTGGACCGGCTTTATTTTGAGTATGGGATGGGCAAAATTTATGTGACTGAGAATGGGTGCAGTTATCTGGACGCCCCGCACGACCGGAAACGAATTGCGTATTTGCGGGGGCATTTGACGGCCGTACACCGCGCCATCCAAAACGGCGTCCCCGTCGCCGGCTACTTGCAATGGTCATTCCTGGACAATTACGAATGGGCCGAGGGGTACAGCCAACGCTTCGGCATTGTTCACGTAGAGTACGACACCCAAACCCGCACGCCAAAAGAGAGCGCGTTTTGGTATCAGGGTGTCATTGAGCGGAATGGATTGGATGCGTGAGACGTGAAAGGAGGGTTCTTAAAGAAACTCGATGTGGTTGCGAAACTCATCTGGCAACCCTAAATTGCCGGAGTCGCGGGCAGAGAAAGCGTCAATGTCTCGTCTTTTCAAACCGGCGACAATGGCAACCGGAACACTTTCATTGGTATAGAGTTTAAGCGGCATCAGCGGGTTTGGTTTTGGCAGGATAAAGATGCTGAAGGTTTTCCAGGGAAATTTTGTTTTCTACTGAGGGTGTGATTTATTACGTATGACTCAAAGTAATTGTTGGTACAACGAAGCCGTTTTTTACGAACTGTACATTCGCGCCTATAAAGACAGCAACGGCGACGGCCGCGGCGACTTTCGCGGCGCGATAGAAAAACTCGATCACATCAAATCCCTTGGCGTAGACTGCATTTGGATATTGCCCCACTACCCCTCCCCCCTCAAAGATGACGGCTACGACATCAGCGACTATCTGGGCGTCCACCCCGACTATGGCGCCCTAGACGATTTTCACGCCTTCCTCGACGCCGCCCACGCGCGCGGCCTCAAAGTCGTCATTGACATCGTGATGAACCACACCTCCGACCAGCACCCCTGGTTCCAGGCAGCGCGGCAAGATAAAAACTCTCCCTTCCGCGACTACTACGTCTGGAGCGATACCGGAACTGAATACGCAGACGCCCGAATCATCTTTCTCGATACCGAGCCATCCAACTGGACATATGACGAAACGGCCGGGCAATACTACTGGCATCGTTTCTACGCCAGCCAGCCTGATTTGAATTACGACAATTCCCAGGTTCACGAGGAGATGTTCCGCGTCATGCGCTTCTGGCTGGACATGGGTGTGGATGGCTTCCGCGCCGACGCCGTGCCCTATTTGTACGAGCGGGAAGGGACCAACTGTGAGAATTTGCCGGAAACCCACCAATTTCTGCAAAAGGTGCGCCGCATGATGGACGAGGAATACCCGGATCGCGTCCTCATCGCTGAGGCCAACCAGTGGCCGGAAGATGTGCTTCCCTACTTCGGCACGGCCGACGCGCCCGAGTTTCACATTTGCTTCCACTTTCCCATCATGCCCCGGCTGTTCATGGCGCTGAAGAAGGGGGATAAAACGGCCGTCGTAGACATCCTCAGCCGTACCCCCCCCATCCCGCCGGGAACCCAGTGGATGACCTTCCTGCGCAATCACGACGAGCTGACGCTGGAGATGGTGACGCCGGAGGAGCGGGAGTGGATGTGGCAGCAGTACGCGCCGGAACCACGCATGCGGCTCAACCTGGGCATCCGGCGGCGGCTGGCCCCGCTATTGGACAATGACAAGCGACAATGGCTCTTGCTTAACGCCCTCTTCCTCTCCTTGCCCGGTGCGCCCATCCTCTACTACGGCGACGAAATCGGCATGGGCGACAACATCTGGCTGCCAGACAGGCACGGCTGCCGCACGCCGATGCAGTGGGATGGGAGCCGAAATGCCGGGTTTTCTGACGCGGCGGAGACGTATTTTCCGGTGAATGAGGATTACGCGCAGGTGAATGTGGCGGCGCAGGAGGCGGACCCGGATTCTTACCTGAACCTGACCCGCTTTCTCATTCGCACGCGGAAAAGTCTGGCGGCATTGCGCAGCGGCCACTTTGCCTGGGTGGAGACGGGGAATGACGCGGTGCTGGCGTTCCGGAGGTACACGGATGGCACGGATGGGGTGTTGTGTGTGTTTAACCTGTCTGACCAGCCGCAGATGTTTTCGCTGAAACGGCCGCGCATAGATGTGTTGTCCCGGCCTGAGGTGGAGATGGGCGGGGAGGTGGGGTTACGGCCGTATGCCTGCCACTGGTTCCGTAATTGAAGATTTCCAAACAGGCCAGGGATGGTAGAATAGCAACATGAGGTATGCTGGATTTTGTTAATCACTCTTTAACTATGATTGTCTGGAAAAAGGTAGAAAAGAATGGCGCGAAAAAAATTGCATTTGGATGGTATGGCGGAAAGTACAGTCATCTAGACTGGTTACTACCGCTCCTGCCTGAAACCAGACATTATTGTGAGCCATTTGGTGGGTCTGCGGCCGTTCTTATCAACAGACGGCCGTCACCCATTGAAACATACAACGACATTGACGGCGAAGTCGTTAACTTCTTCCGGGTACTTCGTGAACAAAAAGATGAACTGCTAGAAGCCATTGGATTAACGCCATTTTCCAGAGAAGAACTGCGTTTGGCAGTCAGGAAACCGGAGGAAAACATTTCTGACCTGGAACGGGCGCGAAGATTCTTTGTACGAGCGCGTCAAGTGCGGACCGGTTTAGCCCAGACCGCCAGCGAAGGACGTTGGGCGCATTGCCGGCTAACTACACGCGCCGGTATGGCCGGCGCCGTTTCCCGTTGGTTAGGAAGCGTGGAAGGATTAGCCGAAATTGCCCAACGACTATTAAGAGTGCAGATAGAAAACGCGCCCGCAATAGAAGTGATTGAACGATACGACAGCCCAGAAACTTTGTTCTATTGTGATCCGCCATATGTGCATGAATCCAGAGCAGACACAAAAGCCTACTCTTATGAAATGAGCGATCAAGAACACCGTGAATTAGCAAGAGTTTTGCATCAGGTACAAGGTAAAGCAGCCATTTCCGGTTATCATTCCGAGTTGATGGATGAATTGTATGGCGATTGGGAATACATCGAAGCGCCATCAAAAAAAGCGCATTCGACAAACACCAGCCCTGGTAATACAAAGCAGAGCCGTACCGAAGTGCTTTGGGTTAATTACCCATTGGAAGAAATAATTATTGCGAACCAGGGAAGAGAATGGCAACACGAGACACAATACTTGAAAACGCTTTTCGACGGGCTGGAAACCAATTAGAAAATCCGCAAGTTGAGAACACAGAAATTTTAGAGCGTATTGAATATGTAGCTTGTTGCTTAAGTAATCGGGCCGGTGTTCGCATGCTTATCACCTGCGCACTGGCAAAAATTCACCGTCCAGAGGTAGATATTCGTAAACCATACACAGAAATTGGCAGTAGAGATTCATTTTCAGGTCGGAATGATTATGATGAAGCTTATGTGTGGCCGTTTTGTCAAAAACACAACTTACCTGTTAATGCCACGACTGCTTTTTTGACGCCAGGATTTCGAACGATCAATGTGCCATTAGCCCCTCCTCTTGTGATCAGTGGACGGCCTAAGCGAATGTATGCGGAGATAATTCAACTTCTTGATGATGTGTACCAGGGAAGAATTTCAGCCGAAGAATTGCTTGTCGAAACATTGCGTCAACTGATTCTTCTGCAACGTCAGCAAAAAGATCGCTTACAGCAACTTCTCAATAAACTAAAAACGAGTAAAGACAGCGTTTCTCTTTCATCCGAAGACATTGTTCATCTGATTGAACAGCATCTAAACAGCCCTAAATCAAGCCGATTGCCGGTTTTGGTTGTGGCAGCGGCGTATAAAGCTGTTTCGGATCGTTTGGGCGAGACGGTTCAATCGCTTTATGCTCATAATGCTGCTGATTTGCAAACTGGTTCTTCAGGTGATGTTGAGATTACTTTGGCCAATGAAAACCAAGTCGTCACCAGTTATGAGATGAAGGCGAAGGAGGTGACAATTGAAGATATTGATCTGGCAGTATGCAAAGTCGCCTCGGCAAAAAATCGGATTGATAATTACGTCTTTATCACCACAAAGACAATTGACTAGGATGTTTTAGAATATGCCCGGTCGCTTTATCAGGAAACAGGCGGGATAGAGTTTGCCATACTTGATTGCATCGGCTTTTTGAGGCATTTCCTTCATCTTTTTCATCGTCACCGATTAGATTTTTTGGAAGCATATCAAGAGTTAGTGTTGCAAGAGCCGGATAGCGCAGTGAGCCAGCCCTTGAAAGAGGTGTTCCTTTCTTTACGTCGTGCAGCCGAGCTAGACAACAGTGTTTGAAGGTTTTATTGGAACAGCGCCGGCTCAGCCAATGAGAGACTTGATGGTAGAATAAGCCCATGACATTGGACATTCCTCCCGAAAAAATGGCTGAATACCGTGAGGGCGCGCGCCGTCGTGAAGCAGCCCGGCAAGCCCAATTGGATGCGCGGTTTGAGCAGGCGTGGGTGGTTGCCCGGCAGTGCGCGCAGATTTTGCGCGACCAGTTCGGGGCGGAAAAGGTGGTGGTTTTTGGTTCGCTGACCGACCGCAGCCGCTTCCACGAACGCTCAGATATTGACCTGGTCGCCTGGGATATCCCGGAAGCGGATTACCTGAAGGCGTTGGGTGAGGTGATGGATGTGTCGCCGGAATTTCTGGTGGATTTGGTTCGGGTGGAAGAAGCGTACGATCACATTCGCAAGACGGTTGAATCGCAAGGGGTGGCGATATGAACGAAGATTACAATTCGTTAGCTTCCCGGCTGGAACAAACGCTGGCTGATCTGGAGCGGGTTGTAGCCCGTGTTGATGAGCAAATGAAAAAGGCGCTAGCGACGAATGATGATGCTTATTTGGATGCGGTGGCCTTGAATTTGCATGGATTTTATGCCGGGGTGGAACGTGCGTTTGAGGATATTGCCCAAACGGTGGAGCAGTCGCTTCCTTCTGGCCCCCGGTGGCATCAAAATTTGCTGCTGCAAATGGGCGCGGAGATTCCGGGGATACGGCCGTCGGTCATTTCCCGTTCTACTCGCGACTGTCTGGATGAATATCACCAGTTTCGCCATGTGGTGCGGAATGTGTACACTTTCAATTTGCGTGGTTCCCGGTTAAAAGAGTTGGCGGAGGGGGTGGGGGATTGTTTTACGGCCGTCACCACCGACCTCTCTCACTTCATCCAATTTTTACGCCAGCTTGGGGACGCATGACAACAGCCGTTGCCGACAAAACCCCATCCGCCTGGCCGCCACGAATTGTCATTTGTGTGGGCACGGCCGTCCTCCGCGACGACAAAATCCTCCTCATCCGCCAGGCTAAAGGGACATCGCTGGCTGGGCAGTGGAGCATCCCCTGGGGCGTGGTGGAGCCGGGCGAGACGCCGGATGAAGCGGCGCTGCGGGAGACGTCAGAGGAGGGAGGCGTCACGGCCGTCATCGTCGGCCTCCTCGGTTATCAAAACTTCGCCTGGGAAAACATGACCGCCCTCATCTACCTGTGCCGCCACCTCTCCGGCGAACCGCGCGATGACGGCGGACAGGAAACAGACGCCGCCGCCTACCTCTCCCTGGCCGAGATAGAGGCGCTGGCCGAACCGATTGAACCCTGGTGCGCCTGGCTGGTCAAGCGCATCCTGCGCGGCGATTATCATCTGATCCCAATAGAACCTGACAATCCCAAACGCCCAAAAATGGCCTTTTTCTAAACTGTATGCAAGACGCGAACGTGACCGAAATTCTCGATGACCTGAAACAAGGCCCGCTGCGCCTGCTTGAGCCGTTGGAACAGGAAATTTTTTGCCAGCGCGCAGAGCAGTTTTGGGCGGATGCGATACGACCGCTCACCCTCCTTTACGGCCGTCTCGACAACTTCGATAGTTGGCTGGGCAAATTCCTCCACATCACCGCCCGCGCCTACGCCAACCGCTCCCCGGAACTGCGCCTGCTCGACCTCAAGCGGCTCAACCAGCCCGACTGGTTCCAGCAGTCCAACATGGTTGGCTACGTCGCCTACGCCGACCGCTTCTCGCCCGACAAAACCTTGAAAGGCATCGGCGAAAAAATCGACTACCTCAAGGAACTGGGCGTCACCTACCTGCACCTGATGCCCCTGCTCCAGCCCCGCCCCGGCCAAAATGACGGCGGCTATGCCGTCATGAATTACCGGCAGGTGCGGGCTGATTTGGGGACGATGACCGATCTGGCCGAACTGGCGGCGCAGCTCCGCCACAACGACATCAGCCTGTGCATTGACCTGGTCTGTAACCATACCGCCAAAGAGCATGAGTGGGCGCAGAAGGCGCTGGCCGGCGACCCCGACTATCTGGCCTACTACCACACCTTCCCCGACCGGACGCTGCCCGACCAGTACGAGCAAACCGTCCGCGAAATCTTCCCCGATTGGGCGCCGGGCAACTTTACCTACGACAAGGAAATGGGCCGCTGGGTGTGGACGACGTTCAACGAGTACCAGTGGGATTTGAACTACGCCAATCCGGCCGTCTTCGCCGAGATGTTGGACATCATGCTCTTCCTGGCCAACCAGGGGGTGGAAGTGCTGCGGTTGGATGCAGTGGCCTTCATGTGGAAGCGGCTGGGGACGGATTGCGAGAACCAGCCGGAAGCGCACGCCATTTTGCAGGCGTTTCGCGCCCTCAGCCGCATGGCTGCGCCCGGCTTGCTGCTCAAGGCAGAGGCCATCGTGCCGCCGCCGCAGTTGGTTCCCTACCTGGGCCAGGGGGAGGCGGCCAACAAGGAGTGTGAGGTGGCCTATCACAACGTCTTCATGGTGATGTTGTGGAGCGCGCTGGCGGAGCGTAAGGTGGCCTTGATGACGCATGCATTGCAGCAGATGCCGGCCATTCCTTCCGGCGCGTCCTGGCTCACTTACGTCCGCTGCCACGACGACATTGGTTGGGCGGTGACGGAAGCGGACGCGGCGGCGGTGGGGCTGGACGGGTATTTGCACCGCACTTTTTTAAGTGATTTTTACAGCGGCAGTTTCCCCGGTAGTTTTGCTCGCGGCGCAGTGTTTCAATTCAATCCCAGGAACAACGACCGGCGCATCAGCGGCTCGCTGGCCTCGCTGGTCGGGTTGGAACTGGCATTGGAGCGGGGGGACGAGACGGCCGTTGACCTCGCCATCCGCCGCATCCTCCTCCTGCACAGCATGATTCTGACCTTTGGCGGTATCCCCCTGCTGTACATGGGGGACGAAATTGGCTTGCTGAATGATGACAGTTACCTGGATGACCCCGACCTGGCGGATGACAATCGCTGGATGCACCGGCCGTTCATGGATTGGACGGCGGCGGCGCGACGGCGTGATCCGGAGACAGTAGCCGGGCGGATTTTCCTGGGATTGCAAAAGCTGATTCGTGCCCGAAAAGAGGCGTTTGTGTTGCACGGCCGCGCCCGCAGCTACCCCGTCTGGACGCACAACGAGCGCGTCTTTGGCCTGATTCGGGAGAGGGCGCTGGGGCAATTGTTGGTGCTGGCCAATTTCAGCGAATGGGGGCAGGCGGTGAAGCGCGGACGATTGGATGAAATGGGGTTTGACGGGGAGCTAAGGGATGGGGTGAACGGGCGTATCCTCGACCCCTACTCCGACATTTACCTGGAATCGTACCAGACCTTGTGGTTGGAAAGACGCTCGTAAGCCGTATTCCGTAAACCGTGAACCGCAGGCCGAAGTTAACCGGAACACGGAATACAGATTACGAATATTGGTGGATTCAATGGGAAAATTATTTGGCGGCGTTGAAGCGGGAGGCACAAAATATGTCTGCGCGGTGGGGACGGGGCCGGATGACATTCGCGCCGAGGCGCGCTTTCCCACGACGACGCCGGCCGAGACGATTGGGCGGGTGCTGGACTTTTTTAAGGGGCAGGAAGGAGTAATGGCCGTTGGCGTTGCCTCATTCGGTCCCATTGACCCCAACCCTGACTCTCCCACTTTCGGCCACATCACCACCACGCCCAAGCCCGGCTGGGCCAACGTGGATTTGGCTGGCGCAATCGGCCGTACGCTGGGCGTCCCCGTCGGCTTCGATACCGATGTCAATGGGGCCGCGTTGGGCGAGTGGCGGTGGGGCGCGGCGCAAGGGCTGGATACCTTCATCTACCTGACGATTGGGACGGGCATCGGCGGTGGGGCGATGGTGAATGGGAAACTGCTGCACGGCCTCATCCACCCCGAAATGGGACACATCCCCCTGCCGCACGACTGGAAAAGCGACCCCTTCCCCGGCCGTTGTCCTTTTCACGGCGATTGTCTCGAAGGAATGGCCTCCGGCCCGGCGATTGAAGAACGTTGGGGCGTGAAAGGGCAGGATTTACCGGATGACCACCCTGCCTGGGAGCTGGAAGCACACTATCTAGCGTTGGCCCTGCGCGCCTTCATCTGCACGCTCTCACCGCAGCGGATTGTGATGGGGGGAGGGGTGATGGAACGGCCGCAGTTGTTTCCCCTGGTGCGCCAGAAGACAAAAGAGTACTTGAATAGCTACATCCAATCGCCCGCCATCTTGGCGCGGATTGACGAGTACATTGTGCCGCCTGGGTTGGGGAATCGGGCCGGGGTGTTGGGAGCAGTGGTGCTGGCGCAGAGCGTGAAACGTAAAACGTGATGGGAATTTCACTTTTCACGGCTTCGTTTTCACTTTTCAGATGTTACCGTCGCCGACGGCCGCCAGAGAGAAGGAGGATATAGTACAACATGGTGCCAATAGCCGCTACGGCGGCAGCCACGTATGTCAGCGCGGCCGCGTCCAACACCTTGTCCACGCCTTTGATTTCATCCCCGACCAGGATGCCGTGAGTGGTGAGCAGCTTCTTCGCCCGGCGGCTGGCATCAAATTCCACCGGCAGGGTGACTAGTGCGAATACAACTGTTGCACCGAACAAAATGACGCCCAACCATGCCAGACTGGTCAAATTCAACAAAAACCCAGCAATGAAAATCCATGGTGCGAGTCTGCTGCCGAATTGGACGGCCGGTACCAATGCACTCCGAAACTGTAACGGCAAATAACCACCGGCATCTTGTAATGCATGACCCATCTCGTGAGCGGCCACGCCTGCGGCCGCAACGCTGGGTGTATGGTAGACAGTTGAGCTTAAGCGCAGCACCTTGTTCCGGGGATCATAATGATCTCCCAAGAAGCCCTTTGTTTCTTCAATCGCTACATCATATAACCCTTGCGCATCCAGCAGAGAGCGGGCAACCTGCGCACCAGTGACACTCTGTAGTGTGCGGACCTGACTGTATTGGTTGAAAGCGCGCTTGACGCGTGATTGGGCCCAGAAGCCCAAAAGTAAACCAGGTAATGCAAAGACAAGATATAGCGGGTCAAAAAACATCTTTATCCTCGTTTGATGGGCACCACTGCCGGGGCTTTTTGCGCCTCTTCTTGCTTTTTCGCTCTTTTCAAGATGAGCAATAAGGCAGAACCGGTCAGCAGTGCAGGTATGATAATCATCCAATAAACAGAACTTAATACTAACATTACGCCCATCCTTTGTCAGTTCGACATAAAAATGTTACATATTCCTTCTGTTGCCGTCAAGATTTCGACATGGTTTCCAACGGGAATCTTACGTTTCGGCATGGGAAATGATTCGGAGATTAGAGGGGGCGCGGTGTCTGGTTTACGGTAGAATTAAGCGTCCCTGCCAAAGGGAGGAGTATTTAGTCCATTGAGGGGTTAGATGTGAATGAGGAGTATGTAATGAGCCAAGTGTTGCCAAAGAGAAGTGAGGTCAGACGGGAATATACGTGGGATGCGTTTAGCGTGTTCCCGTCGAATGAGGCATGGGAAGAGGCCGTTGCGGAGGGGAAGCAGCAGCTTAAGCAAATTGCCGGGTACAAAGGACGCCTGAAGGAAGGCCCGGCCGTTTTAGCTGACTATTTTGATGAATTGGCGGCCGTGGGCACGAACATCGGCAAGATGTATATTTATGCGAGCCTGTTCCACGAGGCGGATACGGCCGATCCTGATGCCGCTGCCAGGCATGACCGGGCACGCAGCTTGTTTGGGCAGTTGCAGGCGGCCGTTGCCTTTGCCGAGCCGGAAATGTTGGCCATTGGTTTCGATACGCTGTCCTCTTGGCTCCAGGGGGAGCCGCGCCTGTCGATTTACGAACATTATCTGGATACGTTGAAGCGACGACAGGCGCATGTTCGCTCGGCAGAGGTGGAAGAGGTGCTGGGGCAGGTATTGGATGCTTTCCGTACGGCCGCTGCCACCCATGGCATTCTAGCCGATGCGGATCTGGTCTTCGAACCAGCGCAGCCGTCAGATACGACGAGAGAGCCGCTGCCGGTGGCTCAGGGCACAATTGCTGCTTTGATCATGGACCCAGACCGTGAGGTACGGCGGACAGCCTGGGAGAGCTACGCCGACGCCTACCTGGCGCACAAGAACAGCATAGCCAGTTGCCTGGCGACTGGCGTCAAGCAGAATGTGTTTAAGGCCCGTGCCCGCCGCTATAACTCGGCGCTAGAAGCGGCCGTGTCTCAAAACAACATTCCGGTTGAGGTATTCCACAATACCGTGGAAACTTTTCGCAAGCGACTTCCCATCTGGCACAGGTACTGGTGCTTGCGGCGGAAGATACTGGGGCTTGAGCACCTTCATGTTTATGACATGAGAGCACCCCTGACGGCCGCCAGCCCCAAAGTTCCGTTTGAGAAAGCGGTTGAATGGGTGGTTGCCGGTATGCGGCCGCTTGGTGATGAGTATGTCGAAATCATGAAACGTGGCCTTCTGGAAGAACGGTGGGTGGATGTTTACCCCAATCAGGGCAAGCGATCTGGGGCCTTTTCCACCGGCGTTCAGGGGACGCGGCCGTTCATCTTAATGAACTACAATGATGACTTAACCAGCATGAGTACGTTGGCCCATGAACTAGGCCATTCAATGCACTCTTACTTCACGTTTCGCTCGCAGCCATTCGTATACGCCGATTACACCATCTTTGTCGCCGAAGTCGCCTCTAACTTTAACCAGGCGCTGGTACGGACGCGTTTGCTGGAGGAGCATGACGATCCGGAGTTCCAGATCGCCGTCATTGAGGAAGCGATGGGCAATTTCCACCGCTATTTCTTCATTATGCCTACGCTGGCGCGTTTTGAGTTTGAAATCCACAAGCGCGTGGAACAGGGGAAGGCGTTGACGGCCGACAACATGATCCAGCTGATGGCAGACCTGTTCAGCGAGGGATTTGGCGAGGAGGTGGAAATGGATAGAGAGCGGGTCGGCATCACCTGGGCCCAGTTCCCCAACCATTTGTACTCCAATTTCTACGTATATCAGTACACGACCGGGATTGCCGCGGCGCATGCGTTGGCGGCCGATGTGTTCGCGAGCGAGAATGGCGCTGTGGATAACTACCTCTCATTTTTGAAAGCAGGGAGTTCACTATATCCGTTAGATGCACTCAAACTAGCCGGTGTGGACATGACCTCGCCTGAGCCGTTAGAGAAGACGTTCGACATCCTGGCCCAGATGGTAGATCGGCTGGAAGAATTGGCGCTGAACCAAGCCGGGGGATAACAATTTTCGCCACGACCATCCAGAAATATGACACAATCTTTTGGATTACCCCGACAATTAGGTGAATATTTGCTTTTACGCTGGGCCGCGCCGGAAGACGCCGAAGAGCTGGCCGCCTTCAATATCCGCATTCACAGCGACAACTCTGAAGAGCCGGAAACTTGGCTCGGCAGTTGGACGCGTGAATTGATGAATGGCGAGCATCCCACCACCAAAGCGGATGATTTCACGGTTGTTGTGGATACGAAAACGGGAAAAATTGTTTCCAGCCTGAACCTCATCTCGCAAACGTGGGCGATGGGGGAGGTGTGCTTTGGCGTGGGACGGCCGGAACTGGTGGGAACAGACCCCGACTATCGGCGGCGGGGATTGGTTCGCGCCCAGATAGAAGTTTTACACGCCAAAAGCGCGGCGCGCGGCGAATGGGTGCAGGTGATCACCGGCATCCCCTGGTATTATCGCCAGTTTGAATATGAGATGGCGATGGATTGGGGCGGCAGCCGCCAGTTATTTTGGGATAGGCCGGGCGTGATTCAGCCGGTGGATGAGGAGCCGTACCAGATGCGGCCGGCGGAACCGACGGATGTGCCGGTGTTGCAAGCATTATATGGGGAACACGGCCGTCGCTCCCTCATCACCCGCATGCGAGACGAAGCACAGTGGGCCTATGAACTCGCCCGCCCCGATCCCCAATCCCCCTCCCACTGTAACTTACGCATCATCGAACAAGAGGGCGAGCCTGTGGCCTACATCGAGTACCAGCAGTGGGGAACGGGCATCACCGTGCGCGAAGTTGGCGTAAAGCCAGGACACCCCTGGCGGCCGGTGGGGCAGTTCATCTCCCGCGCGATGAAAAATGTGGCAGACGAATTAAACCAGGGGCGGGAAAAGCCGATCCGGTACCTCAGCTTCCGCATGGGGCAGGATCATCCAATTTATGAGGCGATGGGACGGCTGCTGGAGCGGCAAATTCCGCCCTACGCCTGGTATGTGCGCGTGCCCGATCTGCCCGGCTTTTTGCGCCATTTGGCCCCGGTGTTGGAGCGACGGCTGGCAAACAGCGTTATGGCCGGGTGCACAGGGACGCTGCGGCTCAACTTTTATCGCCGCCAATTGAGGCTGGTATTTGACAAGGGACGGCTGGCCGAAGTAGGAACGTATGTGGCAAAAAATGTGGAGGATGGCGACGCCATGTTTCCAGACCTGACTTTTTTGCAGCTTCTCTTTGGACGGCGGAGCGTGGCGGAACTGGCGGCGGCATTTGGCGATTGTTATGTCAAAGATGGTGACGCCTGGGTGTTGCTGCCGATCTTGTTCCCGAAACGGCCGTCTCATGTTAACCCCTTGCAATGAGTGTGCCCAATCCAATTCAACCCTTTCTTAACCATCAGGACGCCCTTATCCTTGATGGCGGATTGGCGACCGAGCTAGAAGCGCGCGGCTGTGACTTGAGCGACGAGCTGTGGTCAGCGCGGCTGCTTTTGGAAAACCCTGATCTAATCCGGAAAATCCATCTTGACTATTATGATGCCGGCGCCGACTGCTGCATCAGCGCCAGCTACCAGGCCACCATACCTGCCCTGATGCGGCGCGGCCTGAGCGATGATGCGGCCGTTGCGCTGCTGCGCCTTTCAGTCCGTCTGGTGATAGAAGCCCGCGACCAGTTTTGGGCAGAGCCGGCCAACAGGGAGAGGCGGCTCCGCCCTATTGTCGCCGCCAGCATCGGGCCGTACGGCGCGGCGCTGGCGGATGGCTCGGAGTACACGGGTGATTACGACCTGGATGAGGATGGCCTGGTTGAATGGCATCGTCGCCGATGGCATATTTTAGCCGAAAGCGGGGCCGATTTACTGGCTTGCGAGACCATTCCTTCGCATAGAGAATGTCGAGCATTGAAGCAACTACTGGCAGAAACGCCGCAGATGCCCGCCTGGTTTAGCTTCAGTTGTCGAGATGGCGGCCGCATCCAAGACGGCACGCCGATTGCCGAGTGTGCTGCTCTTCTAGATGATGTTGAACAGGTTGTGGCTGTGGGTGTGAACTGCACCCCACCCCGTTTCATTCACAGTTTGATCCAAACGGTGCGCTCAGTGATAAAGAAACCCATCATCGTTTATCCCAATTCCGGGGAAGCGTATGATGTGACCCGGCGACAGTGGCAGGGTGAATCGGTACCGGCTGAGTTCGGCACATACAGCCGGGAGTGGCGCAAGGAGGGGGCGGCGATCATCGGCGGCTGCTGCCGCACTGGTCCGGCGCATATCCGGCAAATCGCGGATCGAATGAGGCGGGGTGACAGGGTGACAAGGTGAGTGATAGGGCGTACCAGCACGGGTTGGCGAAGAAGCGGATGTCGGCCGGGGCGTTGTTTTTGGATGGGACGGGGCGGATTTTGTTGGTGCAGCCGGTTTATAAGCGGAATTGGGAGATCCCTGGCGGGGTGGTGGAGTTGCATGAGTCGCCGCGGGCGGCGTGTGTGCGGGAAGTGCGGGAGGAGTTGGGGCTGGCACGGCCGTTTTCCCGCCTGCTGCTGGTGGATTACATGTTGTTAGGGAGTTGAACTTGTGGAACGTGACCAGGAGCAGTTCACGCCTCACGTTTCACGCATGAACCAAAGTCAGGAGCAATTTTGATGACGCAAATTTTGAATGTGGCCGAAGCGGTTTTGTACGTGCAGGATATGGAAAAGGCGCGCCGCTTTTATGAGAAGGTGTTGGGTTTGCCCGTCACTTATGCCTTTTCCGACTCCTGTTTCCTGCAAACGGGGCCGGATTCTACCCTGATTTTGTTTGAAATTGAGACGCTGGAGCAACGGGAGAGCGTGATTCCGGCGCACGGGGCGAGGGGGCGGGGGCATGTTGCGCTGGCTATTCCCACTGAGGAGTTGGATGCATGGCGCCAGCAGTTGCTGGCGCACAATGTGGAGATTGAACATGAGCAAGTGTGGCCGCTGGGAACGCGCTCGATTTACTTTCGGGACCCGGACGAGAACAGCGTGGAACTAATTGACGGCCGTCATTATTCCCTGGTATGGGAGAAATTGACGGGGGAAAATCCGGCGTAACCGCTCTATTTACTCCTGCGCGGCGCGCCTCTGCCAGAAGCGCACAATCCAGGCGGCGCTGAGGACGCTAAGCAAAGTCAGGGCCGAGAACGTCAGTTGAATGGTTGACGAGGAGGAACTTCCAATTGGGTTGCGCGGGTGCAGCACCAATGGTGCGTTAAGCGTAGACCACGCCAGCACGATGATCAACCCGGCGGCCAAAACACCCCGCAGGCGAACCCAGGGCAGCCAGGCGATAGCCAACTGCACCAGAGTGGCCACTGCCAGCATATTGAGCGCGACCTGCATGCGCGGCTCCTGCCAAAATACGTTGCCCCAGTTCACTTTGGAGGAGACAATGCTCATTCCCACCCCTGCCGCATAGAAAGCCAGCCCCACCCAGCCAATCACCTGCAGCCAGGCCAGGATGCGCCGGCTGCCTGTGGCTGCCAGCAGGAGACCCAGCAGGCCGGCGATGACCAACCCGGCTAATCCAGCCCAAATCAAAGCGACATGCACGTAAACTGAGCGGATACCTTGCCCCAGCGTCTGTTCTTCCGGAGCAAGCCAGAGAATGATGACGGCCGCGCTCAGCAGCACCCCCCAGAAGAGCCAAGCCCTCTTTTGTTCATTGAAACGAGCCAGCATTGCGATATTCTCCGATTTGATTCCCGTTACTTTTTCTCAGCGTCTTTAAGGCTGGCCCCAGGCGTAGGGGAGCCGGCCAGGCGCGCGCCGATACGTCGGCTGATCTTGCGCAATTTGGAGCGGCTGCGGGCTGCAATATATCGGGCACGTTTCCACTCCCGGTCCAGCAGCGGAACCTCCGGCGGCGTCACGTCCCATTTGATGACCGAAGCGGCCCAGGTTAACCCGCCGCCAAAGCCGACAAAGACGACATTGTCATCAGGTTTGAGCAGCCCTCCGTTCACCGCCTCGCACAGGGCAATGGGAATGGAAGCGGCGGAGGTGTTGCCCGCCTTGGCTACGTTCAAATAGAATTTGCTCATGGGCAGCTTGAGCTTCCTGGCGGCCGATTCGACGATTCGGACGTTGGCCTGGTGGGGCACAATCAGGGCGATGTCGTTGAGGGTCAAGCCGGAGCGTTCCACCACTTCTTCGATGGAATCACAAATCACGCGTGTGGCGAAGCGGAACACCTGACGGCCGTTCATGGCGATTGTGTTTTTCTGGTGGCCGTTGTGCAGGTATTCCGGCCCTAATGTGGGGACCGGATTGTGATACACGGCCGGCAGGCTGAGCAGGTTGCCGCCCGACCCGTCCGAACGAAGCATAGTCGCAAGCACACCTCCCGGCACACTGGACCCCTTCAGCACCACCGCGCCGGCGCCGTCTCCAAACAGAATACAGGTGCCCCGGTCCTGCCAATCCAGCACCCGCGACATCGTTTCTGCGCCCACAACCAGGGCGTTGCGCACAGAACCGGTGGCGATGGCCTGAGACGCCATGCTGAGCGCGTAGACGAATCCGGAACAGGCGGCGCTCAAGTCGAAAGCGCCTGCCTTCACCGCGCCCAGATAATCCTGCACCCGGCAAGCAGTGGAGGGGAAGATATACTCCGGCGTAGAGGTGGCGACGATGACGAGTTCCAATTGGGAAGGGTGCAGATCGGCGACGGCCAATGCTTTTGCGGCCGCCTTGAATGCCAGGGTGGCGGTTGTTTCTCGTTCGTTAGCGATGTGGCGTTGTTCGATCCCGGTGCGGGTGTAAATCCATTCGTGGGATGTGTCTACCATCTCCGCCAGGTCGTCATTTGTCAGCACCTTTTCTGGCAAATAACTGCCCCAGCCCACGATATGTGCGTGTTTCATAAAGTTACCTCACTACAGGACAGAAACAGAGACAGAAACAGCAAAATAAAACCCTGTCTCTGTCTCTTCTTCCTGTCTCTAAGAACAACCCTGGGAATGGGAATCAGTTGCGATTCGTTAACCCACCCTTATAATCTGCTGGCATGGAAGAAGTACACCTGTTGTGTGCCTTGATGGAGAACGATTGATTCAAGCGAGGTTGTTCATTATTCATGGTCATCGCATCAAACACGCCCGAAGAGAGCGTTTTTGGCTTCGTGCCGGTCGGTTCCTGCGATTTTTCGGCATGGCGCTGATGCTCCTGGTTGCCTGTCGTTTTTCATCGGACGATAATTCTACCCCACTCCCCGCAATCGTCACACAACCGCCGCCGCCCAGTGCATTTGATTCCCTGACGGCCCTGACAACGACCGCAGCGCCGGCCCGCGATATGGCCGACCTGGCGTATCGCTTCCGGGCTGTCGACGCGCCGCGTGTGGCTCGTTTGCAGCCGCCGGCGAATGAAGTGGGCGACGTGGTGCAGTTTTGGGTTAAGAATCGGGAAACCGGGGAAAATGAACGCGTAGAGGCAGCCTTGCTGTATCAGTCCGCTGAACTCAACATGTGGGTTCAAGTAGGCGTGAAAGTGAACGCGCAGCAGATGGCAGCGGCGGCCGCCCGGATTGAGCGCCATATACTGCCGACGAATCACGCATTCTTCGGCCAGGAGTGGCAACCGGGCGTAGATGGCGATGACCGGATGAACATCCTGCACCTGTCAGACATTGGGGCGGCCGCGGCCGCGTATTTTTGGTCGGGGGATGAATATGTAACGGCCGTGAATCCCTTCTCTAATCAACGGGAAATGCTCTATGTCAGCCAGAAAGAAGCCCCCATCGGCAGCGAGCGCTACTTCACGGCCGTGGCCCATGAGCTTCAGCACTTGATCCAATGGTATACGGACGGGAATGAAGAATCCTGGCTGAATGAAGGGCTAAGCGAGCTGGCAGTCCATGTCAACGGGTACGAGGTAGAACGGGCCGGCAGTTATGCCCGGCAGACGGACATCCAATTGACCGATTTGAGCCAGGAGGAAGCAGTTGTCGCTGCCCATTATGCGGCCGCCTATCTGTTCTCCGTTTACTTCCTGGACCGGTACGGCGAGGCCGCAACGAGATTGTTGGTTCGGCACCCGCAGAACGGAAGGCGTGGCTTTGAGGAAGTGCTGCACCAATTGGATCCCGGTCTGAGCTTCGATGATTTGTTTGCTGACTGGTTGGCAGCCAATGCCTTGACCAGTCTGGGGCGCGGGGAGGGGGTGTTTTCTTACCAGGATGTGGACATGCCGGCGATCACCGCGGAGAAGATACGGCGGCTGCCGGCGGTCGGGCAGGAGAGCGTCA
Source organism: Anaerolineae bacterium (assembly GCA_046753445.1). Classification (GTDB taxonomy): domain Bacteria; phylum Chloroflexota; class Anaerolineae; order Promineifilales; family Promineifilaceae; genus JAHEEY01. Next base: position 153,987 of record JBHHTQ010000001.1, on the reverse strand, counting down.
GCCAGTACGGAGCAGATTATTTCCGGGTGACGGCCGATTCGCCGGTCACATTCGTCTTTACCGGTACGCAGCAAATCAACTTGATTGACGCCCAGCCGCACAGCGGCCGTTACGCCTGGTTTACGCTCCCGGCCGACGAGTCGGACATGCGGTTGACCCGCCGCTTTGACCTTACGGATGTTTCATCGGCGACGTTTTCATTCTGGGCCTGGTATAATATTGAGGAAGGGTGGGATTATGGTTATCTGGCGGCGTCAACAGATGACGGCCGTACCTGGACCTTGTTAGAAACCGATTCAACGACGCGTGATAATCCCCAGGGCAACAGTTTCGGGCCGGGCTATACTGGACGAAGCGGCGGCGGAGACCAGCCAATCTGGGTGCGCGAAGACGCGGATCTGACGCCGTTTGTGGGCGGGCCAGTCTTGGTGCGTTTTCATTACATCACGGACGGCGCTGTCCAGGGGCCGGGATTTGTAATAGACGATGTAACGGTTCCTGAATTAGACTATGCAGATGGCTTTGAGGGGGGTGAGGGTGGTTGGGAGGCAGCAGGCTTTGTTCGCAGCACGAATGTGCTCCCGCAACGCTTCATCCTGCAGCAGATATTGATTGGTGAGGATGACATCCAGGTCAACAGATTGTCCGTAGAGGAGAACCAGCGGGGATTATGGCGGATTCCGTTAGGTTCGCGTTACAATGAGGCTGTGATAATCGTTGCGGGAAACACGCCTGTCACCCGGCGCGCGGCCGCATACGCTTATGAATTCTCTCGTTGAGTATTTGGAGTCGTATTGGAAATGATGGATCCAGAACCCACGGAGTTTCGATTGCGATACAGCGGGAACCCTTTATTGACGGTCGGTGGGTGTCTGATGGTGTTCATTTGCCTGGGCATTACCGGCATCATGGGCATGATTGGTTTATTGATCTGGGTGCATGACAATGGCCCAATCCTGGCCGACCGGGCAGCGACGGCGACGGCCGTGGCCCTGGTTGATCCGGAGGTGGGCCCCGATCCCGTAGCCCCAGCGACCCCGGCGGCGACCGGGACGCAGATCGGCAATGGCGCACTTCCGTCTGAAATCCCCCCTCCAACCGTATCGGCCGTTCCGACCACCCCGCCTGATTTACTCAACATCTTTCCCCCGGCCAGCATTGAACAGCAGCCTGTCCCCCCTCGCGCCGCTGGGGACCTGGTGCTCTTATTTGAGACAAACTACCCACAACAAGATTACTTTGATTCGGCAAACCGGCTTGGCCGAAAGGGATTGAGAGCGCGCACCATCATCAGGGAACCCTATGCCATTGGTGCCCGGCATCTCTTCCACACCGATGAAGGGGACGTGGAGGCAGTACTGGTTTCGATGACCGAGTCCGCGTATTTCTGGGTGGATACTTTGCTGGAATATGACGAGCAGGTTATTCATGAAGCTGCAAAGCGATTGGAAAGTGAAATTTACCCGCGATTGGTCAATCTCTCAGGACAGGAATGGCGCCCAGGGGTTGACAACGATCCCCACTTCAGCATCTTGCATCTGGCGCGTTCCACGAATGCGAGTGAGTTAGGCTATTTCACTGATGTGGATGAGTATCCGGCTGAACTATACAGCGATTCTAATGAGCAGGAACTTGTCTATCTCATTATGGGACCGCTGGAATTTGGGTCAGACTTGTATTACGGGACGCTCATTCACGAGATCCAACATATGGTACAATGGTATGTGGACCCCAACGAGGCAACCTGGATGGATGAGGGGTTGTCGCAACTGGCTGAACTGTATGTGGGGTTAGATACAGCCAGCACCTGGGATTATCTCCAGCGGCCGGATACGCCGTTGAACACCTGGAACTACGACGAAAATGAGGTAGATGCGCATTACAGTGCGGCGTATCTGTATTTGGTCTATCTCTGGGAGCAGCTCGGCGAGACGGCCGTTCGCGAGCTGTCGCGGCATCCGGCCAATGGGATGGCGGCGGTGCGGGCGGTGCTGGGAGGATACCAGCCGGATTGGAGCCTAGAACGGTTTACGGCCGATTGGATGGTGGCGAACTGGCTCGATGACCCGGCCGCCGGGCCGCGTTATTACTATCGGGACCTGGACTTACGCCAGCCGGCGGTTGAGGTGCGGGCAAGGTCATTGCCGTTTGAATTGGAAAAGGAACTAGACCAATTCGCCGTCCATTACATTGATTTGGACTTTCGCGGCCCGGCAACCATCACCTTCGCCGGGGACACCGTAGCGGCGTTGATTGACGCGCCGCCGCGCTCAGGGGAACAGTTCTGGCTGGCTCCGCCAATGAATGGATCGAGCGCGCAACTGACGGCCGCATTTGATTTAACCGGCCTGGAGCAGGCAACCCTCAAGTTTTCCGCCTGGTATGATCTGGAGGAGGAGTTTGACTTTGCCTATGTCTCCATTTCCGGAGATGGGGGCGTTACCTGGGACATTCTTACGCCGGATCATCGCTCTGTGGGAGAGTTTGGCCCTGCATTTAACGGCCGCAGCGATCAAAGGCGTGACGCAGTGGACGGCTGGCTCAAGGAAACGATTCCCTTGGGTGCCTTTGTGGGCCAGCCGGTGCTCATTCGTTTCGAGGTGTTGACCGATTCGGCCGTCACCGGGCGCGGGTTTGCCATTGACGACATCGCCATTCCGGAACTGAGTTACACTTTTGATGAGGAAACGGGGGTGGATGATTGGGAGGCGCGAGGGTTTGTGCACACCGGGTGGCTGCTCCCCCAACAGTGGGCCATCCGGCTGATTGAGGGCGGCCCAAGTCCTCAGGTGACGGCCCTCCAACTGAACAGCTTAAACCAGGGCCAGATGCCGATTGAGATTGGGAAAGGGGGCGGCGTACTGGCCATCATGCCGCTGACCCCTTTCACCAATGCCAGCGCCGGTTATTGGCTTCGCATTGACCCGTGATGGCGGCGCGGCCGTTTATGCTTGTTTCAGCTCGTTGAACTGCGCTTCCAGTTCGCGCCGGGTTTCTTCCATCGCCTGCTTTGCTTCCCCAAGCGCATGTTCCCACCGCGCGATCACGTCTGCCCGCAGTTGGTCACCGGATTCCGGCGTCAGCAGCAATGCCAGCATGGAACCAACGAGCGCGCCGCACATCATCCCGGCCAGAAAGCTAAACGTCTTATTCATGGTAAACTGTCTCCTTCTTTGCGACCTGGGGCTTTACCCCTCACCGATTATACTCGAAGGGCGCTAAATGCCTATCGGGCAGCGCCTGCAAACGCGAATCCATTCGCCGGGTACAACATTTCCCTAATCTGACCGGCTGGGGTTCAGATGCTATAATGTCCCCGCTGAATCGAACAGACTGTTGAGGAACTGGTATGTCTGAGTATATTGAGATCGAGGCGGAAATCGGCGATGACGGCTCGATTATGTGCTTTCACACCAATCTCAGATTAACCGAGGGGGAGGCAGAGTATTATAATTCCATTGAGGCAATGGAGGAAGGCTCGCCAGTTGCCCAGGCATTGTCTGTGATTGATGGCGTTGCCACCCTCCGAATTGAGGGGAACGATCTGATGATCACCCCAGGCCCTGATGCTGCCTGGCATGTCATTATCGCCGAAGTTTCGGCCGTGCTGAAGGACTTTTTCCTCTAGCGTCTAAACTGTGAACTGGCTGCGCGGCAAACGTCCTGCGTAGTTGGTGATTCACACTATCCCCATGAATCAACACAAACCGTCGCCAACAATGATCCTGGTTGTTGTCGCCTTTGGCGTGTTCGTTGCCGCTGATGACCTCACTGTGGTTTCCACGATGCTGCGCCAGATCGTTTTTGATCTGGAGATTCCGCTGCCTGAGGGCCTGGATCGGGCTGCCTGGATCGTCAACGCTTACCTCATCGCCTATGTGGTGGTGATGCCTTTTGTCGGCCGCTTGAGCGATATTCTGGGACGCCGCGCCATCTTCGTCGGCTCGCTATGTCTGTTTCTGGCCGGCTCTATCTGGGTACCCTTTGCGCCGGATTTGAACAGTTTTATCGTGGGGCGGGTGCTGACGGCGCTGGGAGGAGGGGCTATGGTTCCTGTCGCCATGGCTGTCATCGGCGATGTGTATGCGCCACGTAAACGGGCCACAGCCATGGGGGCATTGGGTGCGGTGGATATGGCCGGCTGGGTATGGGGGCCGCTGTACGGCGCGCTGCTGGTCCGTTTTCTCACCTGGCGCTGGCAGTTTTATTTGAACATTCCACTGAGCGTGATTGGTGTCGCGGCCGCGTGGTGGGCATTGGCTGATCTGCCACGGCCGCAGCGCAGGGAGCGAATTGATTGGTTGGGTGCGGGTATTCTCACGGTGACCTTATTGGCGCTGAACATCGCCCTGCTCAACAGCGGCGACGTGGGCAGCGCGGGCAGCTTCGCCAGTCTGGATAACAGCAACGATCCGGTTACCTGGCCCCTCTATCTGTTGGCGGCCGTCACTTTCGCCTTCTTCTTACTGTGGCAGCGCCGCCTCGCCCAACGGCCCCCCTCACCCCCTCACTCAGGCGCCTTGTCGCCCCCTCACCCGCTCATCCCCCTCGCCCTTTTCCGCCGCCGTAACTTCAGTCCGGCTGTGTTCATCAACTTTCTGGTGGGCGGCGTTTTGATCATCGCCATGGTCAACGTGCCGTTGGTCATCAATGTGCTGGAATACGATGTGGAGCAGGCGGCGCTCACCAGCGGGCTGATGCTCAGCGGCATGACCGGAGCCATGGCTGTCATGGCGTATGTGGGCGGCCGTTTGACGGAGAAGTTCAGCTACCGGCCGGTGACGCTGGCGGGACTGGCTTTGTGCGCCCTGGGGTTTGGTCTGATGGGGCAAACATGGACGGTATCGGTCGCCGGCGGGCAAATGGTGGGACAGTTAATGATTCTGGGGGCCGGATTCGGGTTGGTGACGGCGCCGGTGGGCACGGCCGTGATCAATGCGGCCCCTGACCATCAGCGCGGCATCGCCGCCAGCCTGGTGATTGTCCTGCGTCTCATGGGGATGAGCGTAGGGCTTTCCGGCCTGACAGCGTGGGGATTGCACCGGTTCAGCCTCCTGCGCACGGGGATTGAACTGCCGGATTTGCCGCTCACGGACCCGGTTTACCAGCAAGCGATTGTGGATGGGTTGACGCAGGTGACCGTGCAGGTGTTGGCGGAGACGTTTCTCGTTTCGGCCGTGATCGCTTTGTTGGCTCTCCTCATCAGCCTGCGCCTGCGCCGAGAGGAGCTGTTGAATGTGTGACCTGTGGTGAGCAATGCTGGAGATTGGGAACAGGAGACTAACCAATCTCTATAGTCTCCAGTCTCCTGTCCCCAGCCTCTCCTAACTCTCTTCTTTCACCACCGCAATATGCAGTTCTTCCAATTGGTGGGGAGCCACCTCTGCCGGCGTATCCGACATTAAATCAGTCGCCTGGGCGGTCTTGGGGAAGGCCATCACCTCCCGGATATTTGGCTCTCCGGCCATCAGCGCCACCAGCCGGTCAATGCCGGGGGCAATCCCGCCGTGGGGCGGCGCGCCATATTCAAACGCTTCCAGCATGTGGCCGAACTGCGCTTCCGCTTCTTCCCAGGAGAAGCCGATAAGCTCCATGATTTTGCGTTGGAGCGGCCGTTCGTGGATTCTGATGCTGCCCCCGGCCACCTCGAACCCATTGCACACCAGGTCATACTGCTCGCTTAAGACAGCGCCCGGTTCTGTGTCCAGCAGGGGGATATGCGCTCGCTTAGGCGCGGTAAACATGTGGTGGCTGGGTGCATAATGCCCATCTTCCAACTCCTCTTCAAACAAGGGGAAGTCAATCACCCAGCAGAAGGACAATTCCTTCTTATCCGTCAGACCCAGCCGCCGCGCCATTTCGCTCCGCAGCGCGCCCAGGACGCTGTACACCACCGACTTCCTATCGCTGGAAATTAAAATTAAGTCGCCCGGTTTCGCGCCCATGCGCTCCGTGATGCTGATCAGCTGTTCTACGGTGAAAAATTTGACGATGGGGCCGCGAATCTGCTCTGTTTCCGGATGAATGGCCAGCCAGGCTAAACCCTTGGCCCCTTCTTTCTTGGCCATATCCTCTAATTCGCTTAACTGCTTGCGGCTGTAGCTGCCGCAGCCGGGTACACAAATCGCTTTCACCGGCCGTCCGGCGGCCACATTTTCGGCAAAGACGCGGAAGGCGCTGTGCGCCACCAGATCGGAAATGTCCACCAATTCCAGCCCATAGCGTATGTCAGGGCGGTCTGTACCGAACCGCTCCATCGCCTCCACGTAGCTCAAACGGGGGAAATCCTCGCGAGTGAGGGGGACGAGGCTGGCCTCTTTCACCATGCCGATCATCAATTCTTCGATCAGGTTCAAGATGTCGTCCCGTTCCACAAAGCTCATTTCCAGGTCTAATTGGGTGAATTCCGGCTGCCGGTCGGCGCGCAAATCTTCATCGCGGAAGCAGCGAGCAATCTGGAAGTAACGTTCGTAGCCGGCCACCATGAGCAGCTGTTTCAACTGCTGGGGGCTTTGCGGCAGCGCGTAAAATTTGCCCGGATGCACGCGGCTGGGCACCAGGTAATCACGCGCGCCTTCCGGCGTGCTCTTAAAGAGGATTGGGGTTTCAATTTCAATGAAGCCGCGTTGATCGAGGAAATCACGGATGAATTTGATGGCTCGATGGCGGATCATCAAGTTTCGCTGCAAACGTTCCCGCCGCAGGTCAAGGTAACGATATTTAAGGCGCAGGCTTTCTTCCACGGCCGTATCCCGGTCAATGAGGAATGGCGGCGTCTTGGACGGATTCAGTACTATGACTTCGTCTGCCAGCACCTCGATCTCGCCCGTCGCCAGGTGAGTGTTCTCCTGCCCTTCCGGGCGTGACGCGACCTCGCCCACGATTTGCAGCACATATTCGCTCCGTACTTGCTCAGCAATCTCAAATCCTTGCTGCGTACGGCCGGCATTCACCACGATCTGCGTCTTACCATCCCGATCGCGTATATCAATAAAAATGACGCCGCCCATGTCACGACGGCGGCTTACCCATCCGGCTAACTTGACTTTTTGTCCTGCGTGTTGCCGGCGCAGTTCTCCACAACTATGAGTTTTCAGCATTGATAACCTTCCTGGAGGATTCGTTCCTAGAGCGGAGGATTTTATCATGCCCCTGTTGGGGCGACAATGTCGTTTCTATCGGGGATAATCCCTTGTTCTGTTTAAATATGCTGAGAAACCGGTGCAATCGATTGACGGCCGCTTCTGTAACTGTTAGAATGCATCCGGACTTGTGTCCATGTAATCACATCTAAACGAGGTTGGCAAAGCATGAACGTTGTCGAACAGACAGAGACAATTTATATCACTGATAAGGCGGTGGAAACCGTCCGTAACTTGCTGGTTCAGAAGAATGTGCCGGATCATGGCCTGCGCGTGTTTGTAGCTGGCGGTGGCTGCTCCGGTATGCAGTACGGCATGGCCCTGGAAGCAGAGCCTCGCCCGTACGATTACGTGATTGAGCAGGACGGCATTCGGATTTTTGTCGATCCCACCAGTATGATGTACCTCAATGCAGCGACCATTGATTATGAGGACAGCATTATGGGCGGCGGGTTCAAGATTGACAATCCCAATGCGGCCGCCAGTTGCGGTTGCGGCTCTTCATTCAAGGCGAAAGAAGATGCCGGTGCCGACAACGGTGTGGCTCAGGGCGGCGGGTGCGCCTGCGGCTAATTCTTCAACCGGCATAAGATAACGACTGATGGGGAGCGGGGTACTGAATTCAGTACCCCGTTGTGTTGGGACATGAAAGCGACGCGCTATTTTACGCTCGATGAAGCGAATGCGTTATTGCCCAGGATAGAGCCGTTGATGGCGGAGCTGCTTCAAACACGCGCCAGGGTTGTTAGGGCGCGCAAGGAAATCGAGACGATCCTCGAAGATGAAGTCAGTGATATAGGCGGCCCCGCCTTTTCGGAATTGGTGCGGGATTTTGAGACAATTGGACGGTTAGTTGAGGAAATTCAATCGTTTGGCTGCATCATTAAGGATGTGAATGTGGGGTTGCTAGACTTCCTGGCAGAGCGAGACGGCCGTGATGTGTACCTCTGCTGGCGATTTGGCGAATCGCAGGTCGAGTATTACCATGAACTTCGTGATGGGTTTAAGGGGCGCCGCCTGTTCTAAAGAAGATTAAATCCAGAAGAAAAGCGGCCGATCTGTGCGGATCGGCCGCTTTGTGTTGTAAGAAACTTGCCGATGGCCCCGTCTAACGATCGGCCAACGGTGCATAGTCACGATGGTCATACCCAAGGTAGATTTGTCGTGGCCGGGCGATGGCCTGCTCTTTATCTAACAGCATTTCCAACCACTGCGAGAGCCAGCCGATTGTGCGTGGAATGGCAAACATCACCGGGAACATGCTCGTGGGCAATCCGATCGCCTGGTAGATGATGCCGGAGTAGAAATCAACATTCGGGTACAGTTTGCGTTCAATAAAGTAGTCGTCTTCCAGAGCGATTCGCTCCAGTTCAAGAGCGATGTCGAGCAGCGGGTTGCGGCCGGTGACTTCAAAGACTTCTTCCGCGATGCGTTTGATGAACTTGGCTCGCGGATCGTAGTTCTTGTAGACGCGGTGCCCGAATCCCATCAACCGCACTTCACGCGCCTTCACGCGCTTGATGAAGGCAGGAATGTTGTCCACGTGACCGATTTCGGTCAGCATGCGCAGGACGGCCTCATTGGCGCCGCCGTGTAACGGGCCATAGAGGGCCGCGGCCGCGGCCGCTACTGCACTGTATGGATCAACTTTGGAGCTGCCCACAGAACGCATGGCATTTGTGCCGCAGTTCTGCTCATGGTCGGCGTGCAAGATGAACAGAAGATCCAAGGCGCGTTCAAGCACTGGGTTGGGCGTATACCGCGGCTCAACCATCTTGAACATCATGTTGAGGAAGTTACCGGCGTAGCTGAGGTCATTATCCGGATAGTTGAACGGCATCCCCATTGAGTGCCTGTAAGCAAAAGCGGCCAGCGTGGGGACCTTTGCCACCAGCCGTTTAATTTGCAGGTTGCGGACCTCAGGGTCATCTACATTGCGGGATTCAGGGTAGAACGTGGTGAGGGCGGCGACACTGCTGATGAGCATGCTCATGGGGTGGGCGTCGTAGCGGAACCCATCAAAGAGCTGTTTTATATTTTCGTGAATCAGGGTATGGTACGTAATGTCGCAGGTCCATTGCTCGAGTTGCTCCGCGGTGGGCAGCTCGCCGTGTAGGATGAGGTAAGCGACCTCGAGGTAGGTGCTGTGTTCCGCCAATTGTTCTATGGGATAGCCGCGATAGCGTAAGATGCCTTTGTCGCCGTCAATGAAGGTGATTTTACTTTTGGTTGAGGCGGTGTTCTTAAAGGCGGGATCGTAGCTCATCAATCCGAAATCATCGTCACTGACTTTGATCTGGCGCAGGTCCATGGCTCGGATTGTTCCATGGTTGACGGGAATTTCGTAGGTTTGTCCGGTACGATTATCTATTATGGTTAGCGTGTCTTTTGACATGGGATCCTCCGAAAAAGAGTGTCGTTTTGTTGAAATGGCTCCATTATCAGGCTGGCGCCCTGTCTGCTGGCTTCGTTCAACCGGCGTATCCTGGGTCCAAGTTTTTCCGGCGACCAGGACGATAGTCAGTAATGGGTCTAGGGCGGATGCCTGACCGCACGGCTTCTGGGAAGAAACGCCCAAAAGCACGTGAATATCGTGACCCTAAGTATATCCCTTTTTTTCAGGTTGGCATTCGAGTTTGTAACAACGTTAACCGATTGGCGGAATGGGGCTTGTTATAATGCCTTTACCTTCATGAAGAGAATAAAGTCATGCCAGCAGTAAAACATTGTCCTGTTTGCCGCACCGTTTTACCTGGTGAAGCCCCCGACTGTCCAGCATGTGGACAGGGGTTCTGTCCTGAATGTTTTGCCGTTTTGGAGGAGGATGCTGTTCGCTGTCTTGTGTGCGGTGCTGAGTTCGAGGTTTTATGTTCCCAATGTGAAGGGCCTGTAGACCTGGATGCGGCCGTTTGCCCGCACTGCGGCGCATTATTGGAGACGGCCGAAGCGACCGCAGACCAGACGTTGGAGGAGGAAGCAGAGGCCACGGAGCCATGCTCGGCGTGCGGCGCTGAAGTCCATGTTGAGGATGGCTTTTGCCCGGAATGCGGCCAGGGCTTTTGCCCCAACTGCGGCCGTGCTGTGGACGAAGAAGCGGATCAATGTACGCATTGCGGCGTACAACTTTACTTTGATTGCGCGCTTTGCGGTTTCGAGTTGACAACGGGAACCGAGTTGTGCCCTAACTGCGGCGCGCTCTTCCCTCAGTACTGCGGCCAATGCCGCGCGGTGTTGCCGCCGGAATCCACCGCGTGCCCGGCATGTGCGGCTCCGGTGGAGATCACCCGGCGAAGGAGCGTCCGAGTGATTCACTCCCTGGCGGTGGGCGCTCGTATTGTCCGGATCGTCGCCTGCCTGACATGCGGAACTCATTTTAGTCCGGCTGAGGGGCCTTGTCCTAAGTGCGGTGATCGTTACTGTCCGGCTTGTCAGCTTGGCCTGACTCCGGATGAGCGCATTTGTCCCCGGTGTGGGGTCCATTGTGACAGCGAGGCCAGCGCACGGCCGTCGGGAGCCGTGTGCCCATCCTGCGCCGCTGCTGTCCCAGTTGGGGCGGAGCTGTGTCCCGAATGTGAACAACTGCTTTGCCCTGAATGCCAGGCGGCCGTCGCTGAAACCGATCTGGCCTGCCGTCAGTGCGGGGCAGAGTTTGAGTTTGTTTGCCCGAATTGCCAGATACCTGTTGCTCTGGAAGCGACAGTTTGTCCGGAGTGCAGCACCATTTTTTGAATGGTGCGCATTTCCAAGAATAAGTGTTTGGCGGTTTATCTTATAAAAAATTAGCGAAAAAAACCGCCAAACCTCGCGGTGTCACAGTTTTCCTTTCTTAAATGATAAACCGTGACACACTTAAAATAGAGGAACCAATGCAAAAATTTAATGAAAATCCACCTGCCATTGAGCAGATCGGCCGAAACGGTAAGTCGCATTCGTTCGCCGAAGCGCCGAAGATAGAGGATCGTGATGCCAGCAAGGTCGCCATCGAGGAGGCTGTCCGGACTGTCTTGCTTCATGTCGGCGAAAACCCGGATCGGGAGGGTTTACAGCGCACGCCGCACCGGGTAGCCAAGATGTATGACGAAATTCTGTCCGGGTATGATACGGACCCTGTAGCTCTGGTTAACGGGGCGTTGTTCGATGTTGAATATGATGAAATGATCGTGGTCAAGGAGATTGAGTATTTCAGCATGTGCGAGCATCACATGTTGCCGTTTTACGGCCGTGCCCACGTCGCCTATATCCCGCGCGATAAAATCATCGGCCTGTCCAAGATTCCGCGAATTGTGGACATGTTCGCTTGCCGCCTTCAGGTTCAGGAGCGTATGACCCGCCAGATTGCAGAACTGATTGATGAGGTGCTGAATCCGCTGGGGGTTGCTGTCGTCATCGAAGGTTCACACATGTGCTCAATGATGCGCGGCGTCCGGAAGGAACACCCACGTATGGTGACCAGCGCGATGCTGGGGTGCTTCAAGAAAAGCTCGAAAACGCGCAACGAGTTTCTGGAACTGCTGCGCCGCTCCGGCTCGCAAGTCTAGGTTCTCTTTGACTGGATTGTTTGATAGCGTGAAGCGTGGTTTGCCCCGTGCTCGCTGCGCTTCACACCGGATATTTTACCGGTCACGTACGGCTGCGATCTGTCTGGATCATATCCTGAACGAACGCGATTTATCGTGAGTGTTCAGCTATTGACGAGAGCGGCGGGCGAAATCAAGGGCCTCTGCTTTGGTCGTTAGCTCGCCCGCGGCCTGGGCTTCTTCGATCAGGCGAAGCAAACGGCCGACTTCAGGGCCGGGGCCAAGCTGGAGCACGGTCATCAATTCACGGCCGTCCAGCAGGGGCGGGGGGGCTACCGTCTCCGCATGGTGTTCAAAATAGTGGCGGAATAATTGCGCCACGACACTCACCAGACGCTGCCACTGCTCAGGGTCGCCGGGGCTGTCGTGAGTTGCCAGATGATCGGCCAACGAGATCAGGCCGATGTCAATGCCTGCTGATCCGGTGTCCCGGAAGTAGCGGTAGATTGCGCGGCGGGTGAGGCGGAGCGGCTTATTGCTTTTCCCGGGCTGAGAACGAGTCAGGTGCATCGGCCGCATATGTCCGGCCACAATGCGCTGAACGTGGGCGACGGCCTCGTTGCTCAGGCAGAGCCGCCGCAGTTCGGCGGCCGCGATGGGAGCGCCTGCCGTTTCATGCCCCAGGAATCGAATGCGCATCCCACCGTGCTCCTCCTGCTCGGTTGTTTTTGTTTCCTGTTTGCCTACATCATGAAACAATGCGCCTAGACGCAGCAGCGTCCTGCCGTTCAAGCCACCCGGCACGGCCCGATTTAAGAGGGACGTGATTCCGGGCGTGAAATCAGCCAGAGCGGCGTGAATCGCGGCCAGCGGCCCGGCCGTCTCGCCGTCTGGGGTGAGTGCTTTTTCGATCCGCACTAGCCAGCGCAGAGTGGTGATAGTGTGGGGGAGAACCGCTTCCCGGTGCGGGGAAGATTGTTCGATGCCCGCCAGCGCAGCGATGCTGGGCAGTACGGCCGCTAGCAGCCCGAACCGGGCCATCATCCGCACTGCCCGGTCAGGCGCGCGTCCTCCGACGCATTTCAGGAGTTCATCGCGGACGCGCTCAACAGACACGGCCGCCAGTTCGTCGGCTGCCCCGGAGACGGCCGTTTCTGCGGATTCATCCAGCGTAAACCCAAGCTCCAACGCCAGACGCACGGCTCGCAAAGCTCTCACCGGATCGTGGTGCACGGCTTGGGGATGCGTCAGTCGGATGACGCCGGCTGTCAGGTCAGCCAGGCCGCCGCACGGATCGATGATGCTGCTTTGGGTTCGGGCTGTGGCGGGCAATGCCAGGGCATTGATGGTGAAATCGCGATCTTTGAGGTCAGCCTCCAGGTCGCGGGCGCGGAAACGGGCGAAATCGAGCGTTGTGCGGCTTTCTTGCAGAACAACCCGGCCGGTGTCCCGCTTCTTGTCCAGGACATACGCCGGGGCATTGAGGAAGTTACCGGCTCTGAAGGCCATCTGGTTCGCTCCGCCGGGGACGGCGAAATCGAGGTCGTGGCTGGGCCGTCCCAGCAGCGCATCACGGACCGCACCGCCGACCAGGTAAACGGGATTGGGCTGGTTTTCAAAGAAGGGGCGCAAACGGTCAAGCATCGGCGAGAGGGTCAATGCCTCACCTCCCGGCGATTCGATAAAACGAACCACAGCCCGTTCTTTGGGCCGGTTTCGCTGCGCCAGGTGAAGCGCTTCGGCCGCTGTATGCCCCACGCCGGCCACATCATCCCCGACCAGGGCAATCCAACGGCCGGCATAAGGGCTGAGATCCATCGTCACAATTCTCTCTGTGCAGGCCAGATTCGGCGTACTTTAGACCTGGTCCGGCGGCTATTGGGTCAGGTGTGCAAATACGGCCGGCTTCAGGATGGCGATGTAGGGCAGGTTACGGTACAGCTCGTCGAAATCCAGGCCATAGCCGACGACAAACTCATCTGGGATATCAAACCCGATGTAGTCAACCGGCACATCTACTTCACGGCGGGCGGGCTTGTTCAACAGTGTGCAGATGCGGAGCGAGGCAGGGGAACGGGCCAGTAAAGTGCGGCGCATATAGGCCAGCGTACGGCCGCTGTCAATGATGTCCTCGACAATCAGCACATGCCGGCCTACGATGGGCTGTTTCAAATCCATGATGATTTGCACTGCGCCGGTGCTTTTCGTCCCCGATCCATAACTGGATACGCCCATGAAGTCCAACTCATGCGGCCGCTGTAATGCCCGGGTTAAGTCTGCCAGGAACAGGAACCCACCCTTCAAAACGCAGATCAACAGCAGGTCGTCAACTTCCTGGTAATCAGCTTCAATGGCTTGCGCCAATTCCTTGATCCGGCCTTGCAGCCGCTCGGCACTTATCAGAACTTCTCTTACATCTGCTTCCAGGTCGTGCATTATTCTCCCTCGTCAGTCGGTCACGCCTGAGAACGGCCGACTTGATGGCATTGGCGGCAGCGAGCCTCATACACTTCGGCCGCACCCACCAGCACAATTGGATCGTCGAAATTGGCCGGGCGGCCCTCGATAAGCCGCTGCGTCCGGCTGGCCTCTTCCCCGCATACTACACAGATGGCATGCAGCTTGTCCACCATTTCCGCGCGGGCCAAAATATCCGGCATCGGCCCAAATGGAACGCCGCGAAAGTCGAGGTCCAGGCCCGCACAAATTACACGCCGCCCTTGCTCTGCCAATGTTTCGCAAACGTTGATGATCTCTGGCTCAAAGAACTGAATTTCATCAATGGCAACTACAGTTGTTTCAGGCTTGACCGCATCTAACAACTCCCGGGCGGTTGCGACCGGCCGTGCGGTGAATTCAAGCCCATTGTGTGAGGTGACCCGCTCTGAATGATAGCGCGTGTCAATTTTTGGCTTGAAAACCTGTACCTTTTGCTTGGCGATCACCGCCCGGCGCATGCGCCGGATAAGTTCCTCGGTCTTGCCGCTGAACATGCTGCCGCAGATCAACTCAATTCTCCCTCGCCTATGCTTATCCATTTTACCTCCTGAGTGGAAAGTAGTAGGAGAGATACACCGAAACAAGAAAGGGCAGACACGTTGCCGCATCTGCCCTTATGTTTCCATTCGTGACGGAACGCTGGCCTTAGATTAGTCCCTCGGCGCGCGCAAAGCGCTTAATGTCGATGAGGGCCTTCTGCCCAATGCCGGGTAGCGCCAGCAGGGCATCGTCCCCTTTCTCCAGCAGGGTCAAGACGTCAGCGACAGTCGTCAGGTTGGCGGCCGCCAATGCTTTCCGCGCCCGCGTCCCCAATGACATTTCATCAACGGACAGCGACAATGCCGACCTTTGCTCTTCCTGCTGTTCCAGAGACGCCTGGATTTCCTGGCGCTTCTGCAACCGCTTCATGAAGCGATCCACCTGTCCTTCAGTGTCCAACAGGCGCTGGGTGCCTGTATAGAAGGGGTGGGTGCCTGACCAGATTTCAACGCGTAGTTCGGGCGAAGTAGACCCGACCGTCATCACGACTTCTCCGTCTACAATGACCTTGGCGTCGGGATACCATTTGGGATGGATATCTTTTTTCATAACGATTGCGCCTCTTATTCTTCCACCGGGTAAACACTGACGTATTTACGGCCGTGCTTGGTTTCAAATTTTACCTGGCCTGCGGTCATGGCGTAGATAGTGTAATCACGCCCCAAACCGACATGGTTGCCCGGTCGGAACTTCGTGCCGCGCTGGCGCACGATGATGTTTCCTGGGATCACAAACTCGCCGGCATATCGCTTCACGCCGAGTCGTTGTGAGTTACTATCACGGCCGTTTCTTGTTGAACCGCCACCTTTCTTATGTGCCATGACAATCGCTCCTTACTCGACAACTATCTCATCAATCCGCAAGCGCGTATAACTCTGTCGGTGCCCTTTACGGCGACGATAACGCTTGCTGGGTTTGTATTTCCAGACGAAAATTTTCTTTCCGCGGTATTGGTCTACCACGGTGGCCTTTACCGAAATGCCTTCAACGGTGGGCTGTCCCACTTTGACTTCTTCACCATCAGCGAAGAGCAGTACGTTGTTCAATTCGATTTGTTCACCGACTTCGTAAGGCAGTTTCTCAACAGTGAAACCACTGCCTTCCTCGGCGCGGTATTGCCGGCCACCACTTTCAACAATTGCGTAAGCCACGTTTTGCCTCCAAAAAGAACCGGCATACAAGATGCCGGTGCCGGGTATTATCAATGTGCATGGGTAGTGGTTGGGCGACCCACACAACGACCTAGAATTATAACTTTGCCTGGCATGGTTGTCAAAAAAATCACTTTCGCTGAACGGTGATGACGGCGGGTAGGGGGGTGAGCGGGGGGATGATTTCAGACGGCTGGGTCAGGAGCAAACCGGTCGAGCTGCCTCCATCCAGATTGAGGGCAATGTCAATGGCCAGATCGGATGCGGCCAGCCAGGCAGCAAGCTGGGGCAGGGTCACACCGCCCCATGGAACCAGGGCGAACAAAATGCGCCCCGTGTTGTCCTGGGCGATGACCGTCCGCCGTGATGGGGTATCGTCTGCCCGCTCATAGCCGACACGGCCGCCCGGCTGGACGAGCAGAGGGAAGGATTGCAGGGCGTAGCGCAGCGGCTCGTTGGGGTTGTAAGGCTGCTGCCGCAGCCAGCGGATTTCCGGGCCGGCGGCCATGATCGCCAACATACCGGCGAAATCGCCGTAAGTGACGCCGCTGGCCGCGCCGTCCACGATGATCAGGCCGGTGGCCGTAAAGGATTCGGTGAAGAATCCGCCGTTGACCAACAGGAGCGCTCCCGTTTCCTCTTCCCATTCGGGCAATGTTTGCGGCTGGCCCGGGTGATAGGCGATGCCAAAGTGAAAACGCGCCGGTTCCAGCCGCAGCAGATAAAGGCTGGCCGGTGCTCCTTCTCCCTCGATATCGAGCACGCGCCGCTCCAGACCTTTCCCCAGTTGAACCCAGCCGGTGTCAGGAATGGGGGATGGGTTGCTGATCGGGGTTGGCTGGGGTGGGAGAGGCGTGATTGTTGGCACGGCCGTGGAAGGAGAGGCTGGCAATGACTGAGACGGCGGCGATTCCTGCGGAATCGGGGTGAGGCGGCACGCCATCAGGAGCAGGATACCGCTGAGGAAACAAGACAGCCCCCGGAATAATACGCCCTTCTCCCCATTTCCTTTGAGCGGCTTTGCCGCAGGGCGCTGTGGCTCAGTCACGATCTTGAGGGCCGCCCTTGGTCTCGAAATGAGAGAGGAGGATGCGGGTGCGATTGATGCGGGCGGCGAGCGGATCCAATCCCAAAGCGAGCAGTACCTCATCCGGCCGGCCTGACTTGCCTTGTTGGAGGGCAAGGCGAATGTGAAGCTGCAACGCGCCTTGCGGCCGCCGGTTCACGCCCAGCTCAATAATCAGCGGGCGCAGGTCGTACGGCCGTGGTTTGCCCCGGCGTGCGCGCTCCCGCATACAGCTTTCAGATGCCATGAGGTCTTCAATGCGTTGTTGCAGTTCACTTTCATTCACCGGGTCCAGGAAAGTCACCGCATAAGAGGCTTCGCTGGTGATCGTTTGCAGCGGCGGATCCCGCAGCGGAACTTCCTCAACGTGGATGACTTCAATGCCAGGGGCCATCTTCCTCATCAAGCGCTCCCGGACTTCTTCCGGCGATGTCTGTTCAATGAGCCAGATATCGGCCAGCTCGCAATCGCTGGTGAAACCAAGCGGAAGCGCGGCCGCCAACTGCATTTTGATGCGGCGGTTGAAGCCCTGCGAGTACGCCATCGGTATTTTGGCCCGATTCAACGCCCGCTCCAGGGCGCGCGCCAGGTCTAAATGCCCGATGAACCGGGTTGGGCCTGTTTTGGTGAAGGTCAGCCGTATTCGCTGCACGTAAGTTGCTTGCATATTGCTTCCTGTGATTGAGAACGCGATTATAGCAGGAAAGCTTGGGGAGGTTGCATCTCTCGAAACGATGACCTGCGGCCGTTTCCCCAACGGCCGCGGTTGGGATAAAATGCCGGGCGTGAGACGAAATCTTGGTAGGCCGCTTCACCGGCGGCCGTTCATCATTCTGCCGCTGTTTTTGGCGGTATGGCTGCTCGCGGGCTGTGAGAGGCCGGATCCGGAAGTCACGATTGTGGCCTCGCTGGTTGCGGTACCGCCGCCGCCGACCCCAATCATTGCAGCGAGTAACTTCGAGGGGGTCGCACCGCCGACGCCGCAGACCAGCGGAGCGGCCGTGACGCCGTTGCCTGCCTATGAAGGGACGCCGACGCCTGACCCGCCGCACCGACTGTCGGAACCGGATGAGCGGCCGTTTGCCACCCACCGCGTCAGCGCGGGAGAGACGCTGGGTTACATTGCCCAGCTTTACGGGACGACCATCGAGGAATTGACAACAATCAACCATCTCGCGGAGACGGACTTCCTCTCGATTGGGCAGGAGCTTCTCATTCCCACACAGGCGGAGTTGCCCGGCCCTGTTTTTAAGATCATCCCGGATAGCGAACTGGTGTACGGCCCGGCGGCGAAGGAGTTTGATGTATCGGCGTTTGCGGCCGCCTATCACAGCCGCTTGCGCGACTACAGCGAAGAGGTTGAAGGCCAGATGCTGTCGGGGCCGATGATTGTGCAGTTGGTGGCCGACCGGTTCAGCGTTAATCCCAGGCTCTTGCTGGCGCTCCTGGAGCATAATGCCGGGTGGGTCACCGAAGACGGGTTCGGGGAGGCGGATTATCCGCTGGGGTATGCTGAAGCGAATTATGAAGGTTTGTATCGACAGTTAAGTTGGGCGGCGAACGAACTAAACTGGGGGTTTTACGGCCGTGCGGAAGGGGGTCTTCGTGGCGTTGTCTTGAGTGATGGCACACGGCTTTCGTTCGCGCCGGAAATCAATGATGGGACGGCCGCGGCCCAAAACATGCTCGCTGCCAGAACGGGGTCCACCAATGACCAGTGGCTCGAAGACAGTGGCCCACGTGGTTTGTTCGCTACGTACAATTGCCTTTTCGGTAACCCATTCGCCTACACAGTCGATCCGCTGTGGCCGGATGACCCGGCACAACCATTGCTGCAACTCCCCTGGGCGAGCGGGGAAACCTGGTACTTCACGGGCGGCCCGCACGGGGGATGGGCATCAGGTTCTGCCTGGGCTGCGCTCGATTTCGCGCCGGAAAGCGAGCAATTGGGCTGTTTCCAGTCGGATGCATGGGTTACAGCGATGGCTGATGGGCTTGTGACCCGCAGTGACTTTGGGGCGGTGGTTGTTGACCTGGATGGGGACGGGTATGCTGGCACCGGCTGGGCCGTCACCTATATGCACCTGGATACGCGCGATCGGATCACAGCCGGCACGCTCGTTCAGACAGGGGATCGCCTGGGCCATCCTTCGTGCGAAGGGGGCTTTGCCGATGGCACTCATGTGCATGTGGCCCGCACCTTCAACGGCCGTTGGGTTTCAGCCGATGGCCCGGTTCCATTCACCATGGGAGGGTGGACGGCGCAAGGTCTCGGCCGTGAGTATGACGGCCTTTTGGTTCGGGGTGAAGAATCTAGAGAAGCGTGTGGCTGCCGTGAGGAAAATGGGATCACGGCCGAAAACGGGCCATTTGCCCCACATTAGCACAGCATACGGCCGAGCGGCCGCCCGCCAACCAGATGCATATGCAGGTGAAATACTTCCTGCCCCCCATCTTTGTTGCAGTTGACGATGAGGCGGTAGCCGCTCTCTGCAATTCCTTCCTCGGCCGCCAGCTTTTTAGCCACCGTAAACATATGGCCGATCAGTTGTTCATCCTCTTCGGCGAGATCGTTCACCGTAGGGATTACCTTGTTGGGCACAATGAGGATGTGCGTCGGCGCAGCCGGGTTGATGTCCCGAAAAGCGGTCACCTGGACATCCTGATACACCTTGTCTGAAGGTATTTCCCCGCGAATGATTTTAGCGAAGATCGTAGGCATTGCTTTTCTCCCAAGACATTGAACAAGTTAATGAGCCACGTTTTACAGCCATTCCGCAAACAATGCAACCTGCTATAATGTGCTTCAGGAGTCAGAAAGTATGAGCACATCACCGCTGAGAAGCGTTACACCCGTCATTGATATTTACATAAAGCTTGCACAATATCCCATCCTTTGTGACCAGATTCGCCTGCGCATGCGCGAAGAACTGTTCCGGCGAGGGGTTATCACCAAAGCGGACTTTGAGCAGGAGGTCAAGGACAAAGCGGTCGAATCGCTGCGTCGTGAGGGTTTGTACGATCCTTTTGGCCAGGAAGAGCCGAACTTATGGCAAAAGCGGAAAGACCGGATCCGTGATTTCCAGACCGATGCTTATTTTGCCAACAATCTGGGCATTGCCTTGCTGGATCAGATCATTGAGGAGGTGCTGAGTAATCAGCCGGCGCCCTCTGACTCCATCGAACTCACCTTTAATCCGGAGATTGCCCCGTGGGAGCTGCTGTTTCGCCAGGGGGAAATCTACGAGGCGATGCCCCCGCCGCAAAAAGAGAAAGTCAGCCATCACCTGGAGGAGATCAAGGTGGTGCTGATCAAAGGGATGATCAGCGATCAACTGCCTTTTATCGGTGTGGCTAAAAAGGTGTTCTCCATGGCTGATTTGCGCCAGATTTATCGCCGCCGCATCGGCCGGGGTAAGATCGGGGGTAAAGCGGCGGGAATGATGCTGGCATTGAAGATATTGCAGCAGCAGGACCCCACGATGGGGCCAGACATCAGTGAAAACGTCTGTATTCCAGATTCGTACTTCATCGGCACTGAGGTCGTCTACGATTTCCGGCTGGCGAACGATATGGAACATTACATGAACCAAAAATATCGGCCGCTGGAGGAGATTCGCGCTGAATATCCCAAGATCGTGGAGGCCCATTTAAAGGGGCGGTTCCCGGACGATATTGTAGAACAACTGAGAGAAGTGTTGGTCCAGATGGGAGACAGCCCGCTTATCGTGCGATCATCCAGCCTGCTGGAGGACAACTTCGGATACTCATTTGCCGGGAAATATAGCAGTTATTTCTGCCCCAACCAGGGGACGGAAGAAGAGAATCTGAAGACGCTGCTGGACGCAATTCGCCGGGTATATGCGAGCACCGTCAACCCGGACGCCATCTTGTACAGACAGCATCATGGGTTGATTGATTATGATGAACGGATGGCGATCTTGTTGCAACGCCTGCGCGGACACCGGTACGGCCGTTATTTTATGCCGACGTTAGCTGGGGTTGCCTTCAGCCAGAATCCGTTCCGCTGGAATGCCAAGATACGCCGGGAGGATGGCTTTATCCGCCTGGTGTGGGGCATCGGCACGCGGGCGGTAGATCGGGTGGACAACGATTATCCGCGTATGATCGCCTTGAGCCACCCGCAGTTGCGCCCGGAAACAACTGCGAAGGCGATCAGGCAATATTCGCAATGGTATGTTGATGTCATTGACCTTGAAGAGAACTGTTTTAAAACCTTGCCTGTGAAGGAAGTCCTGGGGCCGGATTTTCCCCATTTGCGCCTTATTGCCTCGATTGATAAGGGAGAGCACCTTCAGGACATCGTCTCAGTCGGCTCGCTAAACCCGGATGAACCGTTGGTGCTGACGTTTGACGGACTCACGAAGGACCGCAAGTTCATCAAGTTGATGCGCACAGCGCTTTTGCGGTTGGAAACAGCGTACCAGCGGCCGGTGGATGTCGAGTTCACGATAGATGTGATTCCCAATTACCCTTATCCTGATTACCAATTGAACATTTTGCAGTGCCGCCCTCTCAGCCAGCGGGAAGAAGAGGACAGCCGCGTTCACATTCCCAGAGGAATCCCGGATGAGGATATTCTGTTCTCGGCTGATAAGTTGATTCCGGATGGAAAGGCGGAGGGCATACGATACATCATCTTTGTGGACCCGGAGAAGTATCATGCCATCCCGGATCAGACGACCAGGCTGGAATTGGGACGGGCTGTCGGCCGTCTGAACAAACGACTGGAAAAGGAGCCGTTTGTCTTGATGGGGCCGGGGCGCTGGGGCAGCACCAACCTGGAGTTGGGCGTGCGGGTCAGCTATGCCGACATCTACAATACGAAGGTGTTAATCGAGATCGCCATTGCGAAGGATGGACGCGTACCCGAGCTGAGTTATGGAACGCACTTTTTCCAGGACCTAGTGGAATCAGGAATTTACTCGTTGGCTCTTTTCGTCGCAGAAGGGGATGAGGAGAGGCGCTTCAATTGGAAGTTTCTGCGTGAATCGCCTAATGTGTTGGCGCAGTTGTCGCCGGAAGACGCAGCCCTGAGTGAGTACTTGTGCGTCATCGATATCGCGGCCGTCGCCAACAACCGCCGTCTCAATATCCTCATGGATGGCTCGAATGAGGAAGCGGTCGGGTTCCTGGTATCCGGTGATTGGGCTTTGCCGGATGATCAGGGGGGATCGCTGTCTTCGTTCTAATCACCGGTTAGCTGCACCGGCTTGTTATGATTGTTCCTGAAGCAGTTGATTTAGCAAGGCGCGTTCGCCTTCCTCGTCGTGCACTTCCCCGTCCAGTCTGGCTGCAAGCAGGCGGTCCAGCAAACGGCCGTAAAGCGGGCCGGGCTTTAATCCCATCGCGCGCAGATCATCGCCGGTGACGGCCGTGCGCACCTGCCGCCATTCACGAAAATAACGGGTGATTAAGTCAGCTGCGGCCGTGCCGGCCGTGGCAATGGATGCTGCCAGCAATACGCGCGGTCGGGCGGTTCGCAGCACCCGTTCCACCTCGCTGGGCCGAGGGTTAGGCGGTAAGGCCTGCAGCGCGCGCAGCACCTGGGAGACCGCGATGACATCCTCTCGCGTCGTCTTGCGCACCCGCAGCCGGGCCATGACGGCCGCTTGCGTGGGAGGGGACAGCAGCGTCATCCATAGTGCGAAGTATACAAATGTGGGCCGGTCATCTTCGACGGCCGCCTGCCACATGGGGTCTGCAATCATGCCGGGCACGCGGGCAAAGGCGCTTTCCGCCTCCGGTATCCATTGCAAGGCAGGGTGAATGTGCGGTAAAACGCCCAGCTCCGCCATCCGCCTTAAAATCCGGGCGGGAACGCGTTCATGCAAAGCCAGTTCAAGTTCATGGCGAATCCGATCGCCGGTCATGCGGGACATCATCGGCAGGGCGGTGGCGATCAATTCGGCCGTTCGCGGCTCAATGGTGAACCCCAGCCGCTGTTCAAGGCGAATCGCGCGAAGAATACGGGTAGGGTCGTCAATGAAACTAAGGCTGTGCAGTACCCGGATAATCCCTTGTTCCAGGTCTCGACGGCCGCCGTAGAAATCGAGGAGTTCACCCAGATGCGCCCCGTCGAGCCGAACCGCCAATGTGTTGATGGTAAAGTCGCGCCGGTGCAAATCTAGTTTAATCGAGCCTCTCTTTACCTGAGGTAAAGCAGAAGGTTCCGCGTAAAACTCAGTGCGGGCAGTGACAAAATCAATCGTCTCCGGCACCCCGTCCAGAGAGCATTCAGGCGCGATCTTTCGCCACTCATCGTCGGAGACGAGCCATTTGGCCGTGCCGAAACGGCTGTGAGAATGAATCTGACCCCCGGCCCGGCCTTGCAGCGTCCGCGCTAACGTGATGGCGTCTCCTTCGACCACCATATCAAGGTCGGTGGGGGGCTTGTGCAGCAGCAGGTCCCGTACCAGACCGCCGACAAAATATACCGGCATGCCCAGTTCTGCGGCCGCCCCGCTAATGGCCAGCACCATTTGCCACAACGCCTGCGGCAGCATTTTGCCCATCAGGCGCTTCATGTCAGGCCCGGCCCCTCCTTTGGGTGGCTTGAACAAGTGGTTGAGTACATCGGTGCGCGTCACCACGCCGATGAGCTGGCTTGTACCCATCTCTGCGTCGTCGGCAACGACCGGAATCTGGCCCCAGCCTTCATCCAGCATGAGCTGCTGCACCCGTTCCACTGAGTCGGACGGTCGCACGGTAACCACGCCTGCTTTCATAATGCGGCTGACCGGCAGCGGCCCCATTTCGTGGCTCATGGCCCGGTCTACGGCCCGGCGGGTTAATAAACCGATCAATTTTTGCTGTTCCGGATCAACAACCGGATATCCTTCATGTCCAAAGCGTCGCATCCGCACGGCTGCTTCTTCCACGGTGGCGTCTGCCGGTAACGTTTGCACCCCTCTGGACATGATCTTCTCTACGAGGGCCATCGGCCGGACAGCGAGAGGTAGAAGTTCCAACAATTTCTCACGAACCTCTGCCAGTTTTTCTCCGATGATGAGCGCGGCCGCGGCTCGATTATGTCCGCCTCCACCCAGGGCGCGGGCCACAGACGCCACATCAACATTGGCGCTGGCGCTGCGGGCCACCAACTGCACCCCATCCCGGATTTGCACCAGGACGAATAGCCCGGCAGGCGACAATGCGTCCCGCAGCCGGTGAACCACGGAGGACACTTCTTCTTCAAATGGTTCCGGTGCAACGGCCGTGGCCACAACCAGTGACTGCCCTGCCAGCTCCAGCCATTCGGCTGTTCCCTGTAACTGCTCGTAAATCCCACGCTGGGAGGGCGTCAACGGAATATTGAGGAATCGCCGGACGACATCGAGATGCGCGCCTTGCTCCATCAGCCATGCGGCCGAGAGCACATCGCGGCTTGTTGTGCCCGCATAGGTTAGGGAGCCTGTATCTTCGTGGATGCCCAGCAGCAACAGCGTTGCTTCCTCCGGCGTCAATCTCAATCCGCTCTGTTGCAATCCTTCCACTAAAAGTGTTGTCGTGGCTCCCACTGTTTCCACCTGATAAGTCCAGTTTGTGTCTCCATCTGGCCCATCATGGTGATCAATCACATGCACCTGAGGATGTTTGATCAGACCGCGCACGCTGGTCAAAGTCTGTGTATCCACCAGCAATACCTGGTGCACCCGCTTTCGTTTCCAGTCCGAGGCACGCAAAAACGGCAGCGCGTCCCAGTAGAGGGCGAGAAATTGGCTCACATTCCGATTAATGCGCCTGGACAACAGCGGTACCCCATCAGGGTACAGCTTGTGGGCTGCCAACTGGGATGCCACTGCATCAAAATCTGCGTTCTCATGCGTCAATATCAACTGCATACCCTCATTATACCCGGTCAGGACGCTTCATACCGGGCCGCGACCGTTGTTTGTGTAGGTTGCCTCGTGGCTGGCAAAAATTCAAGGATGTTGACATGAAAGAACGGATGTGCTATTCTTTCGTGCAGAACGGGTGTTCTAGACATATTAAGGCGGAACTTGACTATCAAAGTCAGGTTGCGTTTTTAGTGAGAAAAGGGGACGAACATGAGAAACGTTAATACTTTAGAACGCGGTGGTACACCATTGACGACCGGACTAGCCCTGGCCGGGTTGAGTCTACCCCGGAAAGCTGTGATCGGAGGGATCATGATGCTGGCTTTGCTGGCATTTGAGATTTTCAACTTCGATACGACTCGTTACGCACTTCGCAGTTTGTTGGGGGATGTGAGCTTTCTGGGCATTTATTGGGCCAGCATTCTGGCAATTGCCTTTTGCTCAATCGATTTCGCCGGCCTGGTGCGTATCTTCACCCCGCAAAAGGGGAGAGATGAACCGAAGGAAGTGTGGTATTTGATGGGGGCGTGGCTTTTGGGGGCGACGATGAATGCGCTCATGACATGGTGGGCGGTGGCACTGACGCTTTTAAACCATGAGTTTGGGAACGAGGTGTTGAGTCGGGAGCAGCTCCTTCATATCGTCCCCGTATTTGTGGCGGTCCTTGTCTGGCTGACGCGCATCCTATTCATAGGCGCTTTCACTGTAGCCGGGGAACATATCTTCGACATCTCAGCTCTTCGGGGCCAGCGTACCGGTGCACGGCCGTCAACCGCAGCCCGTCAACCCCGGCAGGGACGGCCACAGCCTCCTGTACGACAACAACCGGTTACATCTGCGCAAGCTTCTGTCCAGGAGCCGTCATTAAATGATGAATTACCTGGTTTTCTGGATGGCCCCCAGACGATTGTTGCCCGGCGTAGGAGTGAGGCGAATGGATATACACGGAACGTCAGCTCATCAAATGGGCATCGGCCGCAAAACGGTTCTCGCATCCGCCGCCGGCCGGCGATGAAAAATGGCGTTCGCCGGACCCCTTTGAATGGGGTGCAGGCGCGTCCCCGGCGATAAACCGAGTGTAATAACTACACTAATTCGGCACAGGTATGGCCGCTTTTCAGGATGACGAATGCAGGATAAACTATGAACACGATTGTACAACAAAAATATCCGCATATGTATCGGATTCGTTCACCCCTTTCCCAAGAATGGCCTGACTCCATCCAGGAGGAAATAGAGGCCCCAACGGCAACGCTGCTTCCACGACGCATGCTGTTTATTCTGACCCTGGTGGCGGGTATACTTTCCTTATTCACCATGGTGGTCATTCCCCGACTGGCGGCCGTTGCTGATGAAGCGGCATTGAATCAGGAGCTTGGTGGTCAGGCTATTGGAGCCGGGCTATCAACAAGTCTGGCGGAAAGCCCGATTTCCCCGATCTTTTCGCCGGAGGTCCAGTTTTGGGGGCCGCAGATCGCACAATGGTCAGCAATGTATGGCCTTGATCCCAACATGGTCGCAACCATTATGCAGATCGAATCATGCGGAGATCCTGGTGCGGTGTCTGGAGCCGGCGCGCAAGGATTGTTCCAGGTCATGCCGTTTCATTTTTTGCTTGGAGAAGATATGCTAAACCCGGAGACAAACGCTGCCCGTGGTTTGAACTATTTTCGGGAAAGGCTGCAGCAAACAGGCGATGTTTTTCTCGCGTTTGCTGGATACAATGGCGGGCATGTCGCTGCTGCCGGGAATTGGGCGAGCTGGTCGGATGAAACGCGACGTTACTACGTTTGGAGCAAAGGTATTTACGAAGAAGCGAGCGCTGGGCTGGCGCAAAGCCCAACCCTGGAGAAGTGGATGGCAGCCGGGGGGACAAGTCTTTGCCGGCAAGCGGCCGAGCGTTTGGGTATTTAGCTTGTGTGTTGTGAAGTAGCTGGAAGATTTTGATCCGGCGGGGTGGTGTTTGCCATCCCGCTTTTTTTATGTTGACGCAGCAATTAGGGCCGCTTATACTTTGCTCAGTTGGTGTTAATTTTTGCCGTCGTTTATCTTTGGCGGCTCTGTTCTTGTAAGGAGGCTCCTGTGTCAATTTCAATTACCTGGCATGGACATGCCACATTCACACTCGATATTGACGGTACCCTGGTGGTCGTCGATCCGTTTTTTGCCGGCAACAACCCTGTGGCCACGACTGCGGCCGACCAGGTGGCTGCGGACTTCATTCTTCAAACCCATGGCCACGCTGACCACATAGCCGATACGGTACCTCTTGCCAAGCGCACGGGTGCACAGGTGATCGCTAATTTTGAGATATGCACATGGATTAACAACCAGGGGCATGAGAACACCCATCCGATGAATACCGGGGGCGGCTATGAGTTTCCGTTTGGCCGGGTGAAGATGACCCCGGCTTTACATAGTTCAGGGCTCCCTGATGGGTCCTATGGCGGTGATCCGGGAGGGTATATTCTTTCGGTGGGTGAGAAACGGATTTACCTGGCTGGAGATACGGCGCTGTTTTCGGATATGTCGCTCATCGGCCGTGATGGCCTGGACCTGGTGGTTCTTCCCATTGGGGACAATTTCACTATGGGGCCGGCGGATGCATATTTAGCGTTGGAATACCTGAAACCGAAGGTAGTCATCCCCTGCCATTATAATACATGGCCGTTGATTGCAGTTGATGTAGATGCCTGGGCGGCGCGTGTTTCCGCGGAAACCAACATTAAGCCAATCGTGTTGGGCATTGAGGATAGTTACTCATTGTAGGACAGGATAGTATCGGTAACCGGAATGCCTTTTTCGCTGTTGGTGGGTTGTCAACATTCGGATAAGCCGCGTTGTCTGGCACTGCTGATTACGCGGGACGGGCCGGTATGACTATTTTGTATGGAATTGGCTACCGGCGATTCCTGCTATGAGAAGCCTCGCAGAAAGCTGCGGGGTTCTTTACTTTGGAGGATAGACAATGTCGAGGCAAAAGTATTGGTTTTTAAAGTTGTTCATTTTGGTAAGTCTGCCGGCCATGGCTTGCGGTTTGTTGTCCGGCGGTGAACAACCGACGGCCGAACCAACCAGCATAACCGTGGATGCAGCCGGAAGTGAATCGTCGCAACCTCAAGGAAGCGAGACGGCCGTCCCGGTTGAAGCTGGGAGTGAAACAAATGTCACAAGCCCGACGGCCGTACCAGCGGAGTCTGGCGCTTCCGCGGAAACAACAGGCACCGCAGTAGACGCTGCCTCCCAAGAGGTGATTGACGCCGCTTCGCTGGTATTCCAACCGGATGTTGACAGCTATCAGTTACAGATTGAGATGAAGTTGTCCGGGGTTGATGCTGCGGGAAACGATGTTGTGCAAGAAGTCGGAGCAACGCTCTTATACACGGCCGATCCTCTGGCGAACAGCGTTTCGATGAGCATGCTTGGCCTGGATGGGTCAGACAAGCTGACTGAATTGTCATTTGTGGAGACGGGCGGGACGACCTACTTATACTCACCGGATATCGGCTGCTCTACCTTCCCCACAGAGGGCAGCTCTTTTCAGAACCCGTTTTCCGAGATGTTGGATTCATCTGCGTTATTGAGTGAATTGGATAACGCAGAACGCGTCATGCCGGATGAGACCATCAATGGAATACAATCCGCTCACTATGTCTTTGATGAAACAGATCTGAAGGGCACAGAAGGTGAAGTCGAGAATGCGGATGGGCATGTCTATGTATCTTTGGAAGGAGGATATGTGGTACGCATCTTGATGGACGGCCGCGGCCAACTAAACTTGTTTGGCGGCAATACCGACCAGGTCGGAGATATTCACTTTGCTCTCAATCTCTCCGATGTGAACGCACCGTTAGAGGTGGCGCCTCCGGAGGCATGTTTAGGCGAAGCGGTTGACTTCCCAATGTTGGAAGATGCATCCTCAATTTCCTCCATCGCCGGGCTAATCAGCTACAAATCTACCACAACCGTGGAAGATGCTGTCGCTTTTTATGATGAGGCGTTGGCGGCCGCGGACTGGGTGAAAAACGAGGATGAATCATCGGTGCTCTCCGGTACAGCTTTCCTTTCCTATACGAGAGAAAACGAAACAGCCAATTTGATCATCGGCCCTTCTTCGGATACAGACGGCATCGATGTGGTGATTGTGATCGAATCCGGGGGATAAATCGAGAATCACACCCCAAAGCATGCATGATATTGACGACCAACCCTTGATTGGGTTGGTCGTTTGTTTTATGGGGATGGCTCGATGATGATTTCCGGGGAAAAAAGGCTGACGCGCCCGCTTGCACTCAAGGCCGCCAGGCTCACCGCGTAAGGTGTGTCTGGTTCAAACCCGGTTAAGACGACATTGCCTGCTTGCAGCCCGGATACAAAGCGGAAAGGCGCAAACTCAGGGGAATCTAACGGCCGGAAAGAGATGATGTATCCGGCTGCTTCCGGGTCCCGCGTCCACGTCAGGATAAAACTGCCCGGATCGGCCATTGGGGCGATGGCGGGCGCTGCCGGTGGGGGTGGTGCACCAATGGCATTGGCGACGATGGCCAGGTTGAGCTGTGTGACCTGCTGCAGATAGTGGTAGTCTATCAAATCCCACGAATCTTTGACTGAGTTTAGCAAAGAGGGATCCTCCTCAGATTCAGTCAGACGCACGGCGGCCACGCCGGCTTTCACAAACTCGCGGTGGTCTCCCCATCGTCCCTCCCGATCCAGGGCGTTGATGATGGTGATGGGAAAGGTGGGCACGTAGAGGCCGCTGACCAGGTCATAATATCGGGCCAATGCCCCTGATGGGGAGAGCAGGAGATCGGGGGCAAAAAGGCGGATAGACTGGGGAATGCCGAGACGGCCGCCGACAATATCGTAATTCATCGCCGCCAGGATAGGGACGTTGTTGAGGAAAGCATCGGTCACGAACTGGCGTGCGCCGAAAGTGCCCTGCTCTTCGGCCGCAGTGGCCACAAACACCACAGTTTGATTCCATTCCCGCGAGCTTAACAGGCGCGCAGTTTCCAACATCATCGCCACGCTTGAGGCGTTGTCATCAGCCCCCGGAGCCAGACTGACGCCATCGGTGATGTCCGCCGGTCGTGTGTCGTAGTGCGCGGTGATGACCACAAGGCCCGGATGGTTGCCCTTGCCGGGCAGGGTGGCGACGACGTTTTGCTGCTCCACGGCCAGACCGTTGTAGTTGAGGATGAACGGCTGGAACTGCACTTGCAAGCGGCCGTTACCCACGCGGAGAAACTCGTTGTGAATCCACAATCGCGCCGCGCCAATTCCGAAGTCCTCACGGTCGGTGGCGCTGTAGGAATTGCGCGTGCCGAAGCTTTCCAGCGTTTGTACATATCCGGTCAATTGCTGTTGCGAGACCTGGTTCAACAATGATTGAATGTCGGCATCAACCGCAGGAACCACGCTGCTCACCGGATCAAAAACAGGTTCGCCGGAGACGGCCGCTTCTGCGGAAAAAGGAGGAGGCGTGGGAAGGGGGGTCGGTATCACCGGCTGCGGCGGCCCGGATAGGAGAGAGCAGCCGGTGAGGAAAACCAGGATGACCAGGGCGAGTGCCGCTGTTTGACGATAAACGGCCGTGTCTCGACCTGTTTGCTTACTCTGTTTCACAATGATGCGATTTGTCTGTTGAATGTGGCAGGCACGGTTCCATGCAGTTTTTCGAGTCGGAACCGTGCCTGAGTTAATTATTCAGCCATGCGATCCAAGGCATTGACCAGGTGCGATAACAATTCCACCGGGATGGGGAAGATCGTGGTGGTGTTATTTTCGACGCCGATTTCCACCAGGGTTTGCAAGTAGCGGAGGGTCATGGCTCCTGGTTCTTCACCCATGCGGCGGGCCGCCTGAGCCAGTTGCTCCGATGCTTGTAGTTCACCTTCGGCGTGGATGATCTTGGCCCGGCGCTCTCGTTCTGCCTCCGCCTGGCGCGCCATCGCCCGCACCATCTGCGCGTTCAGTTCCACATCCTTGATTTCCACGATGCTGACTTTCACACCCCACGGCTCTGTGGATTCGTCAATGATATGTTGCAAGGTCTCATTGATTTTCTCCCGATCTTGGAGGAGTTGATCCAGATGCGATTGGCCGATAACATTCCGCAAACTCGTTTGGGCGATCTGCCAGGTGGCCCGGCGGTAATCTTCGATTTGCACCACCGCCATGACCGGGTCAACCACGTGGAAGTAAACGACCGCGTTGACTTTCACCGTCACGTTGTCGCTGGTGATTGCTTCTTGAGAGGGCACGTCCAGGGTGACGGTTCGCAAATCCACTTTGACCATGCGATCAATGATAGGAATGATGAAGAAAAGACCTGGCCCTTTGGCGCCAACGATGCGCCCCAGGCGAAAAATAACGCCTCGTTCATATTCCTGAACGATGCGGATGGCTGCGACCAGTATGATGATCAGGCCCAGGCCGAAGAAGCAGAGCAAAGGTAGTAATCCTGCCAGCAAGTTGCTCATCTTTTAATCTCCTTACTTATGCTGCCGGCATATCTGAATAGCTTGTGCACCGTTCGGTGAAGAGCGAGCGCATTGCATGGCCTTCGTGAATTTGAAGCCGTATCAGCGCCTGGCAGCAACTATGGTCCCCTGTGACAGACGGGTATATGCTTGACTGACCCTATTATAACCCTAATAGCTTTAGCTGGTAGGGAATGTTGTTTTATTGAGGCCGACATGACAATTCTACATATTCCGGAAACCGGTCTGCCAGGAACAGGCACAAGGGCGGGTAAAGAATGTTGGCAACTATTTTAGAGCCGGAATTGGTGTAATGAATCATGTCCCGGAAGTATTGGGAATCTTTGGGCATCTCATGTGCCAGATCAATCAACAACACATTCTGATCGCGGGCGACCTGGCGGGTTACCTCGTTGTAGAGTTCCAGCGTGGCCCATTCTGTGGCTCCGTTTCCTTCCCGAAACGGGACTGTTGCCAGATTGACGCCTGTGGTCGGGTCTATCACATCCCCATACAAAGCGGGCTGGGTGATCAGCGCCGGCTCCATGTGGTATCGTCTGGCCGACTGGATCAGCCTTTCCAATCGGGTTTGGTAAGCTGTGAGCGGCGCGCCCAGATACGGCCGTATTCTGGCTTCGGCTTTTTAGGCTGTTAATTCCAGCACCGGCAAGGCGGTGATATTCACATACCCCCGGTCGTAGGCCAGTTTACGCGTTTGTCAGGCGCGGCCGAGATTCAACCCCAACGCCACCACCTCGCTGCGTAACGCTCCCCATTTGACCACCCCCATCAGACTGCGGGTATCCGCCAGGTTCTCCCGATCAAAATGGCTGATCTCCATCAGTCCTAATTCGTTGGCTCCCACGAGAAAAAGGACTACCTTTGGCCGGAGTTGTGACAAAACGTCTTCTACCAGAATCGCGTGACCAAAAGTTGAATAACCGGCAAACCCGGCATTGGTCAACCACATCCTGTTGATCGTCTTTGACGCGGAAGCCAAACGGATTTCCCAGCAGGCGCAGGCTGATTTCCATGATGGCCAGCGCCAGAAACAACCCGAACAGCAGTAACAGTATTCGACCCAGTACCGCTTTTACAGTGGCGAATATGGACATAGATCGCATATCTTCCCTGAGCGCGTATTGGCGTGATGCCTATTGGGGCAGGAAGAGGAGGGCAACACCGGCAAAGGCAACGGCCGTGCCTGTGATGCCCCGCAGACTGAAAGGCTTGCGATAAATGACCCACTCAATAGGGATCAGCAAAATAGGAGGGAGCGCCATCAATGTGGAGGCGATACCCAGCCGTGACAGTTGGATGGCAATCAGAGACAGCCAGATGCCCAGAAACGGGCCGGCAATAGAGCCGCCGATCATTGCCGGAAATGCCTGGCGGTGCTTCCACTGGCGCAGTGTGCTGCCCACCTGCCCGCGCACGGCCGCCAACGCCCACAAGACGATTAATGCTACCAAGATGCGGATGATGGTGGCAGACACGCTGGAATAACCGCCCACCAATCCATAACGAGCCGTGACCAGATTGGTGACCTGCCCCAATGCCCCCAACAAACCGAAGAAAATCCCTTCTTTGTACCGCTTGTGCTCGACCGCGGGTCGCGGGCCTTGCTTTTCCGTCACCACCCAGCCGATGCCGGCCACTGCCAACAAGATGCCGCCCAGTTCCGCGCCGGAGATGGTTTCACCGAAGAGGAGCCAGCCGAACAAGGCGCTGTAGATGGGCACGGTGGACATGAGCAGCATGGAGAGACGCGGCCCGATGAGGACGTACGCTTTGAATAGAAAAGTGTCGCCCAGCACCAGGCCCAGGATGCTGGAGACCGCAAACCAGAACCAGTGGAATGGTTCAACTCCTAGGGGAAAGAAGCTCCCTTCCAGGAACCAATGGGTGATGGCCAGGAAGAGAAATGCGAAGATAAGGCGGCTGCGATTAACAACATCAGAGCCGACAAGGCGGCCGCTGTAACTGAAGAAGATGGCCGTCCACGACCAGCATACGGCCGTGCCGATGGCGGCGAGTTCACCCCAGATCAATCACGTTCCTTCTGCCCGGTAGATTTGAGCGCCCGCGCTATATGTTCCATGACGACCTGTTCTCCCACCACGCCTTCGATGTGGACACGGCCGTTGATCACCATGTGAGGAAGGTTATTCACGGAGTAGCGAATGATGGCGTCAGAAAACTCGTCCCCCATGATCAGGTAAGACTGTACCTTCTCGCTGGCAACCGCGAGGCCGAAGGCGATCTTCGCCATCAGCGCGCCTCCTTCATCATCAGCGGCCGTGATGACCTCTATGGTCACGTTGGTGGGCAGCCGGCTTAATTGGATGCGCGTCAAAGGTTCCAACGTTTGCCCTTTGAAGGCCACGGATTGCACGGCCGTGATGAGCGAGGTCAACTGGGCGCCCCGAGGCCAGCCGATGATGCGCACGCCGAAATCTACCGGCTTCCCGCCCAGGTCTCCCATGAAGCCTAAAACAGGGTAGTAAGAGTAGTTCTTGCGGCGCGAGAACAGCTTGAAGTTGATCTTGTTGAATCGCTCAGCTAGGGCGCGGCCGAGCACGGCCGTTTCCCCTTCTCCCTGAGTAGCTCCTTCAATGCCCCACATGTGAATATGAACCAGTTCTGGCAATTGGTCGAAGTAATCCGGTAACTGTTTCCAGGTTTCTGTGTCAAAAGGATGATGATTATCTGTCATTCCGTGAACCTCATGGGCGAGTTATAATCGGCATGGGTTAAAATGGCAAGCATCATAAACAACCATCCTACCACATGATAGGGAATGATATGACCATATTTTTTATCTGCTTTGTCGTTTGGGCTTTATTGCACAGTCTCACGGCCGCTTCCACCCTCAAAGAATTCTTTCGCCAGCGGCTGGGAACACGGGTCGCTGATGGATTGTACCGCCTGGCGTATAATCTGTTTGCCATTGGCACCTTTCTCCCCGTGTTGTACCTGGCAGCGACGCAGCTTCCCCACACATTGCTGTGGGCAATTCCTGATCCGTTCCGCGCGGCCGCTTTCCTCGTACAAGGCATAGGGGCGGTCGGGCTGCTGGTTTCCTTATCCCAGACGGACGTCTGGGATTTTCTGGGTGTGCGGCAGGCATTGGGATTGCTGACTGGTGAGGACGCATCCGCACGGCCGCCGGAATTGGTGACAAGCGGCGTGTATGCTTTTGTACGCCACCCCCTCTACTTCTTCAGCCTGCTTGTTATCTGGTTCACGCCCACGATGACGCTGAACACGCTCATATTCAATGTGCTTGTCACACTTTATTTTTGGATTGGCGCTTATTATGAGGAGCGGCGGCTGGCAGCCTTCTTTGGCGAGGAGTACCAGAATTACCAACGGTCTGTGCCTCGCTTATTCCCACGCCGACTAATACGGCGATAGAATGAGTGGGCGGCGGGACGCTGATGGTTAATTGCCTGCTGGTGCGATCTTTACGGTTCCCAAGATCACCCGGTCGGCCGCCTCGCCTTCGTTTACTGGTAAACGTTGGCCTGTCGCCGGGTCATACAGGCCGATTTGAAGGGTGTAGCTCCCCGGCGGCAGGTCAGGTTGCCAGATATGGGGGTCTATCAATTGTTCGCCTGGTGACCAGAAAGAAGTAGGGTATAAACCGCCCAGCGGCGGCCCGTCGTTTCCGGCGGCCAGTGTGCCGTCGGGATTGAGCAGGTGAATGAAGACGGTGTAATCGATCTGGACGGGGGTCAGGGATTCCCAGACGAAGGTGACTTCCAGCGGTTGGTCGGGCGTGAGACGGCCGGTGAAGCTGGCCTGGTTGAGACGGATGGCCTGGCCGAAGACAGCCTGAACCGGCGCGGCATTGGCTGGGAGCACGGCCGTTTCCGGCGGCGGTATCTTGATCCTGCCCACTTCCACTTCATTAAAACGGCCGTCCGGCGAATCGTGCAGCAGCAACGAGGCCTTTGTCTCCACCTCGGCCACACCCACCCGCAGGCGATAGAGGAACGGCCGCTCCCCTTCATCCAACGGCAGCTCATACACGTCCCGTACCAGATGGCCCGCTTCCCACGTGTTGGTAGGCGAGTAACCGGGCGCGTCATTCACAATCGTTTTCACTGGTTCGCCGCGCCCGTTGGCCAGGGTGAGGCGAACCCGGTATCGCTGCGCCAGCGATTGCTGCGCCTGCCAGTAAAGCGTGAGCCGGTTGGTCGGCGTGATTTCATACCCCAACAGCCGCAGTTGGCCGCTAAAATCCTGCCAGGCTGGCTGGGCCAGGCCAGGAACGCCGTCTGCATCGAGATGGCGCACCAACGGCGTGTTGATACGGTCCAGCACCAGGAATTTAGCCGCTGCCAGCGCCGCCAGCAGGACGATCAATTGGAGAAGATACGACGATGTGGACGCTGCACGGGGGGAGACGGCCGTTTCTCCACCCACCGGTCCTCGCCCCCGCCAGAAAAGAGCCGCCAGCAGGGACAAAATTGCAACGGCCGTCACCCCATCCGCCAACCAGCGCACGGGCGTACGCGTCCAGGCCACCGTGACCTGGTGTTCTCCGGCGGGAACGGTCAGGCGCAGCCGCCCCTGTTTGTCCGGCGTGATGGGAACGGGACGGCCGTTAACCCGCGCCGTCCAGCCGGGGAAATAATGGCTCTCAAAGGTGATACTAGCGGCTTGCGGGAGATTGAATTGCAGGTCAGCGCGCCAGGGATCGCCGGCGGCCTCCAGAACCACGCCTGGCGGCAGATCATCCCGGCGCAGTTTGGCCGCCAGCGTCGCTCCGGCATCGGCTCCGGCAAAGGGAGGGCCGGGCGGCCATTCCTGCACGGTCGATGAGCTGTATTCGCCCCAGCCGGTCAGGCCGTAAATCTGGTGTTTTTGCTGGATGGCCGTCACGTCCGTCAAGGATGACTGTTGGGGGAGTGTGTGCAAACGAGGGGGGTACAGGTAAGGCACACCGTTCATGAAAAACAGCAGCACGGCCGCCCTCAACAACATGGTTCGCCGACGGGGAGAAGTGACATTTGCCACGGCCCAATACCCACAGGCCAACGGTAGAAAGAAAGCGGGAATGTCGAGGAAACGCCAGGGAAATTGCAGGTTGCGCAGAAGCAATAAGTGCGTCCAGATAGGAGTGGAAAGGGAGAGCGCCATGTACAGCCCTGCCACTCCCAACAGTCCGCTGAAAGATACTAGCAGTGCCCGGCGGGGAAATGGCCGTCCCCGCCGCCGCGCCCAGCCCCAAAGGGCCGCCAACGCCATCCCGGCAGCCGCCAGCCCCAGCAGCGATTGCCCCAGGCCGGTAGAGGGAGGTAGCGGGGCGTTGACGGAACCGGCTACTACCGTACCCGGCCAGGGCCACAAGGGCGCAAAGTAGGCGGCAAAATCTACTTTTTCCGGGGCGACGGCGGCCGCATAGCGGGTGTAGCCAATCTCGACCAGGGCGGGCAGCCAGCTAAAGGCAGAAAGGGCCAACCCAGCGGCAACGGCCGTGCCCAGCGCCGCCGCCGGTCGGAGAATGCGGGGACTTGAAAGTAGATTCGCCACACTCCAGCCTCTACTCTCCAGTCTCCAGTCCCCAGCCCCAGTCCCCAGTCCCGCTACACCCCACACCACCAACGGCCCCATGAAAAGAAAACTGGCGGCCGTGTGGGAGAGCATGACAGCGGCGATGACAATGGCGGCCACGACGACTCGGCGGGGGGTGGGGCGAGTTAGAGCGCGCAGCAGCCCCAGGGCGGCCAGGGGGAAGAAGGCCAGGGCCAGGGCGTTGGAGAGGCTGCCCCGGTTATAGACCTGGTAGAGCAGGTAGGGGGAAAAGCCGTAGGCGATGGCCGTCACCAGCCCCCCGGTCACGCCGTATAAGGCCCGGCCCAGATAGAACATGCCGGTAACGGCCGTTGCCAGGCTAAGAGCAAACACCAGATTCAAGGCAGCCGGGGCATTGGCCCCCGCCAGCCAATATCCTAGCGTCAAGGCGTAAATGCTCAGTGGGGGGTAGAAATTCAGCAACGGTGAGCCGTAACCAAACACTAAGTCCGGCAGCCAGCGGGAATACAGCACGCCTTGCCGCCAAAGATTGTTTATAAACGGGATGCGATAAACATGGAGCAGGATGTCATCCCCTTTAGGCGGAGCGCCCAGCAAGGGCTGGCAGATGATGGCGATAACTAACGCCAATCCGAGCCAGTGCAAGGGAGGATGATGAACTCGTTTTTTTATGAACATGGGCGCAAGATTATAAGCCCAATTGCACTTTTATCGCCTGTTCAACCTGACGCATATCATCATATGATAATGTGCTCAGGTATTCGATAAGCCTTAATTTGCTGGCTGTCGTTAGTTGATCAGCCAGCGCTTTGCTTTGTTGGCCATTGATTATTACCAGCGCTTCACTGGGATAAACGCGGCTGGTATTAGACGTAAGAGGAACAACCTGCACGCGATTGAGGAATTTGTTGGATGCGTTGTTACTGATGATAATAGCTGGGCGTTTTTTCCTAATTTCCCCTCCGATTGATGGGTCAAAGTTGACCCACCAAACCTCACCCCGCTTCATGGTCTACATCTCCAATGAGGGCGTCTGCCAATTCTAGGGCTGCTGCTTCCCTTGCTTCATCTTGGGCCATTTGTTGGTAGGCTGCTTCCAGGTCGGCTTGAATGACGTGGGGGCGTACTAAATTTTCAATAAAGTTACTTATTTTACGCGGCCCAATAACACGGTAAAGTCCTTCATAAACTTGTTCATCAATTGTGATGGTCAATTTTTTTTGCATGATTTACCTTCATACCCTAGCACGTGTAACGCACGTATAGTATCACAAAGACAGCAGGATTTCAATTGAGCCAGACCCAATCATTGTTTTGTTTTATCAGCATAGCGGCGTTTCCATTCGTACAGTTTATTGATCGCTTCCAGGGGGGTCAGCGTATTCACATCCAGCTCCGCTAACTCCTCTAAAATGGGACTGGTTTCGGGGAAGAGGGCCATTTGCTGGGTGGGAGTGAAGCGGCTGGGTTCAACGCTGGCGGTGGGGGCATGCCGCTCCAATTCTTTCAGGATTTCATTGGCCCGGTTGATGACATCGCGAGGCAGGCCCGCCAGTTGGGCCACGTGGATGCCGTAGCTGCGGTCCGCGCCGCCGGGCACGATCTGGTGCAGAAAGACCACGTTGTCCCCTTCATCAGCGACGGCCACGTTGTAATTGGAAACCATCGGCAGCAAATCGGCCAGGCCGGTTAATTCATGGAAGTGGGTAGCGAAGAGGGTGCGCGGCTTAAGGCGGGGATGGTTGTGAAGAAATTCGACGACGGCCCAGGCGATGGAGAGGCCGTCGTAGGTGCTGGTTCCCCGGCCGATTTCGTCCAGGATGAGCAGGGAACGGTGGGTGGCGTGGTTGAGGATTTCGGCCGTTTCTACCATTTCTACCATGAAGGTGGAACGGCCGGCATGCAGTTCGTCATGGGCTCCAATGCGCGTAAAAATGCGATCAGCCAGGCCGATGCGGGCCTTGCTGGCAGGGACAAAACTGCCGATTTGGGCCATGAGGGTGATGAGGGCGACCTGTCTCAAGAATGTGCTTTTGCCGGCCATGTTAGGGCCGGTGATGATCTGGATGCGGTGGTCGCCGTCAAAGGTACAGTTGTTGGGCACAAACCGCTCCATGCTCAGGCTGTGTTCGACGACGGGGTGACGGCCGTCCCAAATCTCCATCGTCTCATCACCCACCAGTTCTGGGCGAACGTAGTCGTTGTTGACAGCCGCTTCAGCCAGAGCCGCAGCCACATCCAGCCGGGCCAGAGCGGCGGCCGTTTGCAGCAGGCGGGGCGCGGTCTGGGCCACCTGCCCACATACCTCCGCAAACACGCGTCGCTCAATCTGCAAAATGCGCTCCTCAGCGTTGAGGATAAGCGTCTCATACTCCTTCAACTCCGGCGTGATGTATCGCTCGGCGTTGGTCAGCGTCTGTTTGCGGATGTAATCATCGGGGACCAGGTGGCTGTTGGCGCGGGTGACTTCGATGTAGTAGCCAAACACCTTGTTAAAGCCCACCTTGAGCGACTGGATGCCGGTGCGTTCCCGCTCGCGCGGCTCCAACTGCGCTACCCATTCCCGCGCATGCGCCGAGGAGTTCATCACCCCATCCAGTTCAGCGGAAAAGCCCGGCTTGATGACGCCCATTTTGTTGAAGTTGGTGGGCGCGTCTTCAGTGATGGCGCGGCGGATGAGGCCGGCCGTTCCCGGGCAGGGATCGAGGTTGGTGATGAGAGAATGGAGACTGGAAAGTGGAGATCCATCACTGGTGACTGCTAACTGCTCACTGAGCACCGGAATGGCTTCCAGCACCAGCCGGACATGTTCCAAATCTCGCGGCACGGTTTTGCCGCTGAGGACGCGATTGGTGAGCCGTTCCAGGTCAGGCAGTCCTTTGAGGGTGGCGCGGATGTCGGCGCGGAGAAGGCCGTCGTTGAAAAAGGTTTCCACCTGATCCAGGCGGTGGTTGAGTTCATTCACGTTCAACAGCGGCCGGGCAATGCGCCGGCGCAGCAGGCGCATTCCCATGGGGGTGACTGTCGTATTCAGTATGCTTAGCAGAGAGCCTGCCCGCTCACCGCCGATTGACTCCGTTAACTCCAGGTTACGGCGGGTGGCGGCGTCCAGAGCCATGTACCCTTCGATGCTGTAGGTCGCCAGCCGTTGAATCTGGCCGATGGCCCCTTTTTGTGTTTCTTGCAGATAGTGGAGAATGGCGCCGGCGGCGCGAACGGCCAGCGGTTTTTCTTCACAGCCAAAGCCGGCCAACGTACTGACGCCAAAGTGGCGCAGCATCGTTTGCCGGGCGTTGCCCTCCTCGAAGCGCCAGACGGGCAGGTGGGTGATGGTCCGGGCCTGTTCGGACAGGGTGAATTCGCCGTCGGGGACGAGTAACTCGACGGGGGAGAGGCGGGCCAGTTCTTCGGTAAGCGGCCGCCGGCCGTCAATCACCGTGGTTGCGAATTCTCCTGTCGTGATGTCGGCATACGCCAGGCCATACCGATCGCCATCAGCGACGACGGCCGTCAGGTAATTGTTGCGTCCCGCGTCCAGCATCCCCGGCTCAATGACCGTACCGGCGGTGAAAACGCGCACCACCTCCCGCGGCATCAATCCCTTCACCGGCTGCGTGCCGATTTGTTCGCACAAGGCCACCTTGTACCCTTTGGCAATCAGCCGGGCGATGTATCCCTCGGCCGCATGATGGGGTACGCCGGCCATGGGCACACGCATGTTCTTGCCCTGCGGCCGGCTGGTCAGCACCAGGTCCAGTTCACGGGCGGCAAGCTCGGCATCCTTATCAAACGTTTCGTAGAAGTCGCCCAGGCGGAAAAAGACGATGGCGTCCGGATACTGCGCCTTGATGTCGAGATATTGCTTGCGGCTGGGAGTGACTTTGGGCATGGTTAGTTGTTTGTTCGTTGTTGGTTGTTGATTGTTTTTAGCCAGGATTCCAGGTGACGGCGGTGACGAGATTCGAGTTTGGTGAGTGGCCGTTTTCCCTTCATCAGCGCATTGGCTTCTTCAAAGCTCATGTTGAGATGGTTCATCAGATAAGCAGCCAGCAGCGTGGCGGAGCGGCCGCGCCCCTTGGCGCAATGAACCAACACCGTCCGACCTTGACTGACCTGTTCATCAATCCACGCCACGCCCTGAGTGAGGATCTCCGGCGAGGGCACGGTGACATCTAGCACCTTGAGCTGGATGTGGTTGATGTCATGTTCATCGAAGAAAACGAGATCGTCTTCCCGCTCTGCACGGATGTTGAGGACGGCATTGATGCCGTTTGCCAACAAGAAGTCGTAATCTCGCGCATAGGTCGGCGCGCCGCCCAGCCACAATTGCTCTGTGATCTGGTCGAACCAGCGTTGGCCTCGTATACGCTCATATACAAAGCGGATGAGCGGGTAAAACTTGTCAAATATCCAGTGAAAGGGATTCATGAGGCAAGGATAGCCGCGAGGGGAGGAAGGTGCAAGTGCGGATGGCGTGGACTCATGTATCGCTATCCGCACTCAATTCGCGTGCTCCTGGATGCCCAGCGCTTCTTAATTTACAGTACTGCCTACCTATGTGTCTTTCAAGGGTTGAGCACAGTAGGTAAATAGATTTGATTATTCAAATCGATCGGCAGCGTGTAGTGAAGAATTGGCCCATCACCAACGGCCCAGCCTTCTTTGTAAGAAACCATTGACACAGCATTCAGATCGTAGTCAGAGGGAGATGCAACTGCCGTCCATGCTGTGCCGTCCCAATGCAATAAAACACGATCTGGCCCAATATTGCCAATGGCCCAGCCATCACTGCTAGTGATCATAGAAATACTAGATACCCAATTGGCAGGAGAGGGAACGGCCGTTCATGATACGCCGTCCCAATGAAAAAATTCTTGCATGGAGATCAACCAGCCATCATTTGCCGACACCATGTCGATTTGCATCAACGAATTTGTAGTAGTAATT
Organism: Anaerolineae bacterium; assembly: GCA_046753445.1. Classification (GTDB taxonomy): domain Bacteria; phylum Chloroflexota; class Anaerolineae; order Promineifilales; family Promineifilaceae; genus JAHEEY01. Next base: position 112,237 of record JBHHTQ010000001.1, on the reverse strand, counting down.
GGCACATTATTCCATTGTGCGCCGTCCCAACGCATAAGGGTGCCATTGTTTCCCACAACCCACCCATCTGTTGATGAGAGCATGGCTACATCGTTCATGTTGATTGTTGTTGTATGAGGAATCGTGTTCCAATTAGTACCATCCCATCGCCAGATGAAACTGCTGTACGCACCATCATCCCTGCCCACCATCCACACATCATTACTGGAAATTGCAGAAATTCCGAATACGATTGGAGAGGAAACTGGCAATTGAGTGTTGTTGAAAGCGTTCCAACTACTGCCATTCCAGTGCAACACTGTCAACGTCCCACCGGCCCAGGCGTCTACGGCCGAGATAGTCTCAATTGTAAATAGTTCCATTGTTGTAGTTGCCGGCACGGAAGTCCAATTCACTCCGTCCCAGTGGATTAGGGTGCTGTTAAAACCATATTGACCTACAGACCAGCCTTCCTTGCTGGAAAGCATGTCTACATCATTGAGTGACCCACCCACATAAGATGCTGGTGTAGGCGATAATTCCCACTGGCTTCCAGTCCAATGAGATAGAATGCCGTCGTAATTGCTGGCCCAAACGGTCTGTGCAGATGCCGCATCAATGCCGTAACCGCCGCGGCCGCCAACCAGTGACCATCTCGATCCGTCCCAATGCCAGGTGGTATTGCCTATTACCCATCCATCCGAGGTTGATAGCATTGTAATATCGTAGATATTCCCGGAACCTTGTGGTGCACTCTGGAATGTCCAGTTTGTACCGTCATAATGCCAGATCTTATTATTAGCGCTCACAGCCCAAACGTTGTCAGATGCTAGCATTTGAATTGCATAAAAGGTCGGCAAAGACCCAAAAGGCCAGGGATTAAGTTGGACCCATCCCAGTGAAGCAATACCCAACTATTACTGGGAGAAAGGGCGTACACCCAGCCGTCATTGGCAGACAACATTTTCGCCTTGGGCGATGCTGCGAATCTTCCCACATCGAAAGCCGGGTCAGTGGCACACTTTGCCGCAGAGGTCTTTGTGGAGAACTTCTTGCGTTACATTGAAGGCTAGCCAATGACTTCCATGTTTGACGGCCATGCCAACTGTTTCATTGAGTCTGGTTTTGGCAAGGGCATCTTGATTGATTTCAACTATGACGTTGAACCCTTGCCGGGCAAGTACCCGCTGCCGGGCATTGGCCCCTTCTCCTTGCTCCAAGAATCTGAAGTGAATCACTGGGGCAAGATGATGTTTCGCTGGATGTACTGGAATGTTTTGATGAAGGGTAAGGAAATGCTGATCACGGCGCAGATGTCCATGGCTGGTAAGTGGAGCTAGGAGGCCGAGATGGATCAGGCATTGTTGGAATTGAATCGAAAAGTGGACACCCTGACCGAACAAGTTGCTTTTCTAGCAGAGGAAGTGCGTATTCACCAGCGCCGTCGCCAGGAATGGGGCGAATTAAAGAACGATATGACCCCGGTTGTCAATGACATGTTTCGACTTGCTGTTGAGCAACTGGATGAAGTGGAGCCGCATGTCCAGTTGGAAGATATCTTGCCTCTTATGAAACGGCTGGCCCGCAATACCCGCAATCTTGAGAAGATGCTGGGCCAGATGGAAAGTCTGGCGGAAATGAGCCGGGACGTAGGCTCGCTGACCCGCGATGCATTTCTTTCGCTGACGAAACTGCTGGATGAGATGGAGCGCAAGGGGTATTTTGTTTTCCTTCGAGGGGGAATGGACATTCTAGATAACATCGCCGAGTCGTTCACTGAGGAGGATGTGCGCCAGCTGGGCGAAAATATCGTTTTGATCTTGCAAACAGTCAAAGAGATGACGCAACCGGACATTATGCGGATGCTGAAGAATGCGGCCGTTGTCATGCGCGAGGATGAAGTGACAGAAAATCTGTCCCTGTTGGGAATCATTCGTCAGCTCAATGATCCGGCCGTGAAGAAAGGATTGGCCAAAACGTTGATGGTCTTTTAGACCGTCTCTGAAAATTAACTTTTAAAATGAGCATGGAAGATGAACCATGTCAGAAAGAATCATTGCAGGTAAAAAGATTGAATTTGACGCCGATGGCTTCATGGAAAATCCCGATCAATGGGGCAAGGACGTAGCCGAGGCGCTGGCAACAGAGATTGGGATTACGCCACTGACGGAGCAGCATTGGAAAGTGATTGGGTTTTGCCGCGCAGATTTCCAGGAGCAGGGAACTGCCCCCACATTGCGCCGTATCACGAAAGTCGGCGGGGTACCCACCAAGGAACTGTACAAACTGTTCCCCAAAGGGCCGGCCAAGAAAGTGGCTTACATCGCCGGGTTGAAGAAGCCAACTGGCTACATTTAAGGAATGGTCGAGTTTTAGGAACACGGAGCTGGAGATTCGGGTAGGGCAGATGTCTGCTGATCTTCGATCTCCAGCTGCATAACTGGGGAGAAAATCATGTTTGACGAAAATGGAGACCGCAAACTTTGCATTATTTGCTCGAAAGGCACGCTGGATATGGCATACCCAGGTTTAGTCCTGGCAAATGCTGCCTTGATGGAGGGAATCGATGTGGTCATGTTCTTCACCTTCTGGGGGTTGGATATGATCAACAAGAAGAAGATGGACAACTTGAAATGCACCCCGTTGGGCAACCCCTCGATGGGCCTACCAAATGGGATGGGTATTCCGAACATGATGGCGGCGCTGCCAGGTATGACCGGGATGGCTTCGACCATGATGAAGAAGGAAATTGAAAAGCTGGACTTCCCGTCCGTATGTGAATACCTGCAAATGATCGCCGATGGGGGCGGCAAGATGTACGGCTGCAAGATGTCAATGGATATGATGAAATTGACAAAGGACGACCTGTTTGAAGAAGTTGATGACGTGGTCGGAGCGATGGAGTTTATGGAAATGAGTGAGGGAGCTCAGGTGCTTTTTATCTGAGTCGGGAGATGTTTTAGACGGTAAAGAAAGTGACCCAATCTGCAAAAGCAAGCCCCCGGATTTATGGTAGTCCGGGGGCTTCTTCGATCGTAGAGAGATAGCAATGTAGGAATGGAGGTGTATCCGGTTGCTCAGGCTCTTTGTGGCAGTTGTGGCAATGGAATGGGTTCGTTGTTCAGATAGGCGTGGATGCTTCGTGCGGCCGTGTGCGCGCTCGCAATGGCAGTGACAACGAGATCAGGCCCGTGCACGTTGTCGCCGGCTGCAAAAACGCCTTCTCTAGTGGTGGCCCCTACATTTTCATCTGCTACGATCAGGCCCCATTTGCGTGTGGCCAGGTGGTCGGTTTTTTCCCCGAGAGATGGATCCGGCCAGTACCCCACCGCCAACACCACCGTGTCGATTTCCCGGATACATTCTGAGCCTTCAATGGGCATGGGACGACGACGTCCGGATGCGTCAGGTTCGCCCAGCTTCATTTTGACCAGCTTCATGGCTTTGACACGGCAGTTCTCATCGCCGATGTACTCAACCGGTGCTTGAAGGTACTCAATCTGAACCCCTTCTTCCACGCAAATAGCACGTTCCGTCTTGTTGCCAGGCATTTCCGCTTCAGTGCGACGGTAAACAATGGTGACCTCCTCCGCGCCCAGGCGAATGGATGTGCGGGCACAGTCAACGGCCGTATCCCCGCCGCCGATGACCGCCACCCGCCTTCCTACCAGGGCCGGCGCTTTCTTATCCTCCGGCAGGAGATCCGCAGCGACATTGGCGCGCACCAGATAGTCCGTGGAGGTGTAGATGCCCCCCAGCTCTTCGCCCGGAATGCGCATCCTGGCTTCAACCCCTGCTCCCGTTCCCAGAAAGACAGCGTCGTACTCCTCCAGCAATTCGTCAATGGTGATATCATCGCCAACCCTGGTGTTGGGGACAAAGCGCACGCCCGCCTGGCGCAAATCGTAAATTTTCCGCTGCACCACCTGCTTTTCCAGCTTGAAGTTGGGGATTCCATACACCAAAACGCCGCCCGGTTCCGGCCACGCTTCAAACACGGTCACCTCGTGCCCCCATTTCACCAGGTCTTCGGCCGCTGTAATGCCGGCCGGGCCAGACCCGACCACAGCCACCCGCTTGCCGCTTTTCACGGGAGGAATCTCTATAGCAAATGCGCCTGCTTCCCTGGCCATGTCGGCTACAAACGCCTCCAATTTGCCAATGGACACGGCGCCGCGAGTCCGGCTCAATACACAGCCGTCTTGACATAAGTTGGGGCAGACACGGCCGCAAATCTCCGGTAGGGGGCTAGTCTTGGCGAATACCTTGCCCGCTTCGACAAATTCCCCCTGGCTGATGAGCCACAGGGCTTCGGGAATTGCGTTGCCGGCCGGGCAGTTGAGTGTACACGCTTGAGGCGCCGGGCATTGAATGCAGCGCATAGCCTCTTCCCGCGCGGTGTCCGCATCGTAACCTACAATGACTTCATCAAAGTCCCGGATCCGCTCTTCGACTGATCTTTTTTGGTACTTAACCGGGTTTCGGTTGGCGCGTGACTGCCGGCTGATATTACGGAAGGCAGTTTCGGAAAGCATGAGGAATTTCTCCTTTTCCGTACGTTGTTTGACCTAGGGTGCTGCCGGTCTTGCAGGAGTGGCTGGGTGGAGCGTGAGCCGTTCACCCTGGCGCCGTTTGAGTTGCTGCTGAGACCGGCAAGTTGCTTTTGGACAGGTTCTGAGTAAGCGGCCATCAACCACTTCTTTGATCGGAAGGCCGCTTCCTTCAAGCCGTCCGATCAAATCCGCTCACTTGTTTGCAGACGGCCATTAACTATATCCTCGCGGCCAACCGGGGAAAGTTGCAATCGGCATGTATGCGACATGATCTTTGTCACATGTTCGGGGGGAGAGTGGGGGAAAGAAAGGCGTTGTTTAAGCCGTCACCGGTGATTCCTGACGGCCAAAGCAGGTGGGCGTTAACCGAGGTTGAGCAGGATGGTCAGGACAACGCTGCCGGCGACGACGCTGCCCAATTGCCCGGCCGTGTTGGCTCCCATGGCGTGCATCAGCAGGAAGTTTTGAAAATCATCCTCCTGGCCAACGCGCTGCACAATCCGCGCTGACATGGGAAAGGCACTGATTCCGGCGGCCCCAATCAGCGGATTGAACTTCTTATCCGTCAGGAGGTACATCAACTTGCCGAATAGCACGCCCCCGGCTGTATCCAGCACAAAAGCAAGCAAGCCGATACCCAGGATGATCAACGTATCCACCTGGAGGAAACTCTCACCCGTCATCGTACTGCCGATGGCCAATCCGAGGAAGATGGTCGTGACACTGGCGATCTCGTTTTGGGCAGACGCGCTCAATCGAGGTACCACGCCTGACTCTCGCAGCAAGTTGCCGAACATGAGCGTGGCGATGAGGGGGGATGCCACCGGCGCCATCAATGAAACAAGGATGGTGACAACGATGGGAAACAGAACGCGGGCAGCACGGGGGACTTCCCGTTGGGAATAAGGCATGCGCACCCGGCGCTCGGCGTCGGTCGTCAGCAGGCGCATGATGGGCGGTTGAATAATGGGCACCAACGACATGTAACTGTAGGCGGCGACGGCAATCGGCCCCAGGAGATGGGGCGCCAGCTTGGACGAGACATAAATGGCGGTGGGGCCGTCAATCGCGCCGATGATGCCGATGGAGGCTGATTCATTCAAATCAAAACCGAGACTTAAGGCGAGCATCAGGGTGCCAAAGATGCCAAACTGCCCTGCTGCCCCCAACAGCGCCATCTTGGGATTCTCCAGCAGCGGCCCAAAATCTGTCATGGCCCCAACGCCGATAAAGATCAGGAGGGGGAACAGTTCCGTTGTGATGCCTGCGTCGTAAAGGATGCCCAACAACCCGTCCGGCCCGGCGATGCCGGTCAACGGCAGGTTGGTGAGGATTGCGCCAAAGCCGATGGGCAGCAACAGCATCGGCTCGTACTCCTTGGCGATGCCGAGGTAGATGAGCAGCCCGCCGGCCAGCATCATCACGACCGTTTGCCAGGTAAGGAGGCTGGGGGCCTGGATTAAATCGAGGAGGGTGTGAAGGTCTATCATTTACTGGCCATCATTTGAATGTGAAGAGGAGATCCCCATGCCTGACTGCCTCGCCGTCAGCGACATGCACGGCCGCAATAACAGCGCTGCGCGGGGATCGGATGGCGTTCTGCATCTTCATTGCCTCCAGGGAACACAGCTTTTGGCCCAGGCTGACCTGATCACCTGCCTGGACCAGGATGCCTACGATGTTGCCCGGCATGGGGGCAGTGACGGTGCGTACATCTGAGCCGGAGTGAGCAACGGCGGCTTCCAGCTGTCCGGCATCGGTTTCGGCTCCACCTATCTCGACAGCAACGGCATCCATCTCTAAATCCACTTTGTATTGACGGCCGTCCACGATGACGGTGACTGGTGAAGCGGACAAGTCGCCCACTTCCACCAGATACGTGTTGCCGTTGACGGTGACCCTGACCCGTTGTGTAGCTCCCATTTATTGGCGTCTCCGTTGCCGGTTCTTTTGTGCAGGGCGGGATGCGAGCCGGGTTTGACCGGCCCGCCACCATGCCCCACGGCCGTGATCCAGCAAATCACCCAATTGCCCTGCGGCCTGCTCCCGGCGGCGCAGATAGGCGACGGCCGCGGCCGCAGCGATGGCCATCTCTTCTGCGGGAGGGGGGGGGTGAGTGTGGCTGCACGCGTTGGCTCGACCGGCTCACTGCCGGCGGCCGTATCCCGGGGGCGGAAGATGCGTTCCAGCAGGACCATCACCAAAATAAGCAGTACCAATGCGGCGAACGTCAGCCCCATGCCGATGGCGCTGATCTGCAGCCCTTGTTTCAGGAGTTCACTCACGTCATTTCTCCGGTTGCCGGGAAATCACACCGGCATAATGCCGTGTTTCTTCGGCGGCAGCGATACTTGTTTGTCACGCAATAATTCCAGCGCCGCGATCAGCCGGGGGCGCGTCTCCGACGGCAAAATAATGTCGTCCACATGCCCGCTGACAGCCGGAGTGTACGGCCGGGAGAACTTGTCGCGAAATTCGGCTGTCAGTCTGGCCAGTTCAGCTTCCGGGTCCTCCGCCTGCTTCAGATGTTTGCGGTAGAGGATATTCACCGCGCCTTCTGCGCCCATGACCGCGATCTTGGCCGTTGGCCAGGCCAGCACCAGGTCCGTCCGGATGTACTTGCTGCTCATGACGATGTACGCTCCCCCATACGCTTTGCGAGTGACGATGCAAATCTTAGGCACTGTGGCTTCTGAATAGGCGTAGACGATTTTGGCCCCGTGCCGGATGATGCCCCCATGCTCCTGGGCCATGCCGGGCATAAAGCCGGGCGAGTCCACGAATGTGATCACGGGGATATTGTAGGCATCGCAAATGCGAATAAAGCGGGCGATTTTATCCGAGGCGTCAATGTCAATGACGCCTGCCAACACGTCCGGCTGCTGGGCCACAATGCCCACGACCTGGCCATGTAGGCGGGCAAATCCGACGATGGTGTTGCCGGCAAAAGCCTGGTGTACCTCGAGGAAGCTCCCCAGGTCAAAGACGCGTTCAATCACCTGGAGCATATCGTATGCCTGGCCCGATTCAGTGGGCACAATCGTGTTAAGTCCGGCATCCATGCGCCAGGGATCATCCGTGGGAGAAACAGCCGGGGGCGGCTCCGTGTTATTGGATGGCAGGTAGCTGAGTAGCTTGCGCGCCAACGCCAGGGCTTCGCGTTCATCTGCAGCGGCGAAGTGGGCCACGCCGCTCTTGCGGCTGTGCGCGGCCGCACCCCCCAACGTCTCCTGGTCCACCTCTTCCCGTGTGACCGTCTTGATGACCTCCGGGCCTGTAATGAACATGTGGCTGGTGCCCTCGGTCATGATCACGAAATCAGTCAGCGCCGGAGAATACACTGAGCCGCCGGCGCAGGGGCCGAGCATCACGCTGATTTGCGGGATGACGCCGCTGGCCTGGGTGTTACGCCAGAACAGTTCGGCATAAGCGGCCAGGCTGTAAACGCCCTCCTGAATGCGCGCGCCGACGGAGTCGTTTAGCCCAACGACCGGCACACCAGATTGGAGGGCCAAATCCATGACTTTAGCCACTTTTTGCCCCTGAACTTCGGAAAAGGAGCCGCCCAGCACGGTGAAGTCCTGAGCGTAGACGCACACGATGCGGCCGTCAATCTTGCCGAAACCGGTGACGACGCTGTCGCCCGGATACTGCTTCTCGCTCATGCCGAAGTCCCGGTGCCGGTGCGTCATGTAGCCGTCTATTTCCTGAAAGGTGCCATCGTCGAGGAGTAGGGCGATGCGCTCGCGGGCTGCGAGCTTGCCCCTGGCGTGTTGGGAATCAATGCGGGCCGGCCCACCTCCCAATTTAATGCGTTCGCGCTGCTGGAGGAGTTCGTTGATCAAGGATTCGTGCTTACCGCCCGCTCGCTCGGAACTTGCAGAAGCTGTCGCGTCGCTGGCTTGAACGTTTGATTCTGACTCCATTCCATTCTCCTGCTTGTGAGGACTCAGGGGGGGCCTCCATCGGTGGTCTCAGCCCGGCGCGCCATTTCGGTGCGATCTACCAGCCTGCCGTGGCTAATGACGTGGGCGGGTGCTTGGTGGTGGCGCAGCGATTCCAGCACGTTGGGCGTTTCCAGCAGTACCAGATTGGCTGGGGACCCCGCTTCCAGCCTGAAGTTGCTCAGCCCCATCCCACGGGCAGCATTCACGGTGATCATATCATACAGCGTTTCCATTTTCGCGGCCGTGGTCATCCACAGCATATGAGAGGCGAGAAAGGCGACCTCCAGCATGTTGTTGCGGCCGTATGGGTAGTAGGCATCGGAGATATCGTCCTGTCCCAGACAGACGAGAACGCCTTCTTCCAGCAGTTCCTTCACCCGCGCGTGCAATGGGCCGGTGTGAGGATCGGTGACGACGCCCATTTTTGCCTGTTTCATGAGGGCGGCGATCTTTTGCAGGTATGGCTTGGGGTAGAGCGCCATCGCGCGGGCATGGTGGGCCAGGGCGCGGCCGTGCCAGTCACGTCGAATCGTTTCCACGGCCATTATTTCCAGTGACCGCAACCCCGGGTCGCCGGCGTCGTCCACAAGCATGGATACATCCGCATCAAATTCCTGGGCGATGTCGAATAGTTCAGTGACGTGCCGGGTGATGTCGGCCTCTGTAAACTCGATCCAGGGGATGCCGCCCACCACGTCGGCCCCAAGTTTCATGGCTTGCCGCAGCAGATCGGCCGCACCCGGTTCACGCACGATGCCGTCCTGGGCAAAGGCTACCACCTGGATGGCGACCACACCCGCAAACTCTTCCCGCGCCTGGATGAGTGCCTTGACCCCTTCCAACTGCGCCTTGTTGTCCACATCGGCGAAGGCTCGAATATGGGTGTTGCCGAAAATCGCGGCCTGTGCCACGGCGCGGCGCACGTTCTTGATGATCCAGCGGGCGTCGTATTGCTCTTTCACGCGCGCGGCCAGTTCGATGGCATTCATGGCTTTGCCCATTTCCGCGCCGTGATACTCCTGCATGGCGGCTTCATCCATCATCTGGAGCGTATACACTTTGCACAAATGGAGGTGGGGATTGACGAATGACTCGGTGACCAGTCTCCCGCGAGCATCCAGTTCGATGGCTGCCGCCCCGCTGACGCGCGGCTCAATGGCGGCGATCCGCCCGTCAGCAATACCGATGTCAAAAAGCTTGCCCGGCCGTTGGCGCAACCGGGCCTGTCTGATCACGATCTCGAAATGGTCAACCATGATAAGGGGATTATAGCGCGGAGCAGCAAGCGATGCACCCGGCGGCGGCATGGGCGCAACGCACGGCCGTACCTGGGAGTGGTTCTGGCGGCCGCAACCTTAACGCATCATGGTGTGGGGGAAATCTGTTGTTGAATCAGGCCCGGTCAAGCGTGCAGGCCATCAATGGTCGGCCCATCAATGGGCGGTGGGAAGTGTACGAATTTGCCGCCAGCGCTCCAATGCGCCGGTGCGGAAGAGCGCCGGATGGAAATCTGCCAGAGCTTCCCACCCCTCGACGCTCGCCAGGTCGCGTTCTTCGTCAGTGAGTTCGATCTCCAGGACACGGCCGTCCGTGTGCATAACCAGAGTCAGCCGATCGCTGTCGTCATCTATGATGTCCATGATACAAGGACGGTCATATCCTTCCGGATGACGGATGTAAGCGGCCGAACAACGCTGGCAAAAAGAGAGATGTGTGTTACACAATCCACGATCGATGATGACTTTCATCTTTCACTCCTCTTTGACTCCAAACGAGAAGCGCGCCAGCCTAATGCCCTCGATTATGGCTGCGGTGAATAATTAGCATCAAGCCTTGGTTGGCTTCAAAGTAAGGCGCAATATCTTTCGCGATATTTTGGTTGGATCCGCACCTTACTACATTCACAGGTTCACCATCTACATCATAAATGATCTGGGTCGTTTTGGCTACTGTCAAAAGTGACAGTCGAGGACACAAGCCGGTCTTTGTAATCACATCGAAAGCATTTCTATCCCAGTTTCTTCCTCCCCACTGAACAGGCGGATGTTCGAGTTGCCATTCGCCTACGTTTCCACGAGACGTGCTGTCTTCTCTCAGAAGCCGCAGTCACCATCATAGATGAGGAGAGGGTTGTTTGTGAACATGCTCTCATTGTAATCTGTAAGGGAAGAAAGGTGAAGCGTTGATGCTCGATGCCACGTTTCCCCTTTCGCGATTCAGGTTATAATTCCACCCCATGACCCGACAATTTACCCTCTCTCGTTCTGCCGGCGCCTGGATAGAGGCGCTTCGGCCCAAGACGCTTCCGTTGGCTCTGGCCAGCATTTTGCTCGGTTCCTTTCTGGCCGCGGCCGATCAGTCGTTCCGCTGGCCCATTGCCGTGCTGTGCGCGCTGACGGCCGTGTTCCTGCAAATCTTGTCCAATCTGGCCAACGATTACGGGGATGCCATGCATGGGGCCGATCACGTGGAACGGGTGGGGCCGCAGCGGGCAGTGCAAAGTGGCCTGATTTCAGCCTCGGCGATGAAGCGGGGCATGGCATTGGTTGTCTTGCTGTCCATTCTGTCCGGGACGGCCGTTGTGTGGTTGGCGTTCGGCAGCCGGGCGGTTCTCGCGCTGGCGTTGTTCTTGCTCCTGGGTGCGGCCGCCATCGCCGCTGCCATCACCTACACTGCGGGAAAGATACCGTACGGCTATGTGGGACTGGGGGATGTCTTTGTGCTTATCTTCTTCGGCTGGGTGGGCGTGCTGGGCACTTACTTCCTCCAGACGCTGCGCCTGGATTGGGTGCTGTTTTTGCCGGCGACCAGTTGCGGGCTGCTGGCGGTTGCTGTGCTCAATGTTAACAACATTCGCGACATCGAGTCTGACCGCAAAGCGGGGAAGCGAACGATTCCCGTGCGGCTGGGACGAACCCGGGCGCGCCGCTATCATTGGGTACTGTTGGGCACGGCCGTCTCCCTGGTGCTGATCTATGTCCTCTTCAACTTCGATCATGCCGGCCAATTCTTGTTTTTCTTGAGTGTGCCATTGCTCTGGAAAAACGGCACGGCCGTATCCCGCATCAACGTTCCCCAACAGCTCAATCCCTGGCTCAAACAGATGTCGTTGAGCACCCTGGCGTTTGTGGTGACGTTTGGGATTGGGCAATTGCTCTGAGGTACAGCGCGTCACCCACCTCCCAGAAATTTCCCCACAAGCGCATCAAACACCTGCGGCCGTTCCAAATGAATCGTATGCCCGGCGCCGGCCACAATTTCCAGTCGGGCGCGGGGGATTTGCGCCGCCATTTGCCGGTTGATGCCCACAAACTTGGCGTCCAGCTCGCCGGCCAGGAGCAAAACCGGCGTTTCCAGTTCGCCCAGACGAGACCATAGCGATGGCTGCGCGCCCGTCCCCATCCCGCGTAGGCTGTTCGCCAACCCGGTCGGGTTGTTTTGTAATCGCTGGCGACGTAGGGCCAGCCGCGGGGCTTCCGGCAATTGTTTCTGGCTTTCCCACAAACTCAATTTCTCCCAAAAATCCACAAAGGCGGGAACGCCATCCCGTTCAACCCGGTTGGCGAGGGCTTCGTCCCGCTGGCGACGGGCGGCGCGTTCGGTTTCTGTGGCCAGCCCTGGTGACGCGCTTTCCAGGATGAGGGCGTTGATGAGGTGGGGGTAGCGCAGGGCGATGTAAAGGGCCAGCCGTCCGCCCATGGAGTAGCCCAGAAGATTGAACCGCTGAGGGCGCGGAGAGCGCGGAGTTTTGGTTCTCTCTGCGTTTTTTGCGTCCTCTGCGGTTAAAATCTTTTGAATGAGAGCCGTTACGTCCGCAGCCGCTTTCTCCATCTGGTAGCGGGCCGGATCGGGTAGGGAACTGGTACGGCCGTGTCCCAGCAAATCAATGGTGAGGAGGCGGAAGTGGGGGGCGAGGACGGCCGTTACGCCTTCCCAATTGGCTGAGCTGCCGGTAAAGCCGTGAAGAAGGACGAGGGGACGGCCGTGACCTTGCACCGTGACATAATAATCCACCCCATTCACCTGAACAAGATCATCCATCCCGCAACAGCTCCGCCACCTTTTGCCGCGCAATCTTGCCAGAAGCGGTGCGCGGCAGCTCCTCCACAAAACGCAGCAGGCGCGGCTGTTTGTACCCGGCCAATCGCTCCCGGCTAAAGGCCAATAGCGCCGCCTCCGTCAGCGACTGCCCCGGCTGCAATTGCACCATCGCCGCCACCTGCTGCCCCCATTCGGGATGGGGCACACCGACGACGCACGCTTCGAGGACGGCCGTATGCTCCCTTAACCCCGCCTCCACCTCCGCCGGATACACATTCTCGCCGCCCGTCACAATCAAATCACTGCGCCGCAGCGCCACCCACAAATCGCCCTCCTCATCCAGATAACCCAGGTCGCCAGTGTGAAATGACGATTGGCGAATGGCGAATGGCGATTGATTAGCGTTCGTTGCCCGTTGTTCGTTATCCGTTTTCTGTTGTTTGTTGAAATACCCCGCCATCACCGTCGGCCCCGTCACCACAACTTCGCCGATTTCGCCGGGGGGCAGCGGCTCGCCATCCCCCCCCACAATTTTGACCGAGGTAAACATGAGCGGCTTACCCACGCTGCCCGGCTTGCGCGCTGCCTCTTCCGGCGGCATCGTCGCCACCTGGGAGGCGGCTTCGGTGAGGCCGTAGGTGGGGGCGACGAGGGAAAGGAATTGTGAATTGTGAATTGTGAATTGTGAATTGTGAATGTTCTGGCGTGGTAGCTGGTTGGCTTGTTTGATGAGTTCTGGCGTGGCGGCTGCGCCGCCGAGGAGGATGAGGCGCAGGCTGGCAGGCCAATGGCTGCGGCTTCCCAGCAGGCGGTAGAGCATGGTGGGAACGAGGGAGATGAGGGTGGGCGCGTCGTGATCCAGGCTGTGGTTGATGGCGTCGAGTTGGAAGCGGGGGTGGAGGATGACGGCCGTACCGTACAAGCAGCTGCGAAAAATCACCGCCAGCCCGCCCACATGATACAACGGCAGCACACTCAGCCAGCGATCATCAGGTTGGACGCCCAGCCGGTAGGCGCTGGCCATCGCGCTGTAAAAATGGTTGGCAAAGGTGAGCATGGCCCCTTTGGGGCGGCCAGATGTGCCGGAGGTGAAGACGACAGCCTGGGAATTGTGAATTGTGAATTGTGAATGGTGAATGGTGAATGAGGCGTTGCCTTTCAGCCATTCATTATTCATTATTAATTGTTCACAATTGATTGTTTCTTTGTTTTTTTCAGATGTGACCAGCCATTTTGCGGACACATGATCCACCTGCCACTGCAACTCGGCGGGGGTGAGGCGGGTGTTGAGCGGAACCAGCGCCGCGCTCAGCCGAGCCAGGGCGTGTACCAGGCAGACATACAGGGGGGAGTTAGGCAGCAGGGCGGCCACAAAGTCGCCGGGGCGGACGCCGTGTTGGTGCAAATGGGCGGCGAGATGGGAGACGGCCGTATCCAATTCCCCATACGTCCACCGCTCCTCGCCAAAAATTAACGCCAGCTTCTGCGGCGTTGCCGCCGCTCGCTCTGTCAGCCAATCATTCATCTTTTATGGAGATTATGGATAAAGAGGCTGGAGACCGGCCAATCTCCAGTCTCCAATTTCCAGTCTACGGCAGCCACTTGATCCCCTTGAAATCCGGTTTGCGTTTTTCCAGGAAAGCATTACGCCCTTCCTTCGCCTCATCCGTCATGTAAGCCAGCCGGGTGGCCTCGCCGGCAAACACTTGCTGCCCCACCATGCCGTCATCCGTCAGATTCATGGCAAATTTGAGCATCTTGATGGAGGTGGGGGATTTGGCCAGAATCTCCTGCGCCCACTGGTAGGCCGTCTCTTCCAGTTCATCGTGGGGGACGACGGCGTTCACCATCCCCATCTCGTAGGCTTCCTGCGCCGAGTAGTTGCGCCCCAGGAAGAAGATTTCGCGGGCGCGCTTTTGCCCCACCATTTTGGCCAGATAGGCGGAGCCATAACCGCCGTCAAAACTGGTGACGTCGGCGTCCGTTTGTTTGAAGATGGCGTGTTCCTTACTGGCCAGGGTGAGGTCGCAGACCACGTGCAGGCTGTGGCCGCCGCCCACCACCCAGCCGGGCACGACGGCAATAACGACTTTGGGCATGAAACGGATGAGGCGCTGCACTTCCAGGATGTTGAGGCGCGGCATGCCTTCATTATCCACGTATCCTTGACGGCCGCGGGTGCGTTGGTCGCCGCCGCTGCAAAAAGCATAAACGCCGTCTTTGGGGGATGGCCCTTCGCCGGTTAGCAAGACAACACCAATGGAAGTGTCTTCCCGCGCATCCAGAAAGGCTTCGTACAACTCGGCCACAGTTTTAGGGCGAAAGGCGTTGCGCACTTCGGGCCGGTTGAAGGCGATGCGCGCCACGCCGTCCGCTTTTTTGTAGGTGATGTCGCTGTATTTTTTGACGGTTTGCCAGTTGGTCATGCAAATGCTCCTTTTGTCGTGATGTGCGTGAAACGTGAGACGTGTTATGCGTCATGTGTCACGTATCACGTATCATGTCTTCAACTATTTTTTGCAAAGTTTCAATATCTTGACGGCCGTCGGTCATCACTTCCATGATGCGCGGGGAAGCGCCGGGTCGTTCAAGCACTGTGCGAATCGTTTTTCGGTCTTCCACGCGGGCATAATCCAGGCCAAACATGGCCGCTGCGTGTTCAAAGTTAAGCCCATGCGGCGTTAGGAATAGATCGGTGAAAGGAGGTTCGTGTTGGCTGATGGGCAGCCGCCGGAAAATACCCCCGCCGTTGTTGTTGATGATGATGAAGGTGGCGGGTAGCGGGGTGCGAGCAGCGAGTGGCCCACCCTTACTCGCCACTCGCCACTCACCACTCGCTGCATACAACCCATTCAAGTCATGCAAAGCCGTGATGTCGCCGAGGACGGCCGTTACCGGTTCCCCGGCTGCGGCGGCAATGCCCAGGGCGGTGGAGATGTTGCCGTCAATGCCGGATGCGCCCCGGTTGGCAAAGACGCGGATGTTTTTGGCGGACGGCCGTCCAAACTGATCCAGGTGGCGCACGGCCAGGCTGTTGCCCACGAATAGGATGCTGCCATCGGGCAGGGTGTTGGCGATGTCGTACATGACTGCGCCGTCGAAGTAAACATCCTGCAATGCGGCTTCCAATTTGCGCCAGACGGCCGTTTCCGTCGCCATCACCTGCTGCGCCCAGGCGGAATCGGGGCGGGGGGTGGCGAGGGTGAGAAGGGGTTGGAGGACGGCCGTTTCGTCCGCCTGCAAAAAGTAGTCCGTGCGGTGGCTGTCGTCGGCCCAAACGCCGTTGGCGCGGATGTGAACGCGGTGCGCCGGGCGGATGCGATCCAGGTACGCATTCAGCCATTTGGACGTGGGCACAGCGCCAAAGCGCAAAATCACCTCCGGTTCCGGCCAACCGGGATCGCCTTGCAAAAAGGTCTCGTACCCTCCCACTATCATTTTCTCCGCGTCCCCTGCGCCTCTGCGGTGAAACCTCACCCCGGACAGCGGATCGGCGAGGATGGGCCAGCCGATGTGTGCTGACAGTTGGGTAACGGCCGTTGGAAAGTCGCCGCCGGGACAACGCGGGCCGCAAACGATGAGGCCGCGTGGGTGTTGGTTGAGGATGGCCGTTAACCGGGCCAGTTGTTCATTGGTGGGGAGGAGACGGCCGTGTTGAATTGTGAATTGTGAATTGTGAATTGTGAATTGTGAACCTTCGCTACTCGCCACTTGCCACTTGCCACTTGCTGGCACAAGCGGCTTGCGAAACGGAAAGTTCACATGCACCGGCCCTTTCACCAGGCCGTTGGCGGCGGCGTAGGCGCGGGCGGCAGTGGTCTGGATGTGGCGCAGAAGGACTTCCGGCGCGCCAGCGTGGGGGACGGGCATGTCCACGCTCCACAATACCTGGTCGCCGTAAATTTTCACCTGGTCAATCGTCTGGTTCGCGCCGCTGTGGCGCAGTTCGTGGGGGCGGTCGGCCGTCAGCGCCAGCAGAGGGACGTGGGACATTTTGGATTCGATGATAGCGGGCAAGAAGTTAGCAACGGCCGTGCCCGATGTACAGAGTAACGCGGCCGGTGCATCCGTTGCCAGCGCCATCCCCAACGCAAAAAAACCGGCGCTGCGCTCATCCAGGTGGAGGTACACGGTGATGTCCGGGTGGGCGTGGAAAGCGAGGGTGAGTGGGGTAGAGCGGGAGCCAGGGGCGATGCAGACGGCCGTCAATCCGGCCTGGGCCAGCGCATCCACAAAAAGCCAGGCCCAGTGAACGTTAGGATTGGCTAATGGTGAATAATTAATGGGTAATGATGAATGGTCAATAGGAGATTCGTGCTTGTGCGTCATTTGTTCTTCTTTGCCGTCTCAACGCTGGCTCCGAAAATCCGGCATAATTCCGTGCATTCTTGATAGAGATTAGTTAACTTCGTTTGATCAATCAGATTGGCGTCCATGAGGATTTTAAGCCAGATGCGGGATTCATTCAGTTCTTTCAGCCCCAGTTTCATCTTGTGGATGAAGTCCTTTGGACTTTCGGCGCTGCGCGCTTCCGCATAAATCGCAGCCGGAGCGGTTCCACTCCTGAGTAACTGTCCGGCAATATGGTTCCGGGCGCGACTATTTGACAAAGTATCGCACAGCGTCACAATCCGCACTGCAAAAGCCACCAGCCTATCTTCGATATCCTGTCCTCTCGCCATCTCCCAATTCCTTTTGTTAAGCACGCATCACTAATCATTAACCAATCACAATTCACCATTAACCATTCCTAACGCTTCCAACATTGGCCTGAACTTCAGCCCTGTTTCCTCCCACTCTTTCTCCGGCATTGAATCAGCAACAATGCCCGCCCCAGCATACAGCCAGGCCCGTTTCTCCTGGGCCACGGCCGATCGAATCGCCACTGCAAACGCCCCATCCAGGTTGACGTCAATCCAGCCTACCGGCGCGCCGTACCAGCCGCGCGGAACCGGCTCCGCTTCCCGGATGACGGCCATCGCCAGCGCGCGCGGCGAGCCGCCCAGCGCCGGGGTGGGATGGAGCAGGTCCACGATGGGTAAAATGCCGCTTGGGTTCAACAGACGGCCGCGTACCGGCGTGAACAAATGCTGGATGTTACGCAACTTGTACACCCCCGGCTGGGGCGCGATTTCCAACTGCTGCGTCAGAGGAGCCAATCGTTCCAGGATAGACATCACCACCAACTCATGCTCGTGCCGATCTTTGGCGCTGTTGAGCAACTGCTGCCCCAGCATCGCGTCCTCCGCCGGGTCGTCACTGCGGCCGATGGAACCGGCCAGCGCCATGCTGGTCAGCGTGTCGCCTTCCACCTTCGCCAGCAACTCCGGGGTTGCCCCGTAAAAAGCATGAAACGGCCGTGGTTCGAACAGGAAGCGGTAGCTGTTGCGGTAATGGTCGTTCAGATAGGCCAACGCGCTGTCCACGTCTACCCGCCCCGGGAAGCGCAATTCGCACACCCGCGACAGCACCACCTTCTTCAATTCTGTGGCCCGGATGCGCGCAACGGCCTCGTTGATCTTCTCCGCCCAGACTTCATAGGGCATGGGGTAATTGACTTGAACGGGTGAAGGGGTGAGGGGGTGTGTGGGTGAGGGGAGGACAGGGTGACAAGGTTGGTTCCCCTTTTCCTTGCCTGGCCCGGTTTCCCCCTCCTTTTTTAAGATAGCGTACCGTGCGGCCAACGCCTCCCGCAGCACCGGTAAACTCTCCGCCGGGTCTTCGTCAGACGGGATGAGAGTGTTGATCGTAAGCCAGGATTCACCTCCCACCCGAACAAGCTGGTAATGGGGCAGGCTGAAATGGGCCGGGTGAAAGACGGCCCAGGTGTTGTCCGGTGTAAAATCATCGCGGAAGGCGAAGCCGCCAAAGAGGCGCGGCGCGGCCAATGGGTTGGCATCGTTGAGCAAGACGGCATCGGAGAACAAAGCGCTGGCCTGCTGCTGGATGGAGTGAAAGCGGCCGTCGCCCCAGGCAAACAGGTTGGCGGCCGTGCCGAACCCGGCAAAAATAATTCGATCCCGCACATCCTCCCAGAAAAACCGCTCGCTTCCCCGCGCTTGTGCCAGGAAATCCATCACCGAAACGCCGGAGATGGGCTGGCTAAAGCTGACTAACCGATGGAGATTGGCGATTGGCGATTGGCGATTGGTTTTATTCTCCCAGTCTCTAGCCTCCAGTCTCTTACTCTCTAGTCTCTTAGCCTTCATAGCCGACGCTCTTTAGCAATACAGGTAACAGGGCGTCCAGGATACGTTGTGGCTCCGGCTCGCCGGTATAAACCCAGCGGATGATGACGCCGTAAATCGCCCCCATCCACGCATAAGACACCACTTCTGTGTCCACCGGAGAGATGTCGCCCACATCAATCGCTTCTTGCAGGTAGGTGGCGATGAGATTGGCAAAACGGTCGTTCACCTCCAGCCGCTTGTTCTCAAACGTCGTGCCCAGGCCGACAGCCTGCACCAACAGGATTTTTGCCGGGCGACGGTACTTACCGAACGTCTCAATGACTGTCTCCAGCGCCACGCGCACCCGCTCTATGCCCGTTGAGTGTTGGATGGCATCCACAACGCGACGCTCCAACAAATCGGCAAACTGATCGACCAGGGCCAGGAAGAGCCGTTCCTTGTTGGGGAAGTGGAAGTAGATGGCCCCTTTAGATGTGGAGGATTCCTCGACAATTTCGTCCAGGCGAGTGTCGTGGTAGCCTTTGTGGGAAAAGATATTGAGCGCGGCGTCTAGGATGCGCTCGCGCGTGCTGTTTGGATCACGTGTTATTTCTGGCATAATCACCTCAGACTGACCAGTCGGTCACATCAATCATAAACGAAATATGGCGAATAATCAATCACGAATGAGACATCATTCGTGATTGGCTCTCACCACAGATTATGTTCTGATGCGTGCCATGAAGCGACTGTTGCCCAACGGCCGTCCCCGTAGGGATGGAAACGCTTGGTCCCCTCGGTGACGAAATCGAACTTTTCATACAGGTGAAACGCGGACGGGTTGTCGCTGAACACCAGTAGTTTCACCCGTTTGAGATTGAGCCAATTGTCGGCCAAATCGAAAAGAGCGGTGATCAGCGCTGAGCCAACAACCCCACATCGCCGGAATGGGTCTTGTGCGCGTAGTAAATAACTAAATCTGAACCGACGACTTTGCCATTGAATTCAGAAGCCAGGCGATGGCTGCCGGCCCTATTCCCCTTGACCCGCTTCTCCTCGTCAGGATATTCCATGCCAGGTAGTTGTGTGAGTGTCATCGTCACACGCGGGTCATGGATCATCTCGTACAGATCGGCTGCGTCATCTGGATGAAGCGGCCGGATGGGTAGGTGGGTCTCTGGTGTATGGTGTGTCATTGGCTTGTTGCCTGTCTGGGTGCTTGCGGCCAAGGCGGAGTTACCGATCCTCAGCGGACAGCAGTTCGATCTCAAAGATCAGGGTGGCGTCAGGCGGAATCACATTGCCGGCTCCCTCTGCGCCATAAGCCAGGTCAGGCGGAATCACCAATTGCCGCACTCCGCCGACCTTCATTGTGGCCACACCTTCATCCCAGCCAGGGATGACAATGCCATCATCCAATATAAACGTGAACGGGGTCCCGCGATCGCGTGAACTATCCACCTTGGTTCCGTCGGCCAGCCAGCCGATGTAATGGACGGCAACGAGTTGTCCCCCTTTGGGTTCCTCCCCTTCGCCGACTTTAATGTCGAAATATTTTAGTCCGCTTTCTGTCGTCACGTAATCTGCCTCGTCCACGGCCGTCGGCTTGGATTGATCGCCGGGCTGAATATCGACCAATTCCACGTCGAAAACCAGCGTGGCGTCAGGCGGGATGATGGACCCTACGCCTCTTTCGCCGTAGGCGAGATAAGGGGGAATGATAAGGCGGGCTTTGCCCCCTTTGTTCATCATGCTGATCCCCTCTTCCCAGCCGGGGATCACCGAGCCGTTGCCCAGCACAAAGCGCAGCGGCTGTCCCCGCCGGTAAGAGTTGTCGAACTCGGTTCCGTCGTCCAGACGGCCGATGTAGTGCACGAACACAATTTCCCCCGATTCCGGTTTGGGGCCGTCTCCGGGGGCGAGTTCAATGTACTGCAAACCGGAGGCCGTAGTGACGGTCTTATCTGCCAGCGAGATATTAACCGGCTCCGTTGCTGCCGGCGCAGGTTGAGTAACTTCCAGGGGAGCAGATTGTTCTGTCTCCGTGGTTGGTGTGGGCGTGGCGGCCGTTGTTGATTGGTCCGTCCCGCCCCCGCAAGCGGAAAGCAGCAGGGTGAACGAGGCCAACACGGCTATCCACCCCGGGATGATACGATGTTTTGCTTTCAAGTTAGACTCCTTTTCAGTTGTTCCTTGGGTTTCAGGAAAAGGGTACCACAGAGGGACAGAGAACACACCGTTCTTTAAGGGAACTTTCTTGTGTCCATAGTATCCGCGTGCCTGTTCACTGACTCAAGGCTGTGTTTGTATGTCAATGGTCCCCAGCACGATCGCTTCATCTACCACCGGTACGGCCGCATCCACCACCGGCAGCCGGGTAAGCTCAGGCCAAAGATACATTCCCACGCGCAGCGTGTACGTGCCTGGTTGAAGATCGCCGGGAAGCAAGATTGCGTAGTTATCCTCAACCGGCTCGCCCGGCTGCCATACATGAGTAGGGAGACTTCCTCCTCCGGGTTGTCCATCTGTTTGCGCCCACAGTTGGCCCCCTTCATCAATCAGGTGTGTAAACACCGTGTAATCCCGCTCCATCGGCGCGATCGCTTTCCAGTGAAGGGTGATCAACAAATTATCCCCGGCTTGCGCTATTGGGGCCGAGAGGCTGTAGCTTTCCAAAAGCACCTGGTCGTTGATATTGGCGTTAATGGGATGACGGCCACTCTCTCCGACGGAACTTAACACGAACAGGTACAACAAGTTACCGTTGGCGTGGTTGCGCGTGTAACCGCGGCTACCGTGCTGGCCCAGCCATTGTTGGACATGGTGTTCCGGATCAAAACTGGCAGCGTTTCCGGTTTCGATCAGCCAGGCCCGCTGGTAACCGGCCGTGATGTCGCGCAACAAGGCGTCTGTTCCCGCTTCAGTGACCAGGAGTGAGGGAGAGAGCGTTTGTGCCGGGAGGTCGGGCGGGCGGTAGTAATCGAAGGCCGGCTGCTGAAGCGGGTTGTTGAGCAAAATAATGTCGCCGGGGCGGGCGTGGCTGGTCAGGTCGGTGATGAGACGGCCGTAGCTTCCTTTCAAAAACGTCTCATCGAAGTAGAAATGTCGTAAAGAGAGCGCGCTGGCTGCCAGAATGCCAACCGCTGCTACTATGGCCGCCGGTTTCCAGGTGTGGGCCAGGAACCAGAGGCCGGTGGCCAACGCAGCCAGGAACACAGGCGCGGCCGCCAGCAGGTAACGCTCGTAATAGAAGGGCATGATGGGGTTGACGGCCCAGGCAAACAGGAACCCGCCGAACAAGACCACCCCCAGGGCTGCGCCTACAGCCCGGCGGCCGCGGCTACGGATCAGGCCGGCCAACCCCAACAAAGCAATGCCCACCGCGATCCAACCCAGCCAACGCTCGGCAGGAGGCAGTGTGATTCCGGCTCCGTACGCAATGGAGGTGCGGCGCACGATTTCAAGGAACTTGGCCCCATTCCACTCCTCGAAGCGATGGCTTGCCTTGCCCCCCAGAAAATTGAGGTGTCTCAGCGGCCAGGGAATGAAGAGGATGCCCATCGCTCCCCAGGTGAGAATCCAGGGCTTAAGGAGTGACCAGGAACGCGCGGACAGACTCAGATAGGCTACGTAAGCTGCCTGAGCCAATAAAATGGCGAAGGCGTAATAGTGGCTGTACGCGCCGATGAGCGAGGTGAGTGCATAGAGGAGCCAGGTGCGGCGAGTGGGGCGGCGTCCTGCCTGCATCTGTCTCACCAGGACCATAAACACGGTCATGGATCCTGCCATACCCGCGGTTGGGACAGCATACATGCGCGCATCCTGCGCATAGTAGATCAAAAATGGGGAAATGGCTCCCACAGCCAGGGCAAGCAACCCCACACGACGGCCGCCCACAACCTGGCCCAATGTTTTGATGAACGCCAATGTGAACATGCTCCACAGCACAGACAGATAGCGGATGGAGAAGACTGAGCGGCCGGCAAGCTGCATGTTGAAATGAAGCAAGAGATGGTAAAGTGGCGGGTGGGTCCCGGCCTCGCTGGCGACCACGTCCGCAAGGCTCCCGCCGGCGACCATGACGCTCCACGTTTCGTCGCCGGAGAGATCGGCGTAGTCGAGCCGGTATATCCGCAGGGCAAATGCCAGCAAAAATAGGGCCAGCAGCAGCCAACACGTCGTCCGATTTGTCGTCGTCTGAGTCCGTCCGTCCATAGAATGCGTAATGTAGCCTAACCGAAAGTACGAGGCAACACGATGCGAAGCGGCGGCTGCTGTCGCCGGGCCGCGGCCGTTCGGAACAGAGCCAATTTGATGATATGATTCAGATATGGAGGGTTCCATGCACAGGATCATGCTGGCGTTGTTCACTGTTGCTTTCCTGTCTGCTTTTTGGCTTGTTCGCGGCGCAGAAAGGCGTGCCACACAACCAGTAACGCTGCTGTTAACCGAAGTGTTCTATAACACACCGGGTGACGACAGCCGGGAAGAGTGGCTGGAGATCGCCAATTTAGGCCCCGCTGCGGTGGATTTGTCTGATTTCAAGGTGGGGGATGAGGAGAAAGCGGGCGGCCGCGAAGGTATGCGGCGTTTCCCCGCAGAGGCCAGGATAGAACCGGGACAAGTTATCGTCGTGGCGCAAACAGCGGCTGGTTATCGGGCATTGTTCCCTGGCGCGGCCGGATTCCCCGGTCCGGATTATGAAATCGCGGACAGTGACCCGGATGTGCCCGATATGCGCGGCTTTCCCCTCTGGGCGGGCGGCGACCTGGCATTAAACAATGATGGGGATGAAGTGCTGCTGCTGGACGGCCGCAACCGGATTGTAGACGCCATCAATTACGGCGACAGCGATACATACTTCCGGCCGACCATCGCATCCGTCGGCCGTGGAATGAGCATTGAACGGGCGCCGTCCGACTGCGATACCGATTCAGCCGGCGACTGGCGGCCGCAGACCAGCCCCACTCCCGGCGTGCTCGTGCTTGAGGGGGAGTGTGAAGCGGCGCAGGAAGCGGCGCAGGATGCGGCCGTTGAGGAACTGTTCCTTCCCATTGGCGCGATTCAAGGGGATGGGCCATCGTCGCCTTATGTCAATCAGATGGTTGTATTTCGCGGCGTTGTGACGGGGGCGATGGAGGACCAAAACGCGCGTGGTATCCGCTTTTACTCGCTGTTTGTGCAGGATGTGCCGGGCTTTGAAGACGGCGATCCGGCGACATCAGATGGGATTGCACTGTTCCTGGGGCGGCAGCGGCCGTCTGTGGAGCGGGGCGACAAGGTGCGGGTGAGCGGCCAGGTGACTGAATTCTACGGTTTTACCGAAATTGATGACGAGGGGCTGGAGATCGTGTTGGAGGACGGCGGCGCTTCACGTCCGGTCGCAGTGCCGCTGGAACTGCCGGGTGACGGCCGCCAGAATGGGCCGGACCTGGAACCATTTGAGGGGATGTGGGTGACCGTCCCAGGCGTAGTCCCCGTCATCGGGCCGACCCACAGCGGATGCGGTTTCACCGTCGCTTTTCCGGGCAGCGGCGTGGAGCGTGTTTTCCAGCGAAGCGGCCGTGATCCGGAGAGCCAGGTCCTTCAACTCCTTCATCATAGTGATGTGAACTGTCGTGATTTCCCTGATGTGAAGGTGGGCGATCGGGTGGTGGGTATCGCCGGGCCGCTGACCTTCCATTTTAATGAGTACAAGATCGTGCAGCAGGACAGCAACGTCCTTCAGATTACGAGCACGGCCAATCCACCGCTGCCCGCGCCGCCGCCGCTGGCCCCAGGGAAAGTGAGCGTGGCCACCTTTAACCTGGAGAATTACTTTGACGCCATAGATGACACAGGGGAGGATGCAGAACCGAAACCCTCAGCGGCCGAGATTGACGCCAAACAGGCCAAACTCGCCTTCGCCGTCAGCAAGACGTTGGGCTGCCCCACAGTCATCGGCGTGCAGGAAGTGGAAAAGGAGTCACTCTTGCTGGACCTGGCGGCCGTTGTGGCCGAGGAGTGCGGCTTTACTTACCAGGTCACGCACCGGGAAAGCCCCGACCACCGGGGCATTGATGTGGCTTTGTTGACTGACCCCCGGCGCGCGGCCGTGATTGAAGCGCGACTGCGGCAGGGATGTACGTCATTGGAGACCGGCATCGGGGATGATGGGGTTCAATGCCCGCCGGGCCAAAGCCCGCTGTTTTCCCGGCCGCCGCTTGAGGTCAGGGTTGAATTGGACGGCATCCGGTTTATCTTTCTGGTCAATCATTTCAAGTCAAAGCGTGGGGGCGAAGCGGCCACAGCGCCGCGCCGGCTGGCCCAGGCCCGGCACATCAACGAACAGGTCGGCCGCTTGCTGGCTGAAGGCGAAACCAGGGTGGTGGTGATGGGTGATTTCAACGACTACGAACAATCAGCGCCGTTGCTGGCAATGACGTCGGGTGGGGGCGAGCTGACCGATGTTCTTGCCCGGATTCCGGAGGCAGAGCGATACAGCTTCGTCTTTGGCGGGGTATCGCAGTTGATTGATGGGATTCTTGTCTCTCCGGCGCTGGCGGAAGAGGTGGCGGATGTGACCATCACCCATGTCAACGCCGATTTTCCGGCGCGGCTCAGCCTAGATACCAGCCGGGCCGGCCTCCCGTACCGTTCATCCGACCACGATATTCCCATGCTGATTCTGGCTGTGAGCGGCTCCGTGCCGGACCCCACAGTGACTTCAACTCCGGCCCCGACCCCGACAGTGAGGCCCACGGCCGCGGCTGAATTGCCCTCATCTCCTGGCCCGAAGCAGGAAGGGGTTGAAGGGTTGGACGTGTTCGCAGTTGTCGCCGTGATCGCGGCCGTCGCTGTGGCTGCCTGGTTGTGGGTTGACCATAAGGTACACAAAAAGTAGAATTCATCAGAGGA
Organism: Anaerolineae bacterium; assembly: GCA_046753445.1. Taxonomy (GTDB): domain Bacteria; phylum Chloroflexota; class Anaerolineae; order Promineifilales; family Promineifilaceae; genus JAHEEY01. The sequence continues at coordinate 86,650 of JBHHTQ010000001.1, read as the reverse complement.
TACAATGACTTGGCGTGTGCTGGTATTGGAAAGGGATCAAGCATTCGCCGCCCGCCTGACATCGCTTCTCAGCGAATCGCGCGGCGCGGTTGTTTCTGTTGTGTCCACCGTCAAGGAAGCGTGTCTGCTCTTGATGGAGCACCCCCGAGACCTGGCTTTCGTTCCCATCACTGAAGGGCATAAGATTGTGCGCACCCTGCGCGCAGTGCAGCCTGGCCTCCGCCTGATCCTGCTGGCCCCAGCGGCTGATGATGAAATCCTGGAGGGGTTTGCCGGTCATGTTCAAGGCATTTTGCTCAAGCCCAACCTGGAAGTTGATTTGCCCAGCGTGATGGAGAACGCCCTGGGATTGCCCGTGCCTGTGAACGGGGTGGGGCATAATGGGGGCGGGACGCATGCATCGCACCCGGACACGGCCGTGGTGATTGCCGCGCTGCAGCAGGCTAGGCTGAATCGCCTCATCCAGACGGCCGTGTTTGCCCACGGCAAGAAAATGCTGGCTCATTGGGGCGAGTTAAATGCGTATGAGGCTAAGACAGTTGCCCTGCGAGTGGGAGACGGGTGGCAAAACAGTTCGCCCAAAGTTAGGGTCAGATTCTTGCACCTGCCCGCTCACGCTGGGGATTTATTGTTATACACCCAGCGCGTATCCGGCGAATATGTATTAACCTTGGTTGCCCGCCCAGAAACACCGCTGACCGAACTTAGAGTGCGCGCGGATGAACTGGCCACCAATTTGCTAGAGATTATCAGCGGCAAGCGCGTGGTGGGATTTACGGTTGAATCAAAATCACCTGAGGTGACCTCCGAGCAAAAGACCTATGCTGTGTTGTGGCGGCCGGTGAAATCGCTACCGGCTGCATTGCAAGGCCCCATTCGCCGTGCTATTGAGCGGCTGGCGGATGCAAATGCTTGTGAACTGCGGTATTTGAACGTAGATGCCGACCTGATCCATCTGGTTGTCACCTGCCCGCCGGAACGAGGCAGCACCTGGGCTGCCTACCTGTTCAAGAACGGCTCAGAGGCGACCATTCAGCAAGAGTTTAAGGTCCCCGCCAGTTTGTGGGAGACTGGTTTTTACGCCACGGAATCGGCCGAACCCATTTCCGGCCATGAGCTGACCCTCTTCCTTGAGCATGACATGACGGGCAAGTAACCTGGTATGGGTACCCTTCGTTTTGCCTGGTGGAATCTGCAGAATTTCTTCGATACGGACGATGATCCCATCTCCCGGGATTTTGAATATACGGCCGCGCACGGGTGGACACAGGCGGTCTTTGCTGCCAAGAAGGCGAATCTGGCGGCCGCGCTCAATGCATTGCACGGGGGGCTAGGCCCAGAACTCCTGGCGGTTGCTGAGATAGAGAAGGACGCCCTCCTTGCGGAACTCATCGCCGAGATGGGCAGTTCCCATCTCAAAGTCGTCCGCGATCCGGCCGGCACCAGCGATCTGCGGGGGATTGACGTAGCCATCGCCTACGACGAACGTAAACTGGCGGTCCGCTCTGCTGTTTCCCATCTCGTTCATCTTCGCTACCGCACCCGCGACATATTTGAGGTCGTTTTTGAAGTGGTGGAAACCGGCGAAACATTCACCGTCATCGCCTCCCATTGGCCCAGCCGAAGATTAGGCAGGTATCGCAGCGAGCCGCTCCGCATCGCCATTGCTGAACATATCGCTTACCTGGTTGAGTCTCACGTGAAAGTGGATCCGGTGAGCTATGAGGCTCTGCGCCAGCAGGGAGACCTTCGGGCTGTCCGGGAACGGTGGGAGGCGAAGGTCATGGTCGTGGGGGATTTCAACGACGAGCCGTTCGACCGCAGTGTGGTTGATCACCTACGGGCGGGCAACGATCTAGATCGTGTCGTGGGGCGGACGAATGACATTGACAGCTTCAGAAAGGAAACGGCTGATTACCGGGCACAGGAAGTGTTTTTGTATAACGCGACCTGGAAGTTCCTGCCGCAGCAGAAAGTGGGGACATACTTTCTGGACTCGTTGAGCAGCGGCGAAAAGTTCGCCAACCGGTACCAGATATTGGATCAACTGGTTGCCAGCCGCGGGCTTCTGTCCGGCGCCGGGCTGACGCTTGATCTGGACAGCGTTGCCGTCTTTCGCGACGCTATTGTTGCCACCGGCAGCGGCCGTCCCCGCCGTTTCAGCAAGAAAAAGAAGCGGGGCACATCTGACCATTTGCCGGTGACGGCCCTCCTTCGCTATTGAGGACACGTGCCGGAGCGATTTTCAGCCCGCTATCCCATGCTCCCCTCATTTGAAAGAGGCTCATTGATTGCCCCCCGGCGCAGTGAAGAATCGGAAACGATGCTCCTGAACGCAGTATCGGCCGCGCCGAGGGCGCTGGCATGGCTGCAGCAGGCCTCTTCTGCGCGCGTGTTGCACGTGTTTGACCGGGTCTGCAATCTGGTGAACCGGGAAAACGAGATCATTTCCCTGGTAACGGCTGAAGTGGGTCCAGGCCCCTTCTCCCTCCTCCTCCCCCTGGATACCCGGTATACGTTTGCCCAATGGATCGTTCCTGCCGCGCCGGTCTTGGCGCAGGAGAATGCCCTCGCGGTGGGCGGGTTGACGGTTGACCTGCAGAACGTCCCGGTCTGGCGGCCGATCCCGCCCTGGGACGAATTACATGGCTGCCCGGATAAGCGCCGGGCGCGAATGTCTTTGCTCCGGTTGATGTTGTCCGCCCATTTCGGTCGTGATGACCGGCAGCGGCCCGCTTTCGGCCGTTTGTTTGGTTCCCACAGCGACGCCTTCCTGAACGCGCTGGCTTCCCGTGACATGGCCGGCTGCCAGGCCAAGGCGGAGAACCTGGCCGGCCTGGGCCAGGGGCTGACACCAGCGGGGGATGATTGGCTGATGGGGGCGTTATATGCCCTATGGTCAACCTGGCCGGTAGATGAGGCGCGGCCGTGGGCTTCCGCCATCCTGGCTGCGGCCGCGCCGCGAACCACCTTGCTTTCTGCGGCCTGGCTGAAGGCGGCTGCATGGGGCGAAGCAGGTGAGCCGTGGCATGAATTCGTCGAAACCATATTGGGCGACCAGGACGCGGCTGTCATCTCGGCCGTCCGCCGCATCCTGGCGACCGGCCACACCTCAGGCGCAGATGCCCTGGCCGGCTACCTGGCTGTGGTGACCCAATTCGACCAAAACGAGCGCCCGTGAAACGGCCGTAACCCGGCGAAATACAAATTCAAGAGAATCGTTTTACCGTTTTCTGGGTTTTACACTTGTAAGTGTCTGACACCCGCTCTCCTTCTCTGTTTGTCCAGCAGGAGATCGACCAGGCAATGTCGGGGCCGCCAGATCAGGAGCGAAATTGAGGAGGTGATGGCATAAACCGATCGAAGAAAAATGTGTTATGTGAAGTAAGGAAGTTATTGAATGGAAGAGTTCGTTGCAGGCATCTCGTTTCCGGCCGTCTGCAACACCTGAGATTCAGGAGGAAGGAATGACTAAAGCACGAGGTAATACCATCAAGGGGTACCTGCCCAACGATGTGCCCGACGGCGGGCAGCTTGTCCTTTTAGGTTTTCAACACGTGTTGACTATGTTCCCGGCGACGGTGTTTGTTGCCGCCCTTACCGGATTCCATGTTGGAACGGTCTTATTGGCATCAGGTATATCAACCATCGTTGCCCTCGCATTATCCAAATGGCGAATCGGTAAATTCATCCCCTTGTTCTATGGCTCCAGTTTTAGCTACATTGCTGCCTATTTAGGCATTGTCAGCCAGGCCACCGGCGGTGCGCCGCAGTTTGGCGTGCCGGTTCCCAACGACGTGATCAGCACCATGCAGGCCGGCATCGTCGTCACCGGCATTCTGAATATGCTTGTGGGGTTGGTCATTAAGTGGGTGGGTAAAGATGCGATTGACAAAGTCTTGCCCCCGATTGTGACCGGTTCTGTTGCCGCTATCATTGGGTTTGGGCTGGCTTTCGCTGCTCTGGGTATGGCCCAGGCCAACCTGCTTGTAGCATTTCTCACACTGCTGGTGACGATATTGTTCTCTGTCTACCTGCAGAGTAAAGGCTTCATAGGCATGCTGCCCATTTTGTTGGGCGCCATCGCCGGTTACATCATTTCTACCCTCGTCGATCCCGGTTCAGTTAGTTTCGCCTCTGTCGGGAGCGCGGATTGGTTTACGATGCCTGTCATCACATTCCCCAGTTTTTCCGGGCCTCTGGTGGGGACGGCCATTTTCAGTGTCTCCATCATGGCCATTGCTACCATCCCTGAATCAACCGCCCATCTATATCAGATCAGTCTGTATGTTGATCGCTTTGCTGATGAATTGAATGAGGACAAGTATGAGCTTGATCAACATATCGGCTTTAATCTGATCCTGGACGGGATTGGAGATTTCCTCAACGGGTTGGTAGGGGCAACGGCCGGAACGAACTACGGCGAGAACAATTCGCTCATGGCGATCACGCGCAACTATTCCGGGCCGGCGTTGATGGCTGCGGGCGTTATCTCCATCTTGCTCGGTTTTGTGGGCAAGCTGGCTGCTTTGGTGGGCACCGTGCCGCTGGCGGTCAGCGGCGGTCTGGCTGTTTACCTTTTCGGCGTGATCGGGATGCAGGGTATCGCACTCATGCAGGAAAATGATGTGAGTATGTTTGATCCTCGCAACCTGGCTGTGGGTGCGACGATCATGGTGGTCGGCATCGGTGGCAATATCGGGTTTGAAGGCGGGTTCATCCCTGTCACCGTCCCCGTCATCTTCCCCAATGGCTTACCGGCTATTGCCACTGCGGCGGTTCTTGGCATCTTAATGAATGCCATATTCCTAATTTTCAAGACCCCACAGGAAAAGGAAGCCGCGGAAGCTGCTCTCCAGGCTGCTGACTAAATGAAGTAACTGAGACGGTTACGTTTCAGACAGGCGCAACCGCTGACGATGATTCAATCACCGTCAGCGGTTGTTTTTTGGTAGAATGGCAGCGGCAGGCTGTGAGACTGCAAAATCCGATTTGGCGTAGGTGAGGTAGGGATGAGTACGTTGATCAAAGGCGGTACGATTATCACGGCCGCAGATAGTTATCAGGCTGATGTGTTATGGGATAATGGCAAGATCGCCCAAATCGGCCAGGCCCTTCAAGTGGAAGATGCCCAGGTAATTGACGCCGCCGGTAAATTGCTGCTGCCGGGCGGCATTGATGTGCATACCCATTTGGAACTGCCGTTTTTCACGACGGTTTCATCAGACGACTTCTACACCGGCCACAAGGCGGCCGCCTTTGGGGGAACAACCTGCCACATTGATTTTGCCAACCAGCGCAAGGGGGAGACGCTGCACCAGGCGTTAGAGCGGTGGCACAAGAAGGCGGAAGGCAAAGCGGTGATTGATTACAGCACACATATTTCTATCACCGATCTTCGTGATGAGGTGCTGGCAGAGATTCCCAGCATGTTGGACGAGGGGATCACCACCTTGAAGTTGTTCATGTCGTACAAGGGTGTTTACCAACTGGATGATGGCGCTATCTTCAAGGTGATGGAAAAGGCGGCCGATCTGGGCATGCTGGTGTTGATGCATGCCGAAAACGGGGATGTGGTGGATGCACTGACCCGGCAAAACGTCGCCGCAGGCAACCTGTCCCCGGAATACCACGCATACAGCCATCCCGCCTGGGGGGAAGCAGAGGCTACACTGCGTGCTGTCGCCCTGGCCGGCATCACGGGGGCGCCGCTTTACGTCGTGCACATGACCTGCGAGGAGTCGGTGGATCAGCTCCGGTACGGCCGTGCCCATGGCCTGCCGGTCATGGGCGAAACCTGCCCCCAATACCTGTTCTTCACGGTAGATGACTTGTGCCGCCCTGACGGGGCCAAGTGGATATGCTCCCCGCCGATGCGCAGCCAAAAGGACAATGAATATCTCTGGCGGGCGTTGGCCGACGGACATCTGCAAGTTGTGGGGACTGATCATTGCCCATTCCTGTTCGATGGTTCCAAACCGGTCATGTACGAGGGGGAACCGTATCAGATGCCCGGCAAAGATTCAGGCCATGGGGATTTTTCCAAGACGCCGAATGGGATGCATGGTATTGAAGATCGGATGTTGATGTTGTGGTCTTATGGCGTCAATCAGGGACGCTTTTCAGCCAATCGCTTTGTGGAATTGACGGCGACCAATCCGGCCAAGATTTTTGGGCTTTATCCGCGCAAGGGGACCATTGCGGTCGGCTCAGATGCAGATGTGGTCATCTGGGATCCAAAGGCTACCAAGACGGTCAGTTGGCGCACCCATCACACACGAACCGATCACAATGTGTATGAGGGGATGGAACTGGTTGGATTGCCGGAAAAGGTGTTTGCGTGGGGAGAGCTTTTAGTTGATGGAGAGCAGTGGTACGGTCGCCGCGGCAGCGGCCGTTTTCTTCACCGTCAGCCTTATGCGCCGGTGTTGTAACCGGCACGCGCTTTTGAGGAGTTGAGTTCTGTGGGTGACGTTAGCAAGGCGCGCGTAAGTGTACTTTCCGGGGTCATCTTATTTGCCCTGGCTTTGTCCCGTTATCTGGAAACCCCGGTACGGCCGCTGGTGCAAACAACGGTGCTCGGCTCACCCATCGTCATTGGCATCACTGCTTCTACCCTCATGCTGCCGATTGTCCTGGGCATCACGATCACAGGCGTGATGACGCTCATTCGCACGCATCCCCACGGGGGAATCGAAGCAGCCGACACCACGATCATGTCCTGGATTGTGCCTGCGCTCTTGAATGTGGCGTTTGCCGGGTGGCTGAGCCGGATTCAGAATACGACCGCATGGACGGCCGCCATTTTAGGGTGTGCTCTGCTCATCCCGCTGGCATTGATAGCCGAGTATCGCAGTCTGGACAATACCCGGCAGCATGCAGCCCTTCAATGGAGCCAGATGGCGTTGGCGCACCTGGCGGCCGTGATCTTGTTCACCCTGATTTATGACGCCCGGATTCGCAGTATCCTTAGCGGAACGGCCGTGCTGTTGGTCACGTTCCTTCTATCCGCCCGCCTGTTTTGGGCATACCATAAGGACATCTCCCGCGCTTTTCAATACGGGGGCGTGGTTGGCCTCATTCTGGCCCAGTTGATATGGGCGCTGAACTACTGGCGGTTGTCGGGTTTACAAGGGGGCCTGTACCTGCTGTCTACATTTTACTTGTTGGTCGGTTTAATTCAACAGCAGTTGCAGAATCAACTTAACCAGCGGACAGTCGTTGAGTATACTGTCGTGGCATTGTTGACTTTATCTTTGACGATAGCGGCCGTTCCCTAAAAGCTGTGTCCGGAGCTAAAGCTCACAACAAGAGACAGAATCATGCTCAAGGCGATGATCAAGCCCAGCGCCATGATCGCCTTTTCCGAAAAAGTCCTTCTTCTTCTACGCTTCTTTTTAGCCATTTCCCTTGAATACTCCTTAACATAGATATGGCTTTGAGCTGCACCTGACGGCATAGTTCCATTGACCGAGCGCCTCCCTCAAAGCGCCCAAAGTATAGCACAGATCACCTCAAAGCTGCATGATCTTCCTTCCATTTTGTGGCGCCGGTATTCGCGGCTGGAAGTATGCAACTGAACATTGTTCGCCCCGTATAGAGGTTTGGAGTAGGATGGGCCATCACAGAGAAACAATTCCTCAATCGATTTTCGGTTTCACGTTTTCCTGCGATGTATGTAACGTGTTGCGTGGTGAGAAGAGTAAATTGTATAATCCGTTTCTCCCGTTTTTATCTGGCAACTCGTTTATAGAAGAAAAGGAGCCTGCATGTTGAAGGAGTTTCTGGATTCCGGAACGCTCAACCTCGTGTATGCTGGCGTCGTTCTGTCGAGCTTTGTGTTTGCAGTGATTACCTTGGTTGGGGCGGAATTTAGCGATGCCCTGAGCCTCGATTTTGATGTAGATGCCGATACCGACAGCGGCCTGGACTTTATCAGCGTCAGCCCATTCGCGCTGGCCATGTTTGGCGCTGCTTTTGGCATGGCTGGCCTTATTACCCGGTTGTGGCTGGAAATGGAAGCCATTCCCAGCATCTTGTGGGCTGTGGGCGTTGGGACAGTTGTCGGAACGGCCGCTCAGGCCTTTTTTCTTTATGTGCTGTCCCCTACTAAGTCGAGCCACTTCAGCTTGGCAGGAGACACGGCTGGACGCGAAGCGGAAGTGATTATCACAATCCCGAAGAAGGGGCTGGGGACGATTGCTTTCGATAACATCAGCGGCCGTGTCACGCTGGGCGCGCGCTCATCAACCGGCAAACAGATTCAGCGGGGCGCGTTGGTGACGATAGAAAGGGTAACCGGCCGCGTTGCTGTGGTAAGGCCGCTGGACAAGAAATAACGCCCCTGGTGGTACGAAGTAATCGTCTCAGAGTTACTTCCAGTGAGTAGCGGCTGGAGATTGGAGATCACCAGTTTTAAGTTCACCAACCTCCAGTTTCAAACAAGCGGACTTATTTATGGGCGCCCATCGGGTATTTCAACCCTAGTTGGCAAGGAGAAAAGTCTCATGCAGAGCATTATTGCCATTTTGATTCCGGTCGTTGTGTTCATTTTCTTCGCGCTGGTGTTTGTTTATGCCAGCCGGGTGAAGAAAGTGGGGCCGAACCAGGTTCTGATCATTTCCGGGCGCGGGGAAGGGGGGCGTAAGGAGAAGTTTCGCATTGTCACCGGCGGTCGCGCCTTTATCTGGCCTATTCTGGAACGTGTGGATGACCTGTCGCTGGAAATTATGACCATTGACATCACCACACCGGATGTACCCACCCTGGCGGGCGTGCCGGTAACCGTAGACGGAGTGGCTCAGATCAAGATCGGTAGCGATGAGAATTCCATCCGCACGGCCGCCATTCAGTTCCTGTCTAAGACAGAGCAAGAGATCCAACACGTCTCCCATGAAACATTGGCTGGCCATCTGCGGGCTATTCTGGGCACCCTGTCCGTAGAGCAGTTATATCGGGATCGGGAAGCCTTCGCCCAGAAAGTGCAAGAAGTTTCAGGCGAAGACATGGCCAGCATGGGTCTGGAAATCGTCTCCTTCGTCATCAAGGACATCAGTGACAACGAAGGGTATCTGGAAGCATTGGGACGGCCGCGCATTGCTCAGGTGAAACGGGATGCCGCCATTGGCGAAGCCGAAGCGGCCAGGGACGCCACCATTGAAAGCGCCAAAGCGCGGCAGGAAGGGGAGTCTGCCAAATTTGTCGCCGAAACCAGGATCGCTAAGAGCCGCAAAGATTTCGAGGTGCAGCAGGCGGAGTATGAGGCGCTGTCAAACGCCAAGAAGGCCGAAGCGGAACTGGCCTATGCGCTGCAACAGAATAAGACCAACCAGCAGGTGAAGGCCGAAGAGGTTCAGATTGAGGTCGTCGCCAAGCACAAACAAATTGAAGTGCAGGAGCAGGAGGTCCAGCGGCGGGAAAAGGAACTGGAAGCGACAGTGCGCAAGCCAGCCGAGGCGGAACAGCACAAGATCCGCACGCTGGCTGAGGCCCGTCAGTACCGGTTGGAGGTGGAGGCAACAGGCGAAGCGGAGGCTATTCGGCTCAAGGGCGAGGCAGAAGCGGATGCGGCCAAAGCGAGAGGTCTGGCAGAAGCGGAAGTGCTGCGAAAAAAGGGTCTGGCCGAGGCGGAAGTGATCCGCCAGCAAGGGCTGGCCGAGGCGGAAGCGACGCTAAAGAAGGCGACGGCGTGGAAGGAGTACACGCAGGCGGCCGTGATTCAGCAATTGTTGGACAGGCTGCCGGAAGTCGCGGCCGCCATTGCCCAGCCATTGAGCAAGACTGATCGAATCGTCGTGGTCAGCACAGGCGGCGAGAGCGGCTCAGGCGCAGGGGTTTCCAAGATCACTCAGGATGTAGCCGACATCGTTGCTCAGGTGCCGGCGACTGTTGAAGCGTTAACCGGCCTCGATTTGCTGGGTACCATTGCCAATTTACAAGGCTTCAATGAAGCGCCGGGTGATGAGCCGGATGCCGAAGAAGGAGGGGAAGAGACAGTTGAATAACCGCGGCTGACAAGCCGCATGAACTGCCGATATGACGGCCGGATTGGTTTTTTGCCAGTCCGGCCTTTTTGTTTGTGCGGCGTAGGTGACGTTGACTACATTTCGGGGTTCTGTATAATTTTTCTTGATTTTACACAATGGAATATGAGTTCCTTCGGGGCAGGGTGAAATTCCCGACCGGCGGTGAGGCCTGCGCAAGCTAAGCCCGCGAACCGGAATAGTCACTTGTGATTCTTCTGGCCGATCTGGTGTGATTCTAGAGCCGACAGTTATAGTCTGGATGGGAGAAGGCAAGAATCTGGTTGCGTGCTGTCTCATGCGTCTTAGTTGCCCCATGCTTGTCATGGGGTTTTCTGTTTGAGCAGACGGCCGCTCCCCCGCGTGTATAATCCCCTGCCCCCTGCACATATCTTGTTATGGAGAGAGCACATGCCCACGCTCAAGTCTCAGCCTACGTGGCTGCTGATTATTTTATCTTTCCTGGTCTTACTGCTCGGCTGGCAGTTGCTGGTGTGGTGGGGCGGGTATGATCGCTTCATCTTGCCCGGCCCCGGCGACGTGTGGCGGCAACTGCTGATTGTGATAAAAGACGGCCGTTTGCCGCGCCATGCGCTGATCACCATCAGTGAAGTCATACCCGGGCTGCTCCTCGGCTGTCTGGTGGCAGCCCCTCTGGGCTACCTCTTGACCAAGTCTCAGCTTGCCGAACGACTGCTGTCTCCTTACCTGATCGCGTCGCAGGCAATTCCCGTGATCGCCATTGCTCCGCTGCTCACCATCTGGATCCGCTCCACTTATTGGGCGCGTGTCTTGGTGGCAGTGCTTGTCGTATTCTTTCCCATCCTCATCAACATTATTGCCGGACTTCGTTCCGTCCCCCATGAACTGTATGACCTCATGGAATCCTTACAGGCAACAAGGCGGCAGGTGTTTAGCAAGCTAGAGTTGCCAGCGTCGCTGCCCATCCTGTTAGCCGGGTTCAAGGTTGGCGCGACCTTATCCGTCATTGGCGCGCTGGTGGGGGAGTTTGTGCAGCCGAAGAGCCAGGGACTTGGCTATTTGCTGGTGACGGCTCGCTACCAGTTCAAGACAGACCTGGTCTTTGTGGTTTTGCTCACGCTGGGGAGCATCGCGCTATCCATGTATGGCTTGGTGGCTCTCCTTGAGAGACGCCTTTTGCGCTGGCGGGCGTATCGTTAAATTGCCGGCTTGTTATTCATAATAGCCAACATAAAAGGAGATGATTTGGTGAAACGTGTAATATGGTTGATTCTTTTTTTGGTAGCTGTTTCATTTGTTTTCGTTGGGTGTGGGGGTAATCAGGCGGAGGAGCCGGCTGAGCTGGTGCACATTCGGCTGCCTATGGGTTACATCCCTGACCCGCAATACGCACCGTTCTATACGGCCGTGGATCAAGGCTACTTCGCGGAAGAGGGGATTGAAGTAGAGTTTGATTACAGTTTTGAGACGGATGGCATTGCGCTGGTGGGCGCGAATGAACTTCAATTCGCCATCGTCGGCGGGGACCAGGTCATCCTGGCCAGAGCACAGGGCCTGCCCGTCGTCTACGTCTTGGAGTGGTTCCAGCGCTATCCCATCGCCGTCGTCAGCAAGGCGGCCGCCGGCATTGGGGAACCGCGTGATCTGGCCGGCCGCAATGTGGGCCTGCCCGGCTTCTTTGGCGCCAGCTATGTGGGCTATGCTGGCTTGCTGGCGGCTAACGGCCTGAGCGAAACCGATGTGAACGCCACTGAAATCGGCTTCAATCAGGTGGAGTCTCTCCTGACCGATCAATCAGAAGCGGTTGTTGTCTTCGCCAACAATGAACCCATCCAACTGGCCAATATGGGCGAGGATGTCAATGTCATCCAGGTGGCAGACTACATTGACCTGGTTTCCAACGGCGTCATCACCAATGAGGAAACCATCGCCAACCGCCCGGAATTGGTAGAAGGATTCGTTCGTGCGGTGCTGCGCGGCCTGGATTACACATTGAAAAACCCGGATGAGGCATACGAGATTAGCAAGCAGTTTGTCGAAGGGCTGGACGACGGCCGCAAGAGCGTGCTGGAAGCGTCGCTTTCGATGTGGGAAGCAAAGACGCTTGGCCAGACAGACATTGCCTCCTGGGAGAATACGCAGGAACTCCTTTTGAATATCGGTTTGCTGGATGCGCCGGTAGAGAACCTGGAAGCGGCGTTTACGAACGAGTTTATCCTCGCTACGCAGCCTTAAGGACAAAGTTTGTAACTGATCAGGTGGCAGTCACTTTTTCCGAAGGCCCCAGCTGCGACAAAGTATGTGTTAAGTGACTGTCACCTTTGGGGCCGTATCGTTACCGGCGTTGTTTAGCAAAGGATCTATTGTGGACGATAAGACGGCGGGACAAATGAGGGGCAAAGCATTCCTGACGGCCGAAAATGTGAATCTGGTCTTCTCTGACGGCTCGTTGCATGTGCTGAAAGATGTGTCTCTGTCCGTCGAGGCGGGGGCGTTTGTGGCGCTGGTCGGGCCGTCGGGTGTGGGTAAGTCCACCCTGCTGCGTCTCGTGGCGGGCTTACTGCGGCCGACATCGGGCCGCATTGAACTGGCCGGCACGCCGCCGCACCTATCGCGCGACCCGGTGGGCATCGTTTTTCAGCGGGATAACCTGATGCCCTGGCGCACCGCGACCGAAAATGTCCGCCTCCCCCTTGAGCTTCAGGGAATCAACGGCCGTCAGGCGGCAAGCCGTGTTCAGGCATTGTTGGAACTGGTGGGCTTGGCCGGTTTTGAGGACAGTTATCCCGCCCAACTGTCAGGGGGGATGGCCCAGCGCGTGGCCCTGGCTCGTGCTCTTGTGCATCGGCCGTCGTTGTTGCTGCTCGACGAACCTTTTGGCTCATTAGACGCGCTGACGCGGGAGCGGATGGGCCAGGAGCTGTTGCGCATCTGGCGGGCCATGCCGGTGACAGTGTTCATGGTGACACACAGCATTGCTGAGGCGGTATTGCTGGCGGATGAGGTGCTGGTCATGGGGGGGAACCCGGCGGCACAGCAGCCGGCGACCATCACCCACCGCATTCCCATCCGGCTGCCCCGCCCACGCCGCCTGGAAATGCAAGGCACGGCCGAATTCCAGGAATGTGCCATGGCCATCCGCGCTGCCATCCAGTAGGGGCACGGTGCACCGTGCCCCTACAAATGAATCTATAAATTTGCCCGGCGGCGTTTACGCCAGAAGCGGATGACGAACCAGAGGGGAACCAGGATAAGCAGTAACAGCGGCAGCAAGAAGATGACAACCCAAATCAAGAAACTGGCGAGGGTCTGTACCGCCGTGATGAGGGCTTCGATTGCATCCCGGGCGACCCCTTGCGGCCGCCAGCCGCCAACCTCAATGGGCTGTGACAGTTCATCCGGCGTCAGACTGATGGTCAGGGTGGAAAAGGCGGCCGATTGACTGAGATACTGCATGCGTCCTTTAATGACCTCGATTTCACTTTCCAGGCGGCTCAGTTCCGCATTGACGGCCAGCGCCTCTTCCACGTTTTTCGATTCATCCAGGAAATTGCGCACACGAGCGGCCGTGGCTTCCAGATTCGCCAGCCGGGAATTGAGGTCTACATATTCATCGGTGACATCTTCCCCGGAGGAAGATTCGCTGGTCACCTCCAAAGCCATCCCTTTGATCGCTTCCACAGCGCTGTTAAAACCTTCTGCCGGGATGCGAACGGTGATCTCGCCCGTCTTGGCCGTGCTGTTGAACTGGTACACACTGCTGCTCACCACCCAGCCGCCGTTTTCCTCAACCAACTGCGTGATGGCCTGGATTGTTTCCTCAGTGTCCTCAACGACAATTGCCAGATTCCCGGTGCGAATGATTAACCGTTCTTGGACGGGCGCTTGATCCAGCACAGTTGCGCTGGTTTCCGTGACGGATCGAAAAGATGAGCCGCCGGCTTCCTCAGCAACTACTTCGAAATCAGCTCCTGAATCAAAAAAAGGCTCGGCCGCAGGGGCGGATAAAGCCTCACCCGGGGCAGCGACAAGCTGTGACTCGGCCGCGCCGCCACAAGCTGCGAATAGTATAGAAATCACTAAAAACAGAAAGGGGGTTTTCTTCCAGGACATGTTTAAGCCTCCTTGCATGTTGTCCAATAGTCTGACTGTATCAACGTCAGGCCCGCGCGACAAGTTCCCGGAAGAGGTGAAAGGGAACCCGCGAGAATCCGCTGTGAGTTCATGGCTCTCAGAATTCAGCTGTTACCGTCAGGTTTCCGTGGTTGCTACCAGCCGAATTCCAGCCGCTCTATCAGACGCGGGGGCATTCCGTGTTGCCGCATTAACTCCTGTGTTTTCCCAACTGGATAGCTGATACGCCGGTGTACCCAATCCATCGAGTCGGTATCCAGGAGGGCATACGCGGCCCGTGGATCCGAATCGCGCGGCTGGCCTACGCTGCCGGGGTTAATGATGAGGCGGGCATCGTTCAAATGAATGGGTTCGCGGTATAAAGGCACACGGGCGATGATACTGTTGTCCTGTATCTCGAACAGGGCGGGCACGTGGGTATGCCCCACCAGGCAATAGGGGGTGTCGAAGTATTCAAAATTGGTAGCGGCCGTGTATGGGTCTAGAATGTACTCCCACACCGGCTGACGGGGGCTGGCATGTGCCAGGGTGAACGGCTCCCGCACCATTTTGGTGGGCAAAGCGTCCAGGTAATCACGCGTTTGATCTGTGAGCGCATTCCGCGTCCACTGGATAGCGGCCTGTGCTTCGATATTGAAATTTTGAATGTCGAGCTTGCCTAATGCGGCCCAATCATGGTTACCGGACAGGCTGATGTGCTCATATTCGCGCAGAAGGGCGACACATTCATTGGGATTAGGACCATACCCGATGAGATCGCCCAGACACCATATAACGTCCCACTCCCCTTTCGCGTCAGCCAGGACCGTTTCAAATGCCACGAGATTTGCATGAATGTCAGATATAATGAGAATCCGCATCTTGCCTCCTAAGTTACTTCATCGGAGCGGGGCAATGATACCATGTTTGACCGCTGAAGGTATAATATGCGGACAAGGCCATTTTCGGAAAGCCTTAGGCGCGTTGGCCGAGCTTCTCATGGCGATTTTGAACAAGTGGACTCTGGACTTTGTCAGCAGTAGCGTAGACCAAACAGTGCGGCTTGGCGTGCGTCTGGGTGAACTGTTGCAGGTTGGCGATCTCCTCTGCCTGTCGGGTGAGTTGGGGATGGGGAAGACAGCGCTGGCTCGCGGCATCGGCCGCGGCTGGGGGGCGGCCATACGTGTGACAAGCCCCACGTTCACCGTGGTAAACCAATATCCCCGGCTCCACGACGGCCGCGTCCTGTACCACATTGATTGTTATCGCCTGGAGCGGGAAGGGGATGTGGTTACGGCTGGTCTGGAGGACATTCTCGATGCCGGCGGCGCTTATATGATTGAGTGGCCGGAGCGGATAGAAGCATGGCTGCCGCCAGACCGGCTCTTGATTGAAATGGATTACATAAGCGAGACAAAGCGGGCCATGCGGTTCAGCGCCTCCGGCGGCCGTTCCGGCGAGCTGTTACAGGCGTTCAAACGCAGCGCATTTGGCGTCTAACCGACATTAAATTGCAGGTGGATGACATCAGGCAGCGAGAACATGATTTTAGCGATTGACACGGCCACGCGGTGGGCCGGATTGGCTTTACACGATGGCACGGCCGTCATTACCGAGGTCGGCTGGCGTTGTGCGAATACCCATACCATTGAGATTACACCCGCCATTGGCGAAATGCTGGGCCGGGCCGGCATCGAGGTGGGTGATTTGAAGGCGATTGCTGTGGCCATCGGCCCCGGCTCATACACCGGGTTGCGGGTGGGTTTGGCGATTGCCAAAGGGCTGGCCCTGGCCCATCAGACGCCGTTGATCGGCGTGCCTACGCTGGACATTGTGGCCGCTGCGTTTGGCCCGCTTTCGGGGCAACTGCTGGTGACGGCCGCGGCCGGGCGCACGCGCGTGTGTGCGGCCGTGTACCGGTGGCAGGCGGACGGCGGCTGGCAGGCAGAGGCAACTCCGGTGGTCGAGACGTGGGAGAACTTATTGGCCGGCCTGGAAGGGGAAACGTTTTTTGCCGGAGAAATTACGCCAGAGGCGGCCGAACTCATTCAAACCGCCAGCCCCCAATTCCACGTAACATTACCGGCTGCATCTACCCGGCGCGCCGGGTACCTGGCTGAGTTGGGCTGGCACCGTTTTCGCCAGGGCAGGTTCGATGATGCGCAAAGCGTGGTCCCCATTTATCTGCGCGATCCGGCCGGCCGCTGAATCGGTTATGCTGTCTCACCGGCAGTGACGGCCGTTTGTCCCCCACGATGCTCACCCCCCCGCCTCCCTATCGCTTGCGCCCCATGCGCCTCTCAGACTTGGATGCGGTGACGGCCGTGGATCGGGTATCATTTCCCACACCGGCGAAGATGGGTCTGTATCGGCATGAACTGACGGCCAATCCCCTGGCGCATTATCAAACCCTGGCCAGGATGGAAGAGACAGAAAGCGAGTCCCTGATCGGCTACGCGGGATTTTGGATGTTGGCTGATGAAGCCCACATCAGCACCATTGCCGTCCATCCCGATTGGCGCGGCCGTGGGCTGGGCGAGCTGCTGTTGGTCAATTTGCTGCACGAGGCCCAGGAACGGGCGGCCCGGGTAGCGACACTTGAAGTGAGGGTCAGCAACGAGGTGGCCCAGGCGCTCTACCGAAAATACCGCTTTGAAGTTGTTGGGGAACGGCGTCGCTATTATCGCGATACAGGCGAGGATGCGCTGATCATGACCTCGGCTCCGCTGGATGCGCGGTTTTTTCATATGATCGAACAACGACGACAGGCGGTATTTGCCCGGTTGGTGAGTGAGGCTTGAACGGTCGTTGACTGTATAAGGTAGAGTGAGGAAATGCAATCATGAAGCTCTTTATCACCGGCGGAGCCGGTTTCATCGGCAGTAACAGCGCCGACGCCTTCCTTAAGCAGGGGCATGAAGTGGCCCTCTACGACAATTTGTCGCGCACCGGCTGCCGCGCCAATGTGACCTGGCTTCGCCGGCGGCACGGGGAGCGCGTCTGCCTGGTGGAGGGGGACGTCCGCGACTACGATCGATTGGCGGCGGCCATCGCCGGTACGGATGTGGTCTTGCACCTGGCCAGCCAGGTGGCTGTCACCACTTCTGTCGAGAATCCGCGTGAGGATTTTGAGATCAACGCCCTGGGTACGTTTAATGTACTGGAAGCAGTGCGGCATCACTGCCCGGAAGCGGCCGTCATTTACGCTTCGACCAACAAGGTGTATGGGGGCATGGAATCAGTCCGGATCGCGCTGCGGGACGGCCGTTACGAATACGTAGATTTCCAGCACGGGATTCCGGAAAGCTATCCTCTCGATTTTCATTCCCCCTATGGCTGCTCGAAAGGCACGGGCGACCAGTACATGCTTGATTATGCCCGCATTTATGGTCTCAAGACGCTGGTGTTTCGCCAATCCTGTATTTACGGCCGTCGCCAGTTTGGCGTGGAAGACCAGGGGTGGGTGGCTCATTTCGTGATCGCTGCCGTGTTGAACCGCCCCATTCACATCTTTGGAGATGGGAAACAGGTGCGCGATGTGCTGCATGTGAGCGACCTGATCCGCGCTTATGGGCTGGGTATCGAAAAGATGGACGAGCTGCGCGGGGAAGTCTTCAATCTGGGCGGCGGACCGGAGCACACACTTTCCGTCTGGAGTGAGTTTGGCCCGCTGCTGGAGTCCCTGGCCCATCGGCCCGTTCCCGTTACCTATCATGAGTGGCGGCCGGGAGATCAGCGCGTCTTCGTAGCGGATATTCGCAAAGCGGCCGCTGTGATGGGGTGGCGCCCTGAAGTGGCCCCAAGAGACGGTATTCGCGATTTATATGATTGGGTGCAGTCCAATCCAGCGCTGTTTGCGGACATCCCATAATGTATCCCGTTGAGGACGGCCCGGCCTCTCTTCACCTTGTCATTGCCCCTTGCCAATGCTAAACTAACTTCATATGTCCCAAGCCCTCTACCGCAAATGGCGGCCCGCCCGCTTTGATGATGTTATTGGCCAGGAGCATGTGACCCGCACGCTGCGAAATAGCCTGGCGGCGGGGCGTGTGGGCCACGCCTACCTGTTTTGCGGCCCGAGAGGGACTGGCAAGACTACCATCGCCCGCCTTCTGGCTAAAGGTGTGAACTGCCTTCACGAATACCCGGCTCAGCGGCCGTGCAACAACTGCGCCGCCTGCATTGCCATCAACGAGGGCCGTTTTCTCGACCTGATTGAAATTGACGCCGCCTCCAACACGGGGGTGGATGACATCCGCGACCTTCGGGACAAGATCCATTTCTCGCCTGGGGAAGGGCGGCAAAAGGTGTACATCATTGACGAAGTACATATGCTCTCCACGGCCGCCTTCAATGCGCTGCTGAAGACATTAGAGGAACCGCCGCCTCATGCCATGTTTGTGCTGGCAACTACGGAGCAGCACAAGGTCCCCCTCACCATCAAATCCCGCTGCCAGCAGTTCAATTTTCGCCTGCTCCTCATACCGGAGATCGTGAGGCGGCTGGAATGGCTTGCGGCGCAGGAAAACCTGACCATCGAGCCGGAAGCGCTGGCGATGATCGCCCGGCATGGAGCTGGCAGCCTGCGCGATGCCGAGAGCCTGCTGGACCAACTGGTGGCGGCTCCTGGCGATACCATCACATTGGCGCGGGCGCAGCTGGTGCTGGGGACGGCCACAGACACGACCGTTTTGGCGTTGACTGAGGCATGGTTGAACGGGGATGGCCGGGCCGGGCTGGCTGTCATTCACGATGCCCTGGCGTCTGGGGCTGATGCACGCCAGTTCAGCCGCCAGATGGTCTCCTACCTGCGCCAGCTTTTGCTGGTTCAGGCGGCCGGGCCGGATGTGGTGCTGGAAGATTTCGTAGGGAAGAAAGATGAGATGGCGGCTCAGGCGCAGCGAGCGCCCCGCCTGGCGTTGATCGAAGCGGTGAAACGATTCAATGAGGCCGCGGTGACGCCGGCCATGAGCTGGCAGCCGCAGTTACCGCTTGAATTGGCGTTTATTGAGTCTCTGCCTTCTGAACCTGCACCGCCACGGCCGCAACGGGCAGAAGCTGCTCCCTCCCAAACTGTGAGCGAACCGGCGGCCGCGGAAGCGGATAAACCAGAACTCCCGGCGCAGGAAGCGCAGCCAGAACTGATTCCCGTGGAAGAGGAAGTTGAACCAACAGCCAAAGCCGGGGCCGAACCGGTTGAGAAACAGGCGGAAAAACCGGCTCCAGAGGCGGCGGGGCCGCTGACGCTTGAGCGGGTGACGGCCTGCTGGCGGGACATGGTGGCAGCCGTTGGGGGAAAAAGCAAAAACCTGCCCGCCCTGTTGGCCATGGGCAAGCCCATCGCTGTCGAAGGCACGACTGTGATCCTGGGGTTTGATTTTCCCATTTTCAAGGAGAAGTTCATCAACACAAAGCATGCGGACGAACTCATTAGCGAGGCGTTCACCAGTTTGTTGGGGATGCCCTGCTCGGTGCGTCCGGTTACGACCAGCGAATACACTGTGAAAGTAGACAAAAAGGAATTTCACGCTTTAGCCGAGGAACTTGGCGGCTTTGTGCGTGAGGAGTGAGAGAGAATCCATGGCAAAAAGACCCTATCGAGGAAAACCGAAAAAGAAGCGGAAAATGCCCAACCCGACCAATATGATGGCTCAGGTGCAGCAGATGCAGCAGAAGATGGCTGAGGCACAGGAGGCGCTGGCCAACGAAACCGTCACGGTGACGGCAGGCGGCGGGGCGATCAGCATCGTTGTGACCGGCCATCAACGTGTGCAATCCATTGAGATCACGCCGGAACTGCTTGACCCGGAGGAGATTGAAATGCTGCAAGACATGCTTGTGGCGGCCGTTAATTCCGCTATTGAACAATCCCAGGCCCTGGCCGCTCAGCGTATGGAAGGGATTACCGGCGGGCTGGGCGGCGGTTTAGATGATCTGCTGGGTGGCCTTGGCGGGTTGTAACCATGAGCGTCGGCGCTTTGCCCCAACCGGTACAACGGTTGATCAATGAGTTCGCTCGTTTACCCGGTATTGGCCCCAAGTCGGCTGCGCGGCTCACCTTTTACCTGTTGCGGTCAGGCGACTTGCAGGCGATTGAACTGGCGACTGCGTTACAAGACCTGAAGGAGCGCACCCGCTTTTGCTCCATCTGCTTCAATATTACCGAAGACGACCCCTGCCACATATGCCGGGACGAGTCACGGGACAAGCAGCTTTTGTGCGTGGTTGAGGAGCCGTTGGATTTGCTGGCAATCGAGCGGTCTCGCGCCTACAACGGCCGTTACCACGTGCTGCATGGCGCGATCTCCCCGGTTGAAGGCATTGGCCCGGAAGATTTGAAGGTGCAGGAATTATTGGAGCGCGTTGCTAGAGAGGAATTTCGGGAAATCATCCTGGCTACCAACCCCACACTGGAGGGGGAATCGACCGCACTGTATTTGAAGCGGCGGCTCAGCAGCGAGGACGTGCGTATTACCGGCCTGGCTCGCGGCCTTTCCGTTGGCGGCGACCTGGAATATACCGACGAAATCACGCTGGGACGAGCGCTAGAAGGGCGTCAGGAAATGTAGTGGGGCTGCTGTTCCCCTGTTGCTTTAGACCAGACGTTGTGTTAGCATTTGCCCACGTTGTTGGGGCGTCGCCAAGTGGTTAAGGCAGCGGACTTTGAATCCGCCATTCGGAGGTTCGAATCCTTCCGCCCCAGCTTTTTTGCAGGACTGAGTGGTTATTCTCAGTCCTGTTTTTGTCTCGCTTGAAGAGAACGTCTAGATCGTTGACAGGAGTTGGTTCATGGTGACCGAGGCCCAAAAAGCAGCGCTTATCAAGGCCGCTTGTGAAGCGCGTCAGCGTGCGTATGCGCCCTATTCTCATTACACGGTGGGGGCGGCCGTGCTCACGGAGGAGGGACGTACTTTCACGGGAGTTAATGTGGAGAACGCTTCGTACGGGCTGGCCATTTGCGCCGAGCGCACAGCCGTGTTCAAGATGGTGTCGGAAGGAGAGCGACGTATTGCCGCCGTCGTCGTGTGTACGGAGAACGGCGGGTCCCCTTGCGGGGCCTGCCGCCAGGTGTTGAGCGAGTTCGCCGGCGACGTGCCGGTATGGCTGGCCGATAGCGAGGGCAACGTGCGCCAGACCAGCCTCCTTGCCCTGTTACCCGATCACTTCGGCCCGGAACACCTGACCTGATCCCGCGTATGGCCGGTTGCGGTTAGGCCGTCCGGCACGCCCAGCCTCTTATGTCCCGCGAACGAACCTACCGCAGCGAAGCCATTGTCTTACGCCGCTCCGATTTTGGGGAAGCGGATCGTTTGCTGACGCTGCTCACGCGTGAGCGGGGCAAGTTAAAGGCGATCTCGAAGGGAACCCGGCGGCCGCAAAGCCGCCAGACCGGCCATGTGGAGCTGTTCATGCGCTCCAATTTCCTCTTCGCCAAAGGGCGCACCCTTGACATCATCACCCAGGTGGAGATGGTGGAGGCGTACCCCGCCCTGCGCCAGGACCTGGAGCGGACAACCTACGCCGCTTATGCCGTTGAGCTGATGGATCGCTTCACCGTGGAAGGGGAACGCCACCTGGGTATCTACGATCTGCTGACGAAGGCGCTGCGCTGGTTCGCCTCGGCCGATGACCTGATGCTGGCGGCGCGGTATTACGAGCTGCGCCTGCTGTCGCTGGCCGGGTTCCAGCCCCAGTTGTTCAAGTGCGTTTCCTGTGGCGAGCCGATTCGGGAAGAGGCCCAGTTCTTCTCTGCTGAACTGGGCGGGCTGCTGTGCCCAGAGTGCCGGGAGCGGGATCGAAGGGTGAGGCCGATCTCGGCCGTTGCCGTCAAGGTCTTGCGTTACCTGCAAACCAGGGAGTGGAAGACGGTTGCCGTGTTGCAACTGAAACGGCCGCTCCGGCGCGAACTGGAATCCATCATGCACTACTATCTCACCTACACCCTGGAAAAAGATTTAAAGTCTGTTGATTTCTTGTTCCGTTTGCGGCGTGAAGCGGCCCGAATGGACAGCGAAGCATAACCCGCAACCCGGTTTCCCCCCTATATTGCCCGTGCTATAATCCCAACCCGATTTGTGACCTGATGACATTGCGGCGCGCACGGCGGCCGCTTGAAGGAGAAGAATGCGCGACTCACTCAGCTTCCAAGACATTATCTTGCGCCTGTTAGACTTTTGGAAAGAGCAAGGCTGCCTGGTGCAACAACCATATAACATTCAGATAGGGGCGGGCACGATGAACCCTGCGACTGCGCTGCGCGTCCTTGGACCAGAGCCGTGGAACGTGGTTTACGTGGAACCAAGCATCCGTCCCGACGACGGCCGCTTCGGCGACAACCCCAACCGCATGCAGATGCATCACCAATTGCAGGTCATCCTCAAACCTGATCCGGGCAACCCTCAGGAACTGTACCTGGACAGCCTGAAGGCCATCGGCGTTGATCCCCGCGAACATGATATTCGTTTTGTAGAGGACAACTGGGAAAGTCCAGCTTTGGGCGCATGGGGCCTGGGCTGGGAGGTGTGGCTCGACGGCCAGGAGATCACGCAGTTCACCTACTTTCAACAGGCCGGCGGCCACATGCTTGATCCCGTTTCTGTGGAAATCACCTACGGCCTGGATCGAATTGCATTGGCTTTGCAGGGCGTTAACAGTGTTTGGGAACTTGAGTATGGCGCGGGGGTTGCTTATGGCGACATCCTGTTACAGGGCGAGATCGAGCATTGCCGCTACTACTTCGAAGTAGCCGATGTGGAAGCGATCCGGCGCGTCTATGACACCTATGAGCAGGAGGCGTGGCGCTGCGTGGAAGCCGGTCTGGTTATCCCGGCGCATGATTACAACTTGAAATGCTCCCAGCTCTTCAACATCCTCGATACGCGTGGGGCTATTGGGGTAACGGAGCGGGCCAATTATTTCCGCCGCATGCGCAGTGTAGCCCTGAAGATTTCTGACCTGTATGTGGAGCAGCGCCGGCAGTTGGAGTACCCGTTTCTGGAGAACTGGCAAAGGGAACAGGGTGAAACTGCTGCGCCGATCATCCAGTTCACCCAGTTGGAACACCCGCACACCTTCCTGCTGGAAATCGGGAGTGAGGAGCTGCCGGTGGGCGACCTCAATTCTGCCATCCGGCAGTTGGAGGTGCTGGCGCCTGAATTGTTAGATAAACTGCGTCTTTCCTACGAGCGGGTGGAGGTGCATGGCACGCCACGCCGTCTGGCGGTCATTGTGCGCGGGATGGCGGGCCGTCAGGCTGATCTGGAAACGGTGGTCAAGGGGCCTCCGGCGGATCGCGCGTTTGATGCGGATGGCAACCCTACTAAGGCGGCCGTGGGTTTTGCCAGAGGCAAGGGCGTGGACGTCGCTGACCTCACCATTGTCGAGGAGGGGAAGAAACGATACGTAGCGGCCGTTGTCCGGGAGGAAGGCCAGCCGGCCGTTGCCGTTCTCGCCGAAGTATTGCCGGGACTGATCGCCAGCATCAAGTTTGAGCGGAGCATGCGCTGGAACCATACCAACACCGCATACAGCCGCCCACTGCGGTGGATTGTTGCTCTATATGGGCCGGACGTCATCCACTTCGATTATGCCGGCGTCCGCAGCGGCCGTATTAGCTATGGCCTGCGCCCTTACGGCTCGTCCCCTATTGAGATTGAGGAAGCGGACAACTACGCCGGGGCCATGCGAGAGAACGGCATTGTCATCAGCGTGGCCGAGCGCCGGAGCCAGATTGAACAGGGCGCCCGCTCGCTGGCAGCCGAGAAACAGGGGACGATTCCGGAGGACGCCGCGCTGCTGGCTGAGGTGACGAACCTGGTGGAACGTCCTATGCCGCTACGAGGGCATTTTGAAGAACGGTTCCTGGCGCTACCTGACGAAGTGCTGGTGGCCGTCATGCGCAAGCACCAGCGATACTTCCCCGTTTACGCCGACAATGGGCGTTTGCTGCCATATTTCATCGCAGTGCGAAATGGGGATGAACAGCACCTGGATGTGGTGACGGATGGCAACGAGCATGTGATCCGCGCCCGCTTTGCTGACGCTGAGTTCTTCTATTCCAACGACCGGCAGAAGAGCCTTTCTGATTTCCTGGCCAGGCTGGCCACGCTGACATTTCAGGCTGACCTGGGATCTATGCTGGACAAAACGCGCCGCCTGGAGCAGTTAACGCCTGCCGTGGCCCGAATGCTGGGACTGACAGAAGCGGAGACGGCCGCGGCCGTGCGTGCTGCTGCGCTGGCTAAAGCTGACCTGGCCAGCAGCATGGTCGTAGAGATGACCTCACTCCAGGGTATTATGGGTGGGCATTATGCCCGGTTGAGCGGTGAACCGGAGCCAGTCGCGGCCGCCATTGCTGAGCAGTACAACGGGGTGAGCGTCACACGGTCGGGCCTGGCGCTGGCGCTGGCAGACCGGCTGGACAGCCTGGCCGGTCTGTTCGCCGCCGGCCTGGCTCCGAAAGGCTCCAATGATCCATTTGCCCTCCGCCGCAGCGCCCTCCAGATCATCGAGAATCTGGTGGCGAATGAAGTGTCATTTGACCTGCGCGAAGCGCTGGCGGCCGCAGCGCAATATCTGCCGCTGGCCTGTGACGATGATGTCCTGGCCGAGGTGCTGAATTTCATCAACGGCCGTTTGGAAGGCGTGCTGCGCGAACAGGGGCATGCGGCGTCGGTGGTGAAAGCGGTGCTGGCGGAGCAGGGCTACAATCCATTTGCAGCTTCGCAGGCGGCCGCCGCCCTTAGCGAGGCTGTTCAGGCGGAGGATTGGACGGAACTGCTCGATGCCTATGCCCGCTGTGTGCGCATTACCAGGGGGATTGCGGAGCAGTATGCGCTGCGGCCGTCCGGCTTTGCGTTACCGCCGGAGCAGGGATTACTGGCCGCCTACCAGGCTGCGGCCGCGGCCCAAGACGGTACCGTCCTCACCTTAATCGCATCCCTGCGCCAAATGATTCCGGCCATTACAACGTTCTTTGATGAAGTGCTCGTGATGGATGAAGCGCGCGCGCTACGCGAGAACAGGCTCGCTCTGCTCCAGCATATCGCCGGCCTGACACGGGGCATCGCTGATCTGTCCCAGTTAGAGGGGTTCTAGCTAAAACTGGCGCCCTCACCGCGTCTGTATTCGCCCCCAGTTTTAGAACATTTGTAAGAAATCCGGTATAATTTGTCGGCGCTTGTCCGGCTCCTGTGTCGCTTGGGAATAGCGGGAGCGACCAATAATCGGATGGGGCCTAAAACTGAAGTTCAATGAGCGTTACCACAGAAATTAAAAGCCGGCTGGACATTGTGGACATCGTGTCCGATTACGTGTCGCTGCGCAAGTCGGGGCGATCCTATGCCGGTTTTTGCCCTTTCCATGCGAATACCCGCACGCCCGCCTTCTATGTGTTCCCGGAAACACAGACATGGCATTGCTTCGGCGCCTGCTCTGAAGGCGGAGATTTGTTTTCCTTCATCATGAAGAAGGAGGGCTGGGAGTTCAAAGAGGCGCTGCGGCGCATGGCGGATCGGGCCGGGGTTGTCCTTGAAGAAGCAACACCTGTTGATAAGCAGCGGCAGGCGGTTGAGCAAAAGCAAGCGGCGCTGCTGTCGGCCGCGGCCGATTATTTCCATCAACTCCTCCTCCACGCTCCTCAGGCGGAACACGCGTGCCAATATGTCGCCGGGCGGGGGCTGAATGCAGACACAGTATCTACGTTCAGCCTGGGGTACGCGCTCAATTCCTGGAACGCCTGCCGCACCCATTTCAACGGCCAGGGGTATACCGACCAGGAGCTGCTCGATGTCGGGCTGTTGACTGAGAACCCGGACAAGGGCACGCGCTACGACCGATTTCGCAATCGTTTCATGATTCCGATCCGGGATGTAAGCGGCCGTGTCGTGGGGTTTGGCGCGCGCGCCCTGGACGATGAGAGTCTCCCCAAGTATCTCAACTCGCCGCAAACGGCCCTGTTTGACAAGAGCCATCTTCTCTTTGGGCTGGATACGGCCAAGCGCCATATTCGGGAAGCGCGCCAGGTCGTGATTGTAGAAGGCTACCTGGATGTCATGCAGGCGTGGCAGGCCGGACACCGAAATGTCGTAGCGCAAATGGGCACGGCCTTGACGGAAGCACAACTGCGGAAGTTGAAGCCGTATACTAGACGGTTTGTGCTGGCTTTGGATGCAGACGCGGCCGGGTTTAAGGCGACGATGCGCGGCCTACAAGTGGCGCGAGAAACGCTGGACCGCGAAGTGGAAGTGCGGTTTGATGCCCACGGCCTGGTGCGCCATGAAGGACGCTTGAAGGCGGATATTCAGGTGATTACGCTGCCGGAAGGGTACGATCCGGACAAGATCATTCGCGAGGACCCGGCCCGATGGCCCAAACTGGTGTCCCAATCGAAGCCGGTGGTGGCGTATGTCATTGATGTAGCCACCCGCGATCTGGACTTGAATGACGCCAAACAAAAGGCGGCCGTTGCCCAACAGGTGCTCCCCCTCATCAAAGATATCGTCGATCCGGTCGAGCGTAACCATTACTGGCAGCAACTAGCCCGCGCTCTGCACGTGGACGAACGGTCGCTGCGGCAAATACGCCTGCCGGGAAAACGGCGTCCGGTTGGGGCACAGCCTGCGTTACCCGCAACCCATCCGGCGGCCGCGCAAGGGAAGACAAGAGAAGCCCCACCACCTGATCGGACCACGCGTGGGTTGGTACACAAGCGGGAGGAGAACTACCTTAGCCATTGTTTACGCTTTCCGCAATTAATTTCGTTGGTCAATCAGAGATTGGTTGAGAACAAACAACCGGTCGTCTCTGAAAGCGATTTTGCTGCGGCCGAGGATCGGGTGCTGCTGAAGCAAATTGTCCGGTGGGCACAGAATGGATCGGTTGCCAGCATTGATGAGTTGTGCGATAGTTTAGACGAGGCGCTTCTTGATCGGGTGCAAGTCCTTCTAAGCACACCTCCAACATCGAATGAATGGGAACTCGGACGTATGGCCGACAAGTTAGCGCTTTCTGTGCTTGACTGGCGGCAGGATCACATCGGACGGTTAATCAGTGAGGTGAAACAGCTTTTCCGGGAGAAAGGAAGCATCAGTGATACTGACTCGCGGGAAATGTATGAGAAGTTGGATGAGTGGAAGCTGGCGGTGCTGAGTATCCACAGGGCCAAGAACGCGATGTCTGCGACCAACCAACGCCGTGCGGCGGATGCCGCGCAAGGGCGTTTCTAGGCGGCAGGACGGTTCAGGAGTCAAATGGAAGACACGGAATCAAGAAAGAATCTCGATCCAATACCAGAAGGCCTCCCCGTTGAGAGCATCAGGGACATTGAAGAGCCAGAACTGGAAGAGGTGGGCCTGCTTGACGTGGAAGCGCTTGTCAAGCAAGCACGCCGTTCACGCGAGATCGAGGAAACGGATGTGCAGGCGATCCTGGCGACGGCCGATGAGGGGCAGGCGGACATGCTTTATGAACAGCTGCAAAAGCTGGGCATCCGCATTGTGTCTTCCACAGGCAAAGTCGTCGAAGACCTGGGTGAGCCGGCAGCGCTGCTGACTCCAGAAGAAGATGAACTGGCGGACGGGGCCAAGACGGAGTACATCACAGGCGATCCAGAAGACGATCCCGTTCACACATACCTCAAAGAAATTGGCCAGGTGCCGCTGCTTGCGGCCGAACAGGAAATCTGGCTGTCTACTCAACTGGCGGCTGCCTCTGTGTTGGAGCGACTCACCAATGTGGCCCGCGAAGAGTACAACGCGGAAGATGAGGAGACGGTTCAGGTTCTGGCGATGAAGATCAACTACCGTGAACTGCTGGAGTATTGGCAATCAGTGCTGAAAGCGGCCGCGGACCTCAATGTGGAACAACCTGATTTGCTTGCGCTTATCAAAGAAGTGCAGCAACTGCGAAAAGATTGGCGGGCCGGTGCAAACTCTTATTTACGTAACTACCTGAATGAAGGAAACTGGGGACAGGACGACGCCTGGACCGATTTGGCCAAGCGAGCCTTCGAGCTGTTTACCGCCCTATACTTGATGCCTTCTGCTCTCCTGGTTCGGGTTGCCGACTATTATGCTTCCAAAAAGACGCTACCCCACCTGGATCAACTGTATGAGTGGATGGTCGAGGACGGAACGGCACTTAGGTACAATGAGTTCATGATTTACCACCTGGCGGAAGAGGCCAAGACCAACCTCACGCGCGCTAATCTTCGTCTGGTCGTGAGCGTGGCCAAGCGGTACATGGGGCGAGGGATTCAATTGCTTGACCTGGTGCAGGAAGGCAATGTTGGACTCCTGCGCGCCGTCGAAAAATTTGACCACACCAAGGGGTACAAGTTTAGTACATACGCCACATGGTGGATCCGGCAGGCAGTCAGCCGCGCCATTGCCGATCAGGCTCGCACGATTCGTATCCCCGTCCACATGTTTGAAACGATTAACAAAATCGTCCGGGTGCGTCGTGATCTGGTGCAGCAGTTGGGCCATGAGCCGACCGTTGAAGAACTCGCACTTGAGTTAGACTACCTGACCCCGGAAGAGTCTCAAACCATTAAGAAAGCCCTGTTGAATGATACCCCGATTGATCCGGTGCTCGGTCGGAAGTGGCGGCAGGCGGTGGGCAAAATCCGGGATATTATGCGCATCTCGATGGATCCGATGTCATTGGAAACGCCTGTCGGCAATAACGAAGATTCTACTGAGTTGGGCGACTTCATCGAGGATGAACGGGTGATTGAACCGGTGGACGCGGCCTCTAAAGAGCTGCTGCGCGAACAAATCCGGACCGTCCTTAACTTTTTGAGCGATCGCGAACGGGAAGTGTTGGAGATGCGCTTCGGGCTGAATGACGGCAAAGACCACACGCTGGAAGAAGTGGGAAAGAGTTTCGGCGTAACCCGCGAGCGTATTCGCCAGATCGAAGCCAAGGCACTGCGTAAGTTGCGGCACCCAAGTCGCAGTAAGTCGTTGCGCGATTATTTGAGCTAGAATTTTAGCCGGTGATATTGAGATGCGGCGTGTCCCCTGCGCCGCAATGTCGCCGGGTTTTCCCTTGTAGGAGGTAACTATTGGCGGCTGCGGCCGTTGCCATTCCGTTGGGGAGATAACCCTGGTTGTATGTGTGTTTCCACCGCCGTTTCTGTGCAAAATAAATGGGTTTAGTTCCGTGTTGCCGCCCTATTTTGCTTGTGATAGAATGCACGAGTCAAGTGATTTTTTGACTTCGGGAAAGATAGTAAGCGAATTATGGACAATCAAATACTGGTTGATTATCTTCCACTAGCTGTCCTGCTGGGGATAGCTTTTTTCTTTGCAATTCTGCTCCCCGTCCTCTCTCTGAGCATCGGCCCGCGGCGGCCGACGGCACGGAAGGTGGCCCCTTACGAGTCGGGCATGGTACCGATTGGCGAGGCGCAGCGCCGTCTTCCCGTCAAATTCTATCGTATCGCCATTCTGTTTATCCTGTTTGATGTGGATATTATTCTGCTCGTACCTTGGGCATTGGCTTTTCGTAAATTGGGTCTTTTCGGCCTGACAGCCATGTTGGTATTTATGGTCATGTTTGTGCTGGGTGATGCCTGGGTGTGGAAGAAAGGAGTACTGGAATGGGAATAGAACAAAAGCTGGGTACGATGGGCGTTGTCACCCATCGCCTGGAGGATTTGGTCAACTGGGGCCGGACGAATTCCATGTGGCCGCTCGGATTTGGGTTGGCCTGTTGCGCCATCGAAATGATGGCCACCCAGGCATCCCATTACGATATGTCGCGGTTCGGCATGGAGTTAATGCGGCCGTCTCCCCGTCAGGCTGACCTGATGATTGTGGCCGGGCGCGTCTCCCGTAAGATGGCCCCGGTATTACGCCGCCTCTATGACCAGATGCCCGACCCCAAATGGGTTGTGGCCATGGGTGACTGTGCTTCCTGCGGCGGTATTTTCAATAACTACGCCATCGTTCAGGGCGTGGACGAGATTGTTCCCGTTGACGTTTATGTGGCCGGGTGCCCTCCTCGCCCTGAAGCATTGATGAACGGCATCATGACCTTGCATGAGAAAGTTCGCACTGAGCAATTAAAGGATTGGTCTTGATGAATCTCGATCAATTGGCCGTTGACAAGATCAACGAACAGTTCCCCGACGCCATTGAAGAAGTACGAGATTTTCGCGGCGAACGGACGCTGTTCGTAAAAATGGCGCATATCAAGGCAGTTTGTCAATTTTTGCGAGATGATGCTGCGCTTCAATACAATTTCATCAGTGATATCTGCGCCGATGATATGCTGCCGGACACACCCCGGTTTGCCGTCAATTACCACCTTATTTCCATGCCCAATAAACACCGCCTCCGCCTCCGTGTGCGGGTGGAAGACCCGGACAATGGGCCGGAGACGGTCGCATCTGTGTGGCCGATTGCCACCTGGTTGGAAATGGAAGTGTGGGACCTGATGGGCATCCGCTTCAGGGGAAATGGCAGTTTACGCCGTCTTTTCCTGCCAGAGGATTGGCAAGGGCACCCATTGCGCAAAGATTATCCGCTGGGTTATGAAGAGGTTCAATTTACCTTCAATCGGGAAGAGATTGACCGTAAAAAACCTTACGCCCAGGATTGATCAATAAGGCACCGTTTAAACTTAAAGAATCAGGATATTCGTCGTGTCTTATTTTAAGTTTGCTTTTGTGCTAGCACGACGGCCTGCGCGCAAAACCGGTGCGGCCGTTTACGCCATGTGCAATTGAGGAAAACATGACCATACCTACCGTCAGCGACACCATACAAGAATTGACTGTAGAGGAACTGCGAGCCAGAGTTGGCACCGGCATGGAGGTTCAAGACCCGGAGGAGCACATGCTCCTCAGCATGGGGCCGCAGCACCCCAGCACGCACGGCGTGCTACGGCTACTGATTGAACTGGACGGCGAAACCGTGGTGAATCTGGCTCCTGATATCGGCTTCCTGCACACCGGTGTAGAGAAGAACATGGAGTCGAAAACATACACCAAAGCCCTGGTCATGACCGATCGGCTCGACTACCTCTCGCCGATGTCCAATAACCTGGGCTATATATTGGCCGTGGAAAAACTGCTGGGTGTAGAAGCCACGCCCCGCGCCCAGGCTATCCGCGTCATCCTGTGTGAATTAGCCAGGATCTCCAGCCATCTCGTCTGGCTGGGAACACACGCCATTGACCTGGCGGCGATGTCAGTTTTCCTCTACTGTTTCCGGGAGCGGGAATACATTCTTGATTTGTTTGAGATGGTTGCCGGCCAGCGGATGATGGTCAGCTACTTCCGGCCGGGCGGGCTGTGGCGTGATTTACCAGAGGATTTCATCCCGGCCGTTCGCCATTTCCTGGACTTTTTCCCCGCTAAAATCGCCGACTACGAGGCGCTGCTTAAAGAGAACCCCATCTGGCTGGAGCGGACGAAGGGAATCGGCGTTATTTCGGCCGAAGATGCTGTTGCCTGGGGAGTTACCGGGCCAAGCCTGCGTGGTTCAGGCGTGGATTGGGACCTGCGCAAAGTGCAGCCTTATTCCGGGTATGAGCAGTACGAATTTGAGGTACCGCTGGAAACGGATGGCGACGTTTACGCCCGTTATCGCTGCCGTATACGCGAACTGTGGCAAAGTTTGCGCATCATCGAACAGGCGTTGGATAAATTGCCTGACGGCCCGGTGAACATTGACGACCGCAAAATTGTGCCTCCGCCCCGAGCTGAACTGGGCCGAAGCATGGAGGCAGTTATCCATCACTTTAAGCTGTGGACAGAAGGGTTCAGCGCTCCGGAAGGGTTTGTTTATCAGAGTGTGGAATCGCCGCGTGGGGAGTTTGCCTGCTATCTGCGCGGGGATGGTTCGCCAAAGCCGGCGCGTGTCCATTTGCGCACTCCCTCTTATGTGAACCTTGCTTCGCTACCTCAATTAGCGAAAAATGTGTTCATTGCTGATTTGGTGGCCATTATTGGCTCCATTGACATTGTTCTTGGGGAAATAGACAGATAATCGAGTTGGCTGGGTCGGGGTTGAACCCTGACGCGCAACAAAGTCTGGAGATTAAAGTTGATCGCTGAGAAATACGCAGACGAGATCAAAGGCATTCTGGCACGGTTCCCGGACAAGAAATCGGCCGTGCTGCCGCTTATGCACCTGGCCCAACATGAATATGGCTATATGAGCCGGGAAGCTATGCGTGAGGTCGCCCACATCCTGGACATGGACCCGTCCCAGGTGCTTTCCCTGGCTGGTTTCTATACCTTGTATTATGAAGAGCCGACGGGTAAATATGTCCTCGAAATCTGCAACGATCTGGCTTGCGCGCTGCGCGGGGCGGATGAATTTGTAGAGGTGGTGACCAAAAAACTGGATACGCCGGTGGGCGGTACGACGGATGACGGGCTGTTCACCATTAAAACGGTTATGTGTTTGGGCGCCTGCGACCGTGCGCCGATGCTCCAATGTAATCTGCGCTTTGAGGAGAACCTGGACGAAGAGAAGTTTGAACAGTTACTCGCCCGTTTACGCGAAGAAGCGCAGGCGGAGGCGAAACGGCCGTCCGTGGTTGAAGAAATGGTGGCTTTTGCTAATCGGCCGTCAGCAACGGCCGATCGTGACTGAACAGATGCATTTTTTAAGGTAATGTGATGACCCACATTTTGCTGCGTCACCGAGATATCAAAGACATTCATCAGTTAGACGTCTACCGCGCCCACGGCGGCTACGAAGCCTTGAAAAAGGCGTTGACCGAAATGATCCCCGACGAAGTGAAGAATACAGTCCGGGCCTCCGGCTTACGCGGCCGCGGCGGGGCCGGTTTTCCCACGGGCATCAAATGGGGCTTCATTCCCAAGGGGGCCAAAGAGGTATACGTCCTTGTCAACACGGATGAGTCAGAAACAGGCACCTTCAAAGACCGGGAACTTTCCGAGCGGAATCCGCACCAGGTGATTGAAGGGGCGTTGATTGCCGCGTACGCCGTCGGCGCGAAGACCATCTACAACTACTTCCGCGGCGAGTTTATGGAAGCGGCCCAAATCTTTGAAAAAGCGATACAGGAGTGTTACGCTAACGGCTTGATAGGCGAGAACATCCTGGGCACCGAGTTCAGCTGCGACATCTATTGTCATTATGGGGCTGGCGCGTATATTTGCGGCGAGGAAACGGCGCTCATCAACTCGCTGATGGGCAACCTGGGCCAGCCCTGGTCCAAGCCCCCCTTTCCGGCCGTGGAAGGGTTGTACGGCAAGCCCACTGTGGTCAACAACACAGAAACGCTGGCCAATGTGCCGCCCATCCTCCTCAACGGGGCCGAGTGGTACGCCAGCATGGGAACGGAAAAAAGCTCCGGCGTGAAAATAGTCTGTCTGAGCGGACACGTGAACAAGCCCGGCAACTACGAAGTGGAGATGGGAACCACGTACCGCGATCTGATTTTCAGTGAGCAGTATGGGGGCGGCATCCCCGACGGTAAAGCGTTTAAGGCGCTTTTGCCCAGCGGGGGGTCTGGCCCGGTTGTGACCGATGAAGCGCTCGACGCGCCGTTGACTTATGAGGGATTGACAGAATTTGCCTCCGTCATGGGATCTGCGTCACTCATCGTTATGGATGAAACCACGGACATGGTATGGGCGGCGCTGAAGATGATCCACTTCTTCAGACATGAATCTTGCGGAAAGTGTACGCCCTGCCGCGAGGGAACATTCTGGCTGGAAAGGGTGCTGTCTCGCGTGTATGAAGGGCAGGGCACAGAGGTGGACATTCGCATCTTGGAGAACGTTGCCGGCAGCATGGGGGGCAAGTGCCTGTGCGCGCTGGGCGATTTTGCTATCAATCCTGTGCTGTCCACAATCCGCCATTTCAGAGATGAGTACCGGGCGAAGGTGAATGCCGGAGCGGAAAATGGACGGGGGCAGGCAGCGGTGAAATCGGCCGCGGCCGCTGACTAAGGGTCAGACTAATTGCAAGAGGATCAGAATGAGTGATCTTGTTACTTTAACGATAGACGGTGTGGAACTTACAGTCCCCAAAGGGACGTTAATCGTTGATGCCGCTAAGAAGATCAACAACCATATTCCCGTGTTCTGCTACCATCCCAAGCTGGAACCGGTGGGCATGTGCCGCATGTGCCTGGTGGAAGTCGGCCTGCCGATTCGTGATCGGAAGACGGGCGAACTGATATTGGATGAAGAAGGGAATCCCAAGCTAAACTTTCGCGGCTTGCAAACGGCGTGTACAGTTCCGGTCAGCGAGGGGATGGTCGTGCGCACCGCCAGCGAGCCGGTGACGGCCGCGCGGGAAACGGTAGTGGAGTTGTTGCTGACCAGCCACCCGCTGGATTGCCCCATCTGTGACAAGGGTGGGGAGTGCCCCTTGCAGAACCTGACCATGCGTCACGGTAAGGGAACCAGCCGCTTTATCTACACCGACAAGATGAAGCTGGATAAGCACGTGCCCCTGGGCGATTTAATTTTCCTGGATCGGGAGCGGTGCATTCAATGCGCGCGCTGCATCCGCTTCCAGGACGAAGTGGCTGGAGATCCGGTGATTCAGTTCCATAATCGGGGTCGTTCTTTGGAGATCGTAACCCTTTCCGAGCCGGAATTTGACAGCTATTGGAGTGGGAACACGACCGATATTTGCCCGGTAGGCGCGCTGACAACGGCCGACTTCCGCTTTGGTGCACGGCCGTGGGAATTGACGCCGGTAGCCAGTATTTGCCCTCACTGTCCCGTTGGCTGTAACACGACGTTAAGCACACGCCGGGAGGCTATCGCCGGCGGCCGTAATGTCATCAAACGCATCATGCCCCGCCAAAATGAGTCCGTCAACGAAATCTGGATTTGTGACAAGGGCCGGTTCGTGCATCACTTTGCCGACGCGCCCCAGCGGCTGACGAAACCCCTGGTACGCAAGAACGGCGAGTTGGTGGAGACAAGCTGGGAAGAGGCGCTGGACCACGTCGCCGGGAAATTGCAGCAGAGTCAGGCGGTCGTCGCCGGATTGAGCGGGGATCGACTCAGCAACGAAGACCTCTTCCAATTCCAGAAACTTTTCCGCCAGGGGTTGAAGAGCAGCAATATTGACCTGGCAGACCGGCCTATCGCCGGCGCTGATGTCGTCGCCCAGGTGGGACTTAGCAGCGGCAGCAACCTGAGCGATTTGGGCGTGGGGGATGCGGTGTTGGTTGTAGCCAGCGACCTGCATGAAGAAGCGCCAGTCTGGTGGCTGCGGGTGAAGCAGGCGGCCGAACGGGGCGCAGCCCTGGTCGTGCTGAATGCCCGTTCTACGCGGCTGGACAATTTTTCCGGCCATGCCTTA
Organism: Anaerolineae bacterium; assembly: GCA_046753445.1. Lineage (GTDB taxonomy): Bacteria > Chloroflexota > Anaerolineae > Promineifilales > Promineifilaceae > JAHEEY01. Next base: position 51,222 of record JBHHTQ010000001.1, on the reverse strand, counting down.
TGGTACCGGCCGGGACAAGCCTTGACCATGGTGCGCCAACTGGTGAACGCGGCCAAGGTGGAGGCTGTTGCCGCTGATGGGGATGCCCTCATGGAAGCGGCCGAACTGCTTGTGAAGGCGCAAAATCTGGTGGTGTTTTACGGTGGGGAGGGCTTGACGACCGGCGAAACGGACGCACTGGCCCGGCTGCTGGCCAATCTGCTGCTCATTAAGAACGGCGACGGCCACGCCGGACGGCGTAACAACGGCCTGATTCCTGTCTGGCCGCACAATAACACCCAGGGGGCGGCCGATATGGGCATCCATCCTGCGTGGGGGCCTGGATATGCCTCGCTGGATGCGCCAGGCATGGACGCGGCCGCTATTTATGCCGGGGTTGAGAGCGGCCAGGTCAACGTACTTTACGTGCTGGGCGCAGACCCGGTGGGAGACGGCCTGATGTCCGGCCGTGGGCAGTTGGATTTCCTGGTGGTGCAAGAGCTGTTCATGACGGAAACGGCCGCTCTGGCCGATGTCGTGTTACCGGCGCAAAGCTGGGCCGAGCGTGAAGGGACATTCACCTCCGGCGAGCGGCGCGTGCAGCGCTTTTACCCCGCCATTCCCGCCGTGGGCGATAGCTGCCCCGACTGGCAAATTCTGGCACAGATTGGAGAGCGCGTGGGTCTGGGAAAGCCAGCCGTAGCTGCCAGTTTCGCTTTCAAAGAGATCGCCGGTGTGACGGCGCAGTATCAGGGCATGGATTATCGTTCTCTGGCAGCGGTTGAAGAGCAGTGGCCGGTCGTGGGTGGCGACGACCTGTACTATGGGGGGAACGCTTACCGCAACACGGCCGGGTTAGGGCAGCAATGGCTGGCCGCGGCTGAATCCGGCCCGGTAGAGCAGTTTGATGTGCCGGACAGCGGAGAAAAGGAGCAGGATGGGCTGCAACTCATTCAAACGGCCGCGCTGTATCCGCCGGGCACGCTCATCCGCCACTCTGAAATCATCGCACCCCGCCTGGCTCCGCGTTCAGTGACGCTGGGGGCGGATGACGCCGCCCGTCTGGGTATTGCCGATGGGGATGAGGTTGTGCTCCGTGTTCATGGGGCTGAGTTTGAGGTGCAGGCGTCTGTGGACGGCCGCGTACCGGCCCATGTGGCTTTGTTGCGTGGCGGGAAGCTCCGCTCAGGCACGGCCGCGGTCGAAATCGCCAAAGTCGAACAAAAAGAAGGGGAACTCGCATGACTCCCGGTCAAATTGCACTCCGCGCTGTAATTGTGGGCTTCGTGGTTACATTTGCGGTCGTAACCGGATTTGCCTATACCACCCTGCTGGAACGAAAGCTGCTGGCTCGCTTCCAGGCGAGAATCGGCCCCAATCGCGCCGGTTATATCCCCCTTCCATCACGAAAAGGGAAAGAGCGGAAACTGCTGGGCGGCATACTGTTACCCGCGGCCGATGCGGTGAAGATGTTCTTCAAAGAAGACCCCACCCCGGCCAAAGCAGACAAGGTTGTGTACAATCTGGCTCCAATGTTGACCGTCATGCCCGCCATTTTGATCTTAGGCGTGATTCCCTGGGCGGGCGAGATTACTTTGTTCGGCACTAAATATTTCCCGTACCTGGCCATCGCTCCTGGGCTTAACATTGCCGTTTTGTTCATTCTGGCCATCACTTCAATCGGCGTGTACGGGATCGTGCTGGCTGGTTGGGCCTCCAACAGCAAATATGCGGTGTTGGGGGGAATTCGCGCCTCAGCGCAGATGATCAGCTATGAATTGGCCCTGGGTCTTTCTGCGCTCGTGCCTATCATGATGGCGGATTCGATGGACCTGGGCGTCATTGTGGAAGCACAGCGGAACGGTTGGTATGTCTTTTTACAGCCGTTGGCCGCCTTTGTGTTCTTTGTATCAGTTTTAGCCGAGTTGCAGCGCGCCCCCTTTGATCTGCTGGAGGCGGAGCAGGAGTTGTCGGCTGGTTTCTCGGTGGAATATGCGGGTATGCGCTTCGGCATGTTCTTCATGGCTGAGTACATGAAGATGATCGCGTACAGCGCCATCGCAGCCACATTGTTCTTTGGCGGTTATCGCGGCCCCTTTGTTGATCAGGTACCGGCGTTGGGCATTTTCTACATCATAGCTAAAACTATCATCGGCTTGTTTCTGATGATCTGGATTCGGGCAACGCTGCCGCGCTTCCGCTATGATCAATTGATGAGCTTTGGCTGGAAACGGCTGTTGCCTATTGCTGTCTTGAATTTTGTAACGGTGGGAGTTTTCATTGTGCTGTACGAGGAAGGTGTCTTGCAGCCGATTGTTGAATCTGTGTTGCGTTTTTTCCTGGGGTAAAGAAGCATAGACGCGCATCAACGGCCGCGGCCGTGTGCGTCGTTGGAGAACACATATGGTTGGAGCAATCATCAAAGGGATGTATACCACGCTCAAACATGCGGTACGGCCGCCGGTGACGATTCAGTATCCGGAAGTGAAGCGGCCGGTTCGCACCCGGTTTAAGGGGCGGCATGAGCTGAAGCGATACGATAATGGCCTGGAACGGTGCATTGGCTGTTCGCTTTGCGCTGCTGCCTGCCCGGCCGACGCTATTTTTGTCGAGGCGGCGGAGAACAGCGATGATGAGCGGTACTCGCCCGGCGAACGGTATGCCCGTGTCTACGAAATCAATATGCTCCGCTGCATCTTTTGCGGCTTTTGCGAAGATGCGTGCCCGACGGAGGCAATTGTCCTGGAAGATAACTACGAGTTGAGCTTTTACGACCGGGCCAGCGCCATCTATACCAAGGATATGTTGATTGTGGATGTCCCGGTGAACGGGAAGCCGACGCCGCAGAAAGTGGAACCTGGCGTCTACGTCCGGGCTATTCCTGACATGGAGAATCCCAGCTAGGGAGCAAAGTAAACTCATGGGCAGTTTTATTGTGTTCATTATCCTGGCTATTGTTGCCATCGCTGCGGCCGTGGGCATGTTAATCAGCCGCAATGCGGTGCATAGCGCCCTGTTCTTGATCCTAAATTTCACGACCCTGGCCGTGTTGTATGTGGTCCTGAATGCCCCGTTCATCGCCATGGTGCAGATCACCGTATATGCGGGCGCGATCATGGTGTTGTTCCTGTTTGTGATTATGCTCCTGGGCGTAGAGAAACTGGCCGGCGTCAGCGGGAAAGGAGGCTGGCAGGGTGTATTGGCCGGCTTGCTGGCGGCCGCGCTAATTGTCGCTTTTAGCGCGACCCTGCTGCCGAAAGGCGTCAGCGGCGGCTCAGGATTCATTGAATCGGGGCCGACTGCACTCGGTCTGAGATTATTCGAGGCGTACATTTTCCCGTTTGAAGTAACGGGCGTGCTCCTCCTAGCAGCGATGATTGGGGTTGTGGTGATGGGCCGTAAGAGGAAGGAAGGTCGTGATGCCTGAAGTGACCATTGAGTGGTACATTGCCCTCAGCGTCATTTTGTTTTCCATTGGGGCGTTGGGTGCGCTCCTGCGCCGTAATGCCATCATCATTTTCATGTCCATTGAGATGATGCTGAATGCGGCCAATTTGCTTTTCGTTGCTTTTGCCCGCCACTTGGGCGATCTGGATGGGCAGGTGTTGGTCTTTTTCGTCATCACCGTCGCTGCGGCCGAAGTTGCGGTAGGTCTGGCGCTGATTGTGACCATCTTCCGCACCAAGCAAAGCATCAATATTGATGAAATCAACCTGATGAAAGGGTAGGGTAATCCTGGCCTATGAACGCATTTGACTTGGCTCCACTTATCCTCGCATTTCCCGTAATCGGCGTTTTGTTTAACGGCCTGATCGGCCGCCGGTTCCTGGCTGCGGATCGGAAAGTTGGCGAACAATGGTGCGGCTGGTTCGCCAGTTTCATGGCATTGAGCGCCTTCGTGATTGCTGCGCTGCTCTTTTTCGGTTTGCGCAGAAACGGCTTCCACGCCGAAACAGTGCAGTTATTTGACTGGATTCGTATTCCGTCAGCTAATTTCCGCGTGCCCTGGAGCATTCAGGTAGACACCCTGTCGGTGACGATGATGTTGGTTGTGACCGGCGTCGGTTCGCTCATCCATATCTACGCCATTGGCTACATGCACGGCGATCCTGACTTCTCCCGCTTCTTCGCCTACCTCAATCTGTTCCTGTTCTTCATGCTCATCCTGGTTACTGGTAACAGTTACTTGATGCTGTTCGTTGGCTGGGAAGGGGTCGGTTTGTGTTCGTTCTTGCTCATTGGCTTCTGGTTTGATCGGGTTGATGAACACAATGTGCCGATGAATGCCAATGCGGCGCGAAAGGCGTTTGTTGCCAACCGGGTTGGCGATTTCGCCATGATCCTGGCCATGATTTTAACCTTCTGGAGCATCGGTTCGTTGGAATTTGAGCCGGTATTCAGCAATGCTCTCAAGATGTTTGAGAGCGGGCAACTGGTGGAGTTTGGCCTTTTCAGCGCACCGTTGGGTACCGTATTGACGGCCGTGACTGCCCTGTTCCTCATGGGCGCGGCCGGCAAATCGGCGCAGATTCCGCTGTACATCTGGCTCCCGGATGCCATGGCCGGCCCCACGCCGGTGTCGGCGTTAATTCACGCGGCTACGATGGTCACGTCCGGCATTTACCTCATCGTTCGCAGCAATGTGCTGTTTGAGATTGTGCGCGCTAGTGATGTGAAACTATTCGGCCTGGTATCCTCGCCTGACCTTGTGGCCTATGTCGGGGCGGGCACGGCTTTGCTGGCCGGCCTTATCGCCTTCACCCAGTTCGATATTAAGAAGGTGTTGGCTTATTCTACCGTGAGCCAACTGGGGTTCATGATCGCGGCCGTGGGCATGGGGGCGTATGTTGCCGGCATGTTCCACCTGATCACGCACGCCTTCTTCAAGGCGCTGCTGTTCCTCAGTTCCGGCTCGGTGATTCACGGTATGGAACATGGGCACCATCACATTGCTCACGGTGACGACCATCACGATGATGGATTTGATCCGCAAGACATGCGCACGATGGGCGGACTGCGCCACAGAATGCCGACCACCTTCGCCGTATACATGATTGGCGCAATGGCGCTGTCGGGCATCTTCCCGTTGGCCGGTTTCTGGTCTAAGGACGAAATCCTGGCGCATGGCAGCGAGCATAACACAATCGTGTATGTGTTATTAACCGCTGCGGCATTTTGCACAGCGTTTTACATGGGGCGCCAGTTGAAAATGGTTTTCTTCGGCCAGCCGCGCCACGCGGCCGCCGGGCACGCCCAGGAAAGCCCGCGCGTCATGACTGTGCCGTTGATGATCCTGGCTGCGCTGTCGGTGGTTGGTGGTTTCTTGAACGCGCCCTTCTTCAGCGAAGGCATTGCCGAGGCCAACCGCCACCAGGCCGGCGGGCTCTGGCTGGGCCTGGAAGGGTGGCTGGAACACGCTATTCCTGCGTTCCGCCTTTCTGAGGAAGGCGTGGTGCATATGCCGCACACGCCAGTGGTCTTGTCGTGGCTCATCGCCGGGTCATCTACGCTGCTGGCGTTATTGGCGCTGGGCGGGGCGTTTTACTGGGTTTATCGCAACCGGCCGCAAACGGCCGATGAGCGTGACCCGCTGCAAAGCACGCCAATTTGGTGGTTCTCCGTCTTGCCGCTCAACACGCTGTTCATGGATGGCGTGGTGCCTTTGTTCAACCGGTTGTCCGCCTGGCTGGGGCATCAGCTCGATGGGGCATTCTGGCATGACTTTGTACACGAGAACATCATTCGAGATTTCTTCTTGGAGTTCGCTCGTTTTGCCGCCGAGATATTAGATATGCAGGGGGTGGACGGGCTGGTCAACGGCAGCGGCCGTGTGGCCCGTCGTCTGGCTGGCGTGATTCGCCGCACACAAACCGGTTACGCCCGGAATTACGCCTTGAGCGTTTTCCTGGGCGCGGTAGCCCTGCTCATTTATTTCATCATGGCAGCGAGTTGATCAATGTTTGAAAAACTGGGAGATTCACTGGCGAAGCGGGAAGCTCCTATCCCTAACCTCAATACCGGGGAGATAAGATGGGTATTCTAACAATTGTCACTTTCTTACCGCTCTTGGGGGTGGCGGCCATCCTGGTGCTCAAGCCGCTCAAGAGAGAGTCCGACGACCTCATCAGGCAAATTGCGTTAGCGGCAAGCGGGGCCACGTTCATCGTGTCCTTGCTGGTTTTGGCCAGCTACGACAAAAGCCAGGCCGGCCTGCAACTGGTGGAGCGCGCTCGCTGGATTCCGTCTTGGGGTATCCAGTATTACCTGGGTGTAGATGGCCTCAGCATTCTTATGGTGCTGTTAACCAGCTTCATCTCGCTCTTGTCCGTTGGCGCTTCCTGGAGCGCCATCCAGACGCAGGTTAAGCAGTATTACATCTTTATGCTGCTGATGGAGCTGGGGATGATGGGCGTCTTTCTGGCCCAGGATTTGTTCCTGTTTTACGTTTTTTGGGAATTCACCCTGGTGCCCATGTATTTCCTCATCGGCATTTGGGGGGGTAAGGACCGCGTCTACGCCTCTATCAAGTTCTTCCTATATACGATGGCCGGTTCGCTGCTCATGCTGTTGGCCATCTTGTATATTGGCATTACCAGCCACACATTCGCTGTACCTGACTTGATTAACGGCCGTGCTGCCTTTGCAGGCGCGCAAAACCTGCTGTTCCTGGGGTTTGCCGTGGCCTTTGCTATCAAGGTGCCGCTGTTCCCCTTCCATTCCTGGCTGCCAGATGCTCACACACAAGCGCCGACGGCCGGTTCAATCATCCTGGCCGGTGTCTTGCTGAAGATGGGAACCTACGGTTTCATTCGTTTCAACCTACCCCTGTTCCCGGAAGCGTCCGTACACTTTGCCCCTATGATTGCCGTGCTGGCGATCATCGGCATCATTTACGGGGCTATCGTTTCTTTCCCGCAAAAGGATGTGAAGAAACTGGTTGCCTATTCCAGCGTCAGCCACCTCGGCTTCGTTATGCTGGGCATTTTCTCCATGAATGAAGCGGGGTTGCAGGGCGCCATCTTGCAGGGGGTGAACCACGGCCTGAGCACGGGAGCGTTGTTCTTCCTGGTCGGCGTGCTTTATGAACAGCGACACACGCGCATGTTTTCCGATTATGGCGGGGTGTGGAAAGCGATGCCCGTCTTCAGCGTCCTATCGCTCATTGTGGTGTTGTCCAGCATGGGATTGCCGGGGCTGAATGGCTTTGTGGGCGAGTTCACCATCCTGCTTGGTTCGATGGGAGCCACCCAATCGCTTGGGCCAAATGCCTGGATTTACACTGCCTTTGCTACTTCAGGTGTCATCTTGGCGGCCGTTTACCTGCTGTGGATGTTCCAACGCGTCTTCATGGGGCCGCTGGATAATCCGGAGAATCAGAAGCTCCGGGACTTGAACCGGCGCGAACTGGCGATCATGTTGTCGTTCCTCCTGTTCATCTTTTGGATCGGCATCGCCCCGTCTGGCTACTTTGGCCTGATAGATAGCTCGGTGGCCAAGTTGGTTGCCGGGATCGGGACGGCAGTAGCGGCCGTGAGGTGATGGCCGAAACCGTCTATTTTGCCCTGATCGGCGATACGCATATTGGGCCGACCAGGCAGTTTAACCGTCATGGACACCGCTCATTGCCATGCGCACAGCAGCTTGTCGAGATCATTAACAATCTGCCAGTTACCCCGGACTTTATCGTCCACCTCGGTGATGTGGTGAACAATCCCGATCCGGCAGCGTATGCGTTAGCGGCCGAAACCTTCGGCCGGTTAAATGCGCCGGTTTATTACGTCGCTGGCAATCACGATCGGGCCGCAGATATCCGGCGGATGCTGCCCATTGGTCCCCGGGTGGATCTATCCACCGACCCGGAAACGCTTTCCTACGCCTTTGAGGCAAAAGGGTACCGTTTTTTGGTGCTGGATGCGCGCGGCCCGGCGGAAATCGATCCCCATGGGATGTTATCTGAGGCGCAGTTATCGCTATTGCGAGCCGAGGTTCAGTCCGGCTCTCTGCCGCTGACGGTTTTCATCCATTTTCCCTGTTTGCCGTTAAATTCGGAATGGATGGATGAGAATATGCTGGTAATCAACGGCGTGGAACTGCACCAGGCGCTTCTGCCGGCGCGCGGCCGTCTGCGGGCGGTATTTCATGGGCATGTGCATCAGCATATGCAGACGGTTCGGGACGGCATCTTGTATGTGAGTGTGGCCAGCGCTTTTTCTCAATTCAGCGCATGGCCCGGCGAGGTGGAGACCGGCTACGATCCCGACCACCTGCCTGCGTATGGCTTTGTTCATCTCATGCCGGAGCAGACGATCATTCACCAACACACATTCCCACGGCCGAGCAGCGGGCAGGTTGATTAAGTGGAGAAAAGTTTCAGATATAAAAACAAGAAACAGGGAAGGAACTTTTTTCCAAAGAAGTAAGGCAAGCCGATCTTTTCGGTTCTTTATATTTGAACTATGCCTTACTTCACCAATACAATTTCTTGGAGTGATTGGAGATTCCTGACTCTCCTTCTTTTAATAAGGCTCAACAACCATGGACTTTCAAGCGCCTTCATTTAATCTACTGATTGCCCTTCCGGTGATCCTCGTGGCTGGCGGGGGCATGCTCATCATGCTCCTGGAACTGTTCGTCTCAAACCAGAGAAAGCGGTGGGTGCCGTGGCTGACGCTGTTTGCACTGGCGCTGGCTTTGCTTCAGACCGCCGGGTTATGGGGATATTCGGGCGGCACTTTTACGCCCAGGGACGGCAGCCCTATGCTGCTGGTTGACAATTACGCCACGTTCCTCAATGTGACATTTTTGTTGACTGGTTTGTTAACCGTTCTGATTTCAGTCAATTATCTAAGGCGAACCGGACTGGAACGTCCCGAGTTCTACAGCTTAGTTTTATTCTCCATCAGCGGCATGATGCTGATGGGCATGGCCAATGACCTTATCCTGGTGTTCCTGGCCCTGGAATTGCTGTCTATCCCGTTGTATATCTTAGCCGGCCTGGCTTGGCCCCGGCCGGAGTCAGAAGAGTCGGCGATGAAGTATTTCTTCCTCGGCGCGTTTTCCTCCGGCATTCTGGTTTTTGGCATTGCGCTGCTTTACGGGGCGACTGGTTCAACCGCCTTGCCGGATGTGCTGGCGGGCATCAGCCACGGCGGGGCGCTGGGTATGGCCGGGGTGGCTTTCTTGCTGGTCGGGTTCGGCTTCAAAATTGCGGCCGTGCCTTTCCACATGTGGACGCCGGATGTGTACGAGGGTGCGCCAACGGCCGTCACTGCGTTTATGTCAGTAGGGGCTAAGGTAGCCGGTTTTGCTGCCCTGTTGCGCATTCTGGTTATGGCGCTGCCCGATATCAGCGATACCTGGGTGGGGGCCATCGCTGTTTTGTCTGCATTGACTTTGATCCTCGGTAATGTGGTGGCCATTGCCCAACCCAACGTGAAGCGAATGCTGGCCTATTCCAGCATCGCTCACGCCGGTTATATCCTGATTGCCGTCGCCGCCAGCGCAAACAGCGCCAACGGCGTAAGCGCAGCGTTGTTTTATATGTTTGCTTATGTCTTCAGCAATCTGGGCGCATTCGCAGTCGTCATCGCCGTCGAACGAAAAGAGGGGAAGGGGGTCATGCTCGACGATTACAAAGGGTTAGGCAGACGCAGCCCCGCCCTGGCGTTGGCGATGGCTTACATGATGCTCTCCCTGACCGGCGTGCCTCCCACCGGCGGTTTTTCCGGCAAGTTCTACGTCTTCCGGGCGGCTATTGAAGCGGATTTGCTCTGGCTAGCCGTTATTGGCGTCATCACCAGCGTTGTTTCCGGCTACTATTACCTTCGGGTCGTTTACCTGATGTTTATGCATGAAGGGCAGGGGGAAATCAATGCGAAGGCAGCACTGAACACGGCCGTCGCGGTGACGGTCGCAGCGACACTCCTCCTCGGTTTTTTGCCCGGCACATGGTTTGATTTCGCCAGAAGCGCTGCCCTGCAAGGCATTCAGGCGCTGGCGGGTGGGGGGAGTTAGAAGAGGCGACCTTGTTGAAACGGCCGTATCTCTCCCACGTCCAGCCCGATAATTTGTTTGAAGCGGTTGCAGGTGGCGGGGGAGAACCCGGCGTAATCGTTGTTAAAGAAGCCGTACACGTCGGTCACCCGGTCAAGGTGAGGTTGGAGACGCTGCTGCCATTGTTGCAGTTCGGCCGTCTTGTCCAACATCTCCCGGTCTTTCGTCTTGAACTGTCCGTGCGGGCCTATAAAGCGCAGGTAGAGGAAATCCGCCGTTCGCTGAACCTGCCGGGGCATATAGATGTAATCGGCCGCTGCCAGGCAGATGCCGTGCCGCTGGAGCAGCGTCAAGGTGCCCAGTGTGTCCCAGGAGCGATGCCGAAACTCAACGGCGAAGCGGAGGTCTGAAGGCAGCGCCTTAAGAAAGGTCATCAGCGTGTTGAACTGGGTATAGGTGAAGTCCGGGGGGAATTGGAGCAAGACAACGCCCAGCTTCTCTCCCAGCCGCCGCATGCGTTCCAGGAACCCAGCCATCGGTTCGGACGCATCAACCAGGCGCAGATCATGTGTGATCGTGCGGGGGGCCTTGGGGCAGATCGTAAACTCTGGCGGGGTCACGGCCGCCCATCGTTCCACTTGCGCGGCTGTTGGCGGGCCGTAAAAAGTAGAGTCCATTTCCACTGCATTGAATAGCTGGCTGTAGTGGGCGAGGAAACTCCGCGGCGGCATGCCTGCCGGATAGAAAGCCCCCTGCCATTCTTTGTAGCTAAAGCCCATTGTGCCCAAATGCCAGTTCACCATCTTTGTCCTGCCATTCCCCGTCCAGAAATGAGTGCAGCCTCCTGGACTGGGAGACTGGGGATCGGAGCGTGTCGATCCTCTAGATTATAGCATTTGAGGCAAGGGCTACTCTTTTTTCGAGAGGAGGCTGCCGAGGGGATCGTCGTCTTCCTTGTCCACTAGCGTGCGGCGGGTCTTGCCCCCTTTCTTCGGGTCCTCAACCAGACCCATTTCGAAGAGATGTTCCATAAGACGGGCGGCACGTGGGTAGCCCAGGCGGAGGCGGCGCTGTAAAAATGAAGCCGAGATGTAGTCGTACTTTTGTGCCAGTTCGATGGCTGCTTCGAGTAAGCTGTCGGTTTCATCGAGGAGGGCGTGGCGGGCGATTAACGATTCCCACGGCGGGGGCAGCGGTTCGAAGTCCGGCATCATATCTCGCCAATGGGTGACCAGACGCTCGATCTCCATGTCATTGACGAAGACGCCCTGTATGCGGACCGGGGCGCTGGCATCCGGAGCCAGGAAAAGCATATCCCCTTTGCCCATGAGATGGTCTGCACCCACTGTGTCCAGAATGACGCGGGAATCGGTGCTGGAGGCGACAGCGAATGAGAGGCGGGCGGGGAAGTTGGCCTTGATCAAGCCGGTGATGACGTCGGTGGACGGCCGTTGGGTGGCGACCAGCAAATGAATCCCGGTGGCGCGCGCCATTTGTGCCAGCCGGCACAGCGTGCGCTCTACATCGCCCGGATACATGTGTATCAGATCGGCCAGCTCATCAATGAAAACGGCGATGAACGGAAGTTTCTTCACATCCTTCCGCCTGGCAATCTTCCGATTGTAGCCATTGAGATTTTTTGCCCCGACCGCAGTGAACATCTCATACCGGCGGTCCATTTCGGCCGTCAGCCAGCGCAGCACCCCCACCGCTCTGTCCGCTTCCACTTCCACATTGCCGATGAGGTGCGGCAGGCCATTGAAGCGGATGAGTTCGACCTTTTTAGGGTCAATCATTACCAGCTGCAGGCGTTCCGGCGGGTTGTTGAACACCAGGCAGGAGATGATGGCGTTGATGCACACCGACTTACCGGAACCGGTTGTGCCGGCAATGAGCAGGTGGGGCAGTTTCGCCAGATCAATGGCGATGGGCGCGCCGGACACATCGCGGCCCAGTGCGGCCGCCATCGGCTTGTTCAACTTGTAAAATGTTTCCGACTCGATGATCGTACGCAGCCGGACAATGCTTATCTCGTCGTTGGGTACCTCGATGCCGACAACGCCGCGGCCGGGGACCGGAGCCTCAATGCGCAGCCTGGGGACAGCCAGCGCCAGCGCCAGGTCCCGCTGCAGGGCGGCAATCTGGCCAACACGCACCTTTTGTTTCACCTCGCCGCCGTTACCCGGACGCTCGATGTAACCGGGCGTCACGCCAAACTGGGTGACGGCCGGCCCCCGGCGAACTTCGGTGACCTGTGCCGGCAGGCCGAAATCAAGCAGCGTTTGTTCGATGATCTGTTTCTTTTCATCAATTTCCTGGGTGCTGAGGCTGACGACGTTGCCTTCCTCGAGGAGCGTGATAGGGGGCAGACGTTTGTCGCGGCGGCGTAACCTGGGTTCACTTTGCGCGGCCGTATCGTCAATGATGATGAGTTCGTCGCCGGGCTGCCCAGGGAGGGGTAGTGGCGCGGCCTCACTCTCTGGGCTGTCTTCAGCCAGACCGGCAGCCGGTTCGGCCGGGGCGACCTGATGCGCCCAATTCCGCAGCCGTAGCGAAAGGGTGTTTAGTCCTCGCAGGAGGTCTTCCCAGCGAACGTTGGCGATCATGGCCGCCCCCGAGCCGAGTAAGGCGGTGTACAGCATGAAAGTTAGCAGCGGCCCCAGGAAGTCGAGCAGCAATTCCGACAAAGCCCAGCCGGCCAGCCCCCCTCCCTGGCCCAGATGGGCCTGAGCCAGTGTGGCCCCGGTTAGCTGGTGAGAGATGGGGAGGGCGGCGAACAAGATGAGTTCAAATCCGAAGACCTGTGATGCACTGATGTGGTACGGCCGCGGCGTGCTGCGCAGCGCCACGTGCAGCCCGGCTAAGGCGATGGACAACCACAACGGGTAGGCTCCCCAACCAAGCGTTTGTCGTAACAGGCTCGTCCACCATTCCAGCCAGCCAGCTTGAGTCCAGCCGGGAAGCGCCAGTAAGGTGACCATGGCCAGCAGGAAAACGCCCAGCCCTGCCATTTCCACACGCCAGGGCAGCAGAAAGTTAATGAATCGCTCATCCCAGGTGGGGGGTGGTGCGGGGGAAGGGGATGAGCGACGAGTTGACCGTTTCGTTTTTGCCATTAAGGGGGAAGTTTACGACGGGAAGCGCGAGGATGTCAATCTTCAGGCAGGGAACGGCCGTTCACTCCCCGTAAGCTCAACGCCAGACGTTTGGCCGCCCCGTCTACTTTGAGGACAAGAGCCTGGACCTGGTCTCCCTTCTGAACCACATTGCGCGGATGGAGGATAGTTCCTTCCGCCAGCTCGGAAACGTGGATCAAACCTTCAAGTTCTTCTTCTAACTGGACAAATGCGCCGAAATTGGTGACATTGCTGACCTTGCCTTCCACAAGCTGCCCTGGCGCATAACGTTTTTCTACATCACACCAGGGGTTTGGCCGCAGCCGTTTCATACTGAGGGCAACGCGGGCGGATTCACACTCAACTTTCAGCACCTGCACAACGACGTCCTGACCAGGCTCGACGAAGTCACTGGGATGGACGACGCGGCTCCAGGAAAGTTCGGAGATATGAACGAGGCCTTCAACTCCCCCTAGATCAATAAAAGCGCCGAAATCCGTGAGATTGGTGACCTTCCCTTCCAATTTGTCGCCGGGCTGAATGCGGTTGAGCAGGCGTTCACGTTCATCAGCATCTACCAATGCTGCTCGTTCGGACAGGATAAGCCTGTTTGACCTGCGGCTGACTTCAACGACTTTCAAAGTCAAAACCTTGTTAACCCAATCCCGCAGGGCGCATGTCCGTTCTTCTTCAAAGTGAAACTGGGGAAAGTCAATAAGTTGGGATGCAGGAACGAAACCTTGCAGTCCGTTCCAATCCACGAGAAGGCCGCCTTTATTGCTGCCGATGACTTTTAGTTGTATGGCCAAATCGGATTCGTAAAAAGATTGGGCGACATGCCAGAGGTCCCGATCGCTTTGCGGTGCGGCCGGTTCGTAAACATCTTCCTCCTCTACGGCCGTGGGAGCCGGCCACTCCTCTTCAGCCTGGGGGGCATAGGAAACTTGTTCGATAGTTTCTTCTTGTTGGAACAAAGAGGCCCAATATGCGTCGTCAAGAGCCTGTGAGGGATTATTATCGAGGGAGGGATTTAGGCTCATTTCTTACTCTCACAATAAGTAAAGTGACACCCAACGGCACGGATAATTTGCTACCTGCACAGCATACAGCATGTTCGCATCCCTTAAGGATCGCCGCCCATCACTAAGCTATTCTCTAATGATATTCTAATTATAGGCTTTGATTAGTGGCTGTCAACCAGTGTAAGTGGGATGAAATATCTGCGCGCAAGAGGGTCGGTGGAGAATCCTTGATTGTTTCATCAATCTCCCCTACAATTAGAGCGTATGTTCTAGTTAAGGAGATGCACAATGCCTGAATCGCATAGATACGAGATCCCGACGAGAGCTGTTCCGGATGGGGATGCAGGTTATTTCGAGAAAATCACGCAGGCGGTTTTCCAGGCAGGCTTTAGCTGGCAGGTGATTCGGAGCAAGTGGCCTAATTTTCAGCGAGCATTTGCCGGGTTTGACGTAGACAAAGTTGCTGCCTTGACGGATGAAGACCTGGAGCGGTTGGTGGAAGATAAGGGAATTGTGCGCAACGGCCGTAAAATTGCTGCCACCATTCACAATGCTCAGATTTGCCAGAAGCTGATCCGCGAACATGGCTCCCTCAAAGACTGGCTGCGGAGTATGGACGACCTGGATTATTGGACCCGTGCCAGAAAATTCAGCAAGCCGTTCAAGTTCGTAGGGGAGATGGGCGCTTACTTCTTCTTCTGGTCGGTGGGTGAAGATGTGCCGCCTTATGAGGAATGGCAAGATGCACGAAGGCTAGAGGCGCGAGCTAGAGGAAGGAGGGGGTGATGGCCTTTAAATTTGAGTCGCCGGACGTTTGGAGGCGAGCTATTGAATTTGCAGATGATGTGTTTTCTGTTGCCGAATCGTTACCGCAGCAGTATCAGTTCTCGCTCGGAGAACAATTACGTAGAGCTAAGCATTCCCACTAATGTTGCAGAAGGAAGCGGGCGTGATGGGGTCAAGGAAAAGAAATACTTTTACCGCGTCGCAAAAGGCTCTGTGTATGAGGTTATAAGCTTGTTGGTAATGGCTGGCCGGCGAGGATGTTTAGAAAGGGCATCATATCAAAGGTATTATTGAGAAGCTGACGAAATAGCCGCCATCTTGACCGCTTTGGTCAAATAAGCACGTTTTCTCTAGCTCTATCCTCTCGCTCTTGCTTATGAACGAATTATGGACAATCAGTGAACTGACGCGGTACATACGCGAGGTGTTCGAGATTGACTTCCGCTTGCAGGATGTCGAGGTAAGTGGCGAAATCTCGAATTTTACGCGAGCGCGATCAGGTCACCTTTACTTCACGCTCAAAGACGAGGGAGCGCAGTTGAAGTGCGTCATGTGGCGGACGGATGCAGCCCGACTGGCTTACTGGCCGGAGGATGGAGACGCGGTGGTGGCTCATGGCCGTATCTCTGTGTACGAGGCGGGCGGGGTGTACCAGCTTTACGCGGACCGGCTGGAACCAGCCGGGCGGGGTGACCTCGCGCTGGCCTTTGAGCTGTTTAAGCAAAAACTGGCTGACGAGGGATTGTTTGATCCCGATCACAAAAAACCGATTCCCCGCTTCCCCCGGAAAATCGGCATTGTCACTTCGGCCGACGCGGCCGCACTGCGCGATATTCTCAACGTCCTGCGGCGTCGTTATCCATTGGTCGAGGTATTGATTGCGCCGACGTTGGTGCAGGGGGCCGAAGCCCCACCCCAGATTGTGCGCGCCCTGAAATGGCTCGACGGCCGTGACGACATCGACACCATCATCGTGGCCCGCGGCGGCGGCTCGATGGAGGATTTGTGGGCTTTTAATGAGGAAGTGGTGGCGCGGGCCATTTTTGCTGCGCAGCATCCCATCATTTGCGGCGTGGGTCATGAAGTGGACTTCACAATTGCTGATTTTGTGGCCGACCAGCGCGCACCCACACCATCGGCCGCGGCGGAGCTGGCTGTGCCCGACATCAGCGAATGGCAGCCGGTTTTGCGCGCCTTGCCTGGTAGACTGGCGGATGCGACGAGGGCGCTCATCCAACAGCGCCGCCGGCAGGTGCAGCATCTGGCCCGCGCTTTGCGCCATCTCAGCCCGCGCGCCACTCTGGACAATAACCGGCAGCGGATGGATGGATTGCACGGCCGTCTCCACACGGCCATTCGCCATACGCTGGAACGGGAACAGAACCGGCTGGTTCTGGCTCAGGCGGGATTGTCGGCGTATAGTCCTCTGGCGACGTTGTCGCGGGGATATGCCATTGTGCGGGGGAAAGACGGCCGGATCATCCGCTTCGTGCGCCAGGTCCACCCCGGTGATGAATTGGATGTGCAGGTGAGTGACGGACAATTTGGGGTGAGCGTAAATCGTGAAACGTAATGCATGACTGCCCTGCATTTCCTGATTCTCGAGTTGGAGAGAGACCATGAGTGGTAAAGAGGAACTGACCTTTGAGACTGCCCTAGCAGAACTCGACCAAATTGTTGCCAAATTGGAGGCGGGCGAGCTGACGTTGGAAGCATCGTTGGCCTTGTTCGAGCGCGGGCAGGAACTGGCGGAATACTGCAACAACCTGCTGGATCAGGCCAGCCTGCGCGTGGAGCAGCTCACCGCAGATGGTGAAATTGTAGATGTTTCGAACATGGCGTGAAACGTGAAATGGATGGATTTACCTCTAAACGTGTTGCGCTCGTCATCCTTGAAGATTCGGGTGGGAGAATTGCCTTGCAACTGCGGGACGATATAGCAACGATTGCGCATCCTAATCATTGGGCGTTGTTTGGCGGCAAAATTGAGGAAGGGGAACGGCCATTATGCGCCGCTGTGCGTGAAATCGAGGAGGAGTTGACCATTACGCTCAATAGTTCCAAACTCGTGCCACTGCGAGTGTTTCACATTGAGCCAGGGAAAGAACATCATTTGTTTCATTATTCGGTCGCGGATGAATTGGATTCAGCCGTTTTGAGGGAGGGACAACTGTACAAACGATTATCGCGCAAAGCGATTCAACAAATTCGCATAGATGACCGCAACATTACCCCTAGTCATTTGGAGATGTTGAACTGGTATTGGCAAAATGTTGCAGTGAGCGATGTATACGATCTCTTAGAGGCGCAGTAACCTGCTCGTGGTAGGCGATATAGTTTACGGAGCGGTGTTTTGACGGAACTCCATTCCATATTTACTGTGTACTTGACTGCAAGCATTTTTTCGAGCCGGAAGCAGGAAAAAGATGCCAGAAATCATCATTACACGGAAGATTTTTCGTGACGCGATTGCTTTGTTGGATGGGGCTGGGCTGGATTGTTGGCACAATGAGGTGAATGAGCCGCTGAGTCTGTCCGAGATGCAAACGCGAGTGACCGGGGCGGAGGCCATCATCTGCCTGCTGACGGACAAAATAGATGCGCGGGTGATGGACGCTGCACCCCATCTCAAAATCATCGCCAACGTGGCCGTGGGCTATGACAACATTGACGTGACGGCCGCCACCGAACGAGGCATCATCGTCACCAATACCCCCGGCGTCCTGACGGAATGCACGGCCGATCTCGCCTTCGCTCTCCTGTTAGCCGTGGCCCGCCGCCTGGTAGAAGCGGACGCCTACATGCGTGCTGGCAAATTCACCGGCTGGGAGTTGTTCCAGCCCCACCTGGGCGTGGATGTGTATGGCAAGACGCTGGGGATTGTGGGGATGGGGCGCATTGGCACGGCCGTGGCCCGCCGCGCCGCCCTCGGTTTTGGCATGAAGGTGCTCTACACCTCCAACGGCCGCAAAGAAACGGCCGAACGGGAACTAGGCGCCCGTTTCGTCTCCTTTGATGAGTTGCTGCGCCGGAGCGACTTCGTCAGCATTCATACTCCGCTGACCCCGCAGACCCGCCATCTGTTTACCCTGGCTGAGTTCCGGCAGATGCAGCGGCACGCCATCCTCATCAACACCGCCCGCGGCCCCATCGTCAAGGAAGCCGACCTGGTGCAGGCGTTGGAACAGGGCCTCATCGGCGGCGCGGGGCTGGACGTATTCGAGGAAGAGCCGAAAGCGCATCCCGGCCTGGCGGCCTTGCCCAATATGGTCATGGTTCCCCACATCGGCAGCGCAACCATGGAGACCCGCCGCCGCATGGCCATCATGGCGGCTGAGAATGCGGTGGCGGTTCTGGCGGGCAATGACCCGTTGAATCCGGTGAATACCAATGCAGGTGCATGAACACGGGACATTGAAGCCGGACACAGATCATGGTCCTTTTCTTGCTGTTTAAGGCGCATTGACCTGCAATCCCGCTCAAAATTGATGGGAGCTGAGCCGCGTTGTCGCTATCATGATCAATGTTATACTTCATGGCTGGAGACTAGAGATTGGAGATTGGAGACTCGGCTAGCAACAAATCTCCAATCTCCAGTCCCCAGTCTCTATTTTTTACAAGGGGAGATACTTTGTTCAAAAGCATCCGAGAATCCCTGACCCGCACGCGGCAGTCCGTCTTCGGCCAGATCGTCAGCGTGTTGGGCATGGGCGAGATTGACGACGAAACCTGGGAAGACCTGGAAGCGCTTCTGGTGCAGGCGGATGTAGGGGTGCCCACTACGCTGGCCATGGTGGAAGCGATGCGGAAGCGCGTCAACCGCGAGGGGCTGTTCCGCGCCGACCAGTTGCTCCAGGCATTGAAAGATGAAATGCGGGCGATCCTCTTCGACTCGCCTCCATTTGAGTTGGAAGCGCCGCGCCAATTGACGGTGGCCATGGTGGTGGGCGTGAACGGCTCCGGCAAGACGACGACGATTGGCAAGCTGGCGCAGCGGTACCGGGAAAACGGCCGCAAAGTCATGCTCGTGGCCGGTGATACCTTTCGCGCGGCCGCTATTGAGCAGCTCAAAATCTGGAGTGATCGAGCAGGCGTGCCGGTCATTGCCGGGCAGCCGGGCAGCGACCCCGCGGCCGTGGCCTACGACGGCATCCGCGCGGCCCGTGCCCGCGGATATGACCTGCTCTTCATTGACACCGCCGGCCGTCTGCATACAAAATTCAACTTGATGAAAGAACTAGAGAAAGTGCATGGCGTGTGCAAAAAAAGCGTTCATGCTGCGCCGCATGAGGTCCTGCTGGTATTGGATGCTCCCACCGGGCAGAATGCATTGGTGCAGGCGCGAAAATTCAAAGAATCCGTCGGCGTCACCGGCGTTATCCTGACTAAGTTGGACAGCACCGCCAAGGGGGGCATGGTCTTCGCCATTTACCGCGAGCTGGGCCTGCCGGTGCGCTTTGTGGGGACAGGTGAAAGCATTGTTGACCTGGCCCCTTTTGATCCGGACCAATTCATTAACGGACTGTTTGATAATTAACAGCCGGGATCGAAAAACCACGAGCACGTTGAGGAGAACATGGAAGAGCTAATCAAACAACTACATGAACTACAAAATACCGTAAACCATTTACGGAGGCGTCTTTGACGTAGACAGCAAACTTCAAGAGATTGCGAAACTGGAAGAAAAATCGGCCTCTCCCAACTTCTGGGAGAATTCGGCCGCGGCGCAGGAGGTCATGCGGGAATTGACCCGGCTGCGTAAACAGGTTGGCGTCTGGCAAGAGATAAGCGCACACCTGACTGATGCTGTTGAGCTGGCTGAACTAGACGATGTGGAGTTGGGCGACGAGTTGGCGCGTGAGGTAAAAACGCTGGCGGATAAAGTTGAAGCGTTAGAGTTCCAAGCCTTGTTTGCCGGCCGTTATGATCATGAGGACGCCATCCTTGCCATTCATGCCGGGGCGGGAGGAACGGAGGCTCAGGATTGGGCCCACATGTTACAGCGGATGTTCATTCGCTGGGCAGAGTCACACGATTTTGCCGTTGATATCCTCGACCAAAGCCCGGGCGATGAGGCAGGCATTAAGAGTTGCCTCATGTCCATTCGGGGCGAATATGCGTACGGCCGCCTGAAGTCGGAGCGGGGTGTGCATCGCCTGGTACGCATCTCCCCCTATGACGCATCCAGCCGCCGCCACACTTCCTTTGCCAAGGTTGAGTTATGGCCGGATGTGGCCAAGGATATCGAAATTGAAATAGACGAGAAGGATCTGCGCATTGATCGTTTCCGGGCCAGCGGGGCTGGGGGACAGCATGTGCAGAAGAATGAAACGGCTGTGCGTATCACCCATCTGCCTACCGGCCTTGTCGTTTCCTGCCAGAATCAGCGATCGTTGACACAAAACCTCCAGGTAGCCATGAATATTTTAAAGGCGCAGTTGTTCGACCTGGAGCGGCGGAAGCAGGAAGCGGAAATGGCTAAACTTAGGGGAGAAGATGTAGATGCGGCCTGGGGTAGTCAGATTCGCTCCTATGTCTTGCATCCTTATAAGATGGTCAAGGACCATCGCACAAATTACGAAATCGGTAATGCACAATCGGTTCTAGACGGCCGGTTGGATGAGTTCATGGAAGCCTATTTGAGACAAAATATCTAGCCCATCGTCCGGCAAGGAGGTTTACAATGAAACGATCCAGGAAATCACCCTCGAGACAAGGTGGACGCCCAAAATCACCTATTCCGCGGTCTCGTCCTGTCCGCAGAGCTGTCGCCAGGAGACGCGTGCGGCCCTCAGTGAGAGCAGCAGCGCGGCGGGCGAAAATTGCCAACCGGCCTATGCCCAGACCCCCGGCCAGACGCTCAGTCCGGACCAGACCGGCCGTAGCGGCCGTGAGTGAAGAGGTGAAGGCCAGGATAGAACAGGTTCACAACTCCTTTGCGGAGTTGGAAGCAGCAGCGCAGCTAAGCGATGTGTATGCCGCGATTGGCGAGTTTGACGCTAAATTGGTGGAACTACCTACTACGCTGGATGCCCTGCGAGATCGAGGGTATGTTCATTCAGGCCAGTTAGAGGACAAGTTGGAACTCCTCGATGACCGCTGGGACGACGTACGGCCGCGAGTGGAGTCGGCGCTGCAAACCCACATCCGGCGGTTGGATGCCGAATTGGAGAAGACTGAACGCCAGATCAACAATCTCAGAGCTAATGCACGCGCCGTCGGCATGGCCGAGGCGGCCGTGAAGGGTCTGGCAAACCGCATTGAAGCAGCGCGTGATGCTGTTGAAGGTCTCTACGAGGGCATGGTGGGCGAGCTTAACCAGGTTCAGATGAAAATCAATCGCGTTGTCAAGATGATGGATATGATTGACGAGTCTCAGGATATCCGTCTGCGAGATACTGAGGGACCGCTGCTGGCGGTGAAAAGCGAATGGCAGCGAGACGGCGATGAAGGCCCGGAAGGCGTGTTGTTCCTCACAGACCAACGCCTCTTGTTTGAGCAGCGGGAGGAGGTTGTCACCAAGAAGATGCTCGGCATCTTCAAGGCGGAGTCAGAGAAAATTCAGGGTGTACTGCTGGATGTGGCCGTGCATGAGATTGAAGAGGTGAGCCACAAGGAGGAAGGCGGTTTCCTGGGGATGGGTAAGGCAGACATTATGGAGTTGGTGCTGGCAGCCAGCGCGCCCGTGTCACGCGCCCGGTTTCACTTGAAAGGTCAGGATTCGGCTGATTGGGCAGCGATGATCAAGCGCGTTCAGTCGGGTGAAATTGATGAAGATCGGGCGGATGAATATGTGGAGGAACTGGAGGAAGCTGCGGCAGTGGCAGTCTCATTTCCTACGCAATGCCCGAATTGTTTGGCGGCCGTTCCTGCACCGCCCCGGGGCGTCAGCAGCATCACGTGCGAATTTTGCGGCACAACCATTACCCCCGAGAAAAGCGAGTAACGATGAGTGCTTGATGAGGAGCGGGTAAAACGAAAAAAGATTTGGCAAAAAGAAAATTATAGGGTAACATCCTCTGTTTGCGTTTTCTAACGCTATCTTAACGGAGAATCCTTGACATATCGAGGCTCGTTGATCAAAATAGTGCTGAATATGTAAGGGACATGTGGAAGAACGAAGAGCGTTGGCCGTAGCGGTCAAACGCTCTTTTATGTGTTTGTATGCCCTTAAACCCCCGCCATTATCTGGCAACTGGCGGGATCGGCGCGTGACAAAACGGGTTGGAGCCTGCAAAAAACGTGGAGGTCACCTGGTGGAAACGACAGAATTCCGCTCTTTACGCATCAGCTTAGCATCCCCGGAACAGATCCGTTCCTGGTCTTATGGGGAAGTCACGAAACCTGAAACGATCAACTATCGCAGACTGCGTCCTGAGAAGGACGGCTTGTTCTGCGAGGCGATCTTTGGACCACAGCGTGACTGGCAATGCTATTGTGGTAAGTACAAAAATGTTCGTTATAAAGGAATCGTTTGCGACAAATGCGGTGTGGAAATTACCCGTTCTTCAGTGCGCCGTGAACGGCTCGGACATATCGAACTCGCGTCGCCCGTGGCCCACGTGTGGTACACGCGGCGCGTTCCCAGTTATATGGGCTTGCTCCTCAATGTGTCTCGTCGCAACCTGGATCGGGTGCTGTACTTCGCCCAGTATGTGATCACTCATGTGGATGAGGATGCGCGTCAGCGCGCCCTGAAGCGGCTGGATGAAGAGATTGAGGAAGCTGAGCTCAAGATCGAAGAGGAAATCCAGGCACAAACTGAAGAGGCTACCGCTGAGGCTCGCAACCGCCTGGAAGCGCTTGAGCTGCAACTGGCTGAATTGAATGAGACGTTCGATGATCGCCTGGCTGCGGCCACAGATGAAGTGGTGCGCGAGGCGAAGGTCGTGGAGCAGCGGCTGGAAAATATGATGGGCGCGGCCGCATCGGAAGATATTGCCCTGGCTGACAAAGTCATTGTCAAGGCAGATGAAGCGGTCGGCCGTGAACACATCGTTATGGTGCAGGAGATTACATCCGAACGCCTGACGCAAGTTCAGCAAGAAAGCGAAGAAGATCATCAAAGCCAAGTTGCTGCTTTGCAGAAGGAAATTGAATCGCTGCGGCTTGAGATTGAGGCGGTTAGCCAGGAGTTACAAGATCAGGTAGGCCAGAAACTCGTGCGCGTCCGGCAGCGTGCTCAGTCCAGTCGTGAACAGTTGGAAAGCCTGGCCCAGATGGCCTTCCTCAACGAAAATGAATATCGCGAACTCAAGAGTAAGTTCGGCAACGTGTTCCGGGCCGACATGGGGGCCGAGGCGCTTTATGACATTCTCAAGCGCATGGACCTGGATAAATTGTCGAAAGAATTGTGGCGGGAACTGCGAACGACCCGTTCCAAACAGGCGGCCAAGCGGGCCACAAAACGATTACAAGTCGTGGAAGCTTTGCGCAAAAGCGGCAATCGGCCTGAATGGATGATTCTTAAAATCCTACCTGTGATCCCTCCGGATCTGAGGCCGATGGTGCAGTTGGACGGCGGCCGCTTTGCCACATCAGACCTGAATGACCTGTACCGTCGCGTCATCAACCGCAACAACCGGCTCCGGCGTCTGCTGGAATTAGGCGCACCCGACGTCATCGTCCGCAATGAGAAACGTATGTTGCAAGAGGCTGTAGATAGCCTGATTGACAACAGCCAGCGAGGCAAGGCGCTCAGTCGCCGCGGCCGCCGGGAACTGAAATCCCTCTCTGACATGCTCAAGGGCAAGAAAGGACGTTTCCGCCGCAACCTGTTGGGCAAGCGCGTTGACTACTCCGGCCGTTCCGTTATTGTGGTCGGCCCGAAATTGAAGCTGGGCCAGTGTGGTCTGCCTAAGACCATGGCTCTGGAACTTTTCCGCCCCTTTGTGATTAGCAAATTGGTGCAATATGGATACGCCAGCAATGTAAAGGGAGCCAAGCGATACATCGAGCGGCAGCCACCTGAAGTGTGGCAGGTGTTGGAAGAGGTCATCGAAGGACGGCCGATTC
Source organism: Anaerolineae bacterium (assembly GCA_046753445.1). GTDB lineage: Bacteria > Chloroflexota > Anaerolineae > Promineifilales > Promineifilaceae > JAHEEY01. Next base: position 27,311 of record JBHHTQ010000001.1, on the reverse strand, counting down.
TGCTGAACCGCGCCCCGACCCTACACCGCCTCGGCATCCAGGCATTTATGCCCACGTTGGTTGAAGGCAAGGCAATTCAACTCCACCCATTGGTTTGCAGCGCCTTCAACGCTGACTTTGACGGCGACCAGATGGCGGTGCATGTACCCTTGTCCGAGAAGGCGGTCAAAGAAGCCAAAACCATGATGATGGCGACGCGAAACCTGCTGAAGCCGGCCGATGGGAAACCAATCGTAGGCCCGTCCAAAGATATGGTGTTGGGTGTTTACTACCTGACATTAATGCGCGGCGGAATGCCTGGAGAAGGGCGAATTTTCGGCAATATGCAAGAAGTGGAGCTGGCGTACGAAATGGGCTATGTCCACATTCACGCCAAAATCAAGCTGTATGTCGATACGTACTTCAAAGAAAACCACGAACGTTATGCGGATGGCAAACCCCGTCAGCGTTTGATTGAAACCTCGCCGGGCCGCGTCATCTTCAACCTTGCATTGCCGCCGGAGATGCGATTTGTGAACCGCGTCCTGGACAAGGGCGGCGTTAACGAACTGATCAATCGTGTTTACCGCCTGCTGGGCGATGAGGTAACGGTTGACCTGGTAGACAAGGTGAAGGGCATCGGCTTCAAATTCGCGACCATTTCCGGGACGACAATTGCGGTGGCTGACCTGACGATCCCCGAGGAACGAGAAGTGATTTTGCGCAACGCGCGTAAACGCGTAGACGAGATCGATCGGCAGTATCGGCGCGGGTTGCTCACTGAAGACGAACAGTACCAGCGCACCGTGGAGCAGTGGAACAACGCCAAAGATCACGTGGAAAAGGCCGTGAGAGATGTGATTGACCCGGCCAGTCCAATTGCCATGATGGCTTTGTCTGGCGCTGGTAAGGGCGGCTTTGGCCCCATCACACAGTTGGCAGGGATGCGCGGTTTGATGGCTGATCCAAGCGGCCGCATCATTGTGGTCCCCATTCAATCTAACTTCCGCCAGGGCTTAAATACCCTGGAATACTTTATTTCCACGCACGGCGCGCGCAAGGGTTTGGCTGACACCGCTCTAAGAACGGCCGATGCCGGTTACCTGACGCGTCGATTGGTGGACATCGCTCAGGACATTATCGTTATGTCTGAGGACTGCGGGACGCGGAAGGGCATCTGGATTCGCCGCAAAGATAACTTTGGCAAGCAGACGCTCTCCGAGCGCATTTACGGCCGTTTTGCGGCCGCGCCGGTCACCGATCCAGAAACGGGTGAAATCCTGATCAAGACAGATGAAATGTACACCGAAGAGATCTCAGATGCGGTAGACGCGACAGGCATTGATGAAGTGTACGTCTACTCACCAATGACTTGTGAAATGCCGCGCGGTATCTGTGCCAAATGTTACGGTATTGACCTGGCCCGCGGTAAACAGGTTGAACTGGGGACAGCGGTAGGTATCGTCGCGGCTCAGTCCATCGGCGAGCCTGGCACACAGTTGACCCTGCGTACCTTCCATACAGGGGGTACAGCTTCGGCCGGCGGTGATATTACCCAGGGTTTACCTCGAGTTGAAGAGCTGTTCGAAGCGCGCGCGCGGCCTAAGGGCGAGGCGGTCATGACGGAGATCAGCGGCACGGCCGAAATTCGCATCGTTGATGGTGTGAAGAAAGTCTTCGTCACTGACTACAAGCTTGTGGATGACCTGTATGAAATCCCGGATGGCTGGAGTCTTAAGGTTGAACATCAGGAACAGGTGGAGCAGGACGCCATTCTAGCCGAGAAGGATGCCGAAGTGATCAAGGCCCGACATGCGGGCACGGTGACATTGGATGATGACGGCTTTAAGGTAACGTGGGAAAGCAAGGATGAACGCGAGTACGATATCCCGGCTGGTATGCGCTTACTCATCACGGATGGGCAGCGGGTCGAAGCTGGCGATCCCCTGACGGAAGGTTCGCGTAATCCGCATCGCGTCCTGGAGGTTTTGGGAACGGATGCGGTGACGCAGTATCTCCTGCGCGAAATGCAGAAAGTGTACCGGCCGCAGGGTCAGAATATCCACGACAAGCATTTTGAGACCATCATCCGCAAAATGTTGAGCAAGGTTATGGTGACTTCTTCTGGTGATACGGAGATGCTGCCGGGCGAATTGTTTGAAAAAGCTGAATTCCAGGCCAGGAACAATGAGATCATCGAAGAGGGTGGTGAACCGGCACAGGCTGATCAGGTCTTGCTAGGCATTACCAAAGCAGCCCTGAGCACGGATAGTTTCTTGTCTGCCAGCTCATTCCAGCACACCATCAAGGTGCTGGCCAGCGCCGCCATCGCAGGAAAAGAGGATCATCTGCATGGGCTGAAAGAAAATGTCATCATTGGCAAGTTGATCCCGGCAGGCACTGGTTACTATGCCCACCAGGAGAAGAAGCGGCTGGCCGAGGAAGCTGCGTTGAAGAGCGCTGCCGCCGAAGAGGTGGATTTGGGTGCGACCCTGATTGATGACAGCACTGATGACAAAATCCTGGCAGCCATCGCCGCCGCGAAAGCCGACACCTCGAAGGCGACGTTCCCCACGGATGCCTCGACGGAGGAAGCGGAAGATGTCGAGAAGCTGGCCGAAGAGGCAGAGGCTCCAGAAGCGGTTGAGGTTCAGGCTGAGGCCGAACCTGAAACGGAAGCCGAAGCTGAGGCGGATTGACGGCCGTGCGTTAACTTACACACAAAGGGCGACCTGTAAATGGGTCGCCCTTTTTTTGTTTGTGGGGAGATTGATATTGGTGGCGGGTATAAAATGCGGCCCGCACGCGGCGGCTAGAAGTTTCGCTTGAGCAGCATATCAGCCAATTCGCGCAGCGCGATGTATGCCGGGCCGGATGGCTGAGCCGCTTCCAGATGGTGAATGGCGTCATGAGAGTAGCGGGCGGCCTTTTCAGCAGCAAACTCCCTGGCTCCTGATTCATCCAGAAGCGATACGACCTGATTCACAAACTGGTCATCTCCCTCTGAATTGGTGTACAGTTGGCGCAGCGCTTCGCTTTGCGCCAGGCCATAAAGGACGGGCAGTGTCTTTTTCTTGGTGATGATGTCGGTCGCCGCTGACTTGCCGGTTACCGCTTCGTCGCCCCACACACCCAAGATATCATCCTTGACCTGGAAGGCCAGTCCCAGCGCCTGGCCGAACGCGGCGTAGTGAGCCACGGTGTCTGCATCGGCTCCGGCGATAAGCGCGCCCAGTTCGGTGCACAGAGACAGTAGCACGGCCGTCTTGCCCGTAATCATCTCCAGATATTCATCAACGCTGACTTCATCGCGGGTTTCAAAGCACATATCCGCGTGCTGGCCTTGTGTGAGGCGCAGGCACGTCTCGTCGAAACGGCGCAGTGCGGTGACGGCTACAGTGGGATCCACGCCCCGATCCACCAATCGGTTCATCGCCAAATGAGCCACCGCGAACATGGCGTCGCCGCTGTTGATAGCCAGCTCAATGCCCCACAGCTTCCAGACCGTGAGCCGGCCGCGCCGCGTCGGGCTGGCATCTTCGATATCATCGTGGATGAGCGAGAAATTATGAAGCAGTTCAACCGCTACCGCTGCCGGCAGTGCCTGCCGCCAGTCGCCGCCGGCCGCCTGGCAGGACAGCAGACAAAGCACCGGGCGTATCCGTTTCCCCGCCTTCACTTCTATAGGCCGAAACTCGGCATCGGTCCATCCCATGTGATAGTGCATCATCCCGTGAAAGCTGTCGGGTAAGGTCTCATCCGCACCCAGCACCGCGCGCATTTCTTGATCCAATGCCGGCAACATGGCTGCGGATAGTTTCTGTAATTTGCCGATCATTTTCGTCCTCTGTCAATTAAAATTTGGTGATGAGGGGGGTTTCCTGCAATGACGCCAGGTCAGCCGCACCGGCGCAAAACATGGCCACGCGCAACTCATCCGTGATGGTTTCAGCCAGTTCAACCACACCGGCGACGCCCCCGCTGTCGGCCGCCTGCAAGAAGTCGCCGGCAATGCCCGCAATGTGCGTCCCCAGAGCAATGCTCTTGGCGACATCAATGCCATTGCGAATACCGCCGCTGGCGAAGATGGGCAGGGTCGGTGCGGCTTCGCGGCAAAATCGGATGGAATCAGCTGTGGGGATGCCCCAATCAATGAATGCGCCGGCAACACGTGCATGGCGGGCAGTGGGAGCGCGATACATTTCGACCTGACTCCAGGAGGTGCCGCCGGCGCCGGCCACGTCAATGGCGGCCACGCCGGCACCGGCCAATGCTTCGGCCGCGCGCCGGGAGAAGCCCCAGCCGACCTCTTTGGCGATGACGGGTACCGGCAAATGGCGGCAAATATGTTCCACTTTAGCCAGCAAGCCGGCGAAGTTGCCGTCCCCTTCTGGCTGGACCGCTTCCTGCAATACGTTAAAGTGTAAGATGAGCGCATCTGCCTGGCACATGTCTACGGCGCGCCGGCACTCATCAAGCCCGTAACCATAGTTCAGTTGGACTGCGCCAAGATTGGCGAAGAGCAGGATGTCGGGAGCAACTTGCCGCACCTGGTAGGTGTCGGCCAGGCTCGTGTCTTCGATGGCGGCCCGCATTGAGCCAAGCCCCATCGCGATGCCTACTTCCTGCGCGGCCGCTGCCAGTGTGCGGTTGATCTCCCCGGCTTCGGCCGTGCCTCCCGTCATGGAAGATATGAGCAGCGGGCTGTTTAATCGCCTGCCGAATAATGTGAGCGAGGTGTCAATCTGGGCAAGGTCCAGCTCCGGCAGGGCCTGGTGCATGAAAGTATACCGCTCCAGCCCGGTACTCACGCCTTTGAAGGAGACATCTTCATCCAGGTTGATGCGAATGTGGTCTGCCTTGCGCTTTTCGTGCACGGTTGAATCAGTTGAATCAGGGGTTGATGTTTGACGTTGTGCCATTAAATTCATCTACATAATGGTGGGTGATAACTTCGGAATGAGTATACATTGCCGGATGATCTTTTGCGAGTTTACTGTCCGTCTCCGAAAATGTTGTTCGCGTAAATCTGAGCGGATGAGTTTGCTGTGACAAGAAGCATAAATAGCTGTCCGGACTGACGCTTCGCGCCGGCCCCATTCGCCGGTACTTCTAGGGAAAGGGGAGAGAAGCACCACGCGGCTGGGAATGATGTGTGACTGGAAAGTAAGCAGATATCCAAAATCTGATGCAGGCGGGTACAATAGGGATATGGTCTTATGCCGAGGAGGAGACACTCCTTGTCGGGTTTGTGGGTTTGTGGGGGTCACAAAGGGAGAAAAACCATCTTAAAATTGAGCACAACGGATGGTTCTGAGGGACACAATGGGTGATATAGACAGCCGATTGCTGACACAATGACACGTAGGCCCAAAATTAGGATGATCGGAGAGGACAAACTTCGCATCATGGTGGGTAGAGCACATGGGAAATAAAAGCAAACGAGGGGGTTCCAGTGAACACCCCTCGTCTTTGTTGTTTAAAAAGCATCATTACGCAGTTTGCTGTTTGCGGTTATAAATCAAACCTCCGCTGATCAAGGCTAGTAGAAGGATACCAACGGCAACAGGGAACATGGTGGACTGGCTGCTAACATCTACATTCTGCAATGTGATAGCAGTCGGATTGCCACATTTCATGGTAAAGTCACTGCCATCTTGTACTTTGTCATCAGGATCAGGTGTACGCCCGTCGAAATAAGCGCTAGAGGGTACAGAGCCACAATTCCCCGCAGAAAAGCCTAAAGAAGTCAAATCAACGCTAACCTCGGTTATATTAGCTGAGGTAGCAACGCTCGTTGTCGCCGCAATGGTGTTGAAATTTTGGTCGAAGACCGTAACGGTCAATGGGGTTGGCCCTGAAACCCGTACATAACGATCGTAGCCCCCGGCTCCTTGAATGCAAATACTAGCTGTCCCGGTGCCGACATTATTGTCTGTGTTTAAACAAAAGTAAATGTATGGAAAATCAGGCCCGTTGTTGGTATTCCAACCCGTTGCGGCATACGTATTGAGAAGAAGATAGAAATTGGTGGTGTCGTTTGTCCATTCTATTGTTTGTACGTCTACTCCATCATCTGTCACACCCGCCTCATTGTTGTCGGTTACACTCCCTCCCCCATTCCACGCGGTCTCTCGAACACCGTCAATCGTGATGGTGATGGCGTAGGCAACGGCCGTTACCATAAACACCAGCACTACAACCAATACTAAACTGAGCTTTCGACTTGTCGACTTAAGCATATGTCTGCTCCTCTTGAGGTTAAATTCCTGTATCCTTGAAACTTTACTCTGCAGCCATTTTACCTCAGATGTACGGATAACTTGGTTAGAGAATGGTTGTGATTGGTCTTTGTAAGGGCGACGGCTGTTCAGCTGCTCATAAGAAACATCACGACGGTGTTTGAACCGATAAACGATTAAACTTTGTTCATCGCCATCAGATTCATGCTGAACACAGTAATCTTCGGCATGTATGTATTATTCTGTTTCCCTTATGAGTCTCCCGTCTCCTTCAGGTCGGGATTTTCAGCCATGTCATTGATGCGCACTTTGACTCGTTGAATATGGGGAAAAAGCATTCCCCGGGTGTGTTTTCCGCCATTCCCTGAACTCGAACCGATATATCTGATTTGAGAGCGTGTTTAGGCCGGGGGAATTACGCTGTGATCCGCGCCAGTTCATCGCTTTTATTTGCGGCATCTCCTAAACGGCCGTCATCCGCCAGGCTCCTCTGAATCATCGGGCCCTGGCCCTGGACGACAGTACACACCGTTCGCCGGTCATGGGGCGCTACGATACAATAATGCCCTGAATGACAGTTATTGGAGGCGACATGCGCATTTTGATTACGGGCGCAGCTGGTTTTCTTGGATCCCATCTTTGCGACAGATTCATTGCCGAAGGGCACACAGTGGTGGGTATGGATAACCTGATCACCGGCAATATGGACAATATCGCTCACCTGATGGGACATGAGCGGTTTAGTTTCATCAAACATGATGTCAGTAACTACATTTACGTGGCGGGTCACCTGGACGCAGTCTTGCATTTTGCATCCCCTGCAAGCCCAAACGACTACCTGGAATACCCCATCCCCACGCTGAAGGTCGGCTCGTTGGGTACCCACAATACGCTGGGTTTAGCCAAAGCCAAAGGCGCCCGCTACCTGCTTGCTTCTACCTCTGAGGTGTATGGCGATCCTCAAGTGAACCCCCAGCCGGAAACCTACTGGGGGCACGTCAATCCGATAGGTCCGCGAGGGGTATATGATGAGGCAAAGCGGTTTGCCGAGGCGATGACGCTGGCCTACCAGCGGTATCACGGGCTAGAGACGCGCATCGTTCGCATCTTTAACACGTACGGGCCAAGAATGCGCTTGAACGACGGCCGCGTCGTGCCCAACTTCATCCGACAGGCGCTGACCAGCCAGCCATTGACGGTGTATGGGGATGGCAACCAGACACGATCTTTCCAGTATTACACCGATCTGGTTGAGGGGATTTACCGGCTGCTGTTTTCGGATGAAAGCCTGCCGGTCAATATCGGCAATCCGGCCGAAATGAGTATCCTGGAATTCGCGCACGCCGTCGTAGAGATCGCCAGGAGCGATTCAGAGATCGTCTTCATCCAACCCAATGACGAACGCTTCACCGACGACCCGAAGGTACGACGGCCGGATATCAGCAAGGCGAAGCGTGTGCTGGGCTGGGAACCGAAAGTTGGGCTGGCTGACGGGTTAAGCCAGACCGTTGCTTACTTCCGCGATCGTGTCTAGCCCATTGTGCATGAGGAGCTTTAGCTGCGACGGCCGATGAGCCAGCCCCGTTCACTTCCCCTGAGCCTGCACATGTTTTTGGCGGGCGCAGCGCAGCCACGATTGCTGTGGCTGTTGGCCATCCTGCTGGGCGTATTCATCGCCCGGCTGCCCCTGCCCGTCGCGGCCGCTCTGGTGTTCGGCGCGGCCGCGTTCCTGCTGGTGCTTATTGAACCGTTGCTGGGACTGGGGCTGGCCTTGTTGACCGGTCCATTTGGCGCGTTGGAGAGTCTCATTCTGCCTGGGCTACCCCTGGACAGCGGACAACTTCTGCTGTTGTTAACCTTCGCTGCCTGGATGGGGCAGGGGATGCTGAATCACCGTATTCTCTTGCCGCGTACCGCACTATCGGTACCTTTGCTGTCCTTCCTTTTCGTGGCTGCCCTGACACTTACTAGCGCGCCATCGCTTGCCTTCGGCATGAAGGAGCTGCTCAAATGGATTGAGGTCCTGCTTGTCATGCTCCTGGTTGTGGACAGGGCCGGGGGAAGACAGCCTTCTGCGGGCGCTGCCGGGCGGGTGAACGGCGTCGGATTCGTGCTGGCCATTTTGCTGCTGGCGGGGCTGAGCCAGGCGGCCGTGGGCATCTGGCAGTTTGGGCTGCGAGGAGACGGGCCGGAGCATTTTCTGATTCTGGGCCACTTTTATCGCGCCTACGGCACCTTTGAGCAGCCGAACCCGTTTGGCGGTTTTATGAATCTGAGTGCGCTGCTGGCATTGGGCACGCTGCTTGGCTCGGTAACGGCCACTTGGTTCCGGTGGCGGGCGCGCAAGCAAGAGGCGGCAAGACCGGGGAGATGGACAGCCGGCTGGTCGGTTCTCATCCTGACTGCTGGAACGGCCGCCGCAACCGGGCTGGGCTTACTCTTTTCCTGGAGCCGGGGAGCGTGGCTGGGTTTTGCCGCTGGCATCACTGCCCTGGTCTTCGTCTGGCCCAGAAAGCGGCGTTACGGGCTGCTGGCCCTGCTCCTGGGAGCCGGTGTGGCCCTGATGCTGCTGGCGGCGGGCGTGCGCTGGCATTTGCTCTCCGACGAGGTGTTGGATCGCATCACCGGTTTCAGCGAGGATTTACGCTTCGGGGATGTACGCGGCGTGGACATCAATGATGCAAACTACGCCGTTCTGGAACGATTAGCCCATTGGCAGGCCGCGTTGGATATGGCGCGGGATCACCTGTGGCTGGGTGTGGGATTCGGAAATTATGAGCCTGCCTATGCGGATTATGCCCTCATCAACTGGCCCGATCCGCTGGGGCATGCCCACAATTACTACCTCAACATCCTGGCTGAAACGGGCATGTTGGGGCTGGTTGCGTATCTGATATTCTGGACGGCCGTCTTACGGCAGTTAATGAAGCAGCTGCGGGGTCTGGGGTGGCCCCGGCGGGGCATCGCCATGGGGTTGCTTGCAGCCTGGATTGCCCTGTCCATTCACCATCTGGTAGACAAGCTGTATGTCAACAACATCTATATTCACATTGGTGCGATGCTTGGCTTGCAGCAAATCCTTGAACAAGAAGAGGTTGAAATTCACGAATGATTTCTGTATTGGCGCAGGCGGCCGGGCGCTTTGGCGTGAACAGCCGCGAAGCAGAACGGTTTCTCAAGTTCGCCGTTGTCGGCCTGATCGGGTTTGTTGTTGACTTCGGCATCTTTAACCTGTTGACCGGCCCGTTGGAAAAGGTCATGGCGCCGGGAACGGCCGCAGATCAGATATTGGCCGGGGTTGGGATGACACAAGGGTCTGCATTGGCTCCGGCCGTGGCCTCGACCATTTCCTTTCTGGCGGCCGTTATCAGCAACTTTGTCTGGAACCGGTATTGGACCTATCCCGACTCCCGCTCCCGCTCCATCCGCAAGCAGTTGGCGCAGTTCACATTGGTGAACATTGTCGGCATCGTGATCCGAATCCCCCTCATTACCTTTACTCACCAGCCGTTCGCCCGCTTTGCCGGGCAAATACCGGCGCTGGTCCCTTACGCAGACCGCATCGGGAACAACATGGCGCTGATCCTGGCGGTGGTGGTGGTTTTGTTCTGGAACTTCTTTGTCAATCGTTACTGGACATATAATGATGTGGAGTGATGGGCCGGGATAACGGGAAGCGAATCGGCATTGACGTCACCTCGGCCGTTGTCCAGGGCGGAGGCATCGGCCGCTACACACGGGAATTGGTGCGCGCTCTGGCAAAGGTGGACAACCACAATCAGTACCACCTCTTTTCTGCCCGGCCGCCCCGCGTCTTACCCGTCCCTGATCCGCTGCCGGCTGCCGGCAATTTTCATTATCATCCTGCCTGGTTGAGCGAACGGTGGCTGTACCGGCTGTGGTATCGGCTGCGACTGCCGCTGCCGGTTCAATGGGCCACCGGCCGTCTCGATCTGTTCCACTCCCCAGACTTCGTGCTGCCGCCGGTGCGCGGAAGTATTCCCACGCTGCTTACCGTCCATGACCTTTCCTTTATCCACTATCCGGAAACTTTTCCCGCGGGTCTGGTGGCGTACCTGAACGTAGTCGTGCCCTGGTCCATCAGCCGCGCGACCCACATCCTGGCTGACTCGCAAGCGACCAAAGACGACCTGATTAAACTCTGGAATGTGCCGGAAGCCCGCATCACCGTGTTGTACAGCGGCGTAGACGGGCGCTTCCGCCCGGTGACAAAGGGGAAGGCGCTGGCGACCGTGTGCCGGAAGTATGAGTTGGGGCAGGCGCCCTACATTTTGAGCGTGGGAACCCTCCAGCCTCGGAAGAATTACCAGATGCTCATCCGCGCTTTTCGGCCGCTGGCGGCCGAGAACCCTCACAATCTGGTCATTGCCGGAGGCAAAGGGTGGCTCTATGATGAGATGCTGGCTGAAGTTGAGCGACAGGGCCTGATCGGCCGTGTGCATTTTGTTGGTTTTGTCGCCGATGAAGAGCTGCCTGCGCTTTACAGTGGGGCAACCTTATTTGCCTTCCCCAGTTTGTATGAAGGCTTTGGTTTGCCGTTGCTGGAGGCGATGGCCTGCGGTGTGCCGGTGCTTACTTCCGATGCGTCCAGCTTGCCGGAGGTGGTGGGTGAGGCGGCCGTCCTGTTATCACCATTGGATGAGACAGCCTGGCGAGACGGGATGCGCTGGTTGCTTAATGATACGGCCCAGCGAACTCATCTGGTTGCTGAAGGGTTCCGGCAGGCTAGGCGCTTCACCTGGCGCCGGGCGGCCGAGCAATTATTGGGGATTTACAGGTACTTGACATGACTTTGACGTTCTTCCACGAAGAATTACGTGACATAATCGGAAGAACTCGTTATAATCGCCCGTAATTCACTCCCAGGCGAAGTGGAAACACAATTACAACCATCAGTCCCATTAACATTGGTGATCGGGTTTGGCAATTACAATGGTAAATAAGGCAGAATCCGGACAGACCAACCGGACTCACGCCACAAACGGCGATCAAACTACACAAGTTGAGCAAGGCGTCTTTGCGCTGATCACGTCCGGTGAGGGGGCAGAGAGACGCTACCTTCTTCAATGGAACGCACATTGGCATCGGTTTAACTTGATCGGGGGCAAGGTGGATCGGGGGCAAGAGGATGAGGAATCCTTTCGCCAGACTGTGTTGCGCGAGTTAGAAGAAGAGCTTGGGTTAAGAAGCCCCTTTGAGTGTACTGTTGTTCGCAAACTAAAAGATGTGAAAATGCGGCAGTTCTCGGAACGGGATCACGTGATAAAGCAGTACCATTTCCATATTTATGAAGTGAGTCTGCTTCCTGAGTTACACTTGAATGGGGAACGGCCGAATCTCGCGGCCCGGTGGCTTTCGACGAAACAAGAGAATGTGTTTGTCACCAGAGCTGAGATTGAAAACCTGAATACATTAGACAACCGGCCAATTTCGTCCACAACACGCGACATCCTGCGAGAACTGGGCGAGTTGTGAGGCAGGGCTACCCTTTGACCTGAGGGCTGGGCTAGGTCAGGCGGCAGTTGGAACGGCGTTTAAGCCGTTTTTATGGTTAGGTTACCTGCTCATGTCCATCCGGTTTTGCTGAAGAGGAAGTACCATGGCAGCAGTGTCGACATGGTTCCGTGGGGTCATAAAGGTCAAGACATTGTGCGTGGGAGGACATTTTGCCCAGGCTGTTGACCGCGCTCCCCATACTCAATTCCCCGCAAGCGTTCTAACCCATACCGATGACTTTGAATTTGAGGCGGCCGATTCGTATGATGAAGCCCTGCAACGGCTCACTGTCGAGCCGGACTTTGACCTAGTGTTTGTGGACGCCGACTATGATTCGTTGTCGGAAATCACCTTGTTTATCGGCCGCACGCGTGAGATTCGGCCACAGCTGCCGGTGGTGGTGTTTACGAGCGGGCTTGATGACAAGATGCGGTACCTGCTCCGGGCTGGGGCTGCCTGGCATCTGACCAAGTATTCGGCCGCTATCGGCCATTTAGCCGAACATATGCATCAGCATGTCTTCAGAGATGTGGATTGGGAGCAGGTGTTCCGCTATTACGCCAGGGATAATACGGTCAAACCCCGGTTGGAGTCCGGGTTTACCGCCACTAGCCATGAGGTGGTAGACGGCAGCCTGGAGGAACAGTACATCATCAAGCGCCTGTTTGCCAACAGCGAGGTGGTGCAGTTGTTCCACATGGATGTGGGGTTCAGTGGTTCCCGCATCTACACCATCAAACCGGCGCACCAAAGCAAGCGAATCTTGAAGATTGATGCGGCCCACAAGCTGGAGGCAGTGCGCGAGAAGCATGAGCGACTGATTCAACCCCGGCTCAGCCGGCGCGTGGGTCAGATTCAAAGCCGGCTTGTCCGCGGCCAACACCTGGCTGGCGCCTGTTACATCCTGGCTGGGTCTGAGCATGATGCGACGACGCTGACGAAGTGGATGCAGGATCAGAACCGCGTTCGCAAGGCGCTGATTGACCGTATATTTGAACAGTTGCGCGGCAGCCTCGATCAACTATATGCCGGCGGCAGCGAAGCGGAATTGCGGTACTGGGCGCCGCTTTACGCGCGGGTGCTGCCGACACAATTGACCCTGGAAGACGCCACGCTCGTCGGCTGGGAGCGGGAGGACGCCGATTTCGTTCTCTCGCTGGATGAGTTGACCACACTGTCGGCCGTACCCGGCAACCGGACTTTGCGGGCCATTGATGTGGCCGTGCGCCGGGGGGAGCATCCCGTCGTCATCTTGCACGGCTTCGAAGTGTCAGAACTGAATACGCAACATGGCATTCTTTATCTGCACGACGATTTGCTGACCCGGTTTCCCATCTGGCCCTTGATTGGCGGCCGCGAACATCCAATCCTGCGGTTTAAGGTGAGGCTGGTTGAAGAGGAGTGGGAGGTACTGACCCATCCCGCTTTCCGGCACGGCAAGCGCATCAGCGTGCGCGGCCGCGTAGCCAGCACGCAAGAGTCCATCATCGCCGCCAATATTGAGGCGCTTACCGGCCGCCCGTATGAGTACGAATCAGAGTCGCTGGAATTCGCCTCTGGCCGTTTCTTGGCGCCGGTCAAGAACCTGATCAGCCTGCTGTGGCATATCGGCCGCGAGGACATGATTACGCCCAATCCGCAGCTTGCGCCCGTCATTCACGGGGATCTCAACACGAGTAACATACTGGTGGGCGCAAAAGAAGATGTTCCCGTCTGGTTGATTGACTTCTCCGAGGCCAGACCAGGCCATATATACTTTGACCTGGCTAAGCTGGAAGTCGAGTTCCGTACCCACGTGTTATGCCACTTGTTCAATGAGATGGTGAGCACCGGCGTGTGGGATTCAGAAACGGCGACACAGTTCGCCCTATTGGTGGAACACGAGCTTTTGCACGCGCCAGAAATAGAATTTGAAGCGTTCGTGAAAACAGTGCGAAATTGCCGGACGGAATGGTACGACAGCCTGTACGCGCATTTCCCCCTCTACTCGGAGAATTTGCTTTACTTTTTGTACCGGCTGCGTCAGATCGCTTCCTCCTACGGGCCGCAGCATTTCCAGAGGCATTATCCGGCTGCCCTGTTTTGTCACAGCCTGGCTGTGCTCAAACATGAGGCGTTAGACCAATCCCCCTGGCATCCCTGGGCCAAACGGCTGGCGTTGTGCGCAGCGCTGGTCGCCGGCAAGCAGGCCATCCAGGAGGCAGAACGGCCGCGAGATGTGATGGCTGTGTTGAACGTGCTGCGGCAGCGGAGCGCGTTTGCCCTCATCACCGTTGGGGAAGGGGAAGAGCGCAAATATCTACTGCAATGGAATACCAACTGGGGCATGTTCAATCTGATTGGCGGCAAGATGGACAATTCCAGAGGGGATGGCGACTCCTTTGCCCGCACCATCCAACGGGAAATGATGGAAGAGTTGGGGCTGAACAGCCCCCGGGATTACCGCATCGTCCGGGAATATCAGCCCATTCAGACGAGACAGTTCTCCCGCCGTGAATTTGTCCACAAAGATTATGTGTTTCACGTATTCCAGATTGAGTTTTCTCCCCGGCACCCGAAAACACAAGAGGAGTACGCCTGGTTTTCCCAACGATTGTCGCAGCATCGAGAAAATATCCTCGTCTCTCGCGGCGAGATCGAACGGCTACGCACGGTGAATAACCGCCCCATTTCGGACACAACACGCATGATTTTGCAGAAGTTGGGGGAGATCGAGGGCTTCGAGTACGAGGAAATCTACGCCACGTTGGGCGTCCGCCTTGACGCCAGCAAACTCCCGGTGATCCGCGGCCAGGCAATGCTCACTGGCTGGCTGGTTAACCCGCCGTTTGGCAGCCTCATCGAGAATGTTTCCCTGGAGATATTGCCCTCACCGGAGCTTGAAGTGGACAGCGAATCGGCCGTTATCCATGTGGAGTCTTTGCCGGCCGGGCAAGAAGTGCCGCTGTCAATTCCGCTTTATCCTCAGGCGGAGCAGGCAACCATCACCATCCGGGTGACATACTACGATGTTCGGGGGCAGGAGTACCGGCAGTTCTTGGACGGTGTGCTGCATTTTGAAACAGAGTCTGCGACGCCGATCCAGATCGAGAACCCGTATGTGATTGATAAACCTCTGGCGCCGACGCCGGACGCTCTCTTTTATGGCCGGGATGATTTGTTTGACTGGTTGGAGGAAAACCTGCAAGGTGAGACCCCGCGCGCGCTCATCTTGCACGGCCAGCGCCTGATTGGAAAGACCTCAGCCTTGTACCAGTTGGTTGGAGGGCAACACGGCCGTCCCCTACGCCAGCATCCCAATGAGCCGATCTTCCCCATTTACTTCAACCTGGAACGCATGGTGGGCCGGGACGTGCATGAGTTCCTCAACGGATTAGCGCAGCATATGTCCCGTAATTTGACCCGTTGGGGCATCAAGATGGCCCCGCCGGCGCTGAGTTCGGCCAACGGCAGCGCGTTCCGGGCGTTCGACAGCTTCCTCGATGAGGTCGAGCGGAAATTGCCGGAACAAGGGTTGCTGGTGCTGATTCTGGATGAGCTGGACAAACTGGGCGCCAGTTTTGAGCACGGCCGTCTGGATGGAGAATTCCTGACATACCTGCATTCATTGATTCAGGCCCGGCTGCGCCTCAGATTTATTCTATCCGGCAGCAATGATTTGTTGGAGGGGGCATGGCGGCCGCTCTTTGACACAGGCATCGGCCGCGAGGTGTTCCCCCTCAGCCGGCAAGACACCGAACGACTCATACGCAAACCGGTAGCTTCGGCCGTCCGTTTCCATGATCTCGCCGTAGACCGCATCTGGCTGGCAACGCGCGGGCATCCCTTTTACAGCCAGCTCGTCTGCCACCGCCTGGTAGAGTCGCTCATACGCAATGGGCGCGAAGGGCGGAAAGTCACGATGGCTGAGGTCGGCGAAGTGATCGGCCGCGTCATTAGAGAAGATGACCGCCACCTTCAACCTTTGTGGAGAGAGAGCAGCCGCGAAGAACAACTGGTGATGGCCGCGCTGGCCGGTTCACAAGGCTCACGTGAATCCAGCGTGGCCCGGTCTGAGATTTCGGCCCGTTTGCGGGGAACATCGCTGACTGAAGCGGATATTGACCAGGCCATCCGGCGGTTGGCGCTGCGGCGGCTGATTGAACCGGTCGTGTTGAGTCCTTCATCCAACGGAACTATCCATCGTTACGCGCTTTCCTTCGACTTGCTACGCCTGTGGATGGCCCAGAAGCACCCGCTGACCGCTTTACTTCCCTAGCTGCTTCTTGCATCGCCCGCTGTTTTGGCAGGATGGGCCTCATGTCCTACGCCCGCGCCTTGCCTCCACTCTGGCCGAACCATATAATGCACAAGGCAAACCATCAATGTGGAACAGGAGACAAGGCAGCGGATGGAACCAATCTACCGAAGCGACGGCGAATGGGTCGCCGTTTACCACAAAGGGCACATTTTCAATGTAGACCGTGAGTGGATTGGATTTGTGATAGGTCGCGAGGTTTATGACACAGACGGCATGTACCTGGGATTTTTGAGCAATGATCGGCGGCTTCTGCGCAAACGAGCCAGACCCCCGACGCGGCCGCGCATGAAACCCCCGCCCAGACCCGTATGTCCTGAACTGCCTTCACGGGTACCCCTGGCCCCCATGCTGCGGGCATTGCCCTTTCAAATCATTGATTTGTTTGAGACATATCCTGAACGCCTTTCCTACATCTCGGAAACAAGGCCGGATATGGAGTGAAGGAGCCTTCAACCATTCATGACTACTGATTTAATGCAAAACGCCATGCAAGGAAAACGGGTCCATGAATCGCGCGTGACATTGACACAGGTCATGGGGCCATCAGATGCCAATGTGATGGGCAATGTGCATGGCGGCATCCTCATGAAGCTGTGCGACGAGGCTGGGGGGATGGCGGCTATCAAGCACGCCGGCCGCCAGGCAGTGACCGTGACCGTGGACTCAATGACGTTTCATTCCCCGGTCCACATCGGCGATTTGTTGACTGTGACCGCTGAAATAACCTGGGTGGGACGAACCTCCATGGAAACGCGTGTGGTTGTGACGGCCGAAAATGTCCTGACCGGCGCGATCACCCACACCAACACGGCTTACTTCGTCTACGTGGCCCTGGACGAACAAGGGCAGGCCGCGCCTGTTCCCCCGCTTATTTGTGAGACAGAGGTAGAACTTCGCCGCTGCGAGCGCGCTGCTCAACGCCAGACCGAGCGCTTGAAGCAGCGACGCCAGGAAGGATTATGAAACGCCGCTCCAAACTGCTGGAGATTCTCCGCGAGTCTCACGCGCACAAGATCGTTGCTTTTCCGGACGTAGATTACGGGCTGGCTGAGGTGGAGCCGTTCCCCTTTCTGGCTATTGTAGGCCAGGAAGAAATGAAACTGGCGCTCATCCTGGCGGTCATCAATCCGCACGTGGGGGGGGTATTGCTGATTGGGCCGCGCGGTACAGCCAAGACGACGGCCGTGCGTTCCCTCACCGATCTACTGCCCAGGGTCCGCCGTAGTCTGTGCGTGTACGGCTGCACGGAAGAGATGGCGGAAGAGGGGGGCGTGGACGCCATCTGCGAATCCTGCGCGACAAAAATCGGGTACGGTCAACCGCTGACGATAGAAGATCGCGTGCGCATTATGGAGCTGCCGTTGAATGCCCGTCTAGAAGATGTTGTTGGCGGCGTCAACGAACGCATTGTCCTGGAACAGCAGCGCGTGCGCCTGGAGCGAGGCATCCTGGGTCACGCCGACGGCCATATCCTGTACATTGACGAGGTGAATCTGCTGCCGGACACGATCACCGACGCCATCCTGGATGCAGCTTCGCAGGGTCATTACACGGTGCGGCGCGGCCCGTTAAAGCTGCGCTACCGTTCCCGCTTTCTCCTGATTGGCTCGATGAACCCGGAGGAAGGGCGGCTCCGGCCGCAACTGATGGACCGGTTCGGCTTGCGTGCAATTGTGCGCGGCCTGCCGGATGCTGAGCTGCGTTATCGCGCTTATCAGCAGGCTGTCTCCTACCGCCACGATCCGGACAAACTGGCCTCTATTTATGCCAGTGATATCATGGCCCTGGCGGAAGAGATTCAGAATGCGCGGGAACGGTTGCCTTCGGTGACGATCAGTGAAGATGCGCGCGGTTTGGGATTGGCGTTGATTCAACGAGTGGGGATTGATTCCAACCGGGCCGAGATCGCCCTGTTTGAGGCGGCGCGCGCCCATGCAGCCGCCGATGAGCGGGAACAGGCTACGGTTGATGACATCAGGGCGGTGGCCATGCTTGCCCTTCGCCAGCGACGGAGTCAGGTGCTGGCCAGATTCTTTGAGGAGCAGGCGGCCGAAGACAATCAAATGCTCGAACTCATGGACGGTTACCCCTCGAACGACGCCTGATGCCGCCCCTATTCCAGTTTGCTTCCACCGGGCGACAAATCAGGTTGTCCCTACTCAACCTGGGCATGACGGCCGTGTTTGTCGGCTATCTCTCGGTGTGGCTGCCTGGCCCGGGAGCGGGATTAAGTTTCCTCGGCGTCGAGTTGGGAGAATGGATTAAATTCCTGGGGGTGGGTCAGAATCGAAACCTGTTTTACCTGCCGCCGATCACGCTGGGTCTGACGCTGGCTGTGTTCACCATGAGTTGGGAACGGGGCCGGTGGCAAAATTGGGCGGCACGGGGCACGGCCGTGGCTGTCAGTTTGTTGGCTTTTCCTGCCATTGAAGCGATCCGCTTTGAGCCGCAGAGCGAATGGCTGCTCCGCCTGGAGTTGATTGGCGTGGTAGCGGCGACGGCCGTCCTGGGAGGAGTGACCGCGCGGCCGCAGAGTAAGTGGGGGCAATGGCTGCCCTGGGTGGTGATGGCTTTGTTGGGCGTCATTGGTGCGCTCTGGCCCACCTGGATATACATGACGATTCGTCCGGTTGTGAGCCAGGCGGTTGGCCAGCCGATTGGGATCGGGTTGGGGGTGTGGCTCAACGGCCTGGGGCATCTGCTAATCGCGGCCGTCAGCCTGTGGGAACTACGCTTTCGCCGCTGAGAGCTTTGGGATGCTAAATTATCGGAAACACTGCCCGGAGCCCCGTATTAACCGAAAAGACGATGCCGCTGCATCGCCTTCCAGTTTCATCCCACGTGTTGCTATGTACGCTTTACACAGCCGTACGCGCCCTTCATGACAGCAGAGACGTTATGCGCCGCCAGTCATATGTTCGTTTATGTAAGCGATCGCTTCCCCCACAGTTGTGATCTTTTGCGCCTCTTCGTCTGAGATTTCGCCTTCAAACTCTTCCTCAAACGCCATAATCAGCTCAACCAGATCCAACGAGTCCGCTTCCAGGTCCTCGCGAAAACGGGCTTCGGGCACGACCTGAGATTCATCCACACCCAACAGGTCGACAACAATCGAACGTATACGACTTTCTGTATTACTCATTTGGTCCTCTCCTTCGGACGGTATTTTCAAAGATTGGGCGATAATTCTAGGGGCAACATTGAGAATGTCAAATCTCGCGCCGCCGGCTGCCCCGACACCGGTCACTGCCTAAATGAAAAACACTTGGCATGATTCTTAGTTACGCCTTTCTTGGGAATAGGTTGATGGGGCTTGATTGGCCAGCCAAACGGCCGTACCCAGCATCAGGTAGAAGGCGAATGACAGGTCAACCAGGAAAAAACTGTGGTCCACCAAGCCGTGCATGACCACGTCTACCAGAGCGCCACCAAGGCCCACGACCAACGGCGTCCACTCGGCCGCTGCAGAAGCACGGAGCCGCCGCAAGAGGGCTGCCAGTTGAGCAAACATCCACCCGCCGGTGATCAGCCCCAGCGCCCCTAACCGCGTGGCAAAGTCGAGCAGAATATTATGCGGGTGGTTCAAATTTGGCTCCTGCCATGCAGCTTGCAAGATGTAGCGGCCGCGGTACGCGTACAGAAAATTGTCCAGGCCGACGCCGAACCAGGGGTGATCCCGGAACATATTCACGCTGGCGCGCCACAAATGGACGCGGAAGACGCCGGTAGTCCCGCGGACATCGAGGCGGCCGGTAAGCTGGGGTACGCGAAGCGCCAGCGCCAGTGCGGCTCCGCCAACCACTGCACCGCCGATAATCCAAGGCCAGGTGCGGCGTCCATGAGCCTGCTGCCACTGCCAGAAGACGAACAGCAGCGCGGCCGGCACGCCCAGGAACAGCGCCCCCTTGCTGAAGCTGAGCAGAATGGCTGCACTAATGGGAAACACGGCCGCAGCGTACGCCCACCGGCGCCGCTGGCTGATGCCGGCGCCCAGGACGGCCGTCGCTGTTAGCAGGGGCAGTGTCCGGCCCAGGTAGAGGGCAACATTGTTGGGAGAGCCGTAGATGGAACGCAGCCGCATCAACCCGGCCTCGGCCGTGATCAGGTTTTGGCCGGTCACATACTGCCACAGGCCGTACACAGCCACGACCACGCCGCCGGCCACAAAAGCATCTAGCACGAGCCACATTTCTCGCCTTTTCAAGCGTGTAGCGCGCAGGAGGAAGTAAAAGATCGCCGGTTCCAGGATGACGACGCGCCATTCGTTGGTGGCTACCTCCAACCGTTCGGTGAAGAACAGCGAGGCCGTAGCCACGGCCGTGAAGGCCAATACCGCCAGGTCAGCTTTGTGGAAACGAGGCCGGCGAAAAGCGGCCAGGCGGCCGGAAGGCGGGGCCTCCCGGTAAAGGGAGGCGAAGGCAAGCAGGCGTGAGAGGAAGAAGGCAGCCAGCGTGACCAGCGTAAACACCTCAACTGGGGAAAAGCGGTAGTTGAGGATTGGTTTGGGCAAAGGAGGGACATAAAACGGGATGCAGAAAGCGATGAGCACGACACCCCAAGCCGGGCGCAAGGTAATGAGGAAGAACAGGATCAACAACGCGGCCGCATAAATGAGAAAGGAAGGGGTGACGTAAAAGAGCGATGCGGCCGCGGCCGTCAACATCAACTGGCCCCCGTCGCCCAACCGGCGATAGATACCAGCGGCTTGCGCCCCCCAGGTCAGCCAGCCGGTGAGCAGGACGATGGCGGCCGCGAGCGCGGTCAGCGCCAATTGCGTTCGGTGTTGAAGCGCCAGGTAAGCTTGGGAGACAGCTTGTCCGAACGTTCCCCAATCAGCCGCACGGCAGCTTTGCACAGCCAACAAAAGAAATAGGGCCGCCGCCGCTGCCAGGCTAACCAGGCTTTGCCGGTATCCCCGGTTATCGGGGTGGTAGGCAATGCTGAAGCCGTTCAACGCCCATTGTTCCCAACCGCGCGAGGCGACGACCTCCAGCGTGTGCTTCCCCGGAGCCAGGTTGCGGGCGACCAGTTCGGTGGCCGTGTAATTCTCTGCCCGGCTGGGAGCGGTGAGGATGAGCATGCTGCCTTGCTCGTCCTGAGGGAGGGCGTTTGCAGGACGGCCGTCAACAGTGATGTATAGACGGGCGCGATAGTCGGCGCGGCGCACGCGCAGGCCGGCTTCGGTACCCCAAAAGGAGAACCGCACCCGATCCCCCGTTTCGCCGATGTCTGCACCAAAATCGGGATCGAAGCGCCACCGGCCCTCATATTGCTGGGCGGGGTCAGCGGCATCCGCCAGGTAGAAACCGGGATAGGCGATGTGGGTATTGGCGTCAGCTGTTACCGTTTGGATGCGCGCGGCCGCGGACCGCCCGGCGATACTGAAGCCCCAGCGGGGATCGTCAGCGGGCGCATCCGGTTGCCAGTTTTCCAGGAACATCAGGCCCATCCAGGGCCATTCTTGTCGGGCGCGCTCAAACGCTTTTACCGTCCAATCCGCCTGCTCCTGTGCCGTCACCTGGCCCCAAATCGAATCCGGCCCTTGCCACCCTTGGGGCAGGCTGTTCCACCCCCAATTGCCGGCCCAGACGGCTTTGTGATTGTCACCGTTCTTTTCCACGGTCTCTCGCAGGAGGATCGCCCGGCTGAAGTTGAGCGTGTTCTCGTTTGCGTTGCGGTCATCTGGACCAGTGTAAAAGCCGTACGGCTTGCCCGCGACGATGTCGAAAGCGGCAGCCGCACCCGTATCGTAAATCCCCTGCAGGAAGCGTACATCGGACAGGTTTGCCGGTCCGGTTTCAATGGTTGGGGCCAACGGCGCAGCAACGATAACGGCATCAGCGTCAACCGCACGGACGGCTTGGGCCGAGGCCGTCAGCAGCGCGGCGTATTCTGCGGGATTGACATTTTGATTGCCCCAATGGGTGGTGAGGTTCGGCTCGTCCCAAATAATATAATACTGTACCCAGTGACCATAACGGCGGGCAAACTCAGCCGCCCATGTTGCGAAGCGGGTGGGGTCAGCCGGCGGCGCAAAACTGTCGTCCGGGTTCCCATCCAGGAGGGGGATAAGGGTCAATCCATGCGTTTCCATGGCCGTGAAGAGGCGGTCGCTCTCAGCCCAGTCAAATGGTTCCGTGAAGTAAAAAGATTGCTTCAGGGTGACGATGCCCGTCGCCTGTATCGCATCCAGATTCTGTTGCAGGGCTTCCTCATCAACCTGCGTCAGGCTGACATTCAGGCCTATCTGTGGTCCGCCGTAAGGGATGGGTTGGGGCAGGCCCTCTGGGATACCTCTTGTCAGGGTGCGCCAGCGTGCCCGGAGCGCGCCCATGGCCAGCAGGCACAGCACGGCCGCGGCCAGCCCGATCATCGTTTGAATTCTTGCGCGGCGTTGCCGGGTCATCGTATCTGCTGCCTCAATCAACGGGAAGCTCATGGCTGGGAATGCGAGGCGCGGGTTCCGGCGTCCCGATGGCCTCTGCGGGCGCGTTGACATCCACCAGCAGGCCGCGGCCGTAGGGCGCCCAGGCAGGCAGGCTGGTGACGGCGTCGTCCTGCGTGATGCGGCGCGCCTCGCCGGTTTCCAGGTCGAGCATATGTAAGGCGTCGTTGAAGACAAACGCGATGCTGCGCCCATCAGGCCCCCACGCCATGAACTGTTGGGAACGGGGGAAGAAACTGTTTTCGCCAGGGGCGGGGTAGACCTGGCGCGCGTTGCTCCCATCTCGGTCCATCAGCCACAGTGTGTAGCTGCTGCGCTGGCTCTCCATCGGGTCGGTCGCCTTGAGGAAGGCGATCTGCCCGTCAGGCAGTGACGATGGCGCTGTATTGCTGATCGCTGGCGACCAGTGCAGGTGTGCCCACATGCCGGACTGGCCGACAAAGCGGGCAGCCACGCCTGTTTCCACATCAACCGCCCAACTGTCAAAAAGAGGTGTTTCCGGATCGTCACTGCCGTGGTTGGTGAAGGCCAGATAACGGCCGTCGGGGGACCAGCTCAGAGTGGGTACCCAGACCCAATCGGCGTTGGTCTGGTAATCGGTGAACTGCTGCAACTGAATGTGCCGCTGGTTCCTGAACCCTTGCGCCAATGTAATGACGCCGACTTCGTTGGCATAGCCGTATGCCACATAGCGGCCGTCGGGCGACCAGGCGTAATTGCCTCCCCACCAACCATACGTGGCCGGGTACGCTTCCACCAACTGTTCCGGCGTGAAATCAGCCCCCTCATCTACCACAAGGTCGCCTGCCCAGAGGTCGTTGTTAGCTTCCCACCCTGGGGGCAGGTCGGTCGGGTTGGCGGTGGTAAAGGCAATTTGCGGCGGATTGGTCCGCGCCGGGTTCCAGTCAGCCCAGAGCACGTTTTCCACGCCCAGCGGCCGTGGCTCTGCCCCTCGCCTGGCGCCTATGACCCATAAGCTGTTGCGGAAACTGCCTGATGTCCCTTCCTCATCCGTCTCAGCGCGGGTGAAGATCAGGTAATTGCCTGTAGGCGAAAGGCGGAAGACCCGCCCGTCCAGCAGCCCGCCTGTGTTTAGCTGCTCCGGGAAGGCGGTCAACCCGCGCAAGATGACGGCCGTGCCGTCGCTGACATAGGCCAGGGTGCCGACAAATGTCACATTGCCTCGTCCCGCGCCAATGCCAATCATGACGATTTCATCCTGGGCTTCTTCGACTACTGTCACCTGGGTCACCCATCGCTCCGCTTCCAGGCCGTCCCGATAGACGATGCGCACTGTTTCTTCCAGTAGGCCATCTTTGCCTCCCTGGATGATAATGGGGGGCGCATCTGCGTCCATGGACTCGTTCCGCACGATTTTTCGCTCGAAGGGAATGGTGCGGGGAATGGCCTCGATGCTTTCTGTGACGCGCACCACCGTGATGGCAAGGCCGTCCTCTAACGGGGTGAACAGAGGTGGTGTGACCTCGTCTGATTCGACCAGGTCTACCCCCGCTTCTTGCAGCAGTTCCCGGACGGTGGTGGCGCTGGTGGAGAGGTTGTGACGTTGGCCGTCAACTTCCAGAGTGACGCGGACCGGCTCCCGCCCGGATGCGACCGGCGTGCGCTGTGTACATGCTGCCAACAGGGTCGCCGCTCCCAATATCAGGCAGCAGATGAGTATGGTCAGGCGGCGATCCCGCTTCGCTCTGAACCGGGTTTGCCGGCTGTCCCTGTTGCCCGGTGTGAACATGAAACAATGCTAAGCTTGCAGCCAGAGTTGACGCAGTTCTGGCGAGAGCGATTCTGCTATTTGCTCGACGAGGTCGTTGTTGATCAGCTGCTTTAGGCCGTGAAAAACGGCCGTGGTCGGATATCGGGCAAATGCGGGATCAGTGTTTCCACTGCGGCCGGCAGCCTGGTGCAGGAATTCGTGCACGCTTTGAGTCCGGTTGCGAAAGTGAACTAACCAGAACACCCGGGTTAGCGGTGCGGCCAGTTCTGGGGCCAGGGCACGGGCCAGTTGTCGTTTACTGCTTCTGTCCAGGGTCAGACCGAGTGTTCTGAGCACGGCCGCGCTCCACCGCCGGGCATGGTCTGTGGTGGGTAGCTTCCCCATTTCTTTTACCTGTTGATAAAATCCAGTCAGGCTGTCGCTGTCTGTCATTGTATGTTTCACCCTGAATTGTTGATTTGTGTATGACGGCCGCCGTGAATTCGGGGCCTGGCTGGGCGTATCCACGCTCGCTGCAAACTATATCATCCTCTGCCGTCGTCTGCTAATTTCGACGCCGTTGCGTACCGGGTTCGTGGGGTATGCGGCTTTGTTGCATAGAGAATGTGCAGCCTCCGACGCCAGGCGATAAAGCATTGACGATTTGGCTTAAATTGCTATACTTCAGCGACTTACTTCTGCATGCTTCAGGAAGCCAACCTAAGTCACTCAGAAGAGAAAATCAGGGATTACAACGGTTTCCAATTTGGCTGATAATTTTTTTTACGGTCTCGGGAACCTGGACGTGATGCGCCCTGCTGAAATTAAGAATTACCTCGCTATCGGGGAATTCAGTTGCCGAGGATAGAGAAATGTCTGATCGAGAAAATGTCGTTGCTGAAATGCGTGCAGTGACGGGTAAAAAAGTAAAACAATTGCGACGCCTGGGATGGGTACCCGGCGTTTTGTACGGCCGCAGCGAGCCGATCCATGTGCAGATGAAAGATACCCCATTGCGGCGCGCCTTGCGTGTTGCGGGAACGACGCAGTTGATTGACCTGGAATTGGAAGGGGAAAAACACACTGTGTTGGTGCGCGAGATACAACAGCATGTCACCCGCGGCGAAGTGGTTCATGTGGACTTCCTGGAAGTAGACATGAAAGCCACCATCCGTTCCGAAGCAGAATTGGTGGCGGTAGGCCAGGCACAGCCGGCGATAGATGGGCTGGGTATCTCGACGCTCTCACTGCGCTCTGTAGACATTGAGTGTCTCCCCGACGCCCTGGTTTCTGAAATTGAGGTGGACTTGAGCCTGATTCAGAAACCGTCTGATGTGATCCACGTAGGCCAGTTGGCTGTGCCGGAAGGCGTGACCATTCTGACCGAGCCGGAAACGGTGGTGGCGCGCTTTGAGATGGAGCGAGTCGTTGAGGAAGAAGAAGTTGAAGAAGAAGAAACCTTTGCTCCCGCGGCCGATGCCGTCGAGGTGATCAGCAAGGGCAAGAAAGAAGAGGAAGAGCTGGAATAATCATTTTCCCGGCTGCCTATCGTATATGAAAGTTAGGGCTGGAAGAAGCATTCCAGCCCTTTTTCGTTCCTAATGCCACGGCAGGCCTCAAATTCTTTGATGAGCGATCGCGTTGAATTTTCCAGGGTGGTTGAACACGGCAAGGTATTTGAGCGAATATGGATTGTCCTGATCCTGCTGGCGGCGGCCGTGTTTCGTTTCACCGGCATAGATTGGGACGAATATCACCATTACCACCCGGATGAACGCTTCATTACCTGGGTTGCTGCCACAGTTGAATGGCCCCGTGACCTGAGCAGCGCGTTTATTCCTTCTCAATCTTCGTTTAACCCCTACTATTGGCCCCCGGATGCCGCCAGCAAGGGGATTCAAGTACCCCAGAATGAGCCGCGAAAGTTCGCCTACGGGCATTTCCCGCTGTATGCGGGCGTGGCCGCCACACGCCTGGCGGAGCGGCTTGGCCCGCTTCTCACGGATAAACTGCCCCAGGAGTGGCTGCTGACGCGAGACCTCCTCAACGGGGCTGGATTGATTGAATTCCAACACCTGACGGCCGTGACCCGGGCCTTAACCGCGCTTGTGGATGTGGGCACGGTATGGTTGTTATTCCTGCTGGGGAAGCAGGTTTATGGGGTGAAGACGGGGCTGCTGGCGGCCGCTTTTCTGGCGCTCAACGTCATGCACATTCAATTGGCTCATTTCTTCACCTTCGACCCATACATGACATTCTTTGTCGTGGCCGCGATTTACTTCATGGTTTTGGCAGTGAACGCGGGCCGGGAAACCGACACGGCCGTGAATGGGCCACCCAGGCGTACTGTTGCCTGGTACCTGCTTCTGGCCGGAAGCAGCATGGGGCTGGCGGTCGGCTCCAAATTTTCGGCCATCTTGCTGATCTTATCCCTGACGGTCACGGTTTGGGGCGGGATGCGACGAAGACGCCTTCAGTGGCTGTTGGCGGCCGTTTTAGCGGGTGTGCTCTCCTTTCTCATCACAAACCCGTTTGCGGCTCTCGATTTTTCCTGCGAAGTGATGACGCCGGCCGTTAACCTCGGCCCGGTGACACTTCCCGCCTTCAATTGGAAGTCTTGTTTCCTGGACAATATCGCCACGCAGGGAGCAATGGTGCGCGGCAGGCTGGATTACCCCTTCACGCGCCAATACGCAGGCACACTCCCCTATCTCTACTATCTGGAGATGCAGATGCGGTGGGGGATGGGCCCGCTGTTGGGGTTGGTGGCCTTCGCCGGGTTTGTCTGGGCGGTGTGGCAGGAAGCCAAAAGGTTGCCGCTTGGCAAAGGGAAGGCGCCGATATGGACGATGCGGGCGTGGCGGGAAATACTGCATCGTTTGCTAAGCGGCCGCTTCTTTCTTCCTTCCTCCTCCCTCATCCCACTCATCCTGCTTTCCTGGACGCTACCCTATTTTCTGACGACAGGCTCATTTTATGTGAAGTTTATGCGTTATTTACAGCCGGTCGTGCCTTTCTTCATGCTCTACGGCGCGGCGATGTTGGTGACGGGGTGCAAAAAGCGGTGGCGCACGGCCGCCATCCTCACCACATTCACGTTTACCAGCCTGTTTGCGT